>NZ_JBVKDQ010000002.1:473314-730614 GCF_055633755.1 Amycolatopsis sp. NPDC114484 | reverse complement strand
GTGCACCAGGCCGTTCTTTCCTAAGACGTCGAACGTCTGGAGCCAAACAGGCCTCAGCCACGAGCTGGAAGAACTACCCCTACTACCGATTAGGAACCGATAATGGATAAGTTCACCTACGACGACCTGCATCGCGTGTTGACCGAGAGCGCGGGGGAGGCCCGGGACGTCGTTCTGGGGCAGGACAACAGAGACGTGCCGTTAGGCGACCTCGGTTACGACTCGCTGGCAGTGCTGGACGCGCTCGGCAGGGTCAGCCGCCAGTACGACGTGGCTTTCGACGACAACGACCTCACGGTCATGTCCACGCCTCGCACAGCGGTTCGCGACATCAATTCCCGGCTTTCCGCGGAGGTGTGACGTGACGGGGCACACAGACAACGCCGTCGTCGTGGCCGCACCGCTGGACCTGGTGTGGGACATGACGAACGATGTCCCCTCATGGCCGTCCCTGTTCAGTGAGTACAGCGTCGCCGAAATCCTTGAGCAGAAAGGAGATACCGTGCGCTTTCGGCTGACGATGCACCCGGACTCCAACGGCAACGCGTGGAGTTGGGTGTCGGAGCGCACCGTCAACGCGGCGACGCGCACCGTGCGGGCGCGCCGTGTGGAACCCGGCTGGTTCGACCACATGGACATCCTGTGGTCGTACCGTCCAACCGCGAACGGCGTGGAGATGCGCTGGATTCAGGACTTCGCGATGCGCGCGGACTCGCCCGTGGATGACGCGTCGATGACCAAACGGCTCAACCGCAACACCGTGATTCAGCAACGGCGGATCAAGGACGTCGTGGAGGCCGAGCACCAGGCGCGTTTCGCCGCGGGGGAGTGAACCTGTGCACCCGTACTTGCTGCCGTTGGCATTGGTGGCCAACGGGCTCGTCGCCGGGGTGTTGCTGTGGTCGTCGGTGTGCGGCGTGCCACTGCTGCTGAAGCTGTCGCCGGAACAGTACGTGTGGACGCACCGCTTCTGGGGCAACAGGTTTGAACCGTTCCAGCCGATCTGCGTCGCAGTGACCGCACTGGCGGACGGCGTGCTGGCGTTCACGCTCGCATCGAGTGCGGCACAGGTCGTGTGCGGTGTGGCCGCCGCGTGCGCGCTGGCTGTTATCGCCGTGTCGGCCACGAGGGCGGTCCCGATCAAGAGACAGGTCATGTCGCTGCGACCGGACGACCTGCCATCCGATTGGGCAGAACGCGATCCCAGACGCTTGTGGCGCGCCTGGAACCTCTTCCGGACCGTGCTGGCCGTTGTTGCGATGGGAGCCAACGCCGCCGCGGTCGGGCTCCTGCTGTGACAGACAACCGGTGACCAAACGAGAGGACGACATCGACATGACCGGACAGTTCGAGGGCAGGCGCATCCTGCTCACCGGGGGGACCAGGGGGATCGGCCGGGCTATCGCGCTGGCGTTCGCCCGCGAGGGCGGCAGGGTCGTCGCATGCTACCGGGCGGACCGCGACGCCGCTGACGCCCTGGAGATCGCATTCAAGGAGATCGGCGGCGCGCATCGCGTCGTGCAGGCGGATATAGGCGTGGAGGAGGATGTCGCGCGACTGTTGACGATGTGCCAGGACGAGCTGGGCGGGCTGGACGCCGTGGTGCACAACGCCGGCGCCATCAGTCATGTGCCGTTCGACCAGCTCACCGCGCGGGAATGGCATCGAGTGGTGGACACCAACCTCACTGGGGCGTTCCTCGTCGCCCAGCACAGCTTGCCGCTGTTGTCGGACGGGTCGTCGATCGCGTTCGTCGGGTCGAAGGTCGCCGCGGTCGGTGTGCCGCTGCGGGCGCATTACACCGCTGCCAAAGCCGGGCTGGTCGGCCTCGCCCGGTCGCTGTGCAAGGAATTGGGGCCGCGCGGCATCCGGGTGAACGTAGTGGCACCCGGCGTCATCGAGACCGAGGAGGCCGCGAAGCTTCCGCCCGAGGTGTACCGGCGATACCAGTCGATCAGCAGCCTCGGGCGGCTCGGGGACGTGACGGAGGTGGCAGCCGCCGTGTTGTTCGCGTCGAGCCAGGCGGCTGGCTACCTCACCGGCGAGGTCATCAACGTGGACGGGGGCGCCTGACGTGGGAGACGCGACATTCCGGGTCATGCTGCGGATGAACATCAAACCCGGGGCCGATGCGGACTATGAGCGCACGTGGCTGGAGGTCGGACAGGCGATCACCGGTCACCCGGCCAACCTCGGCCAGTGGCTGCTCCGCGCAGACGGCGAGGACTGTGTCTACTTCATCGTCAGCGACTGGACGGACGAGGCGTCGTTCCGCGAGTTCGAGCGCAGCGATGCCCATGTCGCCCACCGGACGAAGCTGCACCCGTACCGCACAGGCGGCGAGATGTGGACGATGCGCGTGGTGCACGAAATGAACAACGGTGCACGTCCGTGAGGGGCAGTGTGCGGGTGCTGGTGTGGTACCGGGCTCCCGAAGGACGTGAGAACCTCATCGTGGCCGCGTGCGAGCGCATCGACGAGGTGCTTTCCGGAACTCCTGGCTTCCTCGGAAGCGAACTGCTGCGTGCCCGCAGCGACCCGGCATGCCTGCTGGTGCTCAGTGAGTGGGAGAGCGTCGAACTGTTCGAGAAGTGGGAGGCCAACGCCGTCCACCCGGAGACCACCGCGTCGCTGCGGGAATACCACGATGACACCGCACCTCGGCCGTTCGAGGTCTACCAGACGGTGCGAGTGAGCTGATCACGTCGCGGCCGGCGGGTGGGTGTGCTCGCAGCTTTCCCGTTCGCGAGCACATCCACCCGCTCACTGCGTCCGGCGTCCGTTCGGCGCGGAGATGAGAGAAGCCGCGATCGCCTTGTTCACGGCGTCGATCCGGGACACGGCACCGAGCTTGACGAAGATATTGCGCAGGTGCCGTTTCACGGTGCCCTCGGTGATGTCGAGGCTGCTGGCGATCTGAGCGTTGCTGAGAGCCTCCGCGACCAGCGAGAGCACGTCCTTCTCCCGTTTGGATAGCAGTTCGGGAGTTCCTTGATGGAGCTGGGTGAACCGCGAGCGCGAGATGGACAGCGTGAGGTATCCGTCGTCGGAGCGGGAGTTGAGTACTGCCGCGACGAGTTCGTGGCGACTCATGCTTTTCAGCAGGTAACCGCGTACGTCCAGACTGGACATGTCGTGGACGAGCCAGAACGCCTCATGCGTGCTCAACACCAGCACCCGGGATTCGGGCGCGAGCGACCGCAGGCTGTGCACCGCGTCCGCTGGCTGAGCGTCCGGCATGTCGATGTCGAGCAGAACCACCTCGGGTTTCAGCACCTTCGCCATGGCCGCCACGGCCCCCGCCGTCGTCGCCTCGCCCACCACCTGAATGCCGCTCGCCTTCGCCAGAATTTCACGGAGTCCGTCGAGGAATAGTGTGGGATATCCGGTGACGAGAATCCTTACCGGATCCACGGACATATTTTTACCCGGCTGGTCGATCGAGCGGCCGGACGGCGAACCGCCTTCCGTTTTCGTCACGAGCGCGGTGGCCGACCGACTGGTATTCGATCGATATCGCGCGTCAATTGATCCCCCTGCATTCGGCACCCTCCCCGGCGCTTCTGCCCCAAGGGTAGGCGCAGTGGACGGCGAGTGACAACAAGCCGTCTTGATGCCGGTTAAGGGTATGCCGCATGTGGCGAGTGTTCGAAGTCTTGCGGGGAAGGCAAAGCAGGGGAGATGTATGGCCTCGCGTTCGTGGTGGCGGTTAAGCGGAGGCGGCCTGGCGACGTACCGGTCGATCGCCTATCGGGTGTTTTCCTGGCTTGGGTGAGGATTCGATGGCCTCGCAGCCCGCGGTGCCGCGATCGCGGACCCATTTCCGGAGCGCGGGTCGGTCGCATGCCTTGCCGCGGTGCGACTTGGCGGACTTACGTCGCCCCGGGGGCGGGATTTCGGGCCAGGTTCGCCCTTGTCTGGCTGGCCTGGGGGTGGCGATAGAAGCTCTTCTCGTGCGGACGCCAGCTCGGGCCGCGATCGTGCGGCTCCAGGCCCCGGCCGCCGAGTCGGCCCGGAACCGCATGGCGCACCTGCCGCCACGGCTCAGCTTCAGTCCGCTGGTCGGTGCGGCGGTGCGTTGCCTGGTCTGGTACCTGGACGACGGTGCCAACTCCCGCCATGCGCATCCGCTGCTGAGCACATACGCTGTCGCAGCGACGCTGCGGTCGTCCTGAGCGCAGCATCGCCGTCCTGAGGGGCGACTCGAATGCCGGGATCAGCGGCTAGGCCAATTTCCGCTGCTCGGCGGGAACCGGTCGCCGCGACCGATCTGCCATAGTCAAAATCCTTTCTTGAAAACGACCGATTGCCACGTAAAACGCACTCTGGATCGCCTAATTTGCGCGAAACCGCAGTGTCCCCGATATTCCGAAGAAAGTTCGGATCTCGGCGCTCGCCGTGATTTCCCCGAATCGCGACGATGAAGCGGCGAGGTCTCCGTCGGCGATCGCGTCGAAAGTTGTAGTCCGGCTACTACTTTTCGCGGGTTCGGGCTGTCGTTCGGCGCGATTCCTTGTGGTCTGGAGCGCCTGCCGGATACGGTTCGGCAACGAGCCGCGAGGGATGACTGGGGAGTGTCCCGTCCGTACTGTCCTGTGCAGACGGTGTCGACGCGCGCGAAATCCACATGGGGGGTTAGATGATTCGCTTCCAGGTGCTGGGATCTTTCGAAGTTCTGCACGACCACCGCACCTGTACGCCGACCTCGGCCAAGGCCCGGCAAGTACTGGCGTTGCTGCTGATCCGGGCCAACCAGGTCGTGCCGATCGACGCCATGATCGAGGAACTGTGGGGTACGCGTCCGCCGCGCAGCGCGGTGAACACCGTCCAGACTTACATCTGCCAGCTGCGCAGGCAGTTTCAGCGGCTGTCGGCCGAGTCGGACGGGGTGAAGATCGACACGGCGTCGCCCGGTTACCGGCTGCGGGTCCGCCGGGATCAATCCGATGTGGACGCGTTCGTCAGATTCGCCGACCAGGGCCGGGCGCTGTTTTGCAGCGGCCGGCCCGCGGACGCGGCGCAGCGTCTGCAGCAGGCGCTCGCACTGTGGCGGGGCAGCCCGCTCGCGAACGTCACCGGCGGACCGGAACGGGATGCGTACGCGGAAACGCTGCGCGAGCAGCGGATGGATGTCTTGAAGTCCCGGCTGCAGGTCGACAGTGCACTGGGCAGGCACCGGGAACTGTTGCTAGAGCTGAAGGTGCTGGTTCGTCAGCATCCGCTGGACGAGTGGCTGCACGGTCAGCTGATCAGCTCGCTGTACGCGGCGGGCCGGCGGGCCGATGCGCTGCGCGCGTTCCACGACCTTCGAGTTGTCCTGCGCGACGAACTCGGGCTCGACCCGTCCCCTGAGGTGTGCCGTATCCACGAGCAGATCCTTACCGGAGCGGAGTTTTACCCCTTCGAACTGCCAGCCTCTGTCGGCTGACCGGACATCAGGAGCCAGTGTTGACGCGATCCATGCACAGAAGACAACTTCTCCTCGGTGCGCCGGCGGGCGCCGTCGGCCTCGCGGCGCTCAGCGGGATGCTGGTCCCCGGGGTCGCGGGCGCCGACGGTGGTTCCCCGCGTGAACGCGGGGGCAATCCCGCCGGCACCTGGGAGTTCAAGATCCAGATCAGCAACCGTCCGACGACCGAGTACTCGATGTACGCGCTGACCGCCGACGGGATCGTGGTGCACGTCAGCAACAACGGACTGATCGGGCTGGGCACCTGGAGCCGGTCCCCCGCGGGATTCATCGTCGGCTTCCGTGAATGGCTGACTGACTTCTCGGGCAAGGTGGAGGGTTCGATCCACGTGCTCCTCGACTGCGTCTACGCGGGCGAGGACGTGCGGTGCACCGGAGTCGCCATCGGGTACGACCTCGGCGGGAACAAGAGTTTCGAGGGCACGTCCACGGGCACCGGATCGAGGTTCGGCATAGCGGTCTGATGATGCTTCGCAAAGGTCCGCCCATCCCGCTTCGGCAGGTGGGCGGACCTTTGCGTTGTGCTTGAGCGACAGTCTTTCCATTGTGCCTCAACGGGTTTTCAACGGCAGATCGCGATGATTGCATCGCGAGCCGCGCCGGGCGGTACGCAGCGACGAACCGGGAGGGGCTATGGCGGGAATCGCCGGGTGGGTCGACTTTCACCGGGACCTGACACCGTTGGGAGGAGTCGTGCGAGCCATGGCCGCCGCGCTCGCCCATCGCGGGCCAGATGCCGAAGGCGTTTGGGCGTCGCCGCGCGCGGTCCTCGGTCACCGCCGGCTCCGGGTGATCGACGCCGAGGGCGGCGCCCAGCCAATGGTCGCCAGCGATGGCGGCCGGGTCCAGGCTGCCCTCGCTTACAACGGAGAGCTGTACAACGCGGCTAGCTTACGCGCCGAACTCGCCGCGCTTGGCCACCGGTTCCGGACTGGCAGCGACACCGAAGTGGTGCTGCGGGCCTACTTGCAGTGGCGGGAGAGGTGCCCGGCACGCCTGGACGGTATGTTCGCCTTCGCGATCTGGGATCACGAGAGGGACGAGCTGGTCCTGGTCCGGGACAGGATGGGTCTCAAACCCCTGTACTACCAAGAAGTGGATGCCGGGTTGCTGATCGGTTCCGAGCCGAAGGCGATCCTCGCCCATCCGCTCGTCGACCCGGTCGTGGACGAGGACGGCTTGAGGGAAGCACTCGGATTCGCCGGCACCCCGGGAATCACCGCCTACCGCGGCATGCGGCGGCTCCTGCCAGGCGAAATCGTGCGGTTTTCCCGCCGAGGTCTGGATCGGCGCCGCTACTGGACGTTGACGGCCGAACCGCACGAGCAGGACCTGGACTCGACCGTCGGGACAGTCCGTGACCTGTTGGAGGGCGCGGTGGAGCGACGGCTTGCGTCCGACGTTCCGATCGGCGTGTTGCTCTCCGGCGGGGTCGACTCAAGCGCCGTGGCCGCGATGGCGGCCCGCCACCTGCGTGCACGGGGGGACCGGCTGGCCACCTTCACCGTCGGTTTCACCGTCGACGAGGCAGGCGGTGCCGTCGACCCCCAGCGGGGAACGGTCGATGAGCCCTACGCCCGGGAAGTCGCCGAGCGGCTCGGTACGGATCACCATCACTTCCTGCTCAGCACCTCGGATCTGTCGGACCCGGCGGTGCGCCGGGGCATGGTCGCCGCGCAACAGGACCTGCCCTACCCGGTGGCCGAAGGGCTCACCACGATGTATCTGACGTGCCGTGCTGTCCGGGGCCGCGCGACGGTGGCGCTGACAGGCGAGTGGGCGGACGACGCGTTCGGCTCGTACCTGGGCGTGGATGTGCCCGCCGTCGTCGACGGCGCCACGTTGCCGTGGGTCGGGTTCGCCCAGCGCGTCACACATCCCACTGGCCTCGGCACCGGTTTCTTCGACGGAGATCTGCTGAAGCGTCTCGACCTGCCCGGCTACTGCGCCGATCGCTACCAGGAGTCGGTCGCCGCGGCGCCCGAGCTGCCCGGCGAGTCCGCCGAGGATCGCCGGATGCGCCGGTACGTCCACGTCAATCTTTCCGCTTGGTACGAGCTCGGCACGGCGATGAACGACGGCGTGAGCATGGCGGCAGGCATGGAGTGGCGGTCGCCGTACTGCGACCACCGGCTGATGCAGTACCTGTTCAACGTTCCGTGGGCGATGAAGAGCGCGGGCGGGCAGCGCAAAGGTTTGTTGCGTTCGGCCGTCGCCGATCTCCTGCCCGCGTCCGTTCTGGCGCGTGGTCCGAGCCCGTTCCCCGTCACCCACGACCCCCAGTACGCCGACTACCTGCGCGCGGAACTGGCGGCGCTGCTCGACGACTCGGGGGCGCCCGTGCTGCCCCTCGTCGACGTCGCCGCAGTGCGCGCGGCGGCGGACGACCCAGGCTCGCTCGCGTCGGGGTGGCGGGCGCGAACCGACGCCGAAATGGTGCTGCAGACCAACTCCTGGCTGTCGCGGCACCGGATACAGCTCGTCTGAACCCTCTTCCCACCCCTCGACCACGGAGTGAAAACCGATGACGGTGCACACCGCCAAGCCCATGAACGCCAACCTGACCCAACTGGAACACCTCGCCATCACCGCCTCGCTCAACCTCGCCGACGGCCACGCCAGGCAGAGCCTCAGTAACGCGCAGCGGGTGATCGTCAACGATTTCCCCGCATTGTTCGCCCGCGCAGCTGCCGAATCCGCAGCCGACCTCGAACAAGCCGCGGTACGAGCGTTCTTGCGCACCTTCGGCCAGCACTCACACCCGGTGGGGCCGGGTCGGGTGCTGAGCTGTTACGCCTCCTCCGTCGCCATGGAGATCCTGGCCCGGTCGCTCGCGGGCAAGGTGGCCACGGTCGCGCTGGTGCATCCGACGTTCGACAACATCCCCGATATCTTGCGCGGCTTCGATCTCAGTCTGGTGCCGTTGGAGGAGGATGTCCTGCACCACGGCGACCTCGTGGAGGGTGTTGCCCCTGAAGCGGGCTGCGTCTTCGTCACCACGCCGAACAACCCGACCGGCCGCGTCCTGTCGCGCGAACGACTGGCGATCCTCGCGCGGCTGTGCGCCGATCGTGATGTCGTGCTCGTGCTGGACACCTCGTTCCGCGGATTCGATCCGCGCGCGCACTACGACCACTACGCCGTGCTGGCCGCGTCCGGCTGCCGTTACGTGGTCATCGAGGACACCGGCAAGATCTGGCCGACCCTCGACCTGAAGCTCGGGCTGTTGGTGTCGAGCGAGAACGTGGGGCTTCCGCTTGTCCAGGTGTACTCCGACATCCTGCTGGGCGTATCGCCGTTCATCCACGCGCTCGTGGCGCGGTTCGCCGACGACGCGGCGGCCGGCGGCATGGAACACCTGTGGCGGCGGATCGCGGAGAACCGCGAGCTGGTGCGGGACGTGCTGCGCGATGTGCCTGGGGTGTCCTTTCCGGACACTGACGCACGGGTCAGCGTTGAACGGATCGAGGTGGCCGGAGGGGACGGCACGCGGCTCTGGCTGGATTTGCGCGAGCGCAATGTCTACGTACTGCCGTGCCGGCAATTCCACTGGGCCGACCCGGATCAGGGCGATCCCTACCTGCGGGTCGCCCTGGCCCGGGACCGGGCGGTGGTGGCGACCGCCGCCGAGCAGATCCGCGCGTGCCTGCTGGCGCGTTCGCGTTAGCGGCCGCCCTCTGGTTTCCCGTTTCGCGAACTGTTTGGAGTTGCCATGCAAGAAGTTCAGGCGGCCGACCCCGTCGTCTCCCTGGTACGAGGGGACTCCGGCGAGGTGACGCTGCTCATCGACGACGTCCAGGCCATGCAGGGCTGGGAGCACGACCTGATGTGCCGCTCGGCGGACCTGCTGACCGAGCAAGGGACCGAATTCCTCGAGGTGGGCCTCGGCCTGGGCATATCGGCCACGCACATCGCCAGCCGCCCTGGGGTGCGCAGCCACCTCGTGGTCGAGAAGTACCAAAGGGTCATCGACCTCTTCACCGCGGAGAACCCGGATGCGCCGCAGACGCTGGAGGTCGTCAACGCCGACTTCTTCGACTTCGTCGACACGCTGGCGGAGGACAGCCTCGACGGGGTGTTCTTCGACCCCGAACTGCCGAAGGACCTGTTCGAGAACCGGGCGCTGCTGGACGACTTCATGCCGAAGCTCGTCCGGGCGTTGCGGCCGGGTGGCCGGTTCGTTCCGATGTTCGCCATCGCCGGTACCGTGCCGGACCTGGCCACCTGCACGACGTCGGCCGGCGAGATGGTCGAGCGCTATCTCAGATTCTTCGACCGGGTCGTGCTGGAAACCCATCCGTACCATGCTTACGCCGACACCGAGTACACGCCGGGACCGACCGGAAGCGCGTATCTCCTGTGTTTCCACCGATGAGTGTCCGCAACCGGCTAAAATGGGCGGATGCGCGGCCTTGGGAAACCACTGCGCGAGGCACTGCTGCTGGTGGCGCTGGGTGCGGTCGTCGTGGTCGGTTCGGTGACGGCCGCAGTGCGCCAGGTTCCGCCGCGGTCGCCGCTCGATCCGCTCGCGTGGGTCTTGATGGCCGCCACTGTCGCCCTGCTGGTCGCTCGCCGGGCACGTCCGCTCTGGATCCTGCTCGGCACTGCTTTGCTCAGCGGCGTTTACCTCCGCCTCGGTTATCCGTACGGCCCGACTTTCCTTGGGGTGGCGGTCGCCGCGTACGCGCTGGCACTGACGACCAAGGCGCGTACGGCGGTGCTCGGACTGCTGGCCGCCGTTGCGGTACTCGTCGGGTTTGAGGTCAGCTCGTCGCGGCTGGGTGACATGGTCGTGCTGCTGCCCGTCTGGACGGCGTGGTTGGGGGTCCCGGCGTGGGTGGCGGCCACGGTACGGCTGCGCAGGACCGCGCGGGCCGACCAGGATGAGCGCCGCAGACAGGACGCCAGGGCACAGCGGGCACAGGCGGAACGGCTGGTCGTCGAGGAACGATTGGCAGTCAGCCGTGAGGTCCACGACGTCGTGGCGCACAGCCTGTCGCTGATCAGTCTGCAGTCGGGGGTCGCGCTGCACCTGCTGGACTCCAGCCCCGGACAGACCCGCGTGGCGCTGACCACGATCCGCCAGGCCAGCACCGACGCGCTGGCGGATCTGCGCCGGGTGCTGGAGACGTTGCGGCGGCCGTCGGGCGTCGCGGCGGACCACTTCCGGCTCGACCGTCTCCCCGAACTCGTCGACCGCGTCCGGCACGAGGACTTGGCCGTGTCGTTGGCCGTCGTCGGCGTCCGACGGCTGGCATCGGCTGAGGTGGAGACCTGTGCGTACCGGGTCGTGCAAGAGTCGCTGACCAATGTGATCAAGCACTCCGGCGCGTCGTCCGCGTCCGTGCGGTTGGTTTACGAGAACGACTCGTTGCTGGTCGAGGTCGCCGACACCGGGCCCGGCGCGCCCTCGTCGACCGGCACTGGCCGGGGCATCGAGGGGATGCGGGAGCGGGTGCTGGCCGTTGGCGGCAGGCTGACCGCTGAACCCGTCCAGCCCGCGGGATTCCGGGTACACGCCTGGCTGCCGGTTCCGGCGGACCGACCGTGATCCGCGTGGTCGTGGTGGACGACCAGCCGCTCGTGCGGGCGGGGCTGACAGCGTTACTGCCCAGTGCGGGCGACATCGAGGTCGTCGGCGAGGCCGGCAGCGGTCCGGAAGCGGTCGACCGGGTGCGCGTCACCAAACCGGACGTGGTGTTGATGGACGTACGGATGCCCGGTTGCGACGGGATCGAGGTCACCCGTCGGCTGACTGCCGATCCCGGCCTGGCCGGTGTGCGTGTGCTCGTGCTGACCACGTTCGACCTCGACGGCTACGTCTTCGCCGCGCTGCGGGCCGGGGCCAGCGGGTTCCTGCTCAAGGACATCGACCCGGCGAAACTGCTCGACGCCGTCCGGCTGGTCGCGGCGGGCGCGGAACTGCTGGCTCCGGCGGCGACCAGCCACCTGATCAAGGAGTTCCTGCGCGGGGCACCGGTTCCCGCCCCGGCTGACCATCCCGAGCTGGCGCTGCTGACGGCTCGGGAGCTGGAGGTGATGCGCCTGGTCGGGGCTGGTCTCGGCAACGACGACATCGGCCGGGAACTGGCCATCAGCCCGGCGACGGTCCGCACGCACGTGAGCCGCGCGATGCTCAAGCTCGGTGCCCGCGACCGGGTGCAGCTCGTGGTGTTCGCCTATCAGTGGGGGGTCGTCGGATCCGGGTGACTGCACGATCCGCGTAGTGCGGAAGCGACGTCAGACGGACGACGAGACCGTTGACGATCCCTACCGTGGGGCCTGTGGCCGATGATCAGTGGGGGGGTGCCGGTATGACTGACACGCGGCAGGTCGTACGGCGGAAGGACCGGACGAAGGCAGGTGCGAGGTTGTCCCCGCGCGGCCGGAAGACCGTGCTCGTCGCGCACGTGCTGAGCTCCGTCGGGTGGTTCGGCGGTGCCTGCGACATGATCGTGCTCGGCATCTCCTCGGCCCAAGCCGAACCCGCTGTCCGGCACGCGTCCTTCGAACTCGTGCACATGTGCGACCGTTTCCTGCTGATCCCGCTGTCCCTGCTGAGCCTGCTGACCGGTCTGGTCGTCTCCCTCTGCACCAAATGGGGCCTGGCCAGGCACTACTGGGTCCTGGTCAAACTTGCGGGCACGCTCGTCGTCATGGTTTTCGCCACGTTCTTCCTGTCCCAGTGGGTGCAGGAGGTCATCGCGCTCACAGCAGCCGACCCCGGCGCGGACATCTCCGGCCTGACGGCGCCCATCAAGATCGGCGCGATCACCATGGCTTTGCTGCTGTTCGGGATCACCGTGGTGTCCATTGTGAAACCCTGGGGACGCACGGCGCGAGGCCGCCGCGTCCTCGCGCGACGCGCCGGCTCTTCTCCCCGAGAGGAATGATCTTGGCTTCGGGAGGTTCGCGTTGGGTTCCGGGCATCGTGCAGCTTGCCGAGCCGGACGGTGTGGTGGATCTCGGCCCCGGCCACCTCGATCCCGATGTGCTCCCGACCGGCTTGCTGCGTTCGGCCTACGCCGCCGCGTTCGACGACTACGGCCCGGCGGGCCTGACCTACGGAGAGAACCGGGGGCCGTTGCCACTGCGGGAAGCGCTGGCCCGCCGGATCACCGACGCGGACGGCTTGCCGTGCCGCGCCGACCAAGTGGTGATCACCGCGGGCACCTCCACCGCACTGGACCTGTTGGCGCGTTGGTCCAAGCCGGCCGGTGACACCGTCCTGGCGGACGCGCTGTCCTACGACTACGGGACGCGGATCTTCGCCAGCCGCGGCATGACCGTCTCCCGAGTCCGGATGGACGCCGAGGGCATGGTCCCGTCGGCACTGGATCAAGCGCTGCGAGCCCGCTCGGCGGCATTTGTGTATCTGCTGCCGACGTTCCAGAACCCCACTGGGATTGTCCTGCCTGGCAGACGCCGGGAAGCACTGATCGAGGTGGCCAAGCACCACGGGGCGCTGGTCGTCGAGGACGACGCCTATGCGGACATCACGTTCGGCTCGGCCCCGCCGTCTTCCGTCGCGGGCCTCGCCGGATACGAGGGTGTATTGCGGCTGGGGACGTTTTCCAAGTCACTTGCCCCAGGTCTGCGCCTTGGTTGGCTCGCCGCCGATGCCAGTACGGTGAGCCGGCTGGCCGAAAGCGCGGTGTTCAGCAGCGGCGGAGGGCTGAATCACCTGGCGGCTGTCACAGTCGCGGGCTTGCTGGCCAGCGGTGCATACCAAGGCCATGTGCAACGTCTGCGAGAACAGCTGAGACTTCGCCGCGACGCCCTGGTTTCCGCATTGCGCGAGCACTTGCCGCCCGAATTCCGATTCGCTTGCCCCGCCGGCGGATTCTTCCTCTGGCTCACGCTCCCTGACGGGTACCCGGAAGGAAGCGCCGTGAGAGCCGCGGCCGGGGCGGGTGCTCCAGTCATCCCCGGTTCCCGCTTCGGCCGCGGCCCGTCGCCCGCCGTCCGGTTGTCCTACAGCTTCCACGGCCCGGACCAGCTCGTCGAAGGCGTTCGACGGCTCGCCAGCGCGTGGGCGTCAACGCGCGTCTGACGGGCGCATCACCACCGCTGTGGCCACTGTGGACACAGTCAGCAACACCACGACACAGGCCGCCGCGATCGACAGCAGCGGGCCCCATGGCAGGTCAAGCGGGATGTCGAGCCCTGCCGACCGCACCGTCTGCCATAGTCCGCCAACCGCGAGCGCGACCGCCGCCGCCCCCAATACGAGACCAGTGAGCGCGATTCCCGCGCCCTCCCACAGGGCCATCCGCAACACCTGCGCGCATTGGGCACCGAGCAACCGCAGCTGGCTGAACTCGCTCGCGCGCTCACCGAACGACATGGTGACTGTGTTGGCGACAGCGAACAGCGTGTACAGCAAGGCGAACCACGCCAGCAGTTCCGCGCCGATTCGCATGCCGTCCTCGCGGAATCCCGCCGCGGTCGACAGCCATGCTGCCGTCGACGTAACCCGGTAGCCCTTCGCCGCCAACCGGTTCTCCACCCTGGCGGCGTCCGCCGGATCGTTCAGTGCCACGTGCAGCGCGGGCGGACGGGCGCCGAGCGTTCGGTGCTCGGCCACGAGCTGTCCTGGGAGGAGCAGGGGAGTGGTCAACGGCGGACCGTCATAGAGCGCCACCACTTTGACCGGAACCGTTGCGCCATCAGGCATTCGAAGGCTCACGGAGTCGCCGATCGTCAAGCCGAAGCCTGCTGCTTGCTGCCTCCCTAGCATCGCGGTCGAGCCGGTGAGCTGAGTCGGATCGCCGGTGGTCGTGCCCAGCCCGAGTACGTCGGAGACGCCTCTCCCAGTGACACCGACAGCAGTCACCTCCCTGCTTGTGCGCTGTACCAGCGCGCTTACTGTCGCGTCCTCGAGCAGCACCGCGGCGCGGACATCCGGCACAGCCGGGTCAAGGTTGTCCCCGGTGGCCCGCAGTTGTGACGTGTACAGTTTCGCCGCGCTCGCCCGCCCCGCTGCCCCGAGCAGGTCCGTGCCAGCGAGCAGGGAGCCGCTGATTCCGATCGTGACGAGGACGGGAGCTGCGCAGGACGCGGTCCGGCGTATCGCGGCGCGCAGGTTCTCCCGCGCCAGCAGGCCGCTGGCTCCGGTGAACGCCGCCAGAGGCGCGACCACGAGCCCGGTGAGCCGCGGGACGAACGCAGGCGCGAGCAACGCCAGGCCGACCACGATCGGCTGGGCGGTAAACAAGGCGAGTGGAAGCTGGCCGTCCTGGGGCACGCGCGGCAACAGCAACACCAAACCCAGCCCGACGGCAAGGCCCAGCACACCGAGTGTCCACCGGCCGCGCGGGAGCGGCCGGGTGTCCACGGCCGCCTCCCGGAAGGCTTCCACCGGGCGGATCGCTCCGGCCCTGCGCGCGGCGGGCCACGCGCCGAGGACCGCGACCACCAGCCCGAGCACGAATGCCACCAACATCGGCGCGACCAGCCGCGACGGTGTCAACGGCAACTCGATGCCGGCGGGCAGCACCTGCCTCCATACCAGGACGTCGCTGAGCACGGAGGTGAGCGGAACGCCGAGCAACGCGCCCGCCGCTGCCGCCGCCATGCCGAGGACCGTCGTCTCCGTCAACACCATCCGACGCACCTGACCGGGATCGGCCCCTGCCATCCGCAACAACGCCAACTCGCGGCGACGCTGCGACACCGTGAACGAGAAGGTGCTTGCCACGATGAAAATCGTCAGGAATCCGCCGATGCCGGCGAACAGCGCCAGCAGGTTGCCCGCCTCGGCCAGTGCTGTGCGGGCGGCCGGAGCTGCCGTTCCCTCCCCATCTCCCGACACGGCGATCACCGCGCCAGCCGCGGAAATCATGGCCACGCCGAAAACCAGCGTGAGGAACGCTCCCGCGAACGACACGAGTCGGCTGCGCAAAGTGTGCAAAGCGATCCACAGCATGTCAGCCGACTTCCTTCGGCGCGGTTTCTTCCAGCGCGGTCATCAAGTCGGCGACCAGCGGAGCGGTTGGATCGTCCAGATGACCGGATACCCGGCCGTCCGCCAGGAACGTCACGCGATCGGCGAACGCGGCTGCCACCGGGTCGTGCGTCACCATCACCACGGTCTGCCCGTCGTCATCGACGAGCTTCCGCAGCAGTTCGAGCACCTGGCGGCCGTTGCGGCTGTCCAGGGCACCGGTCGGTTCGTCGGCGAACAGCACCTCGGGGTCGCCGGCCAACGCACGCGCGATCGCCACCCGCTGCTGCTGGCCACCGGACAACGAGGCTGGCCGGTGTTCGGCCCGGTCGCCCAGCCCGACCTGTTCGAGCAGTCGGCGCACCCGATCGCCGTCCACCCTGCGCCGGGCCAGACGAAGCGGCAGTGCCACGTTCTGCACGGCCGTCAGGGCGGCCATCAGGTTGAAACTCTGGAACACGAAACCGATCCGGTCCCGGCGCAACGCGGTGAGCTTTCTTTCGGACAAGGCGCTGATGTCGGTGTCGCCCAGGAAGACCGCGCCGTCGGTGGGCTGGTCAAGGCCGGCCGCGCACTGCAACAGCGTCGTCTTGCCAGAACCGGACGGACCCATGACGGCGGAGAACGTACCTCGGCGGAACGTCAGGTCGATCGCATTCAGCGCCACCACCTGGTGCGGCGCGGTTCCGTGCACTTTTGTCAGGCGCACCAGACGAACGGCCTCAGCTGACGGCGAAGATCCCATACGCTCAAGCCAACCCTGGTTCGAGGCTCCGCGCACGGGTCCGGGCAGGTGTTCCGGGGTAGCGCTGGATATACCCCGCCGCCCGGACCGAACGTCCTATGGTTGTTTCCGATGGAGGGGGCCGTGGTGCGCGACAGATCGAGAGCCGGCCTGATGCAGTCGGTGGCGTACCTGCTGAGCGGGGTGCCGCTGGGCGTTGGTTGCCTGCTGGTCATCGTGGCGACGGCAGGCGTGGGAGTGGCGCTGGCTCCGGTGGCGATCGGGGTGGGACTGTTGCTCCTGTTGTGCCAACTGGGAATTCCCGTCGCCCGGCTGGAGCGGCGCAGGTTGCGGTGGGTCAGCCCCGTGCCAGTGCCGGTCGCCCTCCGCTCGTCGGGCGTGGGCGGCTGGTGGCGACGGTCGAAAGCCCGGTTGCGGGAACGGGCCACCTGGCAGGAACTGGGTTACACCGCCCTGCTCGCCACCCTGCTGTGGGTGTTCGACTTGCTCGTCGTGCTGGTGGGCGTGGTGCTGCCCTGCGCGATGATCCTGGCGCCGTTGGTGGTGGCGTTGTCCCCGTCCGAATGGGTGCCCTCCGGGGCGGCGATGGTGCGAAGCGGTCTCGCTTGGATGATTGTGCCGCTCGGAGCGGTCGCACTGGCGGTCGCCGTGTTCGTGCTGCCCGCGGCGGCCGGTGCGCGGGCCAGAGTGACCCGGGTGATGCTGGAGCCGGCACGCGGCGGCGAGTTCGAACTGGTGGAAGTGCGACGCTCGCGTGCCCGGATGGTGGACCAGCACGAGGCCGAGCGCCGCCGCATCGAACGCGACCTGCACGACGGCGCCCAGCAGCGGCTGACCTCACTGGCGATGGTGCTGGGCCTGGCCCGCACCCAGTTGGACGCCGGAAGCGGTCCAGGAGCCCTGGTCGACCGCGCCCACACGGAGGCGAAACTCGCGTTGGCGGAGCTCGGCGACCTGATCCGCGGCATCCATCCCAAGATCCTGTCCGATCGGGGGCTGGACGCGGCACTGGGCGACCTGGCGGACCGATGCGCCCTGCCGGTGCGGCTGGACACCGCGGTCGGTGAGAGACTGCCGGATTCGGCGGAGAGCGCCGCCTACTACGCCGTGAGCGAAGCCCTGACCAACGTCGTCAAACACAGCGGCGCCGACCGGGCCGAAGTCGTCGCGCGATACCAGGAAGGCGTGTTGCTGGTGGAGATCCGGGACAATGGCCGGGGCGGTGCCGACCAGCACGCGGGCGGCGGTTTGACCGGGCTGGCCGACCGCTCGGCGGTAGTCGGCGGAACGGTGGCGCTGGCCAGTCCTCCCGGCGGTCCCACGGTGGTGCGCGTGCGCATCCCTGCCGAGCCGCTGCCGTGACCGGGCTGCGGGTCGCGGTGGCCGAGGATTCGGTCTTGCTGCGCGAAGGACTGGTGCGCATCCTGGAGTTCCATGGCCACCAGGTGGTCGTCCAAGCGGGTACGGCCCAGGAACTCCTGGCAGCACTAGCTCGGACGGAATGCGACCTGGTGATCACCGACGTGCGGATGCCTCCAGGGAACACGGACGAAGGACTGCGCGCGGCGCTGCGGTTGAGAACCACCTGCCCGGCCTTGCCCGTGCTTGTACTGAGCCAGTATGTGGAGCAGACCTATGCGGCCGAACTCCTGAGTTCCGACTCCACGGGAGTCGGTTATCTGCTCAAGGACCGCCTCGGCGACATCGACGTTCTCACTGACGCGATCCGGCGCGTCGCCTCCGGCGGGACGGTGATAGATCCCCAGGTGGTTCGCCAGTTGCTCGCCAGAAACCGGGAGAGCCCCGCGCTTTCCCGCCTGACCGCCCGCGAACGCGAGGTGCTGGACCGCATGGCCCAAGGCGCGAGCAACGCGGCGATAGCCGCCCAGCTGTCGGTCACCGAAGCGGCGGTGGCCAAACACATCGGCAACATCTTCGCCAAGCTGGAGCTGCCCGTCGCCCCCGACACCCACCGACGAGTTCTGGCCGTCCTGACTTACCTGCGCGAAGCACCCTGATACACCTTGGAGCCGCTTCCGGAGGCCGGTCCACGTGCTCGATCTGCGGCAACGCGCGTGACAGACGGGGCATACTCGCCGGCCACGGCCCTGCCGGCTCAGACGGTTACGGAGCCCACCGTCGCCCGATGTTCGATTGCTGCTGGCAACGGGTAGGCAGTCTGCCGCAGGCACCGCTAAGTCTCAGGATGGTCAAAATGGTGGTTGTGGTACGTCAGAAGAACGAGCGCTTATCGTACGTCGCGAGCGTCTGATTCCTTTGACGCGAGTCAATGCCCCGCTTGGCGAGATGCTATCGAGGATACGGGGGAGCTGCGTCAGTGCTTCGCGCGGATCCGCACGTTCGGCCCATTCTTCGGTTCCGTTCGTTTGAGCACGTACCTGGTGCTGGTAAACAAGGGAATCAGCACAGTCTGTAGCCGCGTTTCGTCGACCCACCCGAGGGCGTGCACGGGCCGTCGTCGCGCCAGGCTTGGCTCGATTACGCAGAGCACAACTGGACCGATCCGCAGCCGGTCTGGCTGATCGCGCGAATGGACGTCCGGCAGCCGTGTGGTCAACTGTTCACGTAGCCCGCTGCGGCGAAACTCTGCGATTGCCGTCTTTTGTGACCTGCAGGCGGAGTTTTCCGAAGATGTGATGCTGTTGGTGTGCTTGGCGATCGCTTTCTCGGCGACGAACAGGCGGCCGGTGATCGCGCTGTTGGATCGGCCTTCGGCTATCAGCGCGAACCTCCAGTTCGTGCGGGAATGTCGATCGTACGTCGCCCGCGCGGTGGGCGAGCGGTTCGGTGACAACCTCGGGATCCATGGTTACCCGGCGCACGGCGTCGATGAACTGGCGGACGTCGAGACCCATTTCTTCGAGCGGATAACTGACCGTGCCCTGCCGGTCCGGCAGCAACTCTCGGGCACGCGGTGGCTCGATACGCCGGGCAGGACGAGCACCGGCAGTCCGAGCTGCTCGCTCCAGACGGAGACAGCGCTCTCTCGAGTCCAGTTCCGCAGCGAGCGCGACTCGCGGCACCGCGTTCACCGTTGTCAAACTGGGGGACGTGATCAGCTTGCTGCAAGCGACTTCGAGAGTCGATCGGTCCGGAACGCTGATCGCATGCGTCCGTCACTGCTGTCCGAGGTCTTTCGCGCCGGCAAACAGCTGAATCCGTACTGGATCGGCAGTCTTGCCAGCGCGATTCCTGCCTGCTTGACCGGTCAGCTCGGGGGGATCACCATGTCGAATATGGAGTTTCATCGCGAAAACCGGATCGGAGTTTCCTGTTAGACCATTCGGACGTGTGAGGAGTGTACATGTGGAGGAATTGAGCAACCGATATGAATTGACATTTCGGATCGAGTGTCGTGCGCATCATTGCAGTGTTGATACACGGGGGGATTGTGGTCGAGTTTTCGAGTGTCTTTCACGGAACTATTCTAGTTGGGGAAGAACATAGAACCGTGCTTTCTGCGGCGGAATAAATTCGCCGCGGGGCGCCGGTTCGGGTTCCGATAAAAGCACTGCTGGCGGCTGACTCGCCGAGGATAAAAGGCGAGAACGACGAACATGTCCGAACGCTCGCCGAATCGGGTGCCGAATTGCCGCCGATTATCGTGCAACGGGGCACGATGAGGGTGATCGACGGAATGCACCGGCTGCGGGCGCAGGCATTGCGCGGTGCCGGGGATATCGAGGTTTTTTCTCGACGGTGACGACACCGCGGCTTATGTTCTCGGGGTGCGCGAGAATGTCAGTCATGGCTTGCCCCTTTCGCTCGCGGACCGGACGGCGGCGGCGGCTCGTATCATCGCCTTCTATCCGAACTGGTCGGATCGGGTGATTGCCGCCGCTGCCGGACTGTCGCCGCACACTGTCGGCGGGCTCCGGCAGCGTGCAACTGGGCACGATGCGCAGTCGCACAACAGGGTTGGCCGTGACGGTCGCGTGCGGCCGATCAACAGTGCGGGCGGCAGGGAGCTGGCTGCTCGGCTGATCGCCGAGAACCCGGACGCTTCGCTGCGCGACATTGCTCGCGACGCAGGTCTTTCCCCGGGGACCGTCCGCGACGTTCTGGCCAGGATTCGCCGCGGAGAGGATCCGGTGCCGCAACGGTTGCGTCGCGCCGCCGATCAGTCCGGCCGCGGTCGCCGGTGTGCTGACGGCGGCGGACCAGTCGGCCGGATCTTCGCCGAAGAGCGGGCGCTGGTCCTGCGCGGTCTGCGCGGGGATCCGTCCCTGCGGTTGAGCGGGGTGGGCCGGATGCTGCTGCGCCTGCTGGACGTCAATGCGGTTACCGAGCGGGAGTGGGAGCGGATCATCGCCAACGTGCCCGACCACTGCAAGGAAACGGTGCTGGGGCTGGCCGAGGGCTGCGCGGAGATGTGGCAGAAGTTCGCGGAACGGCTGGCTGCCGAGAGGGCGGACGGGGCGGCCGGATGACCTGGCGAGTTCGCTGTCGGGCGGGCGTGCGCGCGTGGGCGTGCGCGCCCGTTTCGTTATCCGGCCCGGCCCGGCCCGGCCGGCGGGCGGGCGGTCGTCACTGGTGCTAGTGCCCAATTCTTTCGAATTAATTTCACGTCACTGTTGCGGGAATTCGAGAGTGGGATCGATTGGATGGACGTGCGGTGATTTATTGGTTAACATGGAATCTGCCGGTCTGGCAAATATGAAAACCTCGACAAGTGTCCTTTAGTCATATTCGAAATGGGGTAAAAATGAATAGAGCTGGTCGTCGAATCGCTCTAGGCGCTTCGGTCTTTGCTTTCTCGTTCGGGGTGGCCGCGCTCGGGCAGTCCGTCGCCGCGGCCGAGCCGCTGGCTGGTCCGCCGGCTGTCACGGCTACACCGTCCACCGGTCTCAACAGCGGCGACACCGTTGCTTATACGGCGTCCGGGTTCACCGGCGACGAGCAGGTGCGGGTCGGCGAGTGCGCGCCGATCGGCAATGACGTCGTGTGCGCGCAAGCTACATCTCAGCACGTGACCACTGACGCGAACGGCGGTCTGTCCGGCAACCTGGTCGTGACGAAGACCTTCCAAGGAGTGAAGATCGACGGCAGTCCGTATGGCTCGGTGGACTGTTCGGTCTCGGTGTGTGGAGTCGGTGTCACCAACGATTCGTTCAGCGAGCACGCGGCTGCAACGATCGCGTTCAACTGAACCAAGAAGCTGCTTGACTGCGCTGCCCCGGTCCATCGGCTGGGGCAGCGCCGTTTCTCATGCCGGGCAAGCAGTTGGGCAGCGCGGCAGTGGGATGGACGGCCGGGGCGCAGGGCTTGGTCGCCGGTGCGCAGTCGGCAGAGCCAGCGCAGGATGTGCGGGACAACGACTTTGCGTCTGGGTCGAGCGCGAAGGGGCCGTGCCGGTCGGGTCGAAACACGATCGAGGTGCCGATGACGGTGGCGTCGAGCCGGATCGCGGTTCACCACCGGCCTGAGCGAGCACCGTGGTCGCGGACAGCTGTCCGGACCCGCCGAGCCGGGACAAAGCGTAGACGAAGGCGCACTACGGTCATGCCGATCACCCGACCGGGATGACGAACGGTCTGCTCAACGAGGAAGCGACCACCCTTGTACTGGGTGACCGGCTGCTGCAAGATTTCGGGAAATCTCACCAGTTTGGTGTCCGAGGGGGGACTCGATCACTGTTGCTGGCGAGAATTCCCTTCGAAAGGGAATTCGTCATGCTGCGACCCTATCAGATTCGTTCGGTTCGAACGGGAATGCGCTGCTGTGGTGGGCGAGTGGGTGAGGTTCGCCCGTCAATGCGGCGAGGGCAGTGGCGACGTCGTGGATGGCGGCTTTGACATAGGTGGCGGTGCTGGTCGCGTGAGCCGGCCTGGTTTGAACGGAGTGGCCGGCGTATGCCTGGGCGGTGGCGTAGCCGAAGGTGCGTTCGACCCAGGTGAGGGTGGTGTGGCGGAGCCAGTGAGTGGTGATGCCGTGCCGGGCGACCCAAGGGTGGGTGCGGCCGATGCGGTTCCAGAGGCTGTCGTAGCGGCGTCGGGTGATGGGTTTTCCGTTGCGGTAGCGGAGCAGGGACGTGTCGGGTGTATCGGCGGGGCGGTGTTGGGCGTGACCGAGCAGGGCGTGCATGAGAGTGGGGGAGATAGGTTGCCAGCGGTTGGTGTCTCCCTTTTCGTGCAGGAGCACGAGATTCTGAAAAGGGTCGAGGTCAGGCTTGGTGAGGGCGAGTGCTCCGCCGCGACGGCAGGCCGTTTCGGTGTGGAGGCGGAGCAGGAGGCTGTCGAGGTGGGGGTCGGTACCGCCGGATGCGGCCGCGGTGTTGATGGCGTCGAGTTCGGTATTGGTCAGGGCGCGGCGGAGTGAAGGCTGCCGTCGGGGTTTGGGGATGGGGGCTGCGGGGTTGTCGGCGTGGTCGAGGATGTGGTCGAGCTCGGCGTGGTGGTAGAGGCTGCGGGTGGCGGCGATGAAGTGTTCGGCGGCGCTGGTGCCGCTGCGGGAGTTGCGGCGGACTTGCGCCTCGGCTTTGACGTGGGCGGTGAGGTGCAGGAATTCGGTCGGGGTCGGGTCGGCGATCGGCCGGTCGGGCCATAGGTGGAGCAGGATGTTCCAGTAGGGCTGGTAGGTGCGGCGGGCTCCTGGCGCGACGGCGTGTGCGACGCGCGGAATGTAGTCAGCGAAGGTCGGGCCCGAGCTGGGTGGTGTCGTGGAGCTGGTGAGGAGTTGTTCCGCTGAGACGCCGAGTTTGTCGATGACGAGGTGTGCGGCGGCGAGGGCGGCGTCGGTGGTCATTGCAGGCCCAAGTCCGGGTGTGATTGCAGGTGGGTGGTGACCATGGCGTCGAGCGCGGTTCGGGCGTGCGCGAGCAGGAGGTCGTATGCGGGTGCTGAGGCAAGGAGCACGATGTCGCCGGGTTGTACTCCGATTGCTCGCCTTGCTGGGTGGGGTAGCAGGACGAATTGGGTGCTTCGGACGGGCTGGGTTCCGGTCGGTGCTCTGCTGAGGGCGAGGGTGTCGGACAGTGCGGTGATGTTCAGTCGGTCGCCGACGGACCAGCCGAGATTGCTAAGCAGCGCGCGGGCGGAGATCCGGCCGGACCGGTCGATATGGCCCAGCGCGTATGCCATGGACTTGTCGGGCTCTGACGGGATGGTCGTGAGGAGCAACGGTTCATGCTGGGGCACTGCTCTGAGGCTGGGCAGGGCAAGTGCGCCGACGACCTGTTCTGCTGTCAGTTTTCGACCGGTCACGAGGTCCTCCGCAGCTGCAGTCAGGGGTGTGCCAAGGCACGCGATTTGGCCGGGGAACTTATGCGGCGGGTTACCTGCGCTGGGCTGAATCCGCTGTGTGAGTTCGATTCCCTGGGGCGGTTCGGACGACATCTACATCGGGAAAAAATGGCCTTTGAGCTGCGGGTTTCTGCGGTGGTCGGGATTGTGAGCTTCCGCCGGTCGCGCAGGGGTGAGTCGGCATGACGGCGGCGATGCGGGAGCGTGTCAGTCGTAGTCCGGAAGGAGCAGCGGTTAGGCCGTGGTCATTGTGGGTGCAGTGCGGTGCGACGGGTTTGGTGGCGGTTGGGGCTGCGTATGCGTCGTATCAGCACGGTCGGACGTTCGCGCTGCGGTTTGGTGCTGATGGGGCGACGGCGGTGATTTGGCCGTTGATCGTGGACGGGTTGCTCACGTTGGCGACGGTGGAGTTGTGGCGGGGTCAACGGGGGAGTGGACGTTCGTTGGCGTGGGCGGTGTTCTTGTTCGGTATCTCCTTGTCGTTGTGCGCGAATATCGGTGCGGCTCCGTCTTTGGGCGTGTTCGGGGTGACGGTGGCGGCTTGCCCTCCGCTTGCTCTTTTGCTTGCCGTGGAGTTGCTGAACCGGGCGTTGATGCGGTATCGGCTGGTTCCGGTGGTCGTGTCGGCGGATGTCGAGTCGGGCAGGCTGCTGGGCGAAACCGAGGCGGCCGAAGAACTGGCACTGGGACCAACGCCGCCGTGCGGTGAGCTGACTGCCGAGCAGCGGATGTGGCTGCACTACGAGCAGGAGGCAGGAATGGGTCGTCGGCCGTCGGGTGCGGAGCTGGACCGGGTGGCTGGGACACACAACTACGGGCGGCGGGTGCTCCGTCGGTGGAAAGCTGCGGGTCGTCTCGACTCGGTCGCCGAAACGTCGGCAATTGACAACAGCGCGGGGGCGAGCGGCTTCATCGAAAGGGCGTTCGGCGCACATGCCGGGGCAGGAGGTACTTGCACGGAATCCCTGCGGTGAGCCGTCGGCGATGACGCATGTCAGCGTCGGCGACTCCGGGTAGCGGTCGGGTGCGCCGCCGTGAATTCGATCGCTGAACCCGCTGGTTAAGAGTCCACGGTTTGACCTGTCGGGTGGTGTCGAGTGATGTCAGGCAAGACCTTTTCGTCTGGTCGCAAGGTGCTTGCGGTGTCGTGGTGTGTCGGCCGGTGTCGTCATGTGGCGAAGGTCTCGGGCTCGCCTCGGGCTCGCAAATGCCGGGTTGTGTCGTCTGGTTCGGTCCTGGTCTGGCGCGGCGTCGTGTGGTGGTCGGCGTGACAGGGTCGGGTGCTCGGCGTGATCCGGTCGTCGCGGCGGTGAGTGTCATGGTGGGAGTCGTTGTCGGGCTGACGTTCACGTTCGGTTTTGGGAATGTGCTGGTGCTTGGTCTTCGGCTGGGCGCGCCGGTGTGGGTGGCTCCGTTGGTCGCGCCGGCGGTGGATGTGACGGTGGTGGCGTTGCTGGTCGCGATTCGACGGTTGTCGGGGTGCGGAGGGTTGTGCGCGGGCATGCGGTCGGCGCGGTGGCTGTTGGTTGGCACGAGTGTGGGGACATTGGCGCTCACCGTGGCCGAGCCGCTGGTCGCCGGCGATGTCGGCAAAGCGCTGTTCGACGCGGTGAGGTCGCGACTGGTGGGACACCGAACTGGGACCACCCCCGCTCGCGCGGGGAGAACGCAGGCGGTCAGGAATGGCCGCCGCTGGCCGTCGGACCACCCCCACTCGTGCGGGGAGAACGTCGTCACCATCCGGGCCTGGCGTCGGCGGGGGACCACTCTCGCTCGCGCAGGGGAGAACGAAGCCGTTTCGCAACCGGCCTAATCGATGATCGGACCACCCCAACTCGTGCGGGGAGCGTCGCCAGCCAACCACGTGCTACGTGTGGCGCTGAGGGAACAGCAGATCGGCTCGGTCATCGTCGAAAGTGCGTCACCCTCTGGCTCGGCGAACCGCGACGAAAGCGTTTTCGAACAGCCAGACCTCCTTGACCTCCTCCGGTTCTCCCGGCGGCCCAATCGGCATGTGACCTTCGGCCGTGTTGCCTCGCGACGCAGAAGGCGCTGCGGGGCGTTGTGAAGACCGCTGGCAGCCCCGTATCGGTTCGCGGATCGGTTCCGACTGGATGCGAGGGGCTGCATTGTCGTTTGGCGCGGCCGTTGGTCGCAGTGCGACCCCCTTGCAGACTAGTTAGATTGAATACTGGAGACTTTCCAACAATTGGCTCGTGTGGCGAGGAATCCCCGCTGGTGTCGGTTTTATTCGTATTGCCCTATAGGTTACTTTCTTCTGTTTAAAGCGGCCACGGTCACGATTTGTCGAATACGCCACTTGGCCTATTTCTTTGGTTAACGCTGTTTGGCAAAGTCATCTCGGGTTCGTCGGGGACCCAGCAGGTTGGCTGGTTGTTCTTGACGTGGGGGATCTCGTGCGTTCATTTGGTGTGCGCTGGCGCGCTGTTCTTGTCGCTGCCGCGGTCTCGGTGAGTACGGTGGCCGTGGTTCAGCCGGCTCTTGCCGCTCCGGCCGCGAATGTTCCGGATTCTGCCCCGGATGAAACGGCGGCGACGGCGTATGCCCGGGCGGGCGACAAGCAGGTCGAAGTCGCTTCTGAGACCACGGAGACGTCCAAGACGGTCGCGAACCCGGACGGTTCGTGGTCGTTGACCCAGTATGTGCATCCCGTGCGGGTCAAGCAGGGGAGCAATTGGGTCCCGATCGACACGACTCTGGTGCGGAGAACTGACGGTTCGATCGGCCCGAAGGCCGTCACCGTGGACGTCAGCCTCAACCCGGGCGGCAGCGGTTCGGCGGCGAAACCGATTGTCCAGGCCGGCGAGAAAGACACCGCGGTCGGTCTGAAGTGGACCGCTGACCTCCCGGCCCCTTCGCTGTCCGGTGACACCGCCACCTACTCCGAGGTCCTTCCCGGTGTCGACCTGACCGTGAAGGCCGCGACGGAGGGATACACCGAGAACCTCGTCATCAAGACTCCCGAGGCGGCCAAGAATCCGCAGCTGCGGGAAGTGCCGTTCGGGCTTTACACGCACAACGCCACCGTTTCCGTGAAGAAAGGCGACGGCCGCGGCACCCCGGCCCAAGCCGCGCCCACCAACGGGCTTGAGGTCAAGAACTCCAGCGGCGACGTCGTGTTCGCCGGTGACGCGTCGAGGATGTGGGACTCCTCCGGTGCGGGCTCGGCCGCTGAGCAGCACCTGGGTGAGGGCGGCGGACGGCGCGAAGCGGTGATGGATTTCGCGCTCACGCCGGACAAGGTGACGATCAGCCCCAACGAGGCGTTCCTCGCCGACCCGAAGACGAAGTACCCGGTGTCCCTCGACCCGGACAACTGGTGCACGTCCTGCGGCATCCAGTCGCACGTCGTGGTGCAGTCGGGGTACCCGGACGCGCACAACTGGAACGCGTCGACCGGGGACCTGTCGAACCTGAAGGCCGGGTACGAGGACTACGACAACGCGCGGACGTCGCGGTCGTACATCCAGATGAACACCTCGGTCCTCGGCGGCAAGGTGATCAAGTCCGCGACCCTGAACACGACGATCCAGCACAGCTACAGCTGCAGTCCCCAGCCGACCGGCCTGTGGGTCTCGAACCCGGCCGACCCGGGCACGACCTGGAACCTGCAGCCGGGCTGGTCGTACTGGGTGTCGGACATGAACGTCGCGAACTGCCACGACGACTCCAACGTCGTCGGCCAGTTCAACGCGCTTCGGGCAGCGCAGGACGCGGCAGCGAACTACTGGCAGAGCACGTGGTTCGTGCTCGCGGCGCGGGACGAGGGCACCACCGCGGCATGGCGCCGGTTCGACCTGAACCCGTATTTCCAGGTGGATTACAACTCCCGCCCGAACGCGCCGTGGAACCTGACGATGCAGCACGGCACCTCGAAATGCGTCCAGGGCGAGAACCGGCCGTGGGTGGCGACGAAGACGCCGCAGCTGGCCGGATCGGTGTCCGACCCCGACGGCGGCACGCTGTTCGCCGGGTTCGCGGTGGGTGCCGGGACGGCGGGCCACAGCACGAACGTCCATGACAACGGCGGCAATCTCGTGACGGTCGGCACGCCGGGGCCGAACCAGGCGGCGACCGCGCAGTTCGCGGCGGTGCCCGGCGGGTGGATCGCCGGGGACGGGATCTACAACTGGTCGATGCAGGTCAGTGACGGCGAGCTGGCGTCGGCCTGGGTGGGCAGTTGCGAGTTCACCGTCGACTCGACGGTGCCGCGGGCGCCGTCGGTGCGCATGACCGGCACGGTGCCCGACCACCAGAACGACAGTGTGCATTTCGGCGTCTCGGTGGACATGGCCACGCCAGGGTTTTATGACATCGGCCGTTTCATCTACACCACCGACGGTTCCGAGCCGCAGCCGCAAGGATCGCCCAGCGTCACCGCCACCCGGGGCACGGACGCGAACGGCAATCCGATCGCGACGGCTGACCTGTCCGCGTTGGCGATCAACGGCAACCAGAACTACATCAAGGTCAAGGCGGTGAACAAAGCGGGCACCCCGGGCCCGGACGCCACCTGCCTGGCCAGCGGCAACCTCGAGGCCGCTTCGTGTTCCTTCCATGTGTTGCCCTTCACCCCGTCCGTCGGCTTGGCGGGAGCGTGGCCGTTCGACGAGATGGGCGGCCGGGTGTTGGCCGACACTGCGAACACGACGCCGGACAACGGCGGCCTGGCCGTGCACACCGCGAGCCTGAACGGCGGCGGCGACTGGGTCGCCGGTTACGACCACGGCAATGCGTGGACCCATCCCGACACCGGCGGCTACAGCGAAGGCGCCAAGGGTGCGCTGACCCTGGACGGTTCCAGCGGTTACGTCAACACGAACGGTCCGGTGCTGGACACGACGAAGTCGTTCAGCGTGGGAGCGTGGGTCAAGCTGGCCAACACCAACGGTTTCCAGACCGTGGTCTCCCAGGACGGGAACCAGGGCAGCGGGTTCTACCTGCAGTACGCCAAGGACGACAACGCGTGGGTGTTCAGCATGCTGTCCGCCGACCAGGCGAATTCCGGACCGGTCCGGGCGAAGGCGACGAAGCCGCCGGTGCTTGGGGTCTGGACTCACATCGCCGGCACCTACGACGCTTCGACCGGCACGATGACGCTCTACGTCGACGGCGTCAAGCAGACCACCAATGTCATCAAGAGCTGGGTTTCCTCCGGAAACCTCGTGATCGGCGCGGGCAAGTACAACGGGGCACGGGCCGACTTCCTCGCGGGACAGGTGGACGACGTGCAGGCGTGGCAGCGAGTGCTGTCCGCGCAGGACGCGCACGACCTGGCCAACGCCGCGGCCCCACTGGCGAAATACGGCCTGGCGGAAGGCTGCACCGACGTCCTCGGCACGACTGTCCGGTCGCTGCAAGGCAATTGGGCGCTCGACGAGGGCACGGGCAGCACCGCCAACGACTCGAGCACGTTCGGCAACACCATGACCCTCAACGGGGGCTATGGCTGGACGACCGGCAAGACCGCGGGCGCTGTCCACTTCGACGGAGCAACCGGCTACGGCTCCGCCGCTCCGGCAGTGGACACAGCGAAGTCGTTCACCGTGTCCGCGTGGGCGAAGCTGGACGACGCGAACGGCTACTACACGCTGTTCACCCAGGGCGGGAAGCACGCGGCCGCGTTCCAGTTGCGGTACTCGCCCGACGTCAACCGGTGGGTTTTCGGAATGACGACGGCTGATGACGACACCGTCGACAACTACCACTGGGCGCTGGGGAACCAGCCGCCTCAGGTCGGGACCTGGACGCTGCTGACCGGGGTCTTCGACCAGACGTCGATGCGCGTCCGGTTGTACGTCAACGGAAAACTCGAGGGACAGAACACGCTTCCCACCGCCTGGAGCGCCACGGACGCCTTCACGGTCGGGTCGAACCTCGGTGCCGGGAACTTCTTCAAGGGCTCGGTCGATCAGGTTCAGGCGTGGAGCCAGGTCCTGACCGACGACCAGGTCGCGTCGCTCTACGGCCACCGCTATTTCGACACGATCAGCAGAGCGACCGGAACCGGTTCCGGCGGCGTCAGCCTCGCGTCGAGCGACAATGCGTGCGCCGCGCGGTTCGACGTATCCGGCACGGGACAGATCGACGCGGGCCGGCCGGTGAACCTGCGCACGGAGAAGTCCTACACCGTCGAGGCGTGGGCCTACCACTCCTGGACTGCCGGTGACGTCGCCGCCCACGGCGCGATCGATACCAGCGGGCGCGCGGTGGTGGGGATGGACGACGTGCAGTTCTCCGCGGAATTGCTCGGCTACCACAGCCTGCCGGACGCCAACGGTGTTCAGCATCCTAAGTGGACGATGCTGATCAGTTCGTCGGCAACGGGCAACGGGGCGTGGTGGGCGGTCAGCGACGCCGACGCCGTCGACAACACCTGGGCTCATCTCTCCGCCACGTACGACGCTTCCACCGGCACGATGGCCTTCTACGTCAACGGCGTGAAACAGAACACCTACCTGAACACGAGCGGCGGCCAAGGCGTCGTCAGCCGTCCCAGCACCGGTGACCTGTTCATCGGGCGAGGCGTGTGGAACGGGACGCGGTCCGATCAATGGTATGGCGGTGTGGCCGGAGTGCGGGTGTACCAAGGCCTCCGCACCGCCAAGGATCTCGTCGAGGACGCAAAAACGGATGATCCCGGCGTGACCTTCGGCCTCCGAAACCTGTAGTCGATCAACGGCCTTTCTTCTTTTTCGTGTTGCACCTGTGCAGACAAGGGTGATGAGCATCATGACCGGCTCGGGACGGGCTTTTCGGATCAAGAGATGGTCGCGTGTGACGGCTGTCGTGATCGCCGCGATCATGCTGGCGTCGAGCCAGGACGCGGTCGCGGCACCGACCGGCTGGCACGGGCTGGGCTGGGACTTGCCCGCGCTGCAAGCCGAGCGCTCGGTGAAGGGCACGGAGGTCAAGGCGCTCTCCGGCAACGCGCCGGCGAAAACCGCGTCGGCGCCCGTCCCGGCAGTGCATTGGCCCGCAGCGGGCAAGGCGCAGGTCGATCTTCCGGCCACCGCGCAGGGCGGCGCGTCGCCGAAGAAGCTGGCGGCGGGGAATCAGGTGTCGGTGACCCGCGGGCACGGCCGCGACAGCCGGACCGGCGCCTACAGCGCGACGGCACCCAGCTCGCCGCAGAAACACGACGCGGCCCGGGTCGAGGTCAGCACGGTCGATCACACGGTGGCCGACAAGGCGGGCATCCGCGGCACGTTGGTGCAGGTCGCCCCGGTGTCGGGAGACACGTCCGGACCGGTCGAGGTCGTCCTGGACTACCGGTCGTTCGCCGGGGCCTACGGCGCTGATTTCGGACGTCGACTGCGGTTCGTGCAGTACCCCTCCTGTGTGGTGAGCACGCCCGAGAAACCCGAGTGCCGCACCGGAACACCCGTCGTGTCAGCCAATGATGCGAAAGCCGGGCAGCTCGCTGGCGAAGTCGCCCTCGCTCCGACTGCGACGGTGCTCGCGGCCACCCCGGACACCTCCAGCGGCGGCGGCGATTTCAAGGTGACGAAGCTGTCCCCGGCCGGGTCGTGGACCGCGGGGGAGCCTTCGGGCGAATTCAACTACTCGTACCCGCTTTCCGCCCCGGCGGGCCCGGGCGGTCCGGCTCCGTCGGTGTCGTTGCAGTACTCCTCCGGGGCCGTGGACGGCCTGACGTCGGCGACGAACAACCAGGCGTCGGAAATCGGCGACGGCTGGAGCGTGAACGGCGGCGGATACGTCGAGCGGTCCTACAAGTCCTGCTCCGAAGACCTGGGCGGCAACAACGGGCAGACCAAAACCGGCGACCTGTGCTGGGCGACCGACAACGCGAGGCTGTCCCTGGCAGGCAGAACGACCGAACTGGTGAAGGACACCGCCACCGGTGCCTGGCGTCTGCGGACGGACGACGGTTCGCGCGTGGAGAAGGTGACCGGTGCGAGCAACGGCGCTCAAGGCGGCGAGCACTGGAAGGTCACTACGGTCGACGGCACCCAGTACTTCTTCGGTCTCAACCACTTGCCGGGCTGGCAGGCGGGCAATCCCGAAACGCAGTCCACCTGGACCGAGCCGGTTTTCGGCAACAACCCCGGCGAACCCTGCAACGCGGCGACGTTCGCCGCGTCGTGGTGTCAGCAGGCGTGGCGCTGGAATCTCGACTACGTCGTCGATCCGCGCGGAAACGCGATGACGTTCTACTACCAGCCAGAAACCAACTACTACGGGCTGAACCTGAACACCACCAGCCCCGGCACCCCGTACGTGCGCGGCGGCTACCTGCAACGGATCGAGTACGGCTTCAACACCCGCGTCGCGGGCCTGTTCACGCACGCGCCCGCGCAGATCGTGTTCGACACGACCGAACGCTGCCTGCCCGGCGGCGCGATCACCTGTGATCCGGCCCAGCTCACCACCGCCAACGCGGCGTCGTGGCCGGACGTGCCCGCCGACCAGCTGTGCGCGCAAGGCGCGAACTGCACCAACGTGTCGCCCGCGTTCTTCTCCCGCCGCCGCATCACCGCCATCAGCACGCAAGTCACCGACGGCGGAACCGGCTGGAAGACCGCGAACCAGTGGACGCTGGCCCAGTCCTTCCCCGCCAGCGGCGACGGCTCCAGCCCGGCGATGTGGCTGGACTCGATCACCCAGACCGGGAAAGCCGGCGGCTCGATCAGCCTGCCGCCGGTGACCTTCCACCCCAAGGCCCTGGCGAACCGGGTCGACGCGAGCAACAACTACACCGCGCTGACCCGCAACCGGATCGACGCCGTCACCAACGAAGAGGGCGGCGTCACCGCGGTCAAATACGCCGACCCGCAGTGCGTCCCCGGCAAAACCATGCCGGCGAACCCGGAGACGAACACGCTGGCCTGCTACCCGACGTACTGGACACCGGGCGGCGCAACCGAGCCGGTGCTGGACTGGTTCAACAAGTACCTGGTCACCGACGTCACCGAAGACGGCCGCACCACGCTGTCGCAGCAAACCCTGACCCACTACGACTACGTCGGCGGCGGCGCCTGGCACTACGACGAAAACTACCTCGCCGACCCGAAAAACCGCACCTGGTCGCTGTGGCGCGGCTACGGCACGGTGAAGACCACCGTCGGGCAGGCCACCAGCGATCCGTCCGGACCTCCCACGGTCACCCAGACCCTGTACCTGCGCGGGATGGACGGCGACACCTTGCCCGGGGGCGGCAAGCGGAGCGTGTCGATGACCGACAGCCTCGGCGAGACCATCCCCGACAGCAAGCCGGTGCCCGGTTTCAAGCGGGAATCCCAGACCTACCTCGACGGCAAGCTCATCGCCACCACGATCGACGACCCGTGGATCTCCGCGCCGAGCGCGACGAACGCCGACGGCACCCAAGCCTTCTACACCGGCACCGGAACCACCCGCACCCGCACGTGGATCGCCGCGGCCAACAACTGGCGCACCACCCGCACGAGCACCAGCTTCGGGAACTACGGGCTGGCCACCCAGGTCGAAAAAGACGGCGACATCGCCGATCCGAACCAGGCCACGTGCACCCGCAGCACCTACAGCCAGAACACCGCGGCGTGGCTGATCAACTACGTCAGCCAGGTCCAGACGAGCGCCGGCACCTGCGCCACGCCCGCCGGCAGCGCCACCATCGTGTCCGACACCCGGTCCTATTTCGACCGCCAGCCGTTCGGTGCCGTGCCCACGGCGGGCAACGTCACCCAGACCGACACGGTCGACTCCTGGCCGGCCGACGGCGCGGAACACTTCCTGTCCCCGGCCACTCGCACCGACTTCGATAATTACGGCCGCGCCGTGTCCGCGACCGACGCGCTGGGCCTGACCACCACGACGGCCTTCACTCCGGCCACCGGCGGCCCCGTCACCCAGATCGTGACCACCACCCCGCAGGTCAGCGGCACCGATACGACCAAGTTCACCTCGACCCGGTACCTGGACCCGATCACCGGCGCGATCGCCGCCGCGGTCGACCACAGCGGGCTGCGCACCGACGCGGCGTACGACGCTCTCGGCCGGCTCACCGGCGTGTGGCCGCCGGGACACAGCAAGAGCGCCAACGCTCCGGCCAAAACCACCTACGCCTACACGGTCAGCAACACCGGCCCCAGTGTCGTCGCCACGAACACGCTGCTGTCCAGCAGCAAATACGCGACGAGCTACGCGCTGGTCGACGGACTGGGCCGCACCGTGCAAACACAGGCCCCGACGTCGTATTCGCAAGGCGGGCGCGTCGTCACGGACTCCTACTATGGCTCGCACGGCCAGGTGTGGAAAACCCACGACGCCTACTGGAACGGCGATTCCGGGCCCGTCGGCACCCTGTTGACGGTCACGGACAACACCGTCCCGAGCACGACGGTGTCCACGTTCGACAGTGCCGGACGCGCGACAGCGTCGGCTTACCAGCTGTACGGCGTCGAGCAATGGCGCGCCACCACCGCCTACGACGGCGACCGCACCACCTCGATCCCGCCCCGCGGCGGCACGGCCAGCAGCGTCGTCACCAACGGCCTGGGGCAGAAAGTCCAGCTGGCGCAATACAAAGACCCCGCCCACACCAACCCCGGCGATCCGGCCGATGTCACCAGCTACGCCTACACTCCCTCCGGTCAACTGGCCTCGACCACCGACTCCACCGGGCACAACACCTGGAAGACCGGCTACGACCTGCTCGGCCGGAAAACGTCCGCCACGGACCCGGACACCGGCCTCAGCCAGTACACCTACGACAACGGCGGACGGATGCTGACCAGCACCGACGCCAGCGGCCGCACCCTGGCCTACACCTACGACAACCTCGGCCGCAAAACCGCCGAATACCAGGGTTCCCCCAGCGGAACCAAGCTGGCGTCGTGGACGTACGACACGCTGCTGAAGGACAAGCCCACCAGCTCCCGCCGCTACGCCGACGGCAAGACCTACACCAACACCATCGGCTCCTACGACAACGCCGGCCGGGTCGCCAGTTCCTGGTTCACCGTCCCGCTCGCCGAAACCGGATTCGGCGGCAACTACTCGTTCTCCTGGCGTTACGACCCGCTCAGCGATGTCCTGCGTTCCTTCGGCAGCCCGGCGCAAGGCGGTTTGCCCGACGAGTCCATGCTGACCGGCTACGACGCGCTGGACCAGCCCGTCACCTTGCAGGACGCGGCAGACAACGGCACCGGCACCCTGCTGGTCTCCGAGACCGACTACAACCCCTACGGGCAGGTGCTGCGCACCAACTACCAGGACCCGACCCTGCCCAACCAGATCGCGGTCACCCACACCTACGCCGACGGCACCAACCGGCTGGCTACGACCCTGGCCGAACGCGCGACCAAGACGAACTTCATGATCGCCAACCGGTTCTACGGCTACGACCCGGCCGGCAACAACACTTCCATCGCCGACACTCCCCAAGACGCCCAGTCCGACACCCAGTGCTTCAGCTACGACTATCTCCAGCGCCTCACCGAGGCGTTCACTCCCGCCGCGGGCGGCTGCGCCACCACCCCGAGCGCCACGGGCCTGGGCGGGGCCGCGCCGTACTGGACCTCGTGGACGTACGACTCCACCGGCAACCGCCTCACCCAAACCCAGCACGGCGCCGCCGGGGACACGACGTCGAAATCGACCTACCCCAACGCCGGACAGCCGCAACCGCACGCGATCCAGGCACTGGACACCACCGGCCCCAACGGCAGCAGCCACTCCGCCTACACCTACGACCCCTCCGGCCGCACCCTCACCCAAGGCCCCGCCGGCGCGGGACAGACCTTCACCTACGACGCCGAAGGCCACATCGCCACCGCCACCGACGCCAGCGGCAAGGTCTCCAGCTACACCTACGACGCCGACGGCAACCTCCTGCTCACCAAGGACCCGACCGGCACCACCCTGAAACTCAACGACCTGGAACTGTTCCGCGGCACCGGAACCTCCACCACGGTCGGGACCAGGTTCTACACGTTCAACGGCGCACCCGTCGCCGAACGCGACGCCAACGCCGGCCTGACGTGGTCGATGACCGACACCCAGAACACCGCCTACGCCACCGTCAAAGCCGACACCCTCGCCGTCACCCAACGCTGGCAGGACCCCTACGGCGTCTCCCGCGGCCCGGCCCCCTCCCTCTGGCCGGACAAACACGGCTACCTGGGCGGATACCGCAACACCACCGGCCTGACCCACCTCGGCGCCCGCGAGTACGACCCGGCGCTCGGCCGCTTCACCACCGTCGACCCGGTGCTCAAGACCGACGACCCGCAGCAGATGAACGGCTACTCCTACGCCAACGACAACCCGGTCGGACTGACCGACCCCTCCGGCCTCTGCCCCGGCGTCCCCGACGGCGCGTGCCGCCGGCCCGACGGCTCGATCGGCGGCGGCGACGCTTGCCGCAACGGCGGCTGGAGCTGCGACGTGCCAACCAACAACACTTGTGGTTGCCGGGCGGCCCAGCAGCACCCTGCCAACCACGGCGCTCCCGCGTCGTCCGGCGGGCACCGCCAGGCCGCGCCCAAGCAGCACGGCGCCTCAGGCGGCGGTGGGTCCGACGGCGGTGGCGAGAAGAAGAGCGAGGGAAACTGGTTCACGAACGCACTGAGTGACATCGGGGAAACCCTCTATGAGGCCTCCGGGTTGAAGGACGTCGTGGACGGCTGCTTCCGCGATCCCGAAGTCGTCGGGTGCATCAAGGGCGTGCTCGAGGTCGGGGTGGTGCTCGTCCCCGGCGGCGCCGCGGTCAGAGGCACCGAAGTCGCCGTCGCCGGCGGTGTTCGCCTCATCGAAGGCGAGGTCAGTGCGGAAAGCCGTGCTGTCGCCGAAGACCTCGTGGTGGGTTGCAACAGTTTCGCCGGATCCACCTCGGTCCTCATGGCGGACGGAACGATGAAACCGATCGAGCAGGTGAAGGTGGGCGACAAGGTCCGCAACGCCCAACCCGACAACTCCAAGACCGAGATCCACACCGTCACGGCCCTGCACATCACCGACACCGACCGCGACTTCGTCGACGTCGCCATCGCCACTCCCAGCGGCCCGAAGAAGATCACCAGCACCGCGCACCACCGCTGGTGGGACGCCACCACCCATAGCTGGACCGACGCCGCCGATCTCCGTCCAGGCGACCTCCTCGACGTGCCTGGCAACGGCCACGCCGCTGTCCAGACCATCAACCGCTATACCAGCAGTTTCCGCACCTACAACCTCACCATCGCCACCACCCACACCTACTACGTGCTCGCTGGCAACGTGCCGGTGCTCGTGCATAACTGCGGGGGACCGGTTACTCTTTCTGATGCGCAACGCGACTTGCATGTGGTTCCCCGGCACGCGCCCGGCTCGCCGGCCGACGGAAGTAAATTCAGCGAATCGATCGATACTGAAGACTACGAAGCGATCGCTAACGAGGCGGTCAGCGGCTCACCTCATCCCACTAGGTTCGACCCTAAGACTGGAAATCATGCACACGAACACGATTTCGGCCCGGAAAGAGTTGTCGGCGAGAACGGCGAGACCCGAGTTCGCGTGTGGGTGGATTCGGCCGGAAATGTCCAAACCGTGCACCCGATAAGGTGACTTATGGATATCTTTTATCATCTGGAAAGCGGACAACTAGGCTGGGAGCACAGATGTGACATAGAGAAGGCTGCCCGTGGCGAACTTCTGTGGTCCTACTTTCCTGGTTCCGTGGGAATGCGTGAAGGAGATTCATCCTGGGTGACGGAGTTTGCCTCAGTGCCGCTCCTGCATTTCGCGCTTTCCATCACGGGAATCTGTGAAGCTCTGTTGAAAGCCGAGGTTTCTGACGCGGAATATGTTTTCACGGAAACAGACGAAAGCTTGCGGTTTCAGCGGCAGAAAGGGTTGCTTGCGGTGACGGCCAGTTTTAGCGAATCGGTAATTTCTTGTTCTGTCGAGTCTTTTAGGTGTGCTGTTAAAGAATTTGCCGAAGCGGTACTCGAAGATTTGACTTCAAGGTATCCGGCATTGGCTCATGTCGGTGTCGGACGTGAATTGTTGAAAGAGGCTGGCGCGTTGTAGTGGAAGCGGGAGAGTGTGTTGCTTCATGTTTGGCGGGGCAGGCGATATGCCGGGATGCGAGTTTTTCCAGCGTGCCGGGGATGCTGCGTCCACTCGGTCAAGGCGAAGCTTCGGGATCATTGGGTAGCCGGATCGGAGGCGTCGACCTTGCGTAGCTGCCGCTAGCGCGTCCGCAGGTATTTCATCCCGTATCCGGGGGACCGGCTGCTCGGAGAGCCGAGCGACACGCAGCGGATTGTGGTCGAGGTGGCTCCTGGTCGTTTGTTGGTCTGGTTACGTTGCTGCTTGGTTGGTATGAGCAAGCCTACCGGCGAGCGGATTGCGCTGCCGCCGGATGCAACACTGATCCGGTGCAGGCTGCGGGTCCGCCGACGGCAGCGCAAAGGTGGAACAGGTCACCGTGCCGGTGCTTGGTGGGCACCGTGTGACCGAACGATCGGTATGCGGCACGAGCGGATGCTGACGGTTCAGCCGTGCGCGGATCGAAATCTTGTCTCCAAGAGACATGCAAGTGCGGTTCGCAGCGCTCAGGCTGCCAGCGTGCTTGCCCAGGTTCGACCTGACACTCCACAAAGCTTCCGACTCGGGGACCCGATACTGCCGTAGACGGCTTTCGGAAACGGGGGAAACTACTCAGTCATCGGCGATCGGGCACCGATAACCTGGGCACTGTGAAGGTTTCGCACGGTATGGTGCTGCTCGGTTGCGCGGCCTTGGTCGCGTCCTTCTGGCTCGTGCCCTCGGTCGAGGGCGACGCCGAGACGGACCGGCAGTCGGACACGCTCGCCGACGCGATCGGCTATCCGCGCCAGGCGGACGCCGCCGGGTTCGCCCGCGCCGCGCTCGCCACGCCGCTGGGGCGCAGCAACGGTTTCGGCGTCCTGGGGGCCACGGACCTGCCCCACGACCACCCCCGGGATCCGATGGCCCGGCTGGTCTGGAGGATCCACCACGAGACGCCGAACTCGGACTGGAACCTTGGCTCGACTGCCTTCGACGCCTGCTATCGCGTCGAGTTCGACTACTACGGGACGTCGTCGGGACCGTCGCGGATCACCTGCCCGGCGAACGCCGCCGCGATCACCCCGCCGCCGTTGCCGAGGCGGGACATCCCGCCGGGATTCGCTCCGGCGCTCGAGGCCTTCCTGGGGCACCTGCCGGCCGCAGCCAGCCCGCAGGAGGTCCGCGCGGCGCTGTCCTCCGGGATGCCCGCGCCCCCGGTGGATCCCGAGACCCACCTGGCCGGGATCCCGCCGGAGGTCTTCGTTCAGGTGCGCGGATCCGACGTCGGCGTGGCCCTGTTCGCCCGGACCGGCGCCGAGGGCACGGACTGCATGATGGGCCGCCGGGCCGGTGGCAAGGTGCGGGTGTGGGCGCTCAGCGCCCGGGATCAGCGGATGGAGCTTCCATGCAGCGCTGAAGCCGCTCTGGCCGCCTCCTAGCGGGCACCGCACGGCACAGCCCACGCATGATGACGCAGGCCGAGGTGATCGATTCGTCTCTGGCTGGTGCGTGTACCGCGTCAGAACTTGGTGACGGTGTGCTGACCTGCGGATTGGCCTGCCGGTCCATGTCCGGGATGATCGTCGACTATGCGTTTTCGGCTGATGTATCTGATCATGGTCCGGCTGGTCGGCTGGCTTGGCGTGATTACGCGTCGTGATGCGGCGGTGGCCGCTGAACTGCTGATACTTCGGCACGAAGTTGCGGTGTTGCGTCGGCAGGTCGGTCGGCCGCAGTTGATGTGGTCGGATCGGGCGCTGCTGGCCGCGCTGGCGCGGCTGCTGCCCAGAAACGTGAGGCTCCGCCGGATCGTCGCTCCGGCCACGTTGTTGGCTTGGCATCGCTGTCTGGTCGCGCGGAAGTGGCGGTATCCGAGTAGGGCTGGCCGTCCTGCAGTCAGCGAGGAGTTGCGCGAGATCGTGGTGAGGCTTGGGCGGGAGAATCCCCGCTGGGGCTATCGGCGGGTTCATGGCGAACTGGTGCGGCTGGGCTGTCGTCTCAGCGAGGCCACTGTTCGACGGATCTTGCGTGCACACCGGATCGGCCCGGCACCGCGTGAGGCCGATACCGCGTGGCGGGCCTTTCTGCGGGCACAGGCGAGTGGGCTGCTGGCCTGCGACTTCTTCCACGTCGACACGATTTTCTTGCGTCGGCTGTACGTACTGTTCGTGATGGAGATCCGGACCCGCAGGGTGCACGTTCTCGGCGTCACTGCCCATCCGGCCGGCGACTGGGTCGCGCAGGCCGCCCGCAACCTGGCCGGGGGCCTCGGAGAGCGGATCAGTGCGTTCCGATTCCTCATCCGGGACCGGGACACGAAGTTCACGGCGGCCTTCGACGGGGTGTTCCAGAGCGCGGGCGTGGAGATCGTCAGGACTCCGCCGCGGACGCCGAGGGCGAATTGTTATGCCGAGCGGTTCGTGCGTACCGCTCGTGCTGAGTGCACGGACCGGCTTTTGATCTACAACGAGCGGCACGCGCACGCTGTCCTGGCGGAGTACGTCGGCCACTACAACGGCCACCGCCCGCATCAGTCGCGGGCCCAACGAGCTCCCAACGACGACAAGTACCAGTCTGCGCTGCAGGACCTAAATGTTGAGATCCGCCGTCGGAGTGTGCTGGGCGGTGTGATCAACGAGTATCGAAGAGTTGCCTGAGCCAGCCGGTATTACCGCTGTTCATCGGCCCGCATCTGGTTTTGAAGCGGTGCAGGCACGCTGGACATTCAATCACCGAACCCGGACTTAGAGACGTTTGAAGATCGAGGTAGTCCGGTTGCTCAAGCTCTGTGAACTCGATGACTTCGGCTACCTTGCTCGAGTGAGCACACTCGGCGGCGAACTTTTTTAATTCAGAAGCATGAACGACTTGAACAAGCACTGCCTGTGATGCGGAGTCGAGTCTTACGGGGATTCTCGCCCGGCCGGTTGGCTGGATGCGCAACTCTCCAGATTCATCAGTGGAGCACATGTATAGTGGGTTTGTAGTTACCAGTACAGCGTACGCGCATGGATATTCGTAGCCAAACTTCTCCTGAATTTCGTCTGCGATGCCGCGCGCACTTGCTGCGGCTTGCCGAATTGAATCGTAGGCCCAGTCTTTTGAATTCTCCTTATCTCGCATGGCCTGCGTTATTCCGTAACCCCAAGTGCACGGTTTTCCGAATATGTCAGCTTGCACGCTGGAAGCTGCCTCTTGAATGGATGTCGCCCACTTCAGTTTGCGATTGGACTGAATTTTCGGTTCTGCGAGAAATGAGGTTAGTATTGTGTACGTGTCGTCGATTCGCTTTTCGTCGTCGGTGTCAAATTCCTCTGGTCGAACGAAGATAACCCATGGAGTAATTCCTTCTTTGCACTCTATTACATAATAGAGCCTCATGTGCACATCTTCAATTTGAAATGATTTCCAGGTTGCCACGACGTCCGCTTCGCGGACTTTGTGGTCCCAGCGGTCTACGTAGTTCATCCCCTGCTCGACGGTCGATGCATTGGCCCTACGAAGCGCCTCCGCGACCGTCATCTCAAGAGGATAGCCTTTCTTCTGTATCCACTTGAGTACGGCTTCTATCTCGGTGCTAGAAATGATGCCCCCTAAGGTTCGAAGGTATAAATCTTCGCGGACATAAGCGTGGGCGTAGTGGCTCCCCCGCGTTACTGGGTCCTGCGGCACCACCGATCAGGGGTTGGCCCACACAGCTGACCATGATCAACGTGTGGCGGCACCTGCCTTCGGGCAGCCCTCCAGCGACATCTAGACGTGATTTTGGCGGGTTCGGCTCCGCGGGGCCCGAGCGGAAGAATGGCTGGACCTGGTAGACGGCGGGACGTTTCTTGGCGTCTGTTCCCGGGAAGAGGCATTAAGGACTCGGCTTGCCGGAGATCCTGCGGAAAGCGGCCGCCTATTTCGCGCAGGAGATGGGTCGTTGACCCGCAGCTACCGGTTCATCTCCGCTCACCGCGACACGTATGGCGTCGCCCGGCTGTGCCGCGCCGGGTTCTACGAGTCGTCGGCCCGCGAGCAACGGGCCAGGCAGGACGAGCGGCTGGCTGGGGAGATCGCCGGGATCCCCGCGGCCAACCGGGGCGCTTACGGCAGCCCGCGGGTCACCGCCGAGCTGCGCCGACGCGGCGAGGCGGTCAACCACAAGCGCGTCGAACGGATCATGCGCGAGCGCGGGCTCGCCGGGCTCGCCCGACACCGGCCCCGTCGCTGACCAGACCGGACAAGGCCGCACCTGCACCGGAGCTGATCGGGCGCGCGTTCACCGCCGACGCGCCGGGCCGGCGGCTGGTCGGGGACATCACCTACCTGCCCACGCAGGAAGGCTGGCTCTATCTCGCGACCGTGCTCGACCTGCGCACTCGCGAAATCGTGGGCCACGCCCTCGCGCCGCACATGCGCGCCGACCTCGTCTGCGACGCGATCACCCTCGCCGCCCGTCATGGTTTGATCAATGCAGGAGCGGTGTTCCACTCCGACCGCGGCACCCAATACGCCTCGACAGAATTCCGCCGCACCCTGACCGCACACGGCATCTGGCCCTCCATGGGACGGACCGAATCCTGCTACGACAACGCCGCCGCCGAATCCTTCGTCGCCACCCTCAAAACCGAAATCGGCACTCGCTCCTGGACCACCCGCAACCACGCACGCGAAGCCGTTTTCGCCTACTACAACCACCACTGCCTGCACTCCACCCTCGGCTACCGCACACCCCGCGAAGCCCGCCTGAGCTATCGTCACCACCACTCCCACGCAGCATGAAAACCGGTGTCCGATCCCCGGGGGAAACCTCACCCGTCGGACTACCCCGGGATCCGCTCGCTTCAAAGCTGGAGTTTCGGCGGCGTTGCCGGTGCGCAGAGCTCCCTCCGAATGACCTGCTGGCAGAGGGGTGCCCCAGCAAGGCGGGAGTCCTCACGGCGTCCTAGAGGGGTCTTGGCGGGCTCTGGCCGCGAACCAGATTGCGAGGACCTGCGGATATGCTGAGCAAGACTCAAATGTTGATAACATATGAGCTTAACATGCGTGGCCTCGAAGATGTTTCGGACCCCCCTGAAAAAGGGGATCCGACCGTCGTATACTCTCTTCATCAGCAAGTCCGAGTGGCGGAATGGCAGACGCGCTAGCTTGAGGTGCTAGTGTCCTTAACGGACGTGGGGGTTCAAGTCCCCCCTCGGACACCAAAACGGTCACGTTTGAACCCCGGTCCCGGTTGGGTCCGGGGCCCGTCGTATCGGCGGGAAGTGGGCCGTTCGGGCGCTGTATGGCGTCCATGGGCCGCACCAGTTCCAGGTTGGCGCGCTGCGCGCCGGTAGATCGTCCTCGGCCTCTGGTGGGCCGTGAACGGGTTTCGATCTTCGCGTCTTCGCTGTCCTTTGGCTCGGCCAGCCATGCGGCAAGGTCGGGCGCGAGGAGGTGGGCGAAACCCTCGGTGAGGTCCGCACCATGCACCTGGTCATCAATGATCCAGAAGCGGGCGAAGACGGCTTGGTTGAGCTGTCGGCGTACATCGGGCGGAGCGCTGAGGTACAGCCGATGCGCGTTGGCGCAGAGCAGTAGCGCCTCCTCGACCACCTTCATGACGGCCTCAATCTCGGTCGAGCACTGGTCGATGATCTGCTGTGCCTGGGCAAGCTCGCGGATGATGCGTTCCTGCTCAGACTTCAGATGGTCGAGCGAGATCGCGTCGGCGTAACGCATCTCGATCAGCTTGAGCTGTTGGTTTTGGAGTTCCTTCTTGCGTTTCTCCTGTCGTTCGAGTTCGGTCCGGTTGCTGTGCTGCCGCCGCACCAGCTCAGCCATGACCTGTTCGCGGATGGCCGCGATGCGGGGTTCGGTGAGCTGGACGCGGGACCAGTAGTCCGCGACGGACACCTCTACGTCAGCGATCAGGACCGTTGACTGTGTGCAGTCCTCCTTCTTGGCGCGGCCGAGGCAGTAGAAGTACGGGTAGACCGTGCCCCAGCGATTCTTGGCGTTCATGACGCCGAACCGTCCATGGCATCGGCCGCAGAAGATCGAGCCCTTGAGGTAGTGCGGGTGCTTCTGGACCTTCTCCCGCGCCGCAGCGCGAGCGGTCCGGACGGCCTGCACCTGCTCGAAGGTCACCGTGTCAATGAGCGCCGGATGCCGGCCCTCGTACCAGACACCCTCGTACCTGACGAAGCCGGTGTAGTAGCGATTGACGAGCATCTTGTCGATGTGCTGGTAGCGCAGTGGGCGTTCCGCGAGCTTCTTCGTGGCCGGGATGCGGAGCCCTCGACGGTTGAGTTCGTCGGTGAGCTGGCGCATGGTCCAGTCCCCGGTGGCGTAGGCGCTGAACATCCATTGGATGAGCGGTGCACGCTCCGTATCGACGGCGACCGTGCGAATCTCGCGGCCGTCGATACGTTCACGGACGTTGCGGTAGCCGAGAGGCGCGTGGCCCGGCGTACCGCCGGACTTGGCCTTCTGTCGCATACCCTTCTTGGCTTCCGAGGCCAGATTGGCGGAGTAGAACTCGGCGATGCTGGCCATGATCCCGTGCAGAAGCTTGCCCGAGGGCGTCTCGTCGATGTTCTCCTTGGAAGAGACGAACTGTGCCCCGGCCTTACGAACGGCCATGTTGATGAGCACGTCGTCTTCTCGGTTGCGGGCGAGCCGGTCAACCTTGTCCACGATGACGTAGTTGATGACGCCCAGTTCGCGAATGAAGCTGAGCATCGCTTGTAGCTCGGGACGGTCGGTCGTCTTGGCGGACTCGGCGGCGTCTACGAACTCGGCCACGATGACCGCGCCGAGCTGTTCGGCCTTCCTCTCGTTGGCTTCGCGTTGGGCCGCGATGGACAGGCCCTCTTCGTCGTAGCCGGTTTCGGTCTGCGCCTTGGTCGAGACGCGCAGGTAGCTGACGGCGAACTTGGTGTCTTCTGGGAAGGGCTGAGTCGGGTCGAGGAGTATGCGCATAGCGCCGTCCCTTCACGGGTGGTTGGTGAGCTGAGATGAGCGGGTACAAGACCGGCTCCTTTCGGGTTGTCGAAATAGGGAGGAGCGCATCCGATGGACTGGAGGGCCGCGTTCACGGCGTTTGTGTTGGCGGGTCATGCGGCAAGCTCCATGTCGGAGTCTTTGACGGCAGCGCTGACGGCAATACAGCCGAGAATCCACGCTCTTGAGCGGTACTGAGCGATCTTTCGCACAGAGGTCAGGCGGTCGTTTTGCTGTGAAGAATCGAACTGTAAATCAGACGACTTATGTCTTCGGGGGTTCGACTCCCTCTCCCAGCACCATGAACTTACATCTGTTAGACGAGCGCGAAGGCGCTCGTTTGCTTTTTTAGTAAATTGCGATCGGGGCGCTTGACGGCAACTTTGACGGCAATACACCCCACCTTCGCCGAGCTTCAGCGAGTCGAAGAGGAGGCCCAATGCTGCCCGACGGTCTTCCGAATCGGCGTGCTGGTAGATTTCCTGCGTTACCGATATGTGGGAATGGCCTAGGACTGCTTGAATGTCGCGGTCTGGTACGCCTAGCTTTTTAAGGAGCGTTGCTGTGGTGTGGCGGGCATGGTGAATCTTGATCGGCCGCACCCCTGCGCGCTCGCAGAGGCGTAGAAAGGTACGGTATAGACGTTCTGGCCGTATGGGTTCACCATTATCGTCGGTGAAGACCAACTCATGCCGCCTCTCCGATTGCTTCAGCAGCAACTCGCGCGCCCAAGGAATGAGGGGCAGATTGCGTTCACCAGCGGTCGTTTTGACAGGACCAAACAGTAGCTTGCCACCCACTCGTTGGAGCTGTTGCCTGATACGAATCTCGTCTCTTTCAAAGTCAATATCTTGCCAGCGGAGCCCCAGTAGCTCACCACGCCGGAGGCCGAGTAGGAGCAAAAATGCGAACGCCGGAAAGAGCTGGTCTGAGCGAGCCGCTTCCAGGAATTTGGTTGCTTCGTCTGCGGTCCAGGGTTCGATCTTCTTACGGATGTCGGGGCGGAGTTCGACTAGCTGTGCGACGTTCCGCGCTACAAGCTCTTCGCGCATGGCCCGGCTCAATGCCGCGCTCAGCACGGCTCGCATAGAGTGGACTTTACGCCTGGACTGGCCTTGGCTTTCGACTAGCGCGAACTGGTCATTGATGAAGGTCTGAACTCGCGGTACCGACAGCTTTGATAGAAGGATGCCGCCGAGAGAAGGCTTGAGGTAGAGCCTCGAGACGGACTCGTACTGCTGGTAGGTCTTTGGGCGGCGATTTGGCTGGACTACTTCTTCAAGCCAGTAATCGAGGTAATCACCTAGATGCCACTGGCGATCAGGCAAGGAACTGCCACGGTCGGCTTGCGCCTTTGCCGCGATGAGCTTCCTGTGCACTTCCTGGCGGGTACGACCGTAGAAGCGCGCTCGCTTCCTTCTGCCGGTAATGGTATTGAGGGAGATAGCAGCCTCCCAGCGACCATCCTGTCGCTTGTAGATGCTGCCCTCTCCGTTGGCGCTACGGCGAGCCATCACGCCATCTCCGCAGCCTGGCGCTTTTCGATCAACTCTCGAATCGCGCTAGACGGAATCAGCCGACGTCTGCCGAGCTTGATACTTGCTAGTTCACGCGACCGAATGAGCTGGTTCAGCATCCATTTTCCGACTCGCAACTCGGCGCACGCTTCTGCAACGGTGAGCAGTTCGTCGGCACCATCGGCCGCGGTGCGGAAGTAGGTTGGTAGGTAACTGTTGGACATAGACATCCCTCCTTAGAATGTTGTTGGATAGAAATCGGACTGCATTGCCGGGCCATGCCTGAAGTAGCTACGAACGGGACGAGTCAGATTACTCAAGCTAACTGGGCGAGTTGGTGCGTCAATAAGCCGTAGGTGGCGGAGACGGATTTTCATGGCGACTTCGGAAACGTTGAACATCGCTGCGAGCGCTGCCGGACTCTGGATGCCGCTAGCCCAGGCTTGCTTAAGCCAGTTACGCGGCATCAAGAGGCAGGCGGCGAAGTAGTCGCAGATTTGCTCGGTCATGCGATGACGTTCCTCGTCGTTCGCGCTAAGCCCTTTGTAGATTTCCTTGATAAACGGGTGGTCGAGAACGTGCTTGAACTCGTGGCTCAACGTGAAGCGTCGGCGCTTCTCGCTTTCGTCGCGGTTGACGACGATCAGCCATCGGCCATGGCTCCATTGCGAGAAGCCAGAGATACCTCCAAGACTCATGTTTGGCTCTACTTTGACTTCGACACGTGGGAGTTCGGCGATGAGACCGACATCCACGGTCGGCTCGCGCTGGCCGAGAAGCTCCAGCAGTAGAATCGCTTGGCGCTCGGCGATGCTTCGCGCTTCGTGGATTTCGAGCGGGCGCATTGGCATGAGCGCGCGTAGTTGACGAATGATTGATGTGTGCATATGGTGTCCTTTCTTACTTGTCAGGCGGTAGGCCGTTGTACTTGTCTATGATGTTCTGAATCTGTTCGGTGGCTTCGTTTAGGTTTTCGCCTTTGAGCCCGGTCGTCGCGCGCAGGTATGGTGCGATACTCGGCAGGCCATTAGGAGGCGTTACGCCGATGTAAGCGAAGGCGTCAGCCTCATTGAGTTCCAGAACCCTCACAAGCCGCTGTACGTGATCCGCTTGCGGACTCTCGACATCATCCTTGAAAAGTCGAATCGCTGTTGTGAGCGGCATGTCTGCCGCAAGAGCGCATTGACGATAGCTGATACCGAGCGCCTGTCGCCCTTGTTCTAGGTATTGACCGAGCGTTGTCGGTCGATTTATTGATTCCATTCAGGTGCTCCCCTTATGAAAAATACTATAGTTCAAACGTACCGAATTCGGTACAGTTTAATTGACAACATCAACTACTTTTCGGCGCGTGTCTCTGGTAGCTCGCGTATATTTCGCAACAACTCGCTTGCTCGTCCCGTGCTGACGTGCAGCGCCTTCCGCAGCTGGTCGCGCGTGATCGGCTTGCCGTGTTCAGCGCGGTGAGCGTCGTCAGCCGCGAGAGCGGCTTCAAGGAGGTCGTCCCCGCCGGCCTCGGCCTCGTCCTGGTGCTCGTGCAGCTCGGTACCGGGTGACGGGGCTCCGTCCTCGTCGTCCTGGCCGTGCAGGACGGCCAGGTGCGAGAGCAGGCCGAGGACTGCGGGCGGGACGGCCCCGACGAGCACGACGATCGGCCACGTCACGGTGAGCACTTTGGCGGCGATCAGGTGCCAGGCAGCATTGCCGATGAGCGATAGCCCGATAGCCCCGATCGCGTTCCAGCGGGCGAAGCGGCGGGCCGCCGTTGAGCCGGTGGCTTTCGACAGCCACACGCGGGTGGCTGTCATGGCGTAGGCGTCGACCGTGAACGGCAACAGCGCCGCCAGCGCTCCCGGCCAGCCGGTCGCTGCCGCGAGCGAGCGCAGGCCCGAGAAGCTGCTGACGGCCGCAGCGCAGGCGGTCACGGCCATACCCGCGATCACCCACCAGTCGCGGGGACGTGACCTACTCATGAGCGGCCTCGCTGAGTTCCGCAGTGATCCAACCCACGGCTTCGTCGTGCAGCACCACGGCAAACAGCTCGTCGGCTGGTGCGGGGAGCTTGGCAATAACACTGGCCATCACATCGCGCCGTTCTGGGGTCGGCACCGTGACCAGGACGCGCGGCACGACATCGTCAGGGCCGAGCTGCCCAAGGGCTACGAAGTCGATGTAGGCGAGGAACTTGCCGCGCAAGGTCGGTACGGCCTCGGTGGCGAGATCGACCTCAACCCACCAGTGGTCGGTGAACTCGCCTGCGGAGACCGACAGGTAAGCGTCAGGCTTCATCCACCCGCCGGCCCCGTTCGGCCACCACGCGGCGGGCTCGGCCTGGAAGTCGTCAAGCGCGAAGCTCTCGCCTCGGGATCGCTCGACCAGTTGCACGTATAGCTCGCTCGTCATGAGCGTGTGCGCCACGAAGCGATCCCCGATCGGCCCCGGCCGTCGGATGCGCTCCTTGGTCTGCGACAGGTTGCGGCGCAGCCGAAGTAGCCGCTCGCCGGTGGTGTCCAGGGCGTAGGTGAGCTGTCCCGAACCGCGGAGGCTTCCACCAACGCGACGGGCAAGCGGCATGAGCGCCTGGGCGTCGACCAGCCGCTTGAGCACCCGCCACCGGACGACCGACCGACTCTTGCCGGTCAGGTCCGCAAAGTGCAGCCGTTCGATCTGGATGCCCGTCGCCAGCCGGAGCCGGTTAACCGTGCCGAGGATTGACCACTCGCGGTCGGTCAGCGATTCGGCCAAGGCCATGACGCGGGCCGTGCCGAGCCGCTGGTTCTGTGGGAGGCGAGGAGTAGTCATACCTCGTCCCCCGTGGGGACGAGGTGTTTCGCTGGCGCTGGAGAACGGAAACGGGGCTTTGACAGGGAGAAACGGGAAGTGAGGTGCAAGGCGAAACCAACAGCGATACCAACGGCACGAACCGCGCCCGCGAACCAACCGCGCCGCGCCATCATGACGTACCCCCGCGCCGGGTGCGCCCGATCTTGCCCGCCGCCGGAGTCTCGATGCGGGATCGGAGCGCGGCTTCCACGTCGGTCCGAGCCACGCCGAAGCGTTGGCGACTCTGCTGAGCGAGTACAGCCGGATCGTGGTTCGGCTCGCTGAGCGGATAGGTGAGCCCGGTCGTTGGCGGACGGGTCTGGCCGTTGATGCTCGGTCGGATGGCGATCTCGTGGGCAGACAGACCCATGAGGTCGGCAGCGGTGAGCGCCGGAGCGAAGCGCTTCTCCAGCGTCCGGGCGTCGTCGTGGTCGAGCTGGAACGTGACTTGCGAGCGGGCGGTGCCGAGCACGGCGGCTTGTACCTGGCGGGGAAGCTGGTCGAGGTATTGGTGCGCCAGCGTCAGCCCGAGGCCGAGCCCGCGCGCCTGGGCCAGCATGTCGGCCAACTCGCCGTCTGTGCCGAGCCGCAGCACGTCTTGGAACTCGTCCAGATAGGCCCACGCCGGTCGGCGCTTCTCGGCCGAGACAGCAGCACGGGCCAAGGTGGTTTGCCAGAGCGCGGCCATGAGCAGGGAACCGAGCAGGTGCGCGGTTTCAGTGCCGACCGTGCCCTTGCTGAGCGCGACCAGCACAACGCGGCGCTTGGTGAATACGTCGGTCAGGTCGATGCCGCTGCTCTGGCCGAGCATCAGACGGAGTGATGTGCGGGTGGTCAGGCTGCGGAGCTTGTTCATGCTGGGGCCGATCACCTGCGCGCGTTCGCCTTCGCTCATACGCTCGTAGGCCGCCCAGAAGGAGCGCACTGAGTCGGGCACGGTGGTCTGCGCGGTGACGAACTTGCGGAAGGTCGGATTGAGCAGCAGCTCGGGAACCTCGGTCAGCGCGAATGCCGAGCCGTCATGGGCACGGGTGTGGGTTAGCGTCAGCAGGCAAGTACGAAGTACGTCACTCGTCCTCGGTCCCCAGGACGAACGCCAGAGTTCCGAGAAGACGTGTACGACGTGATCGACAACTAGCTCCCGTTCCTGCTCGTTGTGGCCCACCTGGAGGACGTTGAACCCGATCGGGAAGTCGGTGGCGGACGGGTCGAGGACGATCACGTCCTTCGTCCTGGCGTCCGGTACGCGGGCCAAGACGTCAGCAACAAGATCACTCTTGGGGTCCATGAGCACCAGGCCGTCACCGCGCGCGATGTCCTGGAGCGTGGCATTGGCGATGAGCGTGGACTTGCCGACGCCGGTCGGCCCGATCAGGTGCAGGTGGCGAAGCCGGTCGCTGGTAGTGAGAGCCAAGGGGCGGTCCTGGACGCCGGGGAAGTTGCTGGCCGCGAGCACCAGCCCAGAGCGGGCCATGTCCTGTGGCGGTGGCAACTGCCGGGCGCGGCCGAGTTCCAGCCCCGGTAGATGCAGGTTACCGAGCGGGAAGCCGAGGAGTCCGGCGGTTTCCTCGGTATTGAGGCGCATCGGCCAGACGGTGAGCGGTACGGCCCGCCGGTAGAGGCGTTCGGTCACCGTGGACAGCGGCAACAGCCGCGGGAGGACCGAGACGCCCGGAGCGTCCAGCATCTTGAAGGCGTTGGTCACTCGAACAAGCAGATTCCCGGCCCGAGCGCGCGAGGGTGCCGACACGGCTACGCGAGCCACGGCGTTGAAGACCGGAGCGGCGTTCTTGGCGCGCACCGCGCGGGCCAACTCGCCCGCCTCCTCCTTGGTCGGCAGGGAGACGCGGCCACCCGACAGCAGCCATTGCACGCGCACCAATTCGCCATTTGCGAAGGGATGTAGACCGGAGAGCAGCGAGGTGACGGCAGCCTGAGCGCGGTCAGACGCCAAGGGGCGCTGCGAACTGGTCAGCTTGAACTCTCTCGCCGCGCGCACCGCCGGCCGCGCCGCGAGGTATTCAGGTGAGAGGTCGGCACGTACACCGGGAAGCGCGGAGCGGAGCCGGGCGAGCGTGCTCGTCTCGTGCGATCGGCTCGTAAGCAGGTAGAAGGCGATGCCGCCCCGTGTGGCTTCGATCTCGATGCCGATCGGCCAGTGCTGGGAGTCGGCCGCGACGGACCCGAGCCACCCACTGACCTGCTCGGCCGTGAGGCCGGAAGGCAGCCGCAGTTGGTAAGCGACCAGCCGACGACGCCACGTCAGGGCGTCGAGCCAGCGTGCGCCGATGATCAGGCCGAGGATCGAGAGGCCACCAGCAGCGGAGAGCAGGGCCAGCATCATGACGGCCGCTCCTGGTCAGCTTCTGCAGCCGGGGGCGCAGCAGAGTCTGCTTCGGTGATTGCGCTCAGGCGGTGCAGGGCGAAGGCAATGAGAGCGTCAGCGAAGCGCGCAACGTCGAGTTGGGCGCGGCGTTCGCCAATGACGCGAAGTTTCTTTCTTGGTTTGTTCATAGGGAGCCTTTCCGTTGGTTAGGGCTGCCGAAAGCAGCCGAGCTTGCGAAAACACGGATGCACTCCCTTCTTGTTGTTATGGAGCTGATGGGCGGCGCGGTCGAGCCGTCAAAATTACAGCCGCCGCGCCGCCAGATGGATAGCTGTCAATTCCGCAGCATGTGAGGTCGCAGTCAGCGGCGGCGGATACCGTGGAAGATGAACCAGTACACGGCTCCGAGAGCCACGAAGGTGATGAGGATGGGGACGAGCGGCGCGAGCAGTTCGTAGGCTGCTCGCGCCACCCCGGCCACCAGGAGCACCAGCAGCAGCGCACCGAACACGCCGGTCAGGAGCTTGCTGAACATCCCTGGACGGTGCATGGCCTCCCCTAGTACTCGTAGGTTTCGAGGTCGAGCGCGCGCAGCTCCTCAAGGAGATGCCGGCGGCGGGACCGGTGAGGAACTGTTGCCTCGGGTTCGGCGAAGCGCAGGCGCCGCCACGACTTCATCACGGCCTGGTAGCGGCGGCCGTGGGCTCCTCGGTAGGGCTGGTGGCGGCTCATCTGTTGCGCGCCTTGTGCCGCTGCACCAGAAGCAGGTCACGCTCTTCCTGCGTCAGTCCGTCGTCGGGTACGTCCCCGACCCACTTGCTCCAGGCCCAGCGACCCGCAATGCGGAACGCGATGACCAGCAGAATGAGCGCGCCGATCGTGAGCAGGTTCTGAAGCTGCTCCGGCGTCATCTGACCGCTCATGTCAGCTCCTTCGGGTCGGGCGGGTCGTCCGGCACGGCGGGGAGCTTGGCGGCTGCCAACTCACGGGCGGCGATTCGCTGCTTGGCCGCGTCCATTTCCCGTTCGCCCTGCGCGATGAGCCGGAAGAGCTTCACGACCGGCGGGGCGGCCAGCGCTGCCAGCACGATCAGGCCGAGCGTCAGGAGGGCGTCGTACATGGTGAAGGTCATGAGGTGATCCCCTTTCGGAGGTGGTGAAGGCGGGCAAGTTGCTCCATCTCGGCCCGCGATTGTTCGTAGTGGGCGGTGGTGCGCTGGATCGCCCTCGCCGCCGAGTTGCAGACCTGTCGCAGCTCCCACCAGTGGCAGAACCACGACCAAGCGGCCCCGGCGACGAGCGCCAGGACGACCAGGCCGAGAACGCCGAGGAGGACTTCGCCGGTCAGGACGATCAGAAGGTGGCCGTAGCGCTCCAGGAAGGCGGCGACGTAGGCGAGGATGACTGTCCCGATGAGAAGCACAGCGATGAACTGCATCAGCGCTCCTCGGAGTCGGGCGATTGCTCGGCGACGCCGGCCAGGCCGAGAGCCCACATCACGCAGGTGGCCTCGATGTCCGCCAGCAGGCCCGCGAGCTTGTCATCCAGCGCGGTGACTCGTTCGTCCAGCAGCTCCGGGTCGATATCGGCCACGTCAGTACCGCCTATACATGCCGCGCTGCTCGTTGATGACGCACATGACGTGACCGATCTCAACCTCCATGAGGAGGTTGTTCAGGGTCTCGTCGCCGCGCGCCAGCAACCGCCGCTGTCGGTCGAGGGCCGTCAGGTTGGTCATGGCCTGGTCGGCGAAGGCGGCGAGGCCGTCACCCTTCGCCAGCCCGATGCTGGTGGCTCGCCGCACGGCGGCGAGGTCGCGGGCCAGCGCCCGGCCGCCAGGCGTGAGCAAGGTCGGCGGGCTGCTGCCGTAGTAGTCGAGTTCGCTCATGGCTGCTCCCTTCGCGCCACCGGTCGGGCTGACCGGGGCTGGTGCAAGGAGGCTGCCTGAGCTGGGCGGTAAGAGTCTGTGGACAGAAGTGGCAGAGAGTTGGCATCATCGAGGTACGTACCGAGACACGAGGGTCCTCCGTCCGGTGCGGTACAGGTGGTCTGATTTCGCTCCGTAGACCCTCGCTTGACCGGGCCGGAGTCAGCCGCATCTGCGTTTGATACCGAGACCGGACCGCGCGCGGCCTCCCTGAACCACGGGGGACCGCCGTGAGGGACGCAGACGCCACCACCCCAGAGACCATCGCGCTCCAGCTTGATAGGGCGCTCAGAAAGCGTCGGGGCGTGCGCGCTATCGCGCTACATACCTATGCCAGCGAATTGGCGCTCCTGCTCTGCCCGGAGATTAATGACAGTGATCGAGCCAATGCAGCCGAAAAGCTGATTCGGCGTGCCTGCGCGACTCTCGGTCAGCCGGTCGGCCAGGTGCTCGAAATCCTCTGCGCTCTCGCTCCCGGTAGCGATTGGCAGACACTCAGTCTTCGCCGAGAAAAGGCAGGCGCACATCTAGGCAAGTACGGCGTTCAAGCCGACACGCTGCGACGCGGCTATATCTGGGATGATCTCATGCTTGAGCTGGCGATTGCAGTTCGTGGCCTCATGGGAGAACCAGCGGCGTACACCTTGAACCAAGGCTCTGACCTGCCGTCCGCCACTAGGAGCGATAAAGAAAGTAGCCCGGCGGCTTGATCTGCAATCCAGCCCTCGGGTTACTTGCCGACCTATTATTTCTCCGGGTCGGCGGGCGGATAGGCGAAGTCTTCACCTATGACTAGGGAATACCCTGAGCACCTTGTGGTTCGGGTGGCTTAGGCTTTCGATCTCGATCCCCAGCTTCTGTCTGATGTCTGCAGACACCACTCGCAGGGCCTTCTTCCCGTATTGGGGCAGGTCAGGAGCGTACACGCACTTCGGATTGCGCTGATGCCAATACCGCCATGCGCCACGGATCAGAAACGAGTGATACGCGCCTGCGGCCAGAAGAAACTCGGCCGCTGTCGTGTACTCCTTGGTGAGGTTAAGAGGTGCGTCCTTCCATCCGGTCCCTCCGACACGTCGGCGGATCGCGGCATCGCAGAACCAGTGGTCCAGCTTCTTCTCGACCAAGAGATACATGACCAAATCGGTATCGGTCGGAAGGAGCGCACGCAGTGTCTCTGCTGCCTGCTGAGCCATCGGCGTCACGCCGAACTCAAGGAGGCGTCGCCTGTAGTCATCGTCCATCTGCCGCTCACTTTCCGGGCAGACCATCCACCCTCGCGCGAGCAACAAAGAAGATTGCGGCTCAGGCGAGAGTGGAGGTTGCCTAAAACAATGAGCAGGCAAAGGGTATTAAAACATAAATGGGAAGTTTGATCAATGTTTGGACCATCGTAAAACATCCCACCTTGACTTCGCTATTCGTGCTTACTACCGCCGCATCTGCGCCAGAAGGCTAACCAGCTCCTCATACTCCCGGCTGCCGGTCAGCCTGCGTAGCTTCTCCCGATCCTCGGCGTTCCCGTGCCGCTGGATGTAGCGGCACATGGGCAGCGCTGCCGCGAGCAGCGACGCGGCCAAGAAGACGGCTCGGTCTTCGACCTGCGCCTTTGCCATACTGATCTCCTCAGTCTCGTTTGTCGTCGCCTGCGCGTATCTACAGCGCTTCCAAGCCCTGACGTACGCGCCGTAGAAGCTCCTGATCCACCTGCGGCGCCGGCGTCCGGTCGATTGGCGCAGCCTTCGACCGCACCCGCTTGGGGAGGCCGTGCTCGGTCAGCTCGTACACCGGTGGTTCCAGCTCGCACCACACCACCCGGCCGCCGTTCGTCGGGTAGGAGTTCCAGCGGGAACACAGCGCCGTCACGCCGTCGGCCCACGTCGGCGGCTGGTCATGGCGGTCAACCACCTCGACAATGACGCCGGTCTCCAGCAGGACCAGGCGCACCCGGATGAGGGCGAGGTCGGCCAGCTCTACCCAACGGGCCGACGGGTCGGGCACGCCGGTCAGCTTCACGGCCTGCGTGATCAGCTCAGTCAGCACCGCTTCGGCGGGCTCTATCAGCTCCGTACGCTGCCACTCCATCAGGGTGTAGTGGAGGAACATCACTCCGACGCTCGCCGCCGTGGACGTGGCGGCCAAGGTCAGATCGGCTATCGCCTGGGGCCGGGGCCGCTCAGTCATTGGCTGCGGGTCGGGGATGGTCGGTGCGTCCTTCGGTTGCGGCCGGGAGCGCAACTCGTCCGCCGTCACCGTCATGGAGAACGCCTCCTTCAACGACCATTGCGGCCGTACTCTGGGTTCGCTGTTGGATGTGTCCGGCCAGTCGCATCAGCCGCAGCGCGAAGGTGATTTGGTCTTCGCGGGAGATGTCGTCACAGAGAACCCCGGCGACGAAGGCCCCAGCGTCGCCCGTGATGTCCTTGAGCTGCCGGACGATGCCCATGTTCAGATCGCGGGGGTCCATCACGTCTCGCCCGGTGTCAGCACGAGCGCGTTGGCGTCCAATTCCAGGCGCTCGACCATGTGACTGCGAAGCAGCCGATGGGATGACAAATGATCCATAGACGGGACGACCACGTGCCGCGCCTCAGCCCGCTTGAGTTCCTGAATCAGCTCCTCGAACGCTGCGCGCGAGCCGTCCTGGTACTCGAAAAACGTCGTGGCGTAGCAGAAGCCCTCGGTCTCGGCGTAGCGCTTCATCTCCTCGACGGTGCACGCAAGGTCGTCGTCCGGCACGTCGTCAGGGGCGCGCAGGTAGCCGTACATCAAGGGCTTCACGGGTGTTCTCCGTACGCTTGATGAGCAGACCGGCGACGGGTTCGTACCTCGGCAGGCGTCCAGGCGTCGCCGGTCTGCTCGGCTTTCTCGGGGTCGCGTCAGAGCGCGAGGTTGTGCTCAGCGAGTACCGCTCGCTGGCAAGGGAAGGCGTAGCCGCACACGGCGCACAGGTCGCGGTCGTTGGTGTGCTCGTTCAGAACCACAGTGGCGAGCTGGCGAAGCGCCTCGATCTCACGACTAACGTCCGGGTCGGTGGCCGTTCCGACCATGCCGACTCACCCCGCCGCCGGAGCGAAGAACGTCAGCAGCCGGTCACGGATGAGTGCCGCGGACTGCTCGGGAGGCCGCTTGTTCACGTCCACCCGTAGCACGTCGAAGCCCGCTTGAATCAGCCGCTCGGTGGCCTGTCGGTAGAAGTGCGCCTCAGCGTGTGAGCTACCCGGCGAGAGCTGGAAGCGGTTATGCGGACCGCGCTCGCTGAGCCGCTCCGCGATGACCTCGGGGTCGGCTTCGAGGATGACGGCCAGGTCGGGCCGGTCAGCCTCGGCGTTCACTCGCCAGAGGAAGACCGGATCAATGCCGTCGAAGCGCTGCATCACCAGACCTGACGGGATGTACCGATCACTCAGCACGACGCGGCCGGCCTCGGTGTTGGGCCGGACTTCGGCCTCAACGTGGTGGTAGCGGTCGGCCGCGTACAAGCAGGCCAACGTGTGACCGGTGGTTGTCTCGGTCAGCTCGCGGCACAATGCGCCGATGGGGCCGGAGGACGGCTCAGCCGTCACGTGCACGTCTTCGCCAGCAGCAACGAGCAGTTGGGCGAGGTGCTGGACGATCGTGGATTTCCCGGCACCGCTCGGCCCGTCGACGCTGACGAACAGGCCGCGTTGATGATCAGAAAAGGGTCGGAGGTTCATTCCCGCCCCCTCTTCGTGGCCGCCAGCTCGATAGCTGTCATGTCCTCGGGGGTGAGCTTGATCCCCTGGGCGGCCAGGTTCTCGTGGAGGTGCGCGCTGCTGCTGGTGCCGGGGATCGGCGTGATGACCGGGGACTGATGCAGGAGCCAGGCAAGCGCCAGTTGGGCGGGTGTCGCGCCGTAGTCCGCTGCGACCTGACCCAGGGTGCCCGGTGTGGTGAGCGCTCCGGACGCGACCGGCGCGTACGGCACGAAGGTGATGCCAGCCGTCTCGCAGTGCCGGAGCACGTCTTCTGATGCCCGATCGGTGAGGTTGTACTTGTTACTCACCGCCGCGATGGCGGTAAGAGCGCCGGCCGCGCAGAGCTGTTCCAAGGTCACCTTAGACAGCCCGATGTGGCCGATCTTCCCCTCAGCCTGCATGTCCCGCAGCACGCCGAGCTGGTCTTCCAAAGGGACGGCGGGGTCGATGCGGTGGAGGTAGTACAGGTCGATCCGTTCGAGCTGGAGCCGCCGGAGACTCATCTCGACGCACTGGCGCAGGTACTCCGGCCGCCCACACGGTGCCCACCGGTTGGGACCTTGGCGAGTGAGACCGCCCTTGGTGGCGATGACCAAGCCGTCGGGGTAAGGATGCAACGCCTTCCGGATGTACTTCTCCGCAGTGAACGGACCGTAGGCGTCGGCGGTGTCGATGTGCGTCACGCCCGCGTCGACAGCATCGCGGAGTACCTGCATGGCCTGTTCCGGGTTGTCCGGTGCTGCCCAATGGCCAGGGCCGGTGAGTTGCATGGAGCCGAAGCCGATGCGCCTGCCGCTAGAAGAGAGCATCTTCATCGCCCCCTCCTGGTTTCTGGCCGCGCAGCTCTTCGAGCGTCGCGGCCTTGGTGGCCAGCAGCACGAACAACCGGGCCGCGACCAGCGCGTCATAGGTCGCGCGGTGCGGGCTCAGACCATCCGGCAGTCCCTCGGCCAACTTGAACGCCTCGACCAGGTTCCCGAGCCGGTAGCTGTCCATCCCCGGCACCAGCCGCCGCGCCAGCTTGAGCGTGTCGAAGACCTCGGGCGGCTCCCAGCCGGTCATCTTGCGCTGAAGAACCCCCACGTCAACGTGCGCGTTGTGCGCGACGATCGCCGGGTGGCTCAGCGCCATGAGGACATCGAGCTTGACGGCCTCGAACGTCGGGCACTCGGCCACGTCCTTGTTGGTCAGGCCGTGGATGCGGGTGGCGAAGTGCTTGATCGGCGCGTCCGGCTTGACCAGCCAGCTCACCGGCTCCCCGATGATGCCATCGACCACGGGCACGGCGGCCAGCTCCACCAGGTCGGGCGGCTGCTGGCCGTTGCCCTCGACGTCCACGACCACGAAGCTCAGGCTCGTCCAGTCAGTCATTGTGCTTCTCGCCCTTCCAGCCGATGTCGGCACGACCATGCCGACGTTCACGGTGCGGGTGGCGCACGTCGTGCACCTGGAAGCCGAGGGCGTGTTGCAGGTAGTAACGCGGCTGCTCGGTCGGAAGTCCCGACACCACGGCCGCCCGCTCGGTGATGTCCACGACCACAAGACCACGAGCCTCGGGCAGAGTTGCGGCGACCTCCCGCAACTGCTCGGGTGACGGCTGACGGTGCGCGTTGGCACAGAGTTCGAGCTGACTGAGCGGGCAGATGTCGCACAGCTCGCGCCCGATGCCGTAGTGCCCGTTGTAGTCGGGCAGACCGTGCGCGTAGGCGACCGCACAACTGGTCTTGCGGAACAGAGGTGTCGTGTTGTCGAACGCGGCCAAGACGCGCTGCTCCAGCGTCTCGGGCACAATCTTCCGGCGCGCGGTGTCGTCGTACGGCTCCGGCAGGCCGTTGGCCTTGTAGTACTCGGCGATCTCGCCCCGGTAGAACAGACCCGTGAACACCGTGGCGTCGGCGTGCTGGGCCAGCCGGTAGGCGGCGTCCAGGTGTTCCGCTGAGTCGTTGAGACCAGGAACCAACGGACGCCAGTAGAGAACTGTCCGGTACCGGCGACGCGCCGGCCTGCTCATGAGCTTGAGCGAGTCAGCCGCCACGTGCGACGGGTAAGGCTCGACGTCCTTATTGTCGATGCCGCTGTACGTGAACAGCAGCGTCAGCTTGATGTGCTGGAGCTGGTTCAGGCGCTCGACGTCCTCGGGCTTCATCTTGTGTCGTGTGATCACGAGCACGTGATTCGTCAGGCCCCGCGCGTCGAGGTCTTCCAGCACGGCGAAGGTATGCGGCCGGACAACCGGCAAGAACGGGTCGGTCGCCCTGTTGAAGACCTGCACCGGGGTCACGTGCGGCTGGAAGTACCGGTGAGTCACCAGCTCCTCGACGGCCTGGGCGTCGGACATGAGCGCCCGCGGCACCCGCTGATCCCAGAGGCCGTAGGTGTGTCGGATGCAGTACGCGCAGTCCAGCGGGCATCCCTGGATGTGGTTCAGGCTCAGCCCGCTCTTGCGGTACTCCACAACTTCGCGGGCACGTTCCGGAAGCTTGTCGATCTGATCCCTGCTCAGCAGGGCAACACGGGTCGCCACTGGCTACTCCCAAGTCCCTTGTGGGCGGACGCGGTTCGGCGTCCCCATCCGGAGAGTAGAGAGGAAAGACCGTGGTGAATAGAAAGTTTCTTGATATTTCTCGAAACGCCACGAACGGGTGATCGGCGCGGAAACTGCGAGACAGCCCTAGCGAGTCCTATTCATCAACATCCAGCCTGATGCCAGACCTCCTAACCTGGTCCATAAATGAGGCGTACCCGCTACTATTGCGTTTCGAGTTAACGAAGGAACGCATACTGGTTTGGCCGTTGCCGTGCGTGCGACCAAGGACGACTGCCTGATAGTGGAGCAATATGGCGGGTATATCTAATAGCTGAAGCTTGTTGTCCTGTAGCCAGATACGCTCTTTGTCCTTAATGAATGCGCGCATCGCTGAGACCATGTGTTCGTCAATGCTCTCCCAAAATTCTCTGTCGCTCATCAGGTTGCCCGGCGCAAGACCGTGCTGAGCGCTGTGTATGCTATTGGATATAGAAACGGCTACGATGCCATACTCGTCCGGGTGGGTTTCCAGTAAAAGCCGCAATTGCTCGCGAGCCTTCTTGAAGTTCCGCTTGAACTGGCTAGGTGACGAGATGCGCTTACATTCGATATTGTATATAGTTCCCTCTAAGCTGATCTGAAGATCAGGGTTAGGACCCTTCAATTGAGCATCTATCCCCGTGGCAAGGAAGTCGCACAAGAGGGATAGCTCGAACTGCGTATTCCTTGCATCATTGTTGAACGAGTCTTCTTTCAGTGGGTCCAGCGGCCCCTGGGAGATGGCCTTGATCTTCTCGGCCAGTAGGCGACCATTCATGTCCTTGATGTAATTGAATATCAAGTAGAGTTCGCCTAGCTCTGCCGCAATCGGATGGACGCTAGTGTAGGGCTTTGGCTTGTCGAGCCATTCGTGTAGTCGCGCCGCATCATCGGACACAGCAACCATCTCTTCAATGATTTCGTAAGCTTGAAACAATCTGTTGTGAGGGCTGATCGCCGCCTTGAGGCCCAACCGAGCAATCAAATCCTTATAGATCGCCCGGCCGCTCAACAGTGCTTCGTACTCCACTTTGAGTTGGCTTGCCATATCTGTAAATATAACACCTTTGTCCGTCTACTGGATATTCTCCGAGCGCTTGCCAATAACTACGCTATTCCTCGCTTGGAGCAAGATCATCAATCACGCGGTTAATGATCGCTCGTGCACTCCGGCCATAGCTGGCGACAGCAGCCAGGTTGTCGAAGATGCCGCCATACAGGGCCAGTTCCTGGGGCTGGGCAAGGTTCAGCTCAGCCGAGAAGGTCTCGACCATCACGCGGTCGGCGTCCAGAATCCAGAAGCCGTGAGCAGGCGCGACGACGTAGGCCGTCTCGAATCCGATGATTCCCAGCTTCACGTTCGGTAGGGCAGTCAGGGAGACGAGGCGGTCAAGCTGTCCGAGCATGATCTCCAGCGGGCACAGCCGGTAGCGCAGGGCGGCCTCAGTCAGCACGAAGTGAAACCGCTTGTCCGGCCGGTACAGAATGTCTTGGCGCTGCACACGGGCGGCGACCGCTTCGTCAATGTCGTTACGCACCTTGAACACGGTGATGCTCTGGGCGAAGCGGTACCGGGCATACTCGGCGGTCTGGAGCAGCCCGGGGATGAACGTGGACTCGAACGCCCGGAACAGCCGTGTCTTCGCGTCGAGGTCGGCAATCTCCTGCTGATGCGGCTTCAGGCCGACGCGGAGCTGACGTTGCCACTCGGCGTGCTGAACTTCGAGGGTGTGCAGCGAGGCAAGGAGTGCTTCGGCCTCGTCCTCGCTGTTCGTTCCTCGCGTCCAGTCACGGATGTCGTCATCGGTCGGCGTCTGCCTACCGTTCTCCAGCTTGCTGACCTTAGAAGGCGGCCACGACAACGACTCCGCGAGCTGTCGGCCGCTGAGACCAGCAGCCGAGCGCAGCTCGCGGAGTCGCTTGCCGAGCGCGTCACGCGCTTCGTGAACGCTAGTGACGCCTGTCGTTCGTTTCGGTGGCAAAGTCGTCCCGTCGTACGGCGAGGTGCCAGGCCGCATCTCGCCAGTAGTTGTGCTTCACGATCTCGGCGGGGTCTTCGATCAGTTCGCCGCCCAGGAAGTTCTCGTCGTCATCGAAGTGCATCCGCACCAGCTTGGACGAGTCGAACAACCAGTAGTCGTAGTCCGGCAGGTCTGCCGCGTCGTCGCGGGCCAGGTATCGAGTGACCTCCCCGACCGCGTTGGTGAAGCCCGAGCAGTAGATGCCGAACCGGCTGTAGTCGGTGAGCGGAAGGCTCACGACTCGGACCCGCGAGAACTGCCGGCCCGCCGCGGTGGCCTCCTGGATCATGCTCAGCCAGTTCTGGAACCAACCCATGTCGACCGGCACACCAGCTGTGAACTGGTCGAGTGCCTTGGCCTCGTTCGCGGACTTGTAGAGGTCGCGCGTCTCCAGCCGGTAGGCGGTGTGCTCGAACGTGCGGAAGAGCTTGCCGAACTCCGGGCCGGGCTCGATCATGCGGCTCAGCTCTGGCCCTCCTGCTCCAGGTAGCGACGGGCGTACATCTTGAGCACGTCCTCCGGGATCTCGATCAGGGTCTCGTGATCGGGCACGTCGCCGACGTCGGCGAGCGCCTGGCGGTCCGTGACCTTCCAGCCCTGGGCGATGTAGGTGACGCGGTCGGTGCGGTCCGTGGCGAACAGGGTAGGCGACTGCCCCTCCTGCGAGTTGGGGTCCTTACCGAGGAACCGAGCGCGCATGGTGACCTCCGTTGCGAGAAACTTGGCGAACCGTTCTCGACCATCGTGGCGTAGGGCGTGCCGACCGTCAACGGCGCGCAGAGGGCGAGCGCCGGGGCAGGGCACCGCGCTACTTCCCAATGCAACAAACGCGGCCAATCAGATGGACGCGCGTTGGCGTTGGTCACAGGAATCCCTATTCGCCGAATCGATTGCCGCTACTTGAATTGGGGGAGGCCGACACCAATCAGGATCGTAGTCGTATTGCGAGAAGGATTGGTTTGCTTTGTTGTTGTGCAATTCTGCTTATCTGCTGGAGCTATGAATGCACGAGTCTTGTAGACCAGTATTGAGAATTTTGCATCGCCGTCCTTGAGGTCCGCATGAGTACTATGCTTACTCGCTACGCCCAAGAAATATTGATCATATAGCGGGTTGGAATCTGTCTTGTCTGATAGGTTCAGTCCAGCTTTTTGCGCTGCGTTTCTAGCTATATCAGTTGCCGCAGCCCTATCGCCCGGTACGTCATAGATGGCGCTGTACCACGGGCTGTAATTGTCAGGGCCTCGCCCCGCATCCCCCGTGCTGCATTGTTTTGTAGCGCCCGCCGCCGTTAGCGCAGATTCAAGGGTCCCGGCATCGTCGTTAGCGTAGTTGTGAGTTAGCCAGAAGAATCCAATTCCAATGACTAGTGCCACAATCGCCAATACGGCGACGACGCCAATCACTACGCGCTTAACGCTAATCTTTTTGATTGGCTTGGTTTGAGCTGAGTTCAAAGTGGTTTCTCGCTTTTAGTTGATCTCACTATAAATCAGCCGCCAGTAAATGACAAGGAATTCGTACTAGATTAACAGTGGTAGAGATAGTGTCGGCCTTGATTTTAATTACAATTATGTTATTCTCCCCTGACGACCCGCCCCCTTATTTGAAAGGGATTGGCGGGTTCGCTCATTTCGGAACGAGAGAGAAGGTGATGGCCTATGCGTGTCCAAACGCATAGCCGAATCAGAGCGTTCTTGCTCTGCATGGCGATGCTGCTCAGCAGTGCTAGCCTCGCGGTCTTCGGGCCGGCGAGTCCCGCACACGCCGATGCGGACTGCATGACGCACGGCGGGGTCTACATGGTGTTCGTGCGAGGTTCCGGCGAGCACCTCAACGACCTGCGGGCTCACGAGTTCTACTTCGATGTCCGCAATACGCTGAACAGACCACCGCGACTGGTCAATACGAACTGGGCCGAACTCGGCAACGAAGACGGCGACGTGCTGATCGACATGGGCGTCGACCCGAGCAGCTACGGGGGCGCTCCGCCCAAGCCAAACGACAGCGGCGAATACCCTGCCGTAGGCTTTGCCGACTGGGGCATCTTCACCGGTATGGACGGCTATTACAGAAGCGTCTGGACCGGCGTCAACGAACTGACCGGATACCTCAACGACCGCGCAAGTCGTTGCCCGAAGGAGTCCATCGTTGTAGGCGGATACTCCCAGGGCGCTGAGGTCGTCGGTTACTCGATGATGAGTATCAGCGATTACACGCGAAGCCACATCGGTTACGTGGCGCTGTATGGCGACCCGCGGGCTACTGCCTGCAGCTCGGGCGACGGCGTCAACGTGCCATGGCGTCGCGGTAGCGCGAAGTGCGCTCTGGGATCGCTGGGTACACGAAACCCCTACGTGCCGAGTTCGCTCACCAGCCGGACGGGAAGTTGGTGCGATGCCGGGGATGGTGTATGCACGGGCAAGGTCGGGTACCTCCCGCCCAGTCCGGCAAGTACTCACGGCAGTGCTTACCAAGGCACCTGGATCGCGGACTCGGAAAACGAGATCGCTAACAAGGCGCTGGATCGGCTCAACGAGTTGAACCCGGATTCACCCCCGGTCTCACTGCCGAGCTACACCATCACACCCCCGGACGATTCGCCAGATTCACCGGCGGCAGCTCCGCCCCCGCCGACCATCACCAAGGTCAAGCGGACGCTCGCGCCCGACGGGACGACACACGAGGTGTACGCCGCCACCAACTCAACGGTGACGGAAGCCTGGTGGCATCCTGGCGGGGACGGCGTTCACACTGACGAGATCATCCATATCTCGCAGGAGAACATCGTCGGCTTCGACAAGGTGAATGAGCCGGACGGGGTGACTCAGTCGCTCTACACGGCGGTGCCTGATGGAGTCTGGGAGACGTGGTGGAGGCCAGGACAAGGAGCCCACCACAACAAGATCGTCACGGGCCTGAACGGTGTCCGGCAGGTCATCGCCAACCCGACCACGATCAATGGGCAATACACCCACCGCATCTACCTCCTAGCCCAAGACGGGCCGTACGAGGTCTGGTGGCGGGACGGTGGAGACGGCATCCACATCAGTCTGCTGAACAACATCGGCGGGCCGGTGACGATGACCAAATCCACCGGACCCGACGGTGTGGACCAGCTCTACGTGGCCACGCCGACGTGGGTGTACGAGCTATGGTGGTGGCCCGGTCAGGGCGTCCATAGCGGGACGATCATCAACATCACGCAGGGCGACATCCGCTCGCTGAGCAAGGGTGCGAACCTGAGCGATGGCGGGCAGTTGCTCTACACCGGCACCAGTACAATCGCCTGGCAGAGCTACTGGAACAGCACCAACGGCACGCCCGTGTCCCAGGGCACCATCGCAACAGGTCAGACCAACGCCATTCAGATCGAGAAGGACGTCTACAACGGCGTCCATGAGCTGTACCTGGCCACGTCCGACCACGTACAGGAGTACTGGTGGAACGGGCCGAACAGCGGTGGCGGTGAGCTGATTCGGATCACCCAGAACAACATCATGAGCTTCGACAAGAGCGACGACGGCGCAACCCAGCAGGTCTACACCGCGTCGGGCAACCTCGTGTACGAGACGTGGTGGGCTGCGGGCGTCAGCCCCAGCTCTAGTGTTCTGTTCAAGGTTGATCGCTAGAACGCCGCCTGCATGACAGGCTGAGTGCGCAGGCTGGCCGGGCGATACGTCGCCGCCAGCGACGACGCCCGGCCAGCGTGCCGAAACTTCTCCCGTGACTGGCCCGCTCTCCAAAGCCGCAATGCTGGCTTGTGAGGGTGGGCTTTTTGAATGCTCAAAATTATTAGATCAACAGTTGACCCGTACCCGCCGCCCTGAGCCTCAGCTCGGGCGACGGGTACTTTGCTCAGTAGGTCAGCGCCTGGCACTGCTCCTTGGAAGCGGTCAGGAGCCTACGAATGAGCGAAGCGAACCTTCCTTCCTCGACGCTCGGTTCCAACGTCATGGACTCGAACGAGATGCCGTGCCGGATGGTCAGCCACTCGTCACCACCCTCGACCTGGTTGATGAAGCACAGGTCGCGGTAGTAGAACGCGGTGCCAATCGCCCAGTTGCCGTGTCCGATGTTCTGTTCCAGCTCCTCGATGCTGTAGCAGCCGACGAAGCTGTTCCGAGTGAACGGCGGGTCGTCCGCGGAGCTGATCCACGGGTTCTCGATGCCGAGCTTGAACCACTGCTCGCGCAGCGCCTCGTCCAGTTCGGCGACGACGCGAACTTCCTGAGCACCCTCTTGCGTCTCAACCTGCTGCAAGGCGTAGCGGTACGCCTCCATCCAGTCGGTGAATACCTCCGGATCGCTCGTCCAGCGTGAAGCGCTGTCGGTCCAGAGCTGGACGCGGTAGCACTCGCTGTTGAACAGCAGGTCGGTGAGGTCCTGCGGGGCCGAGGTGTCGTCACCGTGGCGGTTCGGCGGCCCAACGATGAGCGCCGGTCCCACGATCACGTCGTGATTCCGGAACGCCGAGTTGTGCACCCACACGAGCGTCGTGGCTCGGTGGTTGACGCGCATCCGGTCGAGCTTGCCGGACTCGTTGAGGTACATCCCGGCCGGCGGCCGTTCGAGACCGACGATCTGGAGGTTGCCTCCCACGATCTGCTGGTAGGCGTCGATGTCGCTCGTTTCGAGCTGCTGGAGCCGGGCCGGTTGGCCCGGATCGACAGGTATGACGATGGCTGTTATCACTGCGCATCGCTCGCTTCTGGACCGTTGGGCTTTTGCCTGGTGGGCGGTCCGTTTCCACACCAGGCCGCTCCCCGCATGGGTCGGGGAAGGGTCTGGTGTGCAGGTGAGTTGTGGAGCGGAGGGCGGTCGAAGATGACCGCCGCTCCGCCCCGGTGCAGCGTGGGCTTCCGTCCTTACTTGGAAGCCTCACCACTACGTCGCCGCGTCGAGGTGGTCTCGGCGGCGGTGTCGGCCGTCGGGTCTTCCGACCCGAACAGGCCTTGAATTGCGCCGCGCCTGGCGGCTGCTTCGCGCTCGATCTCATCGAGAGCGGCCTTGGCGCGGGCGGCGAAGTCGGGCTCCGCCTTCTTGGTGGCGACGTACAGCTCGACCGCTCGGATAGCGGCGTCTCCCAGGGAGATGCCGTCGAGCTGCGCGACAAGGGCGAACTGCGCGTGCAGCGAGTCGGGCACCTTGATGCCCAGAGTCTTCACACTGCCGCCATTGCGGGGTTCCGTGGTCACGGAAGCCTCCTCGGTGTTGGTGCGACCGGCCATCCCCATATTTGGGATGACGACGACGGCCGCATGGCACCGGGGAGGTGTCACGGCTTACGCGGCGGGCCTGCGCTCCTTGGCTCGCTGTGCGCGAAGGCGCTGCTCGGCCATATCCGCGTACGACGGATTCAGCTCGACGCCGATCCAGTCGCGGCCGTGCTTCTCGGCCGCCAGTGCCGTCGTGCCGGTGCCCATGAACGGATCGAGCACGACACCGGGCACGCCCTCTGCACCGCACATGCAGGTTGGCTCCAACTCGCCAACGGCCAGTAGGCGGCCGTCCTGGCGCTCCAATGCGCGGTGCCATGGTTCGCCGCAGACGGAGCAAACCCGCTCCGGGCAGGTGGCCAGCAAGGGACGTTCGGCAAATGCGAGCGGGAAGGCCGCGAAGTGGCCGCCTCGGAATCCGGCGGTCGGCAGTGTCCAGACGTCGCCGGGGTTCTTGCCGAGCGGGTGCCCGGATAGGCCAGAGGCTTTCAGACGAGAGAGCCCGCGGTTGTCGTTGAGTGTCCAGCCCTTGCGGTTGGCTGCGCCGATGCCGGCGGGCGGGTAGGTACGGGATGGGCTACCTATCGACTGCCGTTTGCCGGTAACGAGAGGCTGGCGGATGGGGTCGAGGTCGAAGTAGTAGCGCGGTGACCGCGTGAAGAAGTAGACCCGCTCGTGCGTCGTGGTCAGCCGGTCGCTCACGCTGGACGGCATGGGGTTGGTCTTGGCCCAGATGACCTCATTGCGCAGTACCCATCCGTCGCGGACCAGAGCTAACGCGACGCGGGCCGGGCCAAGAAGCAAGCTCTTGGGCGTCGCACCCTCGGCCGGACGACGGGCGTAGCTGTCGCCCAGGTTGAGCCAGAGGGAGCCAGTTGGACGGAGAACGCGGGCCAGGTCGCGGGCGACGAGCCGAAGGCCGTTCACCCAACCCTCGACGTCTGGTTCGGCTCCGAGCTGCTGCTCGTGGCCGTAGTCGCGGACGCCGTAGTACGGCGGGCTGGTGATGATGGTGTCCACCGACGCGGCCGGTAGTTCGGCCAAGCGCTCTCGGACATCCCCGATGAGGATCGTGTTGCGAGGGAGATTCGTGGCGTCCGTTGACTGCGGGCCGCTTTGAAGATCACCTCCTTGTGTAGGTGGTTGCATGGGCGTGTTCTCTGTTTAGTTGTTGAGGGGTGCCCCGACGTCCCGATGAGGACGCCGGGGCGTGGCCGGGCCGCGAGGCCCTGGCCGTGGGTGCCGATACCGCTCTAGCCTTGAACAGCGTGTTCGCGGACGTACCTGGCGAGGACAGGGTTCAAGTTGAGTCCCCTTTGGGACACGCGCATTAACCCTACGGGGTGGGCGGATGGTCACAGCGACCATCCGCTCTTTTGCGTTATAGACCAGCTCCAGGCCGATCTCCTCGTACAACTCCTGCAGCCGGGCCGGGCTCGCGCTGATCACCTGCCGACCGGCATCCGCCAGCGAGTCGACCAGCGCCTCGACGTCCGCTCTCCCCAGTTCCGAACCGGCTGGTGTCCTCGCCAGCTCCTCTGCTGCCGCGTCGCGTTCCTCCCTCGCGCGGTTCAGCGGTTCGATCAGCGCTTCCAGGTCCGCACCGGCCTCGATCGCCTGCGTAAGCCTCGCCAATCGAGTCTTCGCTTGAGTCAGCCGCCGCTGAGCGTCCGCGGTGCGCTGCGGGTTGACGTTCACATCACCAGCAACACCGAGCATCGCCTCCACAGTTGCGTCACGCTGGTCTTCTGAGAACGCGTGATGGATGTAGCTGTTCAGCGGCTCCATCAACGCCGCTTCCGGCAGATAGATGTTCTTCGGGTGATCAACTAAAGCCGGTGATCCGGGAACGAGCGTCCGCGCAGCACACCGGTAGTAGATTCGCGTGTCCCGCGGCGTCCCCTCCATCTTGCGTTTGCAGTGATCGCACCGGACTCGCCCGCGAAACGCGTACGTCCACTTCGTGGTCTTCGGTCCTCGCTCCAGCTTCCGCCGCGCTTCGAGGCCGCCTGCCGCGCGAGACCGACGAGAGAGCTGGACCTCCGTGAAGTCCTCCACCGAGATGATCTCTGGATGCGCCGGTTTGCGTGACCGGACAACCCGATCGGCCGAAGCGCGCCGGAAGCGCGTCACGTGCCCAGCCGCGACGTCGTCCGGATCGAGCAGCATCTCCTGCCGCGCCCACCGACCGAAGAACGCGTACCCGGTGTACCGCGGATTCTCCAGAATCGACCGGATGGTGCTGCCCTGCCACCCGTCCGCGAGACGATGCCTGTTCTGCTCAGGCCGACGCGCTGAAGGACACGGAATCCCGTCGCGATTCAACCCGTTCGCGATCGCCCGGTCGCCGTTGCCGTTCAGGTACTCCGCAAAGATCCGCCGGACAACGGCGGCCGTCTCCTCTTCGATCGCGAGGACGCGCAGCCGGAAGCCCTCTGCCGCTTTGCGCGGGTTCGGGTGAGGACCGGCGTCGACCACGACATATCCGTAGGGAGCCCGCCCGCCCTGGTGGCGCCCCTCGTTGACCACCTGCGCATCCATCGCCGCACGCACCCGGGCTTGCACGTGCTGCCGCTCGGATTCGCTCATCCCGCCGAGCACGCTCATCAGCATCTTGTGCGACGGGTTCCGCGGATCGAACTTCCCGCCGAGTTCGGGCACCCACAGATCAACCCCATACGCCGCGAACCGTGGCGCGATCAGCGAGAACTGGTTCCCGAACCAGCACCGTGTCCCTTCGCCGACGACGACTGCGTTCCAGTCACGTCGCGGATCTTTCAGCGCCGCAAGCAGCTTGCTCGCTTCTCCGCGGCGCTCCCACGGCACTGAACGCGACTGACCGATGTCGAAGAACTCGGCGGTGACGTGCCCGCCCAGTGGCTCCACGAACTTCCGCGCGTTGCCGAGCTGCCACCCGAGCGACGTCTCCGGATCTTGATTGTCCTCAGTCGAGCAGCGGCCGTAGAACGCCAATCCTCCGATGCCTTCGTCGGGCGCGTCGGCGACCTGGACGCCCAGGATGTCATCCAACGTCGCCCACGGGTCTGTCACGAAATCAGCTGTCATGGTCGTCCCCCTGCCTCCGGTCCAGGACCGGGACCTCGTGAAATTCGATCAGTATCGCGAGCAGCACACGCGCTACGCCCGGCGTCACGTCCAGCGGTTTATTGGACAGTCTAACCCGGATCGGTGCATCATCCGGCACAGCGCGCTTCACGATTCCACCGTCCCGCGACCGCTGTCTCCACCTTGTGAGACCAGCTCGACGGATGCCCTGATTTCAGCTGTTTGGTACCCACGGACCTGCCTAACGCGCCCGTCCTCGGCTTGCACGCGCCCGCGCGTGCCCTGGCAACCAAGGTCTGCCATTAGCTGTGCGAACTCCTTCGCGTCCACCGCCAACGCCTCGACCAGCTCAGCTGTCGGGATGAACTCCCGCTCGTCGCCGTCCAGGTACCCAGCGAGAGACGCGAGCGGCTCCGGCAGCACGGCAGCCTCCGCCCGACCAAGAACCTTCAACGTGTTTTCCAGGGCCAAGTCCGCCCCAGCCGCGTGCCCGGTCAGCGTCCCTGCCGCCTCGCGCAACTCCCGACCACGGCGACAGATCGTCTGCCAATCCTCATTCGGCATGTAGTACGTCCGCACAGTCAGCGCCAGCACATCACCGCCAGCCTGCGCATCCCCGTCAGGCCGAAGAATCCCAACTCCCTTGTGCGACGCCAGCAACCGACTGCTGTCATACCCGCGCGTGTTCATCTGCTCGCCAAGCACGATGTTGCTGTCCCGCCAGTCCATCACCCGCAACGCAAACCGCGACCCAAGCACCGCGCGCAGCCCGGACGGAATCGTCTTCGAATCCGGCCGCTGCGTCGCCAAAACCAGCACAATCCCGGCCGCCGGTCCCTTCTTTGCCAGCCACGTCAACAACTCACCGACGTACTCACCAGCCGTCAACGTCTTGCCCTCGACCTTGACCGGCGTCCGGTCCTCCAGCGGAACCTGGACTTCGTCCACGAAAATCGCCGTAATCGGCATATCCAACGCCCGGTCCCGCGACATCGCCGGCGTCACCTTCGACTCCGGACACGTCTCGTCGTCCAGCTCCCGCATCCGCCGGAACCGCCCCTGCACCTCACTGACCAGCTCCACCAGCCACCCGACCAGTGCCAACACATGCTCCGGCTCATCACCCGACATGAACCGATGCGCCACACGCCCAGCCGCGTCCCAGTCCTTGCCAGCCTTGAAATCCGCCACATAGAGCCGCGTGAACGGGTCAAGCACCAGCCCCGCCGCAGCCAACCGCGCGGCGAATGTCTTGCCCTGCCTAGGAATCGCCCCAACCAGCAACGACGTCCACACCAACGGAAGATCCACCCGCCGGTCCCGAGCATCCCGTCCAAACGGGACCGGCCGCCACGCGTCCCACCGCGCCGCGTCGAGCAACGGCGTCCTCCGCGGAGCCGATGCGTACGGATCCTCATCGGCAACCCAGATCGCGACCCGGCCAGCGTGCCCGCCGTTCCCGCGCACCCGCTCCACGATCAGCTGCACCTCATCGACCGCAAGCGCCGAAGCCAACGCCTCACGGTTCTTGATCACATCTGCGGCCTTCCGCGTAGCCGGAAGATCCACGGTGATCGCCCAGCCGTCGCCCATCCCCGTAGCCCGCTCGACCAGCCGCAACGTCTCGTCCTTGCCGACCAGCTTCGCGTCCCGGAACGCGTCGACCAGCACCTGCGGATCCATCGTCCAGCGCAACGTCCGCGGCCCGGCCAGCACCGCTTTCCGCCCCGGACTTCCTTCGCGCTGCCTCCCGAGCACAGCCAGCGCCACTGCCAGAACTCCAGCAACAACCCAAAGAGCAACGGTGCCGTAGACCAGGTGAACCATCAGCGTGACCGCAGATGCACCGATCGCAACCGCACCGGTGACCTTCCACCGGAACAACGTCAGCGCCCGGATGTCGGCGAACTTGTCCGCCAGCTTCTCGGACTGCTCCGCCGCCTCCCGGAAGTCCCGAACGGTCACCCAAGCTCGCCACCACCGCGCAGCCGCGACCAGCCCACGCGCCACCGCGCCCAGGCAACGGAACGGCGAGCGCACAACTCCCGCGACGAAGTCCTTCGCCGCCTGCCGCGCCTGGTTCCGATCCTTCAACCAAGTCGGCACCCACCGGGATCGCAGCCACCAGGACTCGAACCGCTTCCGCGGCTGCGGCAACGTGTCATCCACCAGTTCGCCGTCGAGTATCGGATCCGCTTTGACCAGCGCGTCGTCAGCCATTGGCCACCTCCGCGCGCAACGTCCGAGCCAACCGCGGCGACAACCCGCGTGAACACCCGGTCTCCTGCCGAATCCACGCCGGCGTGATCTCCACACCCGGAGCCCAAGCCGCCCGCGCCTCGGCGAGGTAGTCCGCGAACAGCTTCCGCCGCCCGCCCTCGACCGGCCGAACGACTCGACGCTCACCAGCAGCCACCAGCACGGCATCGGTCAGCTTGTCCCGAAGATCAGTGACAGCCTCCACCGCCACGAACACCACCAACGGCGGAACGGAGTGCAACACGATCGCCGCAGCCTCACCGGCCATGAACGACGTCCAGGTGTTCATGACATACGTCGCCGCCAGCGTGAACCACTTCGCCCGCCGCACCCACGGCCCAGTCCTAACCTGGTACCGCGCCGTGACCTGCTCCGCCCGGAGAATCGCCAGCAGTACCAACGAAACCGTCGGATCCAGCACCCACGCCGCCAGCCACGGCAACGACCACACCGCCGTATCAGCCGACGCGAAGGTCTGCACGTTCGTCATCGTGAAGCCCAGCCCGAGCACAATCCCGGACCACGCCATCCAGTCGACCTGCCGCCGCACCCGCTCAATCCGCAGCGCTACAACGTCCGGATCCGTCTGATACGCCCGCACTTCCGCAGCCTCGGCCGCGTCCTGCGCAAGCTTCTGCGCCCTGCTCATCGCCGACCACCCCGCTTCGAGGTGTCGACCGTCGTCACGGTCAGCGCCCGAGTCAGCGCGTGCGCCGCAAATAGCGCAGGCAACCCCAACACCGCTAGCAGGACCCACGTCCCGCCCTGGTGAGCGATCACCACCCACTGAACCGCCACGATCAGCACCGCGTTGAACACGACCCGCCCGGCCAACGACACCAGCCGCGCCCCAGACCGCGCCTTCTCCGCCGCCGCCTTCGCCCGGCGGGCACCCGCACGCCACACCCAAAACAGCACCAGCAGCACGCCGACCCCGGCCACGACCTGCGTCGGCGTCACGGTCAGCCCGTTCATCGCGCACCCCCGGCCCGCTCGCCGCGGCGCAGCCAGTGCGGGTGCAACGCTCGCCGGTCGTCGTCGGCCATCCCGCCCCAGACTCCGACCGTCGCCTCCCCGGCAGTCCGCAACTCCAGCTCCAGACACATGTCCCGTACCGGGCAACCACCGCACATCCGGGTAGCGAGTTCCGCATCCGACGACGCGGGTGGCGGGTCACCGTCCGGTGGCCACATACAGAGTCCGTCCCTGGTCACGACGTCGTGTAGCACGTCGGACGGCACCCAACGGAGCGCGTCGAGCCGCCAAGCAATCCCGATCAAGGCGAGTTCGTCCATCACGCCGCACCTCCGCGAAGGACGCGCGTCAGCTCAGTCGACGGGATCCGCAGACCTTCCCGACGACGGACCGCCCGCAGCTTGCGACTCCGGATGGCCCGACCGACCGCGCCCCGCGAGACGCCGAGCAGCCAAGCCGCTTCATCCGGCGTGTGAAAAGTGACATTCGAGTTCATAAGAAAAGGCCAATCTGATGATTTCAATACTATATTGTTGATTTCAGCTGTCCGAAGGGCATAGATATCCGACGCGCCGCGGCACACCCGCTACGCGGCGCGAGAAAAGCGCAATGACGCGCTAATCTCGGCGCTGAGGCGGAGCGCGGAGGAATAGGTGTCGGAGGATTGGGCGGCGGTCGCGAAGGCGATCGACATGCGCGTGCACGAACTCGGCTGGCGACAGCGAGAGCTGGCGGAGCGGTCGCACGTGTCGCAGGCGATCGTGCGCGAGTTGCAGCACCACACGGTCGAGCGCCGACGGAGCGCGCGCACCCTCGAAGCACTGTCCACCACGCTCGGCTGGCACTCGCAGCATCTGCAGGCCGTACTGCAGAACCGCACACCGCCGCACCCCGACGAGCCGGCCGACGACGGCGGCGAACTCTCGACCCGTCTCGACGCGCTGGAGCAGCGCCTGGACGAGATCTTCGACCGGCTGGACGACGTCCAGACCAGCCTGGCGACGGTTGTCGACCACGTGCAGAAGAAGCGCTGACGGCTTGCGCTGTGGGCTGATGAACCAGGTGATTTCCATACCCCGAATTCAAGGCGGAAACGGCGACCGTTCCCATGCATCGCCAGTGCATGACCAGTGCACGACTAATGCAGCTTCCAATTCGGAAACCGCGCGCCGATGAATCCGGCCGACGAATGGACGGGCCGCACCGCATCAGCGCTGCAAGCCGCTCTCCGAATGAGCAATGAGGGTTTTGCCGCGCACCTTGGCGTCGGCGTACGGACCGTCGCGTCCTGGCACCAGAAGCCGGACCTGCGCCCGCGGTCAGAGATGCAACAGGTGCTCGACCGCGCCTACGAGCAAGTTGGTGACGCCGAGCGCGCCCGCTTCGCCGAACTGACCGGTGCCGCACCGGCCGAGACACCCGGAGATCCCCGCCTGGACGACGACCCGAACATCGCGTCCGCGCTCGAATGGATCGACCAGCACGCACACTGGTCGCCCGGAACCGCGCGCCGCGCAGTCGCCGCCAAAGCCGCGCAACTCGACACCCAAGCCCTGCGCGACCGCGCCACCCGCCGCAGCTGGGTCACCCAGCGCGATACCGCCGACGCGCTTGCTGCCTACTACGGCAGCCGAACCGGCGACCACGGCCCGTACACCGCGCGAGTCAGCACCGAACTCGTGAACACTAGCGTCCTGACCTGCGCGAACTGGCTGGATCTCGACTGCGAGCTACGCCCCGCATCGGACCGGTTCAAGGTCGCCACCGCGCAGCCCGAGGCAGACCTGGGTCTCGACGAGCGCGCCGCAACAGCAGCAGTTCACCGGCTCGCCGAGTCGCTGGCCATGAACACCCGCCTCGTGAACGGCCCTCTGTACCGCGCGCTCGCCCTGGACATCGCTGAACACCAACTCGCCGGATCCTTCGGCACCACGCACTTCGTCCACTACGCCCTTACGCTGGACCTCCTGGAAGGCGAGCTGGTCGACGCCATCATCGCCGGCGGACCGCTCAAGCTCCCTTTGCGAGACCGCTACCTCCCCAACCTGGCGTCCGTCCTCGACGTCGGGACCCGGCTCTGCGCCGGCGGCGCACTCGCCCTCACCGCCATTGCCCGTCCGGCCGACCCGTTCCGAGGCGATGCCGACTACGTCCTGCTGGTCCAAGAACGCTCAGGCAACGTCCTGAACGCGGCCCGCCGCCTAGCCGTCATCCCGAAGGGCTTCCACCAGCCCCTCACCGACGTCCGCCGCGACGCGCAGGTCGGCGCGACCCTCCGGCGCGAGATGGAAGAGGAACTGTTCGGCCGCCCAGACATCGACAACACCGTCACCGACTCGCTGACCGCGGACCCGATGCACCCGACGCTCATGTCCGAGCCGATGCGCTGGCTCATGCAAAAACCCGGCCGCCTCCGCATGGAGACGACCGGGTTCGGGCTGAACTTGGTGAGCGGCAACTTCGAGTTCGCCAGCCTAATCGTCATCGAAGACGAAGAGTTCTGGAACCAGTACGGCGGAGTCGTCGCCGCGAACTGGGAATCCTCGACGCTGCGCCAGTATTCGACCACGGACATCGAGCTTCTGACCGAACTGCTGACTGATGTAGCGTGGAGCAACGAAGGATTGTTCGCCATGACGCAAGGACTTCGACGCCTCGCGGAAATCGGCGGAGACCGGGTGCGCCTGCCAACGATCGAGTGGGAGATCAGCGAGTGACCGAGGGCTGGACCAGCGGCAACGCCAACGAAGACGCCGCAGGTAACCGCGGCTGGCTGGTCGGCCACTTCCTCGACCCCTCGCACGGAGTTCGAGCGACGAACGACGTGGAAGTCAAGTGGGCCAACCACCCCGCAGGAGACAAGCGTCCCGAGTGGACAGCCGACGACCAGCGCACCACGCTCGTCATGCTCATCTCCGGCGAGTTCCGCATCGACGTCACCGACGGCACGAAAACCATGGCACGCCAAGGCGATTACGTCATGTGGGGTCCAGGAATCGACCACTCTTGGGAAGCGCTCGCCGACTCCGTCGTGCTGACCGTCCGGTGGCCGTCAGCAACGTAGGTCGATCGGCGGCAGCGATACCCTTGCACCGCCGATCTCCGACAACCGTCGTAAGCCGAGTAAGAACGCGAACAGGCCCTCGTTCGTCCACTTCTCGTCCCTGATCAGCTCGCCGACCAGTTCGCGGTCGAGCGACGAGTACTGCCTCAGGCCAGAGACTTCCCAGTTCGCCTCGACCACGCCACCGAACCGCGGCCAGAACTCCTCGTCCTCGATCACGACGAGCGCCGCGAACTCGTAGTTGCCGCTGACCAGGTTGAACCCGAACCCGGTGCACTCCATCCGCATCCGACCCGGCTCGGCCGTCATCCACCGCATCGGCTCCGACATCCGCGCCGGGTGCATCGGGTCGGCCGCGCGGTGCGCATCAGTCGTGGTGTCGACGTCTTCCCGGCCGAACAACTCTTCTTCCAGCTCACGCCGCAGCGTTGCGCCGATTCGCGCGTCGCCACGGTGGTCCGCCAGCGGCCCGTGGAAGCCCTTCGGGATCACCGCAAGCCGCCCCGAGCCGTTGACCACTTGCCCGGATCGTTCCTGAACGAGCAGGAGATAGTCAGCCTCACCGCGCACGGGATCCGCAGGCCGCGCGATCGCCGTCAGAGCTAGGACTCCACCAGCACAAAGCCGACTGCGCGTGTCGAAAACACCAGCGAGGTCCGGCAGCAGTTCGTTCCGCAACTTGGTCTCACCAGCTGCTAGCTCCCGTTCGAGCAGGTCTGGTCCCAGCGCGTACTCCACGAACGACGCATTGCCGACTGTGCCACCGACACGATCGGCGCACACATCGACATCGAGCAGCCGATAGAGCGGCCGATCGGCAATCCGGACGTCCGCCGTCGCCCCTTCTGCCAGCCGGGCCAAGGCGACGTCCGTTGTCCCCGCTCGCTGCGCCGCGGTAACTCGCGCATCAAGCACGAGCACGTCCCCCTGTGCGTCCAGCGAACAGCGGAGATCCGTCCAGTCAGGTCTGGTCACCACGCTCGTGGTGACCAGACCGCTGCCGACCTCCGCAGTGAAGTAGCAGTGCCCGCCCTCGGGAGCGCCGTAAAACTGTCGAAGCACCTCGGCCTCCTCTGCCCGGCGACCGAGCTGACGCTCACGGCCCGGCTTCGGCCGCGCAGCGCGCCGAGCTGTCCCCATGGCCCAGCCCGCCGACTCGTCCAGCCACGCGAACGCCGACGCAAGCGCAGAGCCTTCCGCTTCGGGCAAGCCTTCCCCGAAGAATGCCCGGACGTCCGCTACCGGTCGCCCGAGCGCTCTTCCCAGTTCCGGCCACTGGTACGGCAACGGGCGATGCCCCCCGGATTCCCAGCGCGCGACTGTCGTCCGATATACGCCGAGCGCCGCAGCCAGCGTCTCTTGGGTGTAACCAGCGTCTTCGCGAGCCAAAATCAGCGCTTCACGTCGCTCCGCCATCGCCGCACCTCACCCCGTCCGACCAACCAAGTTGGACGATAGCAAATGCAGACGCAGGTTATCGGCACAAGTGCTACAGCCTTGCCACACGAGCGCCGTGGTCTCGCACCGACCGTACGCATTGAATGATTTCAACAGACCACATGATGTCGCGGAGAAGTTGGATGCCAGTTGACGCGGAACGTTGTGACACCGCATGCGGCGGTCGCCTCTGGCCTGAACGGGGCAACTTCGGCGGTCTAGTGAGCGCGAGTCTGGGACACGTCACAGCCGTCACAACCGTGATTCGCCCAGCTCAAAGCCGCTTTCGTGGCGTCACGCCGCTCAGCAGCCACTCGGCACTCCGTGACAGCTCTGAGATGCGCCAACCACAGGGACGGGGATCGTCATGCAAGCGCTGATCTTCATCGACCTCGATCACGTCCACCCGGTCGTCGACGGCGTGTGGCACCGCGCCCTCCTCGACGCTGTCCCCGACCCCGGAGAAGACGTGACCATGCTGTGCGGCCTCACCGCGCCGGCCGGTTTCAAGTCACGCGACAGCCGCGACCCCAACTGCGTTCTCGTCACGTGCGTCCACTGCGACTACCATTACCGCCGCGCCCACGGCTTCCCAATCCCGCCGAATCATCCTGCGCTGTCGCGGTAGCACCGGAGAGACCCGAACCGCGATGCCCCCGACTCCTCGAACGCGCATCCTCGGAGCCAGTCTCCGAAACGCGCGCATCGACGCCAACTTTGGACTCCGCGAGCTGGCACGCCGAATCGGGGTTGCGCCCGCGATGCTGTCCAGCTGGGAACAAGCGCGCCGCACACCAAGCCTCGCGGACGTCGCTGGCATCCTCGGCGCAATCGGAGCCGTAGGCGGAGTAAGGCGCGACATTCTCCGTATTGCCAAGGGAACAGCAGAACAGTGCTGGGTGGTCCGCGGCGCGCCGGGATCTCCGGCTCGGACGATAGCACTGGCGGCGCACACCGAGCCCGCACAGTCGATCGTTACGTGGGACCCATTCGCGATCCCGGAGGTGCTTCAAATCGTACATACGCGCCCGGATACACCGCCTGGTCTACTGGAGGTATTCGTAACCGACCAAGCTCTCTGTGACGGGAATAATAGCTCAAGCGAAGCCCTAGGTTCGTCAGCCCGCGCCACCAAAGCGTCACGATCATTCGCACTTCACGTAGTCCCTGCCGATCTCGCCTGGCAAGTCGGCCTCACGACGGCATTCGACCGATACTCCATGAAGAGCAAAGAAACGGTCGTCTACTGCGGGCTAAGAGGTCTTGGCATCTTCACAGTCGACCCGCGCGGGAACTCCAGTCCATTTGATGCAGACATCGAGCTGGTCCGGCAGATCGCGGCCAGCCATGGAAGGATCCTCAGCTTCCCGCCGACGCACGACTCAGCTCTAGCGTCCTAAGGTAGCCGCATCTTCAGCATCGACCTGCGAGGCTTGAGTTCTCGACCGGCACCATCCAGTAGATCAGCGAGCCACTGGCACCCCGGAAGGGGCTACGCAGCCAAGGCGCTTCACCAGCTCCTCTTTTGATCCTGCGCAGATCGTTGCAACCAAAGATTTGCCCGCTCCCGGGAGCCCACTGCACTCGCGACGCTCGCCCCAACTCGACGACCGGTCCCGCAGCGGAGTCGTGCGGCACCACGACCTTGCGAACCTCGAACTCGCGCGGCCCTGGGGCCACCCACTCCCGGAGGTGCTGCTCGCACCATGAGCACCTGCCAGACGGAATACGCGGCCACTCGGTCGCCCGCATAGACCCACAGCCTGTCGCCGCCCACCAGTTCGGCTTTCGTCCACTGCTCCAGCTCCACAACGACCGTCGCCAACACACCGTTCTGCCGCATGCCGACCAGCAGGACATCCGCAAGTCCAAACTCGCCGATCGGCCGCAGCCTGAGCTTCAGAGACATACAAACCCGCCGAGACCGGCCACGACAAGCGCCTTCAGCAACGGCGGTTCAATTCGAAACTTCAAAGTCATCAGGCGAGTATCCCAATAGTTTCGATATTACATAATCCGCATCACCGGCACTGTGCATATCAAAGTTCGACGGGTCAACCTGAAGGTCTTCCTTGAATATGTCCTCAACCGATCTTGCTGCTGAAACTCGACCCGAATCGTTCCCAGTCAGTCCAGCGGCAGCATCGACCACTTGAACATGCACTTGATCTTTCTTTTCGCCTTCGTCTAGCCTGCGTATTCCAACATAAGCAGTAGGCCTCTTAAGCCACTCATCACCTCCAGAATTAAGTACAACAACAATACATACAGCTTTCTTGGCAATCGGAACACGACTACCCGGAATAATTGTGGCGACGAGTTCCGCGTCCTCGATTTCTTGCGAAATCGCTCGAACTACCGCGTTCATGACGCCATCGCGACTAAGTTCTAGCTTGAATTTTGACTGGTACTTGTTATAATCCTCTGCCCCCTTGGCGGACGACAGCAGAAAATCATCAACCGAGAAATTTATCCCCGAAACTGAAGAGCGGAGACGTACGGTTCCAATTCGCTCCTGCGTTGACAGATTTAACTCACGCTCGATGTTAAAGTTACGGAACGGCGCACCCGAACCGAAAAGCGTTACCTTCTTATTAAGTGCATGCAAGTTGGCTTCCGCGGCTCCGTCGGTTCCTCCGTAGATATCCAATGTGACAAGATTATTGACGTCTGCCTGGTACAATACTCTTTTTCTTTCCACGAGATCAAATGCTCTCCTCTCTGCATCAGAGCATGCCCCTCGGATTATCCTGCGAAACTCCGCTTCGAGCCTGACATTACTTTCGACCCCTCCTTCGCCCATCATATTCATACCGACGACACTCCCGCTCTCGCGGATTTCTCGATTGAGCGCGCGCTCAGCTGCATTAATGAATCTTCTCGCGGGAACAGCAACTTCAGGCGTAACATAATAGGATACGAGTTCCACAGATTGGCCAAAGACTTTGTCGGGGATATTGCCTAACCTTGATATTGCGTCGTCACGGTCCGATGAGGTTTCAAATGCTATTCCTCCGTGAATCCTATCTGAGCCAATCAGAAGATCTAGGACTAACTTAGGCAACCGCTTCGTCGTCAACAGGCCTCGTGCCGCATTCTCCGCCCTTTCGTGCTGCAGCATTTCCCTGGCGCAGTTCACGGGAGCCCAGACGCCGACACCGAATCGCGCAAACCTGAACGACCCCAGGAGCGGCGCCATTACTCCGTGGAGCATTGCAGATGCAATCGCTGGAACAGGGAGGAATCCAAATGCTCTCGCAGTTCTTCCGAGCACCAGTAGAAGCGACTTTCTTTCGATTCTTGGAATAATAACCGAAGCTTGCTCATTAGATTTTTCAAACAACAAGCCTTTATTATGAAGTGATATCAATGCGGACTCGTCAAGTCCTTCGCAAGGACCGTACTTAAATCGGGCATGGGATAGCAACGCATCCCCCCATGCTGTACGGGCATTGTGAGGTCCGCCAGTTTCTGCAAGCTCAATCAATGAAGCAACAATCGCTAATTCGCAATCTGGAAGCAGAAGAACTTCTCGTGCCTGCGCTGGCTCTTCATCTAGAACGCTTGGCGTATCTTCCGCAATCTGAGCTAAGGCGAATAGGGTTTCCGAGCGAGTTGATCCATCTGTTTCAATATCGTTCATTAATTTTTGAAACGCTGCCTTTGAGGATTCTTCCCTCTCCAGAGGGCTCAACGACTTCCAGATCGCCCGCCGCGTTTGCTCGTGAAACCAGTGCTGACCACCCGATACCGTGTCAAAAATACCCGCACTTACCAGTATTCGGGATATGTGTGACCACGAATATACATCTAGACCAAGGTAGCGCACACATTGCTCCTCGGAAATCTTGAGAGGTAAAGATGCAAGTAGTGATACGTGCTTTGCGACTTCAACTGGAAGATTTGAGTGAGATAGTCGAATCTCCCGCTCAGCAATCTCTTGAATAGGGATGTCATAGAATGGTCGGTTCTGTTTAATTGCCCGAATCGCGCCTCTCACGTAAAGTGGATAACCCCCGGTTGCGCGATACACTCGATCCGAGTAAGAACTTTCAACGCCAGACATGGAAAGCCAACTGGAAACTGCATCGACAGTCAGGCCACCAAGGGCAAATTCTTGAACCGATGAGTTCAGCAGTTCAACCAGGCGTTCCCGCCCTGTACGCATCGTGGTCGACAGGCCAAACCTTATGCATACCGGTCCAGACGCAGTGCGCGTAGTGTCACAGAGCTGCCCGAAGTCTCCGCCCTGCAAGTCTTCCACATCATCCAAAAATATGTACAGCCGCCCGCCATCGCATATATCCGCAATCTCAGAAGCCACCGCAAGAAGAGCTTCGACCAGGTCTTTATCTGACGCGCCGTTGAGGCGCGTTTTTAAAGATTCTAGCTTAGTTTCAGACTCCTGAAATTTTTTAAAGTAGTCAGCAACCGATTTTCCAACATCGTCTCCCAGTCGCGCCTTAACGTAGTTGAAAGCCTCTTTTGCGAGAACCTCTCTCAACCCCGAGAAGTGCTCCTTGAGCATGCCGCGAGCCGAAGCAATAAGTCTCTCTTTAATTCGTTTGAAATTCCCCTCATCCTCCATGAGCACTGCGATCTGCATCTGCAACTGATCAAATAGGCAGCGCTGAAGAGAGCCTGGCGATTTTCCAAGCGACTCGACCTCGGGCGCAGAGAAACCCAGGGCAAGGACTTCTGATCTAGCAGCTTCGAGAAAAGTGGACTTACCTACGCCCGACCGACCGGTTATCACAATGACACTTGCATCAGAACGAGCAAGATTAGCTAAATCTTCGGAGCGTCCGAAAATTTCCAACTGTGCTCGACGGTTTTCGGCCGCCGACTGCCCGCTGGACGCATCATGCGAGGGGGCATCACCTGCGAATTGATCACCGTTCATGCTTAAGGATCGCCCCACGACGGCATGTCGTTTCACTGTGACAGGGCCCGGGAAGTGGGGCTCACGTCACAGGCGCAGCACTCTGTGATGCTTACCTTGTGGGAAGGGGGTCTCTAGCCTAAGAAAGCCTCGCAACCGACCAGTCGACCCGGTCGCCGGCGAAGGCACTCACCTGCGGAGGCAGTGCCCACTCCCGCTCGGGATCTAGATCGATGTCCCTGATGCGGAAGTACACGCTCGTTGCCTATTTTCGTGGTCGTACCCCAGGCCAAGAGCAAGGTCCTAGTAAAGCTGGGCTAGCTTCCCCGGCTGCAGTCCGGCGAGCGCAGCGCCGATCTCCCCGAGCGAGTCGATCAACGCCTAGGCCTCGGCCTCACACAGCCCGGCGGATTCTGCGGCGTTCGCCAACTGAGCTTGCGCCACCACTCTGTCCGCTTTGGGGCCCTGGTTGATGCTCTCCACAGCCGCCACAGGGCCGATTCCGGTTGCAATGGCAGCCAGCGATCGCAGCCGGAAACCGTCCGACGCCTTCCGCGGATTCGGATGCGGCCCGCCGTCGACCACCACGTACCCGTATGGTGCGCGGCCGCCTTGATGACGGCCCTCGTTGATCACCTGCGTGTCCATCGCCGCCCGAACCCGGGCTTGCACGTGCTGCCGCTCCGACTCGCTCATCAGCATCTTGCGCGATGGATTCCGATGACCAAACATTCCGCCCAGTTCCGGTGCTCACAGATCCACTTCGCACGCCGTGAACCGCGACGCGGCCAGCGCGAACACATCAGCAACCAAAGGTTATTTCCCGATTAGTTTTTTGGAACCGGAACTCGGATATATTCAGATGAATCGCACGTCCGAATTGGCCGCCTGCTCCAACGAGCGCGGAGCATTTCTTCCCATTTATCACCACCCCTTGAATCTAGCCTCTTCACTGCGAATTGCATATTTGTGATATTTTTATCGAAATCTCTCTCAAAAGATTTAGCCACAAGTAAATCGTAAACCGAACTGAAGAGGTGTCTAAATAGGTTATGCATCAACCTCAGCTCCCATAGGCTGAGATTCTTTAGTCGAGGCATTTTTTGTTCCGACACACTCTGGCGATCCTCTTTCAGCGGGTACTCCCAGCCGCCATGGGCAAGCGAGTTCCGTAGTTCAATAAAAGGAATCACATGATTTTCGATTGCTTCCCGCAGCTCTTTTCGACGCGCTCTGGCAGTAGGCGTCAACTCGCTGGGCACTAGACCTAAGCGAACACCTCCGCGATTAGCGAAGCCTTCATCAATGAGTCGATACCACATATTCTGCAGAGATGACTGCCCAAGTACGCGGGAACGAGATTCAAATGCGACGGAATCCTCATGGAAAACCAACTCCATGAGCCTACTCTCAAACAGTGCCGCTAGATTGCACGCGACCAGCTTCAGTTGCACTTTGGCCTCAACGTCATGGCCGCTCCTGATAAGCTCCCGACAGTATCGGCTAGAAATGGAAAAACCAACCTCCAGCGCACTGGAATTACTATGGTGATAGTTCCAAACTTTAAAGTTCTTACCCAACACTCACGCTCGCATAAAATTGCCCGGGTCGGCGCAAAATAGGAAGAAGCATGGTCCTATTCTCCGCCGACCCGGGAATCGAACCCGAGAACTCCCCGCTGCCGGGGCGTGTTTAACCTTTACACCAATCGGCCAACCATCGAGTCTCGTTTCGATAACCACTGATCAGGCGGTCATCCAGAAACCACGAAGGTCCTTGGATCATAGCAGTAGACAACGGGAAGTGCGACCGCAAAGCTCATAGCCCAGTACTTCATGGGCAAGCCCGACGGTGCCGCGAAGGCTTGCGGCGGCGGCGCCCGGCTTCAAAGCGCGCACGCGGGTCGGATGCTCCTCGCGATCGTAGCGCGGCTGGCCCCCGCGACGTCGGAGCATGCCACCGTCGACCGAGTGTCCGAAGGAGGCGCGGAACTCTGCAGCGGTCGAGGCGAGCACTACTCGCGGGCGGGTGCTGCGGCGCGTGGCTGTGACACGATCTTGATGCCTTGCTCAACTGGGTAACTGCAAGCGTGTGGACAGTGTGCAACTCGCCCCTCGGACACCAAACCTGGTGAATATTCTCCAAGTTTCGCAGCAGCCGATCACCCGGCACGAGGGTGGTCGGCTTGGCTCGTTGAACAGCCTGTTCCCGGTGTCGGGCGGGTGGTGGGCATGACCGCGGTTGTCCCGCCGCTCATCCCTGGAGCGGACGCCCACGGCCGCCTCGCGCGCCTGGCTCCGCCCGTTGAGCGGCTTCCCGCTGCCGACGGTCCCGGCTCCGTCGCGTCACGCGGATCTCGCCTATGCGCTGTCCCAGCTCGACGGGTCCGGGCGGCTTTCCGTGACTTCGGTGCTCGGTCAGCTCAGGTGGCGAACCTAGGTCCGGCTTGATGCCACCGTCGTCGGTACCTCGATCGTGTTCCGGCCCGGCAGGCACGGTCCGTTCGGACTCGACCCCAAACGTAAGGTCGTCGTTCCGCACCTCCTGCGCCGGCCCTGCCGTCTGCGTCCTGGCGACCAAGCGCTCCTCGTGGCTGACGTCCGGGAGAACGTCTTGGTCGTCCATCCGATGGCCGCGCTCGACAAGCTCGTCCTCGCCCGGCACGCCGCGCTGATCGGAGGCGACGGCGATGACGACTGGCCAAGCCGAACTCGACGCAGCCCGGATCCTGCTGGCGAAAATGGGCGTCACCCCCGCCGATCTGCTCGACGACCCGGCACCTGCGGCCGAGATGCCGACCGTCTCCGCCTACATCCCGATCGTTGCCCGCTCCGTCTCATCTACAACCGCGCGCTCCTACGCTCCCTACTGGGCTCAGGCGGAAGCGGCCTGGAGCGACCGGCGAATCGTCGAACCCACCCCTTTGGAGATCAAACAACTCGCCGAGGAGACGCGGGCGAACGCGCTGGTGCGGAGCAATTCCCGGGGCGGCCGCTCCGCGATGGAGAACTTCGTCGCCGCCACGCGATGCCTCTACCGGCACGCCGTCGACGACGGACTCCTCACCGAACTGCAGGACCCGGCACTCAAGGTCACGAAACCCCGGCGGCTGCCGTCTCCGCGGCGCGCGCTCATCCCAGGCGAGCTGACCGAGATCAACGCTGTGACCATCGAGACCGGCGACGACCCCGATCTCGACGGTGTCCTGCTGCGGCTGCACACCGAGACCGCTTCCCGTCGAGGCGGAGCGCTCGCGCTCCGCCCTCAAGACCTCGATCCCACGGAGTGCCTCGTCTACCTGCGAGAGAAAGAAGGCAGCAGCCGCTACCAGCCCATCTCCCCAACTCTGATGCGGCTGCTGCGCGAACACGCAGACGAACGAGGACCCACCCACCCCCATGGGCCGCTCCTGCGCTACCGCAACGGCACGCCCATCACCAAACGCCGTTACGACCATCTGTGGAAGCGCCTCGGCCGTCACCTTCCGTTCGTGCGCAGCCAGAACATCTCCGCCCACTGGCTGCGCCACACCACCCTCACCTGGGTCGAACGCCGCTTCGGCGTCGCCCACGCCTACACCGGGCATTTCGACTCCTCCGACAACTCCACCGTCACCTACATCAAAGCCGCCATCCACGACGTCGCCACAGCTCTGTCCGCGCCGACCGGTTAACCGCACATCCCCTGGAGCACCAGCACCTCCCGGGAGCCGCACAATGAGCCGCACGCCACGGTGGACCCCGTCGCTGGCGGTGCAAATGCGCCTGCGTCGCGCTCGGTGCCGCCTACGCCTCCTAGCGGCACGGCCGCACCTTCGCACTCCGCTTCGGAACCGACCCGACCACCGCAGCGATCTGGCCGTTGATCGTCGACGGCCTCCTCGTCATCGCGACAGTCGACCTCTGGAAACGCACCGCCGACGGACGGCGTGGGCTGCCTTCGCTTTCGGGATTTCGCTTTCGCTGTGCGCCAACATCGGCGCCGCCGAGACCCTCACCGTTCTCAGTGTCATCGTCGCTGCAAGCCCGCCTGTCGCGCTGCTCCTTGCTGTGGAGCTGTTCAACCAGGCCCTGCGACGCAGCTCCGCGCCGCAGGATGAGACATCCGAGACCACTGAGAACAGTCCGGACATCGAGTCCCAGGCCGCGCGGCCGACTGCGGAACAACGGATATGGCGAGGTGTCTCCGGTGTTGACCACCGTCTCGCACCAGTCGGCGGCGGCGCGCACTCGGGTGATGGCGTCGAGGATGGTGTTCTCGGCGGTGTCGTCGTACTCCACGACGTGCAGCCGCGGCACGGCGCGCTGCATCCGAGTGGAGAAGGAGGTGCAGATGCCCAGCAGTTCCAGGATTTCCCGTGGTGCCTCGGACGGAGTGGGGTGCCGGACGCGGCCCGCCCTGGCCGTGTCAAGTCGCTCGCGGTGCTCATCGCGTCGATCTTCGTAATGCGACAGTTCCGCGCGGTGGAGTGTGTGCCGGGTGGAGGGATTGCGCACCACTTGCATGGCGACTTCGGGGGTCCGCAGGATCGCGGTGACGGCCTCGGCCGCATCTTCGTTGGTCGGCAGCAGCTCGCGCACACGCTCCATTCGCTCCTGGGCGGTGACGGGCCGCTCCGGTTTGAGTGCGGTGGCGCGCAGTGCCTCGCTGGTGGTCCAATGGGCGGATCCGGAGGGCGGGTTCTTGATCTTGCGGAAGCGGTCGGGTTGCGGTGCGAGGATCTGGTGGATCTTCCAGGACTCGGTGAGCAGGCGTTTCTCGGCCGGCCACCGCGTGCGCGACCGCGCGATACCCCTTGAGTGTGGAGGATGCGAGCCCGAGTTCGTCGGCGTAGGCGTCCAGGACGATGTTGACGTGCCCGTCGCTTTTGCCGTGGTCGTAGGGAAGTTGCTCAGCAGCAGGTCGCCGAGTTCGAACTGCGCTGCAGTCTTTCGCCGGACCAGTTCGCGGCCCCTGGCGACGAACTGATTCCATGCACGTTGGGTGAATCCGCTGGACAGGGTCATATGCTTCGCCTCCCGCTGGCCACTTCGCCAGCGGGCGAAGACGTCACCCGGAGCCGTGCACGGTTCGCGGATGCCGCGCACCCGCACCAACGACAGGACCAGTTGTCGGCCCCGATCCACAGGCACCCGTTTGGCGGGGCCCGCTAAGTCTGTGGCCCTTTAGTGCCGCCGGACCGGACCCGATGGCAAGAGGATCGGCCACGTCCCCGACCCCAGTTATGTGGCTGCGCGCGCGGCTTGAGGATGCAGGGCCGTCCGTTCAGAGTCGGCACAATGTCGGTGATTTCTTCCGTCAGCTGTCCAAGACGCGGTGCTTGACGAAGTTTCGAGAGGTGCAGGCGCTCAGCACCAGTTGAGCTGGCGCGCTTCGGTGATGCGGAGTCCGTTGGTGTCGACCACGTATTCGGACTTGTTGCGGGCGAGGAGCCGGGCCGGTTTCACGAGTGCGGTCCATGTTCGTCCGCGTGGCCGGCCTCCGATCCGGTGCTCGGCGTAAGCACGGGCGATGTCGGGGTCGTCGGTCCAGGACCAGTCGGTGCGTCGTTCGGCGACGGTGCCGCGGTAGAGGCGTATCGGTTGTTCCGGCCGGGCAGCAGGATGCCCGGCGGAGGTGTATCCGGCGGAGGCGAACAGTGCTCGCCAGATGTCGTGTCCGAGTTGTCGGTCGGGGTACTCGGCCATGGCCCAGACTTCTCCGATGACGCGGGTGAGGTCTGTAGCGGCGAGCAGGTTGTGCACGTGTGCGAAGGCGATCAACATTGGGGCCTTCGCATCGGGGGAGTTGGATCAAGAGTGTGTCCAGCTCGGCAGAGGTGAGCTGCGTTCTGCGGTTGAGGAGTTCAGCGGCGAGCGTCTGTACGTCGAACGTGACGGGAATCGGCGAGGGCGGGCCGATGACGGCGCCGCGGGAATTCATGTGGGGATCATGGCTGATGCCGGGCCCTGGCCGAGCGCGGGGTGTCCGAAGGATCCTGCGCTCGCCCCGATCGTCGACTGTTCGCCAGCCGTCGAAACGCCGAGTGCGGACGATCCCCGCAGGTTGCGCCGGCCCGTCGTCGTGGCCGAGGCAGTGCACCCCACACGCACCGGAGTCACGACCGCGGTCTACAACAACTTCCGCACCCTGGGCGGCGCGGTCGCAGGTGCTCTGGCCGCCTCCATCCTCAGCGGCTTCACTCTCGCCGACCACAGCACGCCCGGCGCCGCGGCCTGCCGCACCCTGTGGATCGTCACCGCGCTGCTGTGCCTTGCCGCCGCTGCCGCCGCAGCCTGCGCCCGCCGCAGGGGAATGACACGACGGCCGTGCCAGGCAGGGATGCCTCGGGCACCGCACAGAGCGCGCGAGCGCGGGTGGTAGGCCTTCGGAATTCCCCGTGCACCCGACCGGCTGCCGGGCCTGCCCTCGGGTCGCGGACTCGCCGAGCCGGGATTTCTCCATCGTGAGGCCGCGGCCGTCTCTCGTAGACTCCGAACAGATGCCGCATCCCCCGACTGTCGCGGCCCGCGAAGACAGGAACGGAGTCCCGCGCATGACCGGCGAGCGCATCTACGACGCCTTCGACGAGACCGCCCGGCAGATCGCCGAGCAGGTGACCGCCTGGCGGCAGCACCTCCACCGGAACCCCGAACTGTCCAACCGGGAACTGCGCACCGCCGCGATGATCTCCGATCACCTGCGCTCGCTCGGTGTGGACGAAGTGCGCACCGGCATCGCCGGGCACGGTGTCGTCGGCGTTCTGCGCGGAGGCCGGCCCGGTGCGAACGTGATCGCACTGCGTGCCGACATCGACGCGCTGCCAGTCGCGGACGAGTCCGGCGTGCCGTTCGCCTCGACCGTCGTGGACAACGACTACCCCGGCGGCCCGTTCCCGGTTTCGCACGCCTGCGGACACGACTGCCACACCGCGGCGCTCATGGGAGCCGCCACGGTCCTGGCCACGCATCGCGACCGGCTTCCGGGCACTGCGCTGTTCGTGTTCCAGCCCGCCGAGGAAGGGCCGCCGGTCGACGAAACCGGCGGCGCCCGTGCCATGCTCGCCGCCGGAGCCTGCGACGACCCCGTGCCGACGATGGCCTTCGGTTTCCACGTCACGCCATTTCCGAAGGGCGTCATCGGCTACCGCACCGGCAACCAGTTCGGTGCTTCCTCTCTGCTCAAGATCACCCTCACCGGCCTGCAGGTGCACGGGTCGACCCCGTGGATGGGCATCGACACCATGCCCGCCGCCGGCGCGATCCTCACCGGCATCGGCCAGCTCTACCGCCAGGTCAGCGCCTTCGACCCGGTGACAGTGACGATCGGGCACATCGAGGACGTCGGGCGGTTCAACATTGTCGGCGAGACCACGACTCTGTGGGGCACTATCCGCTGTGCCGTCGAAACTGACATGCCGGACGTCCAGCAGCGCCTGACCATCCTCGCCGAGCACACCGCGCAGGCGTACAACTGCACCGCGACCGTCGAGTATCTCCAGGACGTGCCCGCTGTGCACAACACTCCGGAGTGGGTCGAAGCAGGCGTGCCCACCTTCGAAAGGGTCGTTGGCGCCGACAACGTCGTAGCCACCAGCGCCACCCTCGGCTATGACGACGTATCCGAATTCGTCAACCGCTTCGGCGGCCTCTACGTCACGCTCGGCGTCCAGGACGTCGAACTCGACGATGCGGGCAACCCCCGCCCGATCGAGGGAGGCCGCGGCCTGGCGATGAACCACAACCCGCGTTTCTACGCCGACGACGACACATTGGTCGACGGCGTCCGTCTGCACTGCCACGTTGCCTACGACCACCTCACCGGAATGCTGACACCGCAGCACATCGGCACGAAATGAATGCGCGGTCGAGACCGGCGGTGAGCCCCGGCCGCGGAAGTCTGCTCGGGTTCGACGAACCAGTCGTCGCCGTGAGTGCCCCGGCTTGTCTTCGCCGTCGATGCCGCCCGATTGCGATGCATCTTCGCTACCCGCGGGCGGTTGCGGTCGAGGGATGTCTTGCCGGCCGCGACGTTGTCTGAGCGCAGCTAGCCCGTGGGCCGGACGGAGAACGATCGACATCGACAGGTCGGCGGCAGCTAGCGCGATCGAGCCGATTCGGTGTCCCCGCAAGTCCCGTGTCCGCCGGGTTTTCGCAGCCAGTCTTCGCACCTGAGGCGACGGAGACGCTCACCGGACTGGCCAGGCCTCGGACAGTTGCAGATGGGCGAGGCTGGTCGAGGCGCGCGGCTTGCCCCGGACGACGACGGGCCGGCGGTGGGCGTCCAGTTCGCCGCCGACCTCGGGCAGGAAGCGCGCCTGCCGTCGTTCGCCGCGCAGTTCGAACATGCTGCGCCGTGGCCAGGTTCGGTGCCGCCGGCGTCGTCGAGTCGCGGGCGGTCAGCTGTTCCCGAGAGCGAGCCGGCCCGAGTTGTAGTCGTCGACCAGAGCCAGCACCGTTTCGCGGGCGCAGGCTTTGTTGGTGCCGAGGAATCCGTTCGGGCCGCGTTTGATCCAGCCGGCGACGTAGGTCGCGGGCAGCGGTTCGCCGCTCGACGGCTCTACGACGCGGCCGGCGGTGTTCGGGACGGTCCCGGAAGCCTGGTCGAACGGCAGGTCCGGGACCGGCTGGCCGCGGTAGCCGACGGCGGTGAGGACCAGCCCGGCGGCGACCGTCTCGAGTTCTCCGGTCGGTTTGCTCCGGGTGCTGCCGTCGGCCGCGACGACCAGTTCGGTGCGCTCGAACTCAACGCCTTCGACCTGGTTTTCGCCGATGATCCGGGTGGGGGAGAGCCGGTAGCGCAGGTGAATCCGGCGGGCCTGCGTCGCGGGCCGGTCGAGGGTGTGCAGCAACTGGAGCTTGCGGTCGCTGGCAGGTTCCAGTTCGTCGGGCCGGACGAGCACGTCGACGCCGGGGGTGCTGCGCAGCCCGAGCAATTCGGGCAGGGTGAATGCCGATTGCGCGGGGCCGCGGCGGGCGACGACGGAGACTTCGCCGATCCGGCTGTGCCGCAAGGCGTCGCGGGCGGCCGGGGCGAGGTCGGTGTCGGCGAGGGCGCCGGGGCCGACGGTGAGGATGCGGGCTACGTCGAGGGCGACGTTGCCGTTGCCGATCACGACGGCCTGTTCGCAGGAGAGATCGAAGGCGCGGTCGGCGAAATCGGGGTGGCCGTTGTACCAGGCGACGAACTCGGTGGCGGATGCCGTTCCCGGCAGGTCGGTGCCGGGAAGGTCCAGGCGCCGGTCGGTAGCCGCGCCGACAGCGTAGACGACCGCATGGTGGTGCTTCAGCAGGTCGGCGTGAGCGAGATCGGCGCCGATCTCGACGTCGAGCACCAGGGCAAGCCGGTCCTGGGCGAGGATGCGGTCGAACTGGTCGCTGATCCGGCGGGTCCGCCGGTGGTCGGGGGCGACGCCGTAGCGGGCCAGGCCGTAGGGCTGCGCGAGCCGCTCGAACATGGTCACCCTGGCACCGGGGACGGTGAGGAGACTCCACTCTTGACGAAGCGGGCATCGCCCGCATCAAGGCAGACGGCTCGGCCCGGTTCGACTTCTCCTCGGGCAGCCTCTGGCCCGGTACGCATAGCGCGGCTGGTTGGGTCCAGGGCGGAAGCAGTGCGCAGAACCCCACGACACCATGATCGCAGGGTTCTGCGCCTCGAACGCCGAGGACGAAGGCGCGGCGCCGATATCCGGAAGCGACGGGTGGGCAACTGACTCGTCAGGCTCGGTGCAGCTGCCGGACCTTGTCTGCGTGATCGCTTGCGATGTCCGGGTCGGCGTAGATGTGCACTGAGCAGATCAGAACACCGCGAAAGGTGAAGACGTTGCAGAATCGGCCGGTGGAGACTTGGCCGTCAGGCCAGGGCGTGCCGTCGGCGAGCGTGCCCCATTCGCGGCCTTCGACGATGACGCGGTCGTCCGCGACCATGATGTCCAAGCCGTCGACGTCGTGCTGGATGCTGCCCAGGCCGGTCCAGAGCCTGCGGGCGAACTCGCTCAGGTCGTCCTTGCCGTGTCCGTAACCGAACTTCGGGAAGAACAGCTCCACGTCCTCGGTGTAGAGGTCGAGCAGGGCTGGGTCGCAGTCGTCGACCATCTGGAAGTAGGTGCGGACGATGGCCGCTCGCTGGGCAGCCAGGTTTTCCTTTTCGGTCGGGGCGTGCGAGGCAGACGTAGCCATGGGAGCTCCTGAGCGTATTCAGCGGTCGATGGATTCGGTGCGGACGAGTCGCGGATGCTCCGAAGGCGTGGGCTGGTGATCGCGTGCGCCGCGGCGCAGGTACGGGCTGGCGAGGGCGGGCAGGATCGCGAGGATCGCCAGCCCGGCCAGGGCAGTGCCGAGGATGATCGGCGCGCGGAGGCCATGCTCGGGGATGAGCGCCGATCCGGACGCTGAGCCGATCATGACTCCGAGGGTGATGAAGGATCCGTGGACGGTGTTGACCAGTGGCGCTGTGCTGCCGGCTCGTTGGACGCGCACGGCCATCGCCGGGTTCATGGTGACCCCGACGAGGCCGATGCCCAGCATGAAGGCGAGCGCCGGCGCCGGGATGCCGGCGAAGATCGCGAACCCGGCTAGGAAGAGCGCGTTCAGGCCGGTTCCGACGAGCAGCGTGGAGATGGTGTGCTTGTCGGCCAGCCGTCCCACGACAACGTTCCCGACCAGAGTCGCGGCCCCGTAGGCGAGCAGGAGCAGCGGAACGACGTCTTCGGAGAATCCGGTGATCTGGGTGAGGGTCGGGGTGAAGAAGCTGAAAGCCGAGAACGTCGCGCCGATGATGAGGGTGCTGGAGACGAGCGCGAGGAGGAACTGCGGCCTGCGCAGTACTGCGACCTCCGAGCTCGGCGCAGCCTGGGTCAGGGCGTCGGCGCTGGCGGATGCCGCGGGTTTGCGCAGGACCGCGTGGGTCAGGGCGGTGGCGGCCAGAGTGATGAGCGAGATCGTCCAGAACGCGGACTGCCAGCCGAACCGACCTCCGACGAAGGTCGCCAGCGGCAGGGCGAGCAGGGTGCCGAGCATCAGTCCGTTCATCACGACTGCGACCGCCCGGCCGCGCGCCTGCTCGCCGACCAGCCGCACGCTCATCGACACGGCGATGCCGAAGAATGCCTGCGAGGCGGCCCCGCTGACGATCCGGGCGACCACCATCATCGGATAGCCAGAGGCCAGCGCGGCGATGACATTGCCGGCCAGGGACAGTGCGAAGACGATCATCAGCGCCGCCCTCGGAGGGACCTTCAGCAGGGCGATAGTGAGGATCGGTCCTCCGACGGCCATCGCCGCGGCGAAGACGGTCACTAGATAGCCGATCTGCTCGATCCCGGTGCCGAGTCCTTCCGCGAGTTGCGGCATGAGGCCCGCGACGGCGAACTCGCTGGTCACCATGGCGAAGACACCAGCGGCCAGGACGTACACCGCGAACGGGACCGTCTTCTCGGTGACGGTAGTGGTGGTGGGCACCAGACTGCCTTTCTGTACTTTAATATCCAAAATTAGCGCAGGAGAACCGCCCGCTGCGAGCGAACGGGTGGCGCGATCAGTGAAGGAGGGCGTGCAGCCCGGAAAGGGCTACCCTCCTCAGCGTTTCGGGGTCCGCGCCGGTCTGTGCGGTGACGCGCAGACCCGAGATCACAGTGCTGACGAGCATTGCCCCGTCGTTCGGGTCCAGGTCGTCGGCGATTGAGCCGTCGGTCTGTCCCGCGCGGATGGCTCCGGCTAGCAGAGAGGTCCTCTTGTGCAGGTCGTGGTTGAGAATGCGGGCGACGCGCTTGTCGCGTGTACGCAGGTCCGGACTCATGAAGCTCTGCACGACCATGCATCCGGCCGCGTGCCCGTGCTCCGATGCCTGCACTTCCTCGTCGATGACGACGTCGATCAACGCGTGAAGCCGTGCCGCACCTGACAATGCCTCGTCGGTGAGGATTGCCGCTTGGCGCTGCCCTGTCGCTTCGACGTAGTGCTCCAGGGTGCGGACGAAGAGTTCGTCCTTCGAGGTAAAGGCGTTGTAGAGACTGCTGCGCCGCAGGCCTGCCGCCTCGCAGAGTTGCTCGGTCGAGGTCTCGGCAAAGCCGTGCATTCGGAACTGGCGTGCCGCGGCGTCGAGTACTGCGGTCTCGTCGAACGTGCGCGGCCTGGCCATGCGGTGACCATAGCATGTTTTGGATTTACAAGTACAGAAGTCTGTCGCGCGCTGGCGGGAGGTTTTTTTGCTGGCGCGTGGTCGCTGATGCTGGGAGCGACGGAGGTCGCCGCGTCGTCGAGAGGCGGGTTCTCCGCAGCGTGGACGACGAGCATCGTGGCGGCTGAACCTTGCTTGGGCTGGAGGTTGAACGGGCCGCGGCCGGAGGCCCGTGTCGTGGCGAGGTCGGCGTCCTTCATGCACGGCTCGTCAACGAGTTCCGCCGGCTGTGCGTGTGGTGGGGGTGCTTCGCACTGATCCGCTGCAGATGTGCGACATGGGCGTGGGACTCGACGTGCCTGCCGCGTCTGTGTGGTCGGGCAACAGCGGCCTTGGCGGGGGACGGGCAGGTCTGCGGGTCACTCATGCCGAAAGGCGGGTGCGGGGTCAACGGTCCAGGGCCTGCGGCGTCCACGCGAGTGCATCGTTGCGTCGGACCAGCGGCACCGTTGGCTGAAGGCCGAGAGCATCCGGCATCGTCGGTGCTCGCGGGCGAGCGGGGGCTCAGGTCGGATGCGCCGGGCTGGCCCACCGGTGATGGCCTTGGCCAGGTAGAGCGGACCTTCGCTCGGTCCCCGGTCCGATAGCGGCAACGCGACGAGCCTGCATAGAGCTCGGCGATGACCGGAAACGTCATCTTCTCTTTCATTCCTGCGAAATCAACGCAAGGAGTAATGCGTAAGCCTGATGAAGGATGCCGCCAAAAAAAGCGACGAGATCTAGGGAGGGGGGATTGGTTGGATGCCTTTTTTGCTCGGAGTGCGGGAATGCTTGTAGTGGATCCCGAAGCGAGCGGCGAGGTCGTCGACCAGTTCGGAACCGAAGCCGGACTGCTCCCGTCGTTCGGCGTGCCGATCGCACGCGAGCGCGAGCACCCCGGCGGTGCCGCAGCACGAACCGTTGTTGTCCCAGAATCCCGGGCGGATCCGGCGCGGAAGGCCGGACTGGGTGACGGTGTGCCAGCACCGATCGGCGAGAGCGGCCCATGCCGGGTCGCCGGTGATCGCGCCGAGCAGCCGAAAGGCCTGGGCGTCGCCGGCGGGGCCGTTGCACCAGCCGTAGCTGTAGCGCTCGATCAGGTCCGGGCTGTAGCGCTCGATCAGGTCCGGCAGGTGCTGGGGGTGCGGAACGAGGAAACCGCTCGGTCCCGCCTCGTTGCGTGCCACCACGTCAGCGGCGCCGGCCAGTGCCAGGTCGATCAGATCGCGGCGGCCGGTGGCGCTCCCGATCGTGGCCAATGCGACGACGATGCCGAGAGTTCCGTGGGCCAGGTGGTGCGATCGCGCCGGGCTGGGCCGGACTGCCCAGTTCACGCCGCCGGGAGTCGGATCGGCGGAGCGGAGATAGGGTTCGACGGCGAGGACGGCCAAGTCGTGATCACCGCAGGGCAGTGCGCCCAGGCCGATGCCGGCGTTGCCCGCCAGCAGTTCGAACATGTCGCCCCACCGCTGCCCGTCGAAGCGGGAACGCACCCGGTGCAGTGCGCTCCTCGCGGCGGTCGTCGCGGAGGTGTCGTTCAGCAGAGTGCCGACGGCGTGGAGGGCGAATGCCATGCCGGTCAAGCCGAAGTAGAGGGAGCAGGCCTTTTCGCGATCGACCGCGGCCGCGAGGGCGCGCGAGCCTCGCTGGGCGGCGTCGCCGTAGCGGTCGTCGCCGAAGTGGCGCTGGGCTTCCAGCAATGCGAGCACGATTCCTGCCGCTCCGCTGCAGAGGAACGGGTCCAGTTCGTCATCGGTCGCGGTGGTTCCCCAGGCCAGGCCCGAATCGGTGGTCCGCGCGGTGCTCAGCAGCCAGTCCAGCGCGCCTGCGGCAAGGCCTTCGGCTACCGCGCCACGCGAGGCGCCGAGTGGCTCAATGTGCGCACGTCGCATCGTTGCACAGTAGCCTCGATCCACTGACGGCCCGAGTGTCTGCTGGTGATCGCAGGCGGGAGAGCGCCCTTGGGTCGCGGAAATTGTTGTCGGGGCGGCGGGTGACACGCACTGGAGCTTCCGCCACCGGACGGACAGTCTCGTGTCGCCGACGTCGACGGCGATCCTCCCGCTGCCTCGAGGAGTGCTTACCGGCTGCGGGCGGGCGGAATGTTCCGAAAGACCCTCGTCAGGGCTAGGTCGCGAGAAGCCGCGCCTCACCGGGTTTGGGCTGGACTGGTTGATCGAGCACGTGCGGGGCACTCGACAAAGATACGAACACAACTGCCGAAATTGTCGCCGCGCTGCGTGGTGCATCGCTGGCAAGCCAAGGACCGGCCCTGCCGAAATTGAAGGTTTTTGGCGTCACGCGGTTCGAAGTGCTCAGTATGGTCAGCTTGCGACTCGGATACGCATTAGTCCTGCGGGGCGGGCGGATGGTCGCAGAGACCATCCGCTATTGCGTTATAGGGGAGTTTCAGGCCGGTCTCCGCGTACAGCTCCTGAAACCGGGCCGGGCTCGCGCTGGCCACCTGCTGCTCGGGATCCGCCAGTGAGGCGAGTAGCGTTTCCGGTTGGAAGCGTTAAGCGGTCCGAGGCGGAGGGCCACACAGCCTGGGTCAGGCGCTGATCATCGTCACCACGCCGGACGTCACGATCAGGCCCACGATCGCCCGGTCGAACACCGCGCGCGGGACGCGGCCGATGAGGCGGCCGCCGAGGATGTTTCCGGCCAGGGCGGCTGCGACCAGGATCGGGAGCCGGGTGCTCAGGTCGGTGGTGTCGAACTGGCCCGCGGTGATCAGGAGGAGCAGGGACAGGCAGTTGGTCACCACGAAATAGCCCGCGAGGTCGCCGACGAAGGTTCTTGGTGGGACCTTCGCGGAGGCGAGCAGGACGGCTGGTGGAGCGCCGTTGAGGGAAGTCGTGGTCGAGAGGTAACCGCCTAATAGGCCGGCGATGGTTTGCTTGATTGTGGTCGCTGGGTGGGCTTCTCGGGTCGGGCGGAGCAGCAGGCGCAGGCCGGACAGTACGACCACGGTGCCTGCCAGGATGCGGAGGGCGTGCGGCTCTAGCAGGTGCAGGGTGAGTGCGCCGGCGGCGGCACCGGGGAGGCTCGCGGCGCCTAGAACGGCTACGCGGCGCCAGGCGATGTGGTGTCGTTCGCGGTGGAGCACTGCGAGCCTGGTGATCATGGTGGCGATCAGGTTGATCACGACCACTTGCGGCAGCGGGAATCCGATGAGCAGCAGCAGGGGAGTGCCGACCAGTGAGGCGCCGAATCCGGTCAGGCCGCCGATGAAGCCCGCGAAGGCGACGGCCAGTGCGCCGAGGATCATGTGGCCGCCTGGAGGGTGTCGGAGAGGGCTGGGTCGATAGATGTCGCCTGGAGGGTGTCGGAGAGGGTCACGCGACCACCGCCTGGCCTACCAACGCCAGGGACAGTACGGCGAGGATGCCGAGCACGATCCGGCGGACATCGCCGCGGCCGTGGCGGTACAGCCAGGTTCCGGCGGCGATCCCGGTCAGGGCGATGGGGAGGAAGAGCGCGGTTTGCCGGAGGACGTCGGTGGTGAGCAGGCCGCCCGCGCCGGCGGTGCCGACTGTCATCAGGTCGGCGGCCAGGAAGAAGACGACCAGGCTCGCGCGGTTGACCGCCATCGGCAGCGGGGACGCCAGGTACATCAGGACTACTGGCGGGCCGCCCATTCCGCAGGCGCCGTTCAGGACTCCGAAGGCGGTTCCCATGCCGGCGCAGGCGATGCGGCCGGGCATGCGCCGGGTTCGGTGGCTGAAGGCCAGGGCCAGCGCCGAAAGTCCGACTACCAGTCCGACGGTCAGTCTCGTCGCGCGTTCGGGCAGTGCGGCTAGGAACCAGATGCCGGTCGGCAGGCCAAGGAGCGCGCCAGTCAGGAGCCAGCGTATGGACGGGCGGTGGGCGTCCGGCCAGGCTTTCGGCAGCAGGGTCACGCTGGAGGCCACTTCCAGCAGGAGTGTGCTCGGGACCACGGCGGGCGGTGGGAGCACCAGGCAGAGGCAGCTCACCCAGACCAAGGAAGCGCCGAAACCGGAGTAGCCGCGGATCAGGCCTCCGGCCAGCAGGGCGGCGACGGCGAAGGCCATGGCCGCCGGGGGCAGCTGCCAGAAGGTCATCAACGGGCCGGGGGAACGAGGGCCCTGGACGGGTGCGGCATCAGACCTCCACGACGCGGGCGGATCGGTTTACCTTGCGGCACGTCTGGTCGTGGCGGTAGGTCCAGAATCGTGGCATCGCGAGGTGCCAGCCGGGCCGGGCTGGTCTGGACAGGCGACGACCGGCTCGTCGGAGTGCAGCTGGGTGGAAGTGCCGCCTGTCGAGGACCGGCTCGTCGGGGGTTGCGTGGTCGGGGGATCAGGTGTGGGGCGGCTGGGCGGAAGTGCGACCAGCCGAGGACCGGCTCGTCGGGCGCGGTGAGAGGAACCCGGCGCGGGCCAGCCGGGCGGGACTGCCGAGAACCGGCAGGCCAGCCGCCCGGGCTGGACCGACAAACGGGGGTCAGGGCGAAGCGACCCCGGCCTCGCCGCGGGAGGAGTCCGTCTCGGCGGTCGCCGCGGGTCCGGCGGGACGGCGTTTCCGGACCTGGTACGCGATCAGGATCAGCGCCAAGGTCACCGCGCTCAGCCAGAACTGCGAGCGGGTCGACGGGAGGAACGCCATGGCCAGGATGACCGCCGCCATCAAGGCGATCGTCGCGTAGCTGAGCCACGGGAACAGCCACATCTTCAGGCTCAGCGCGCCGGGATCGGTGTTCTGCAGCCGCTTCCGCAGCCGGACCTGGGCCAGTGCGATGGCGAGGTACACGAAGAGGGCGACCGCTCCGTAGGAGTTCACCAGGAACTGGAAGATCAGGTTCGGCGAGGTGTAGGCGGCGATGACCGACACGTAGCCGATGACCGTCCCGGCGATGATGGCTCGGCGGGGGACGCCGCTGCGGGACAGCTTCGTGAACATCTTCGGGGCGTCGCCGTTGCGGGTCAGGGCGAACAGCATCCGCGAGGACGTGTACAGCGCGGAGTTGAGGCAGGACAGCACCGCGGTCAGCACGATGGCGTTCATGATCGTTGCCACGGCGGGGATGCCCAGGACGTCCAACACCGCGGCGTACGGGCTGACGGCGGTGTCGGGGGCGTTCCAGGCCTTGACCGTGACCACCACGAAGACCGAGCCGACGTAGAAGAGCACCACGCGGAACACGATGGAGCGCATGGCCTTGGCGATCGCACGGCGAGGTTCGGCGGATTCGGCGGCGGCGATGGTGACGATCTCCGCGCCGGTGTAGAAGCCGACGCAGGGGACGACCGCCGCCAGCACCGCGCCGAAGCCCATGGGGGCGAAGCCGCCGTGGGAGACGAGGTTGCTGACGCCTCCGTGGGAACCCGGCCAGATCCCGAACAGGTACAGGGCGCCGACCACCAGGAAGACCAGGATCGCGATGACCTTGATGGACGAGAACCAGTACTCGAACTCGCCGTAGGACCGCGCGGAGACCAGGTTCGTGGCGGTCAGCAGCAGGAGCAGGCCGAGGCTGAGCACCCACAGGGGCACGTTCGGCAGCCACAGCTGCAGGATCCGGCCGCCCGCCACCGCTTCCACGGCCACGACGATCACGAAGAAGTACCAGTACATCCAGCCGACGGTGAAGCCCGCCCGGTTGCCCATCGCCTCCCTGGCGTAGACGTAGAACGAGCCGAGCGCGGGCCGCGCGACGGTCATTTCGGCCAGCATCCGCATGATGAGCACGGTGATCAGGCCGGCGATGAAGAACGAGACCACCGCCGCGGGCCCGGCCGACTGGATGACCACGCCGCTTCCGACGAACAGGCCGGCGCCGATCACGCCGCCCAGTGCGATCAGATTCATGTGGCGTTGCTTGAGGCCCGGTTTGAGACCGCTCTGGGCGGCGGTTTCCGGTGCAGAACCCACGTCTCCTCCTTCCGGCGGCGCCGGGGGGACCTCGATGTCCCCGCGCCGGCCGCCGCCGCGATGTCGCTGAGAGCTGCTGTGTGGTTCCCGTCACCGTAAGAAGGAACAGGCCCCGCCGCGAGAGCCAGATGCTAGCCATGCTCCGGTACCAGAACGGCCTGATCCCGGACAGCAGGACGGGCGCCGGGCCCCCTCGGAACAAAGGGGTACCCAGCGCCCGTCGAACCCATCCGTCAGGGCTGGATCGCCTTCTCCACGTCGGTGAGCATGCCGTCGACGCCGTGCAGCAGCTCGTCCAGCACGTCCGTGTCGGCCACCAGCGGCGGCGAGATCATCAGCATCGTCGCGCCCCGGTCGTCGCCGCGGAGGATGACTCCGGTGCGGCGGAACGACTCCGGCAGGACCTCCCGCAGGACCGTCAGCGACTCCTGGTCGGTCAGCTCGCGGCCGCCGTCGCGGTCGGCCGTCAGCTCGATCGCGTAGAAGAAACCGGTGCCCCGGACGTCCTTGACGCACCGGTGCGCGTCCTTCAGCGACTCCAAAGCCGCGCGCAGCTTCGGGCCCTCTTCCAGAACGTGCTCGGGCACCTTCTCGTCGCGCATCGCGCTGATGTTGGCGACCGCGATGGCCGTCGAGACCGGGTGGCCGCCCCAGGTCGCGCCGTGGGTGAAGACGCCGCCCTTCGGGGAGTCGTACAGCTCGGTGACCAGCTGCTCGCGCACGATCACGCCGCCGAGCGGGGCGTAGCCCGAGGTGGAGCCCTTGGCGAAGGTGATCAGGTCCGGGACTACGCCGGTCAGGCCGTGGCCGAAGAAGTGGCCGAGGCGGCCGAACGAGCAGATGACCTCGTCGGACACCAGCAGGATGCCGTACTTGTCGCACAGCGCCCGCAGCGCCGGCCAGTAGCCCTCCGGCGGGACCAGCGCGCCCCGGCCGTTCTGGACCGGCTCGGCGAAGACCGCGGCGACCGTCTCCGGGCCTTCCTCGAGGATGACCGCCTCGATGGCGCGGACGCAGTCCAGCTGGTCGGCAGGGCCGCAGTCGCCGGTGAAGCCGAGGGTGTTCGGCACGTGCCGGATGCCCGGCAGCAGCGGGCCGAACGGCTCCTTGATCTTGGGCAGGCCGGTGACCGACAACGCGCCCATGGTCGTTCCGTGGTAGGCCATTTCGCGGCTGATGATCTTCGTCCGCTCCGGGGCGCCCTGGCTGCGGTGGTACTGCCGGACGAACTTCAGCGCGGTCTCCACCGCCTCCGAACCGGAGTTCACGAAGAACGTGGTGCCGAGGTCGCCGGGGGCGAGGTCGGCGATGATCCGGGCGGCTTCGATCGACGGCGGGTGCGCCGAGCCCCAGTTGCTGGCGTAGGCGAGGGTGCCGACCTGCTCGGCCGCGGCCTTGGCGATGTCCGCGCGGCCGTGGCCCATGTTGACGCAGAACAGCCCGGCGAGACCGTCGAGGTGACGGCGGCCCTCGGTGTCGATCAGATAGCTGCCCTCGCCGCGGACGAACACCGGGAATTCGCTCTGCCAGGTGTCCTTGCGCGTGAAGTGCGGCCCGAGGTGTCGGCGGGCAGTGGCCCGCAGCTCCGTGACGTTCACCTGGCGACCTCCTGAGTGTGCGAGAACGGGAATGTGTCGACGATCGCAATCTTTCTGGCCCCCGCCCAGAGCCAGAAAGCGGCCGATCACCGGTGCCAGATCGGGAGCCGGACGCGAAAGAACCGGCCGGGCGCGGGGCCCGGCCGGTTCTCGGCTCGCGAGGAAGCGATTACACGTAGTCCTGGTACTTCTCCAGGAACCGCACCGGCTTCGACAGCGCGTCGCGGCGGAACGGGTCGCCCAGCTCGCGGGTGCACATGATCTCGACGACCGTGGTGCGGCCCTCGTTCATCTGCGCGTCCACGGCCTTCTTCAGCGCCGGGCCGACGTCCTCGAGCTTGTCCACGACGATGCCGTCCGCGCCCATCGCCTGCGCGATCCCGGCGAAGCTCTCGCTTTCCAGTTCGCCGGCGACGAAACGGCGGTCGTAGAAGTCGACCTGGTTCTTCTTTTCCGCGCCCCACTGGCGGTTGTGGAACACCACTGCGGTGACCGGGATGTCGTGCCGCACCGCGGTCATGACCTCGCCCATGCTCATGCCCCACGCGCCGTCACCGGCGTACGCGATCGCCGGACGGTCCATCGCGGCGGCCTTGGCGCCGATGATGGTCGGCAGCGCGTAACCGCAGTTGCCGAAGGACATCGGCGCGAAGAACGACCTGGGCTCCTCGAAGCGCAGGTAGCTGTGCGCCACCGAGTTGATGTTGCCGATGTCGGTGGAGACCATCACGCGCGGCGGCATGGCCTTCTCCAGTTCGCGCAAGACCTGGCGCGGGTGCAGCCAGTTGCCCTCCTCGCCCTCCTGCTCGGCGATCATGTCGAGGGAGTAGGGGTCCTTCTCGTGGGTCCACGCGGTGAGTTCCTCCTCCCACGCGTCCTTCTCGGCCTTGATGCGCCCGGCGCGTTCGTCGCGGGTGGCGTCGCTGGCGAGCGTGCGGTCGGCGAGGCGCTCGGTCAGCGCCGCGGCGGCGGCCTTCGCGTCGCCGCAGATGCCGACGGTGATCTTCTTGACCAGGCCGAGCATCTTGTGATCCGCGTCGATCTGGATGATCTTCGCGTTCTTGGGCCAGTAGTCCATGCCGTGCTGGGGCAGGGTGCCGAACGGCCCGAGCCGCGTGCCGAGCGCGATCACCACGTCCGCCTGCGAGATCAGCTTCATCGCGGCCTTGGAGCCCTGGTAGCCGAGCGGGCCGCACCACTGCGGGTGGCTGGCCGGGAAGCTGTCGTTGTGCTGGTAGCTGTTGACGACCGGCGCGCCGAGCCGCTCGGCGAGCGCCTTGGCCTCCTCGACGCCGTCGGACATGACGACCCCGCCGCCGGAGATGATCACCGGGAATTCGGCGGTGGCCAGCAGTTCGGCGGCCTGGGCGAGGCTCTTGTCGCCGCCGGGGCCGCGGTCGAGCCGCTGCGGCTCGGGGATCTCGGTCTCGATCTCGCCGTAGAAGTAGTCGCGCGGGATGTTCAGCTGGGTCGGGCCGATCTCCGCGAGCGCCCGGTCGAAGGCCCGCGCGGTGTACTCGGCCATCCGCTTCGGGTTGTTGACGTGCGCCTGGTACTTGGTGAACTCCTGGAACATCGGCAGCTGGTTGGCTTCCTGGAAGCCGCCGAGGCCGGTGCCCATCGTGCCCGCCTCCGGCGTGATCATCACGACCGGGCTGTGCGCCCAGAACGCCGCGGCGATCGCGGTCACGCAGTTGCTGATGCCCGGGCCGTTCTGCCCGATGACCACGCCGTGCCGTCCGCTGACCCGGGCGTAGCCGTCCGCCATGTGCGCGGCGCCCTGTTCGTGCACGACCGGGACGAGCCGGATGCCGGCCGGCGCGAAGATGTCCATCGCGTCCATGAACGCCGAGCCCATGATGCCGAAGATGTCGGTGACGCCGTTGGCCACCATCGTCTCGACGAAGGCCTCCGACGGGGTCATCTTCGCCGGCCCGCTGACGACGGTGCGGCCGTCGCCCGTCTTCCTCTCCGCCATGGTTGAACTCCTTCGACGCTGAAAGTCTTGGTTTTCGGTACGTGAGGTTCGTGAAAGCTGAACTTGATGGACGATAGGACGCCGCGTGCGGGAGGTCAACCGGCAGTTGATGGAAAACGAGACAGGATGTGCTAGTTTTCGGAACGTGAGTGAGTTGCGGAAGACCAGCGCCGTGGAACTCGTGCGCGAGCCGGACGGCGCGGGCCTCGACGGGGACACCCCGACCATGCGGCTGTTCTCGCTGCTCGAGCTGATCGCGGCGAAGGACCAGCTGGTGACGCTGCAGGGCCTGGTCGAGGAGACCGGCCTGCCGAAGCCGACCCTGCACCGGATGCTGCAGCAGCTGGAGGGCGCGGGGCTGCTCGTGCGCCAGGCCGACGGGCGGCATTACGGCACCGGCGACCGGCTGCGCCGCCTCGCGGAGAACCTGCTGCTCAACGCCACGCATCACGGCGCGCGGCGCGCGGTGCTCAACCACCTGGTCGACGAGCTGGGGGAGAGCTGCAACATCACCGCGCTGTCCGGCAGCGAGATCGTCTACCTCGACCGCGTAGAAACGCCCGAACCGCTGCGGTTCTACCTGCGGCCCGGTTCGCGCGTGCCGATCCACTGCTCGGCCAGCGGCAAGATCATCCTCTCCCAGATGAGCCCGGCGCAGCGGCGCAAGCTCCTGGCGCACGCTCCGCTCAAGCAGTACACGGCCAAGACGGTCACCGATCTCGACGCCCTGGAGGAGGAGTTCGCCCGCATCCGGCGCGACGGATTCGCCCTGGACGACGAGGAATTCCTGCCCGGGCTCGTGTGCGTGGCCGTGCTGGTGCCCAGCCGCACCGGCCGGTCCAACCTGGCGGTGGCGGTGCAGGCCCCGGTCATGCGGCTGACGGCCGACAAGGCTTTGCAGGCGCTCCCCGCGTTGCAGCGGGCCGCCGAAGCGATCAAGGAGGTCGAGGCCGAGGGGTCGGCCGACGACGCCGACAGCATCCCGTCCTGATGGAGGTCTCCCGATGAACCCGTTGAGCGGCAACGGTCCTGACGCCCGGATCGCCGTGCGCGACGCGTTCGGCCTCGATTCGAACCTGGTGGTCCCGGGCTTTTCCGCACCGGACGAGCACGTGCCCGAGGTCGACCCGGCCTACCGGTTCAACCCGGACGTGACGCTCGCGTTGCTGGCCGGGTTCGCGCACAACCGGCGGGTGCTCGTGCAGGGATTGCACGGCACCGGCAAGTCCACGCACATCGAACAGGTCGCGGCTCGGCTGAATTGGCCGTGCCTGCGGGTGAATCTCGACGGTCACATCAGCAGGCTCGACCTCGTCGGCAAGGACGCGGTGGTGCTGCGCGAAGGCAAGCAGGTCACCGAATTCCGCGAAGGGATCCTGCCGTGGTCGCTGCGGCGGCCGACCGCGCTGATCCTCGACGAGTACGACGCGGGACGGCCGGACGTCATGTTCGTCATCCAGCGGCTGCTCGAACGGGACGGCAAATTCACCCTGATCGACAGCAACACCGTGCTGCGCCCGCACCCGGGTTTCCGGCTGTTCGCCACCGCCAACACCGTGGGGCTGGGCAATCTCAACGGCCTCTACCACGGGGTGCAGCGGCTCAACCACGCGCAGATCGACCGGTGGAACATCGTCGCGGCGCTGGATTACCTCGCGCCGGAAGAGGAAGCGGCGATCGTGCGGGCGCGGGTGCCGCGAATGGACGGGCCGTTGGTCGAGGCGATGGTGGCGGTCGCCGGGCTGACCCGCGAAGGGTTCCGGGCGGGTGACCTGTCCGCGCTGATGTCTCCGCGCACGGTTATCACCTGGGCGGAGAACTGCGAGATCTTCGGCGATCCGGCGCTCGCGTTCCGGTTGACCTTCCTCAACAAATGCGACGAGGCTGAACGTCCGGTCGTCGCCGAGTGCTTCCAGCGTTGCTTCGACCAGGAGCTGGCCGCGGCGTGAGCACGCCCGAGACCCGGCGGCGCCAGCAGGTCGAGGAGTTGTCCGCGGCGGCGATCCGGGCGGTCAGCGGGTCGCCGGACGCGCGTTTCCGGGGCGGGCGCTTGCATCGCGGCGCCCGTCCGGTGCCGATGCCCGCCCCGCATTTGCGCGCCGACGACGAGGATTTGCCGTCCTTTCGCGGCGCGGCGGACGGGATGGCGTTGCACCTGAGCCGGTCCGATCGGGAGCTGCACCAGCGGTTGCGGCCGGACGGCGGCGTCGAGCGGCTGCTGTTCGAGCTGCTGGAGCAGTTCCGGGTGGAGTCCCTGGTCCCGGCCGGTTTTCCGGGCGTGACGGCGAATTTGCGGCGACGGCACGAACGGTGGTCGCTGTCGGCGCACCACAATGGACTGACCGAGACGGCGCGCGGCGTGTTGATTTACACCGTGGCGCAGGTGGCGCGGGCTCGGATCACCGGCGAGCCGGTCGTGGAGGAAACCGAGGATCTGATCGAGGCGACGCGGGCGGCGATCGCGCCGATGGTCGGTGCGCAATTGGCCGGGCTTCGGCGGAACCGGGCCGATCAGGCCGCGTTCGCCGAGCACGCGCGGGCGCTGGCCGAAGCGGTCGCCGCGTTGCTGGAGCCGAAGAAGTCCGAAGACCCGGAAGACGAAGCAGAAACTGCGGCGTACGCCTTGCTGCTGGATTTCGACGACGAAACCGGCAGTGAGGAAGGCGGTATCGCGGGCCTCGGTGACCACAAAGGACCGGTGGCGGCCGGGCAGTACCGGGTTTTCACCACCGCTTACGACCGCGAGGATCGGGCGGGACCGTTGGTGCGGCCGGAATTGCTGCGGGAACTGCGCGAACGGCTTGACGCGCGGGTGGCGAAGCAGGGCGTCAACGTGGCTCGGCTCGCGCGGGAACTCACGGCGGTGCTCGCGGAACCGGTGCGGTCCGGGTGGGACGGTGCGCAGGAAGAAGGCCAGATCGACGGCCGGGCCCTCGCGCGGTTGATCGCGACGCCCGCGGACCGTCGGGTGTTCCGGGTCGAGCGGACGGAGCCGGTCGCGGACGTGCTGGTGACGTTCCTGATCGATTGCTCGGGTTCGATGAAGGCGCACCGGGAAACCGTTGCGGTGCTGGTCGATCTCTTCGCTCGCGCGCTCGATCTCGCCGGTGCCAGTTGCGAAATCCTCGGCTTCACCACGGGTGCGTGGCACGGCGGCCGAGCCCGGCGGGACTGGATGCGCGCCGGGCGGCCGGAACAGCCGGGGCGGCTCAATGAGCGCCGGCATCTGGTGTTCAAGGACGCTGCGACCCCGTGGCGGCGCGCTCGGCGGGACGTCGCGGCGTTGCTGAAGGCCGATCTGTTCCGCGAGGGCATCGACGGCGAGGCGTTGGCGTGGGCGGCTGAACGGGCACGGGCGTGCGAGGCTCGTCGGCGGCTGGTTTTCGTGTTGTCGGACGGAAGCCCGATGGACGGCGCGACTGTACTGGCCAATGAGGAGCGTTACCTCGACCGCCATCTCGTTCAGGTGGCCGACGGACTGGAGCGGAGCGAGACGGAGGTGTACGGCATCGGGGTCGGGCTCGATCTCAGTGCGTACTACCGCCGCAGCGTGGCGCTGGACGCCGCGGAAGGCACGGGGTTCCGTGCCTTCCGCGAGATCCTCGATCTGATGGCGCGCCGCTAACCGGCTGGTTGAGCGACCGGCGAGACCGCCGGTTCGTTGGGCTCCCAAGCGATCGGAGAGCGTCGCTTGCCAGGTGCGAGCAGGCTCCAGCCGAACACGATCACCAGGTTCACGCCCATCGACACCAGGCCGGTGTTGAGGCCGCCGAGCGTGACGCCGGTGGCGTAGAGGACGACCGCGGTCACCACCCCGACCACCATGCCCGTCGCGATCGCGGCGGTGCGGACCCGCCGTGCGAACAGGATCGCCAGCCAGCCCGGCACGACCTGGGCCAGCAGGTTGTAGGTCAGGTTCAGCACGGTGAGCATGAGCGTCGAGGCGGTCAGCGTGAGCACGGCGGCGAGCACCAGGAACACCGCCACCGCCACGACCGTCCAGCGCCGTTGCGCGGCGGGGCGGACGTTCGGGGCGAGGTTCCGGCTGACCATGCCGCCGATCGCCAACGCCGTCGCCGACAGCACCAGGACTCCGGACAAAGCGGCGCCGGCGGCCACGAGACCCAGAACCGGTTCCGGCAGAAGGCCTTTCGCCGTCTCCATGAACACGGTGTTCGGGTTCTTCAGCCCGGGGTGCTGTTTCAGCCCGTAATAGGCGGCGAAGACGAGGAACGGGTAGATCAGCATGTACAGCGGCATCCACACCGTCGAACTCTTCACCGCCCGCTCCGAACGCGCCGGGAACACGTACGCGCCGCCGAAACCGAGGTAGAAGACCACACTCTGGAACAGGATCGTGGTCATCGCGAACCACAGATCCTGGCCGCCCATCGTGGTTTGCGCCCTGGCCAGCGCCTCCGGCCCGGTCACCCCGGAGGTCCCGCCTGCGACCAGCACCGCGGCGAGGCCGACGAGCACGACCCCGAGCAGCATGAACGCGTCCTTGAGGATCGACACGAACGCGGGGGAGCGGATGCCGGACACGGCGATGTAGGCGAACGCGATGATCCCGGCCAGCAGCACGCACTGCACGGGCGTGAGTTTCAGCCCGAGGTTGCTCAGCACCACCTGCAGGCCGATGAACTGGTACTGGCCCCACGGCACGAGCGCGATCAGCATCGTCACGCACGTGATCAGCTCCAGCGTCCGGCTGCCGTAGTGGCGGCCGAAGACGTCCGGGACGGTCATCGCGTCGTGTTTGCGCGCCGCGCGCCAGACCAGCGGGGCGAGGAAGTAGCCCAGCGAATAGGCGAGCAGGATGTAGCCGAGGAACCAGATTCCGTAGCTCGCGCCGTGCGCGTAGATCCCGCTCGGGAAGCCGATCATCGTGCCGATGCTGTACACCTCGCCGACGGCCAGGAAGTACAGCAGCCACGGCGGGAACGAGCGGCCGCCGACCAGGAACTCCGAGATCCCGCCGCCGCGCGACGAGCGGCCCGCCCACAGCGCGAGCAGGATCGACAGGCCCATGACGACGGTGACAATGAGAATCAGCATTTCTGGTCCTCTTTCGCGGCGGGCTTGTCGGCCGGGTAGTGCCGGCGGTCGAAGAAGCGCCAGCTGATCCACAGGCACAGAGTGGTCAGCGGGAAGCAGAGGAACATCCAGAAGAACACCAGCGGGAACCCGGCGACCGTCGCGGGCGAGCCCGCCACCAGCGGGATCCCGCCGAGGATCGCGACCGCGGGGATGCCGAGCCCGATGCACAGGCTCGGCCAGCTGCGGATCATCGGACGCCTCCGGTCGCCACGGGATCGCGTTGCCAGACGAGCCGTCCGCCGATCACGGTGGCGTCGACGGTCAGGTCGCGGATCCGGTTCGGGTCCACTGTGGTCGGATCCTCGGACAGCACGATGAGATCCGCGAGTTTGCCGATTTCGAGGCTGCCCTTGCTCTCTTCCTCGCCCGCCAGGTAGGCCGCGTCGATCGTGTAGCCGCGCAGCGCGGCTTCGACGTCGATCGCCTGTTCCGGGCCCAGCAGCTGGCCGCTGCTCGTTTGCCGGGCGACGGCGCACCAGATGCCCTCCAGCGGCGGCACCGGCGTGACCGGTGTGTCGGAGTGGAGTCCGAAGTGGATTCCGCGGGAGCGCGCCGACGCGAGCGGGCTGATCCGGCGGGCGCGTTCCGGGCCGAGGAAGACGTCCCGGTGCCGGTCGCCCCAGTAGTAGACGTGCTTGATGAAGAACGACGCGGCGATGTCGTTTTCGGCCATCCTGTCGAGCTGGTCCTCGCGGGCCGTCTGGCAGTGTTCGATCCGGTGGCGGCGTCCGGTGCCCTCGGGCGCGCCGAGGCGGGCGTAGCCGTCGATGATGGCGTCGATCGCCGCGTCGCCGTTGCCGTGCACGGCGACCTGCCAGCCCGCGGCGTCGAGCGCGGCGATGCGGCGGGAGAGCTCGTCCGGTTCGAGCAGCATCATGCCGTGGTCGTCGGGGTCGCAGGTGTAGCCCTCGGCCAGGCAGCCGGTGCGGCCCTGGATCGAACCGTCGGCGACGATCTTGATGCCGTTCATGGTGAAACCGTCCGGATTGGACGGATCCGGCGACTCAGGCGTGCCTTCGGCGAGGCCCGGCAGGAGGGTGTGGAAGAGGTAGCCGTGGATGCGGGTGCGCAGTTTTCCGGCGCGGGTCAGCATCCGGTACGCGGCGAGCTCCTGTTCGCCGCCGATCAAGCCGATTCCGGTGTCGTGCACCGAAGTCACGCCGTTGCGCAGGTACTCGGCGTCGGCCAGCTGGAGCGCGTTGGCCAGCTCGTCGGGGCCTTGCGAGGGCATCGCGGAGTTGACGAGGAAGGCCGCGGTCTCGATGAGGAGGCCGGTCGGTTCGCCGCGTTCGTCGCGGGCGATGACGCCGCCGGGCGGGTCGGGAGTGGCGGCGGTGATGCCGACGGCTCGCAGCGCGGCGGAATTCGCCACGGAGAAGTGGCCGGTCACGTGGGTGAGCAGGACCGGGTTGCGCGGCGAGGCCGGGTCCAGGTCGTGCCGGGTGGGGTGCCGGTTGTCGGCGAGAAGCGTGTCGTCGTACCGGAAACCCTTGATCCATTCGCCGGGGCCGAAATCGCGCGCGGCCTGCCGGACGCGGCCGGCGATGTCGCTGATCCGGTCGTTGGGCGGGCTTCCGGCGTCGACCGGGGCGGCCAGCGCCATCCCGAAGAACGACGGATGGTTGTGCGACTCCACGAAACCCGGGACGACCGTGCGGCCGGCCAGGTCGAGCACTGTCGTTTCGGGACCGGCGAGGGCGGCGATCGCGCGGTCGTCGCCGACCGCGGTGATCCGGCCGTCGCGGGCGGCGAGCGCGGACGCGCGCGTCCCGCCTCGGTCCAGGGTGAGCACCGTGCCCCCGAGCACCACCAGGTCGGGAGCCGGACGAGCGGATACCGCGGGTTCGCCCACGATGGGACCTCCTTGTCCACGTGTCCTGCCCCCAAGACAGTGCCGGGGGAGCTGGCCCGCGAACAGGTCCAGAAAGCTGCGCGCGAGTGGTGCCAGCGCAGGGCCGGCACCGGGCCGGCACCGGGCCGGTCAGGCGTCCAGCAGCTCCCGGCAGACGTCGCCGAGCAGCCGGATCCCGGGGTCGATCGCCGACGGCGGGGTGGCGGAGAAGCCGATGCGGAAGTGGTTGCGCGGCGGGTCTTCGCCGAGGAAGAAGATGTCGCCGGGTTCGATGAGGATTCCCAGTTCCTCCGCGCGCTCCACCAGGACCCGGCAGTCCAGTCCGGCCGGTCCGGTCATCCAGAGGCTGACGCCGCCGGGCGGGTACGGGCCTTGCGCCCACGGCAGGTATTCGGTGACCGCGGCGCAGGTGGCGGTCCATTTTCGCATCAGTTTCGTGCGGTAGCGGCGCAGGGAGCGGTGGTACTCGCCGCTTTCGATGAGCAGCGCCAGCGCCCGTTGCAGCTGGCCGGGCGGGTGGCGCAGGACGTACCGGCGGGCCTCTCGCAGCGCGCGCACCAGCTCGCGCGGGCCGACCAGGTAGCCGAGGCGGAGCCCGGGGGAGAGGAACTTGGAGAACGTGCCGAGGTAGACAGCGTCGCCGGTGTTGTCGAGTGCCTTCAGCGCCGGGGTGGGGCTGCCCTGGTAGCGGAATTCGCTGTCGTAGTCGTCTTCTACGACGACCGTGCCGGAAGCCGCGGCCTGGGCGAGGAGCTGGCGGCGGCGGCCGATGCTGAGTGTCGCGTTGGTCGGGTGCTGGTGGCTCGGGGTGAGGTAGAGAAGGTCGACGCCGTCCAGCGACTCCGGTGGTCGCAGGCCCCGGGAGTCGACGTCGATTCCGGCCACGCGGGCGCCGGTGCGGAGGAAGATGTGCCGGGCGTCGAGGTAGCCGGGGTTTTCGATGGCCACGACCTGGTCCGGGCCGAGCAGCACGCGGCCGAGCAGGTCGAGGCCCTGCTGCGAGCCGACGGTGATCAGCACTTCGTCCGGATCGGCTTCGATGCCCCGCGTGGTCAGCAGTTGGCGGCACACCATTTCGACCAGCATCGGGTCGTCAGAACCGACGCTGTCCTGCAGGCTATGGAACACGTGCGGCCGGTAGAGGGCGTCGCGGAGACAGCGCGTCCAGGACCGCGCCGGGAACGCGGTGATGTCGACCTGCCCGGCGAGGAACGGGTACGGATAGCTCGCCCAGTCGGTGCGTTTCTCGATGTGGGCGACGCCGGCGTCCGGGAACCGGCGGACGCGGCCGGCCCAGTCGATGCGCGATTCGGTGTCCCGTGCCTCGACGGCGCAGTGCGGGCGCATCTCGCCGTTGACGAACAATCCGCTGCGCTCGCGGCTTTCCACGTAGCCCTCGGCGACCAGCTCCTGGTAGGCGAGGTTGATCGTGTTCCGGGAAACGCCCAGTTCGACGGCCAGTTCCCGCGAGCTGGGCAGCCGGCGGGCCGGGTCGAACGTGCCGATGGCGATCCCGTGCTCGATCGCTCGCCGGACCTGGCGGTACAGCGGTTCGTCCGACGAGCGGTCGATCTCGATCAACGTGCGTGGCAAGTGCGCTCTCCCAAGTGGCCGGCGTGCAGCGGGGTGGGCTGAAACGTAACTCGCAGTGGCCGGTTTTCCCACCCCGCGCCACGCCGACGAGGCTCAGGCCAGCGCGTCGGCGACGTCGGTGACCGGGAGGCCGTGCGCCGTGGCCACCGGCTCGTACGTCAGCTTGCCGTCGACCGTGTTCACGCCGCCGCGGAGCTCGGGCGTGTCCTGCACGGCGGTGCGCAGGCCCTTGTTCGCGATCTCCAGCGCGTAGGGGAGCGTGACGTTGGTGAGCGCGTGCGTGGAGGTGTGCGGGACCGCGCCGGGCATGTTGGCCACGCAGTAGAACACCGATTCGTGCACCCGGAAGGTCGGGTCGGCGTGGGTCGTCGGGCGCGAGTCCTCGAAGCAGCCGCCCTGGTCGATCGAGATGTCCACCAGCACGCTGCCCGGCTTCATCCGGGAGACCGTCTCGTTGGAGACCAGGCTCGGGGCCTTCGCGCCGGGGACGAGCACCGCGCCGATCACCAGGTCGGCTTCCAGTACCGCCTGCTCGATCGCGTACGAGTTGGCGGCGGCGGTGCGGATGCGGCCCTGGTACATCCGGTCGGCGGCGCGGAGCTTGTCGACGTTCTTGTCGAACAGCACGACGTCGCCCCAGGTCCCGGCCGCGACGGCGACCGCGTTCATCCCGGCGACGCCCGCGCCCAGCACGACCACGCGGGCCGGCGGAACCCCGGAGACGCCGCCGATCAGCACGCCGCGCCCGCCGTTGACGCGCATCAACGTCTGCGCGCCGACCTGCGGGGCCAGCCGCCCGGCCACCTCGCTCATCGGGAACAGCAGGGGAAGGGAGCCGTTCGGCAGCTGGACGGTTTCGTAGGCCACCGACGTGGTGCCCGCGTCGAGCAGGGCCTTGGTGCAGGGCTCGCTCGCGGCGAGGTGCAGGTAGGTGAAGAGCAGCTGGTCCGAGCGCAGCCGGTGGTACTCCTCGGCGACCGGCTCCTTGACCTTCAGCACCATGTCCGCGGTGCCCCAGACGTCGTCCGCGTGGTCGAGCAGCTTCGCGCCGGCCGCGGCGTAGTCCTCGTCTCGGATGGACGAGCCCTCGCCCGCGCCGCGCTCCACGAAGACCTCGTGGCCGGCCGAGGTGAACTCGTGTACTCCGGCCGGCGTCGCCGCCACCCGGTATTCGTGGTTCTTGACCTCGCGAGGCACACCGATCTTCATCGCCCTGCTCCCATCTGCCGTGTGTGGTCCGACCGAGAGTGCGGGAGGACTGGCCACCGCGAAAGTGCCAGAAACCGCTCGGTCGGCGGGTCCAGGACGCGGGGCTTCTGGACCTGTCATCGGGGACTGTTCTGGCTCTGTCCCTTGGGGCCAGCGCTCGCCATCCTCACGGGGAGCACTGCCGTCCGCGAGGGAGTTTGCGAGATGACCATGGCCCCTCTGGCCGAGACCTGGCGGGAGCGCGTCGGCGATGCCCGCCCGCGGATCGCGCTCGCCGACGGCGCCGACCCGCGTGCCGTCACCGCGGCTGCGCGCCTGGTCGACCGCGGCGAGATCGAACCGGTGCTGGTCGGGTCTTCGGCGGAGATCGCTTCTGTCGCGGCAGAGCTTGGTTTTTCGGTACCGCCTTTTCTGGACACTGCTGAGCTGGCGGCCGACGACGCTGTCCTCGCGCGGCTGGCGACGGCGTTTCCCGGCCGGGCGGAGACAGTTCGCGACGATCCCGTCGCCCTCTCCGCCGCGCTTCTCGCGCTCGGCCGGGTGGACGCGTGCCTCGCCGGTGCGACGCGGCCGACGTCCGATGTCCTCCGGGCCGGGCTGCGGATCGTCGGCCTCGCTTCCGGCGTGCGGACTTTGAGCAGTTGTTTCCTGATGCTGTTGCAGGACGGCCGGTCGCTCACTTTCGCCGACTGCGCGGTGGTGCCGGAGCCGGATGCGGACGCGCTGGCCGACATCGCCGTCGGCGCGGCGTCGACGCACCGCGCGCTGACCGGAACCGAGCCGGTCGTGGCGATGCTGTCGTTCAGCACCCAAGGCAGCGCTAAGCATTCGGCGGTGGACAAGGTTCGGCAGGCCACTTCGCTGGTGCGGGAACGGTTGCCTGGCGTGGATGTCGACGGCGAATTGCAATTCGACGCTGCTGTCGTGGATGCCGTCGGGGTGGCTAAGGCGCCGTCGTCGACTGTCGCCGGGCGGGCGAATGTGTTGGTGTTCCCCAATCTCGACGCGGGGAACATCGCTTACAAGATCGCCGAACGGCTGGGCGGAGCGACCGCGCTGGGGCCGATTCTGCAAGGCGTCGCAGCGCCTCTGCACGACCTTTCGCGCGGTTGCAGCGCGGCCGACATCGAGACGATGGCCTTGATCAGCGCGGTGCACGCGGTGACCGGGCGGGAAGTGGAGGGGGTCCGATGACGCGAGGTGTGGAGCTGGTCGTGCTGGACATGGCTGGCACGACGGTCCGTGACGATGGTGCTGTCGAGGCAGCGTTTTCGGCGGCGTTGGAGGCGGTCGGGGTGCCTGCGGACTCGCCGGAGCGGGGAGACGTGGACGCCTACGTTCGCGACACGATGGGGCAGTCGAAGATCGAGGTCTTCCGGGCGCTGTTTCCTGCGGAGGGGGTTGCGGAGAAGGCGAATCGGGTGTTCGAGACTGCGTTTGCTGAGCAGGCTATTGAGGTTGCGGCGCCGCTTCCTGGTGCGGAGGAAGCGATCGACAAGTTGCGTGCGCAGGGGCGCCGGGTTTGCCTGAGCACGGGGTTCTCGGCGGTCACTCGCGATGCGCTGCTGCGGCGGCTCGGGTGGACGGAGCTGGCGGATCTGGTGGTGTGTCCGTCGGATGCTGGTGGCCGGGGGAGGCCGTTCCCGGACATGGTGCTGACTGCGGTGCTGCGGTTGGGGATCACCGATGTGCGCGCGGTCGCGGTGGCGGGGGATACCGGATTCGACATGCTGACCGGACGACGAGCGGGGGCCTCGGTGGCGGCTGGGGTGCTGACCGGGGCGCATGACGAGGCGACGTTGCGGGCGCATGGGGCTACGCATGTGCTGGGGTCGGTGGCTGAGTTGCCGGCGGTTCTTGAGCGGTAGAAATGCGAGGCCTCGCTGCAGTCAGGCGGGCGGAGCCACCGCGGTAGCGATCAACGCCCGAGCCGCGATCTCGATCCTCTCCTCGTCCCCAGTGACGATCCGGTCCAGGCACAGCCCCCTCAGGCCCGAGATCAGCAGACTCGCCCGCGCGGCCGCGTCCGGTTCGGCGTAGCCCAGTTTCCGGTACACCGGCACCAGCGGGTCCACCATCGCGGTGATCGTTTCCCGGGCGACTTCCAGGTACCGCTCCGGTTGCGTCGGGGCCAAAGCCAGCACCTGGAACAGGATGTGGATCGGCCGTTGCTGGCGGCCTCGGGTGATCGCTTGCCACAGGGCGTGCGCGGCGGCGGCGAGGGACTCTTCGTCGTGCACGGAGCGGAAGAGTTCGGTGACGTCCGGGCGGCTCGCGGCGATCGCTTCGGTGATCAGGTTTTCCCGGCTGCCGAAGTAGTACAGCAGCATGCGCTTGCTCGTCCCCAGCGCTTCGCCCATCGGGGCGAGCGACAGGTCCGCGATGCCGTGCGTCGCGAGGTAGCCGACGGCTTGCTGCAGGAGTTCGGCGCGGCGGCCGGTTCCGGAGTCCACCCCTTGACTGTACCGATCGGTACGCCGTACGGTCCATGTACCGATCGGTACAAGGCGGAGGAGGGGCGGATGGCGGGCAAGGTGGCGATCGTCGGCGGCGGGATCGGCGGGCTGACTTTCGCGCTCGCGTTGCGGCAGCGCGGGATCGGGGCGGAGGTGTACGAGCGGTCGCCCGAACTGCGGGAGGTCGGGGCGGCGGTGGCGCTGGCCGCCAACGGGTCCCGGGTGCTGGAGCGGCTCGGGTTGCGGGACGAGCTGGCGGCGTGTTCCGCGGTGCCGACGGAGCTGGTCTACCGGCATTGGCGGGACGGGCGGCGGGTGGTCGCGCATCCGATCGGGGACGGCTACGAAAAACGCTTCGCCGGGCCGTATTTCGGGGTGCACCGGGCGGATCTGCAGCGGATCCTGGCTGCCGCGTGCGGGAATGTCCATCTTGGACGGCAGGTGACCGGAGTGGTCTCGGACGGATCGCGGTATCGGCTCGAATTCGCGGACGGGGCCAGCGAAACCGCTGAGGTGGTGGTGGGCGCGGACGGCGTGCATTCGACGGTTCGCGCGCGGGTGGACGGCGCGCCGCTCGCCCGGTACTCGGGTTCGAGCGCGTTTCGCGGGCTGGTGCCGGTGGAGCGGCTGCCGTCGCTGCCGGACGCGGGGGCGATGCAGTTCTGGCTGGGACCGGGCGGGCATCTGCTGCACTACGCGATCGGCGACGGGTCGGTGGTGAATTTCCTTGCGGTGCTGGACGAACCGCGCGCTTGGGAAGGTGCGTCGTGGACGGAGGACATTCCCCGGGAGCGCATCGAGTCAGCCTTCGAGGGCTGGCATCCGGCGGTGCGCGAGATGGTCGGTGCGACGACGTTGTATCAGCGGTGGGGGTTGTTCGCCCAGCATCCGCTCAACCGCTGGCATCGCGGCGGGGTAGTGCTCCTCGGCGACGCCGCGCACGCGATGCTGCCGCACCACGGGCAGGGCGCGAACCAGACGATCGAGGACGCCGTGACGCTCGCGGAGTGCCTGGCGCGGGATTCCCGTGACGCGGCACTGGCCCGATACGAGAAGCTGCGGCGGCCGCGGACTCGGGCGGTTCAGCGGAGTTCCTGGGTGGCGAACGCGCTCTTGCATTTGCCGGACGGTCCGGCGGCGGACGCGAGGGATGCGGCGCTGGGGCGGATCGGGGAGACGGTGGAGTGGATCCATGGCCATGACGCGTTGGCGGCGGCGGGGCGCGGTTAGGCGGATCCCTTTTCCGCGAGGGCTTTGAATTCGGCGCTGGTCAGGACGTCCGCGGTGGACTGGGCGAGGACGACCAGCGTGGCGGCGTGCACCTCGGCGGCGGACATCGCGCCGTGGCCCAGGTCGGGGTGGTCGTAGGTGGCGCACGCGTCGGAGAGGACCGCCGTGCGGAAGTCGCGGAACATCGCGTCGCGGATGGTGGCGTGGACGCAGTCCCCGGTGGTGACTCCGGTGGCGATCAGAGTGTCCACGCCTCGTCCGCGGAGCTGCATTTCGAAATCGGTGCCGTAGAAGGCGCTGTAGCGGTGTTTGGGGATCAGCGGTTCGTCGGGACGGCGGTCCACTTCGGAGTACAAAGCGGCGCCGGGGGTTCCTTCGATGAGGGCTTGGCCTTGGGCGATCGGCGGGTACAGATCGGCGAACCGGCCCATGTCGGAGCCGTCGGGACGGTGGACGTGCGCGGTGAAGAACACCGCGACGCCGGCGTCGCGGCAGAACCGGACGGTGTCGTTGAGGACGGGGATCATCGCGCGTCCGGCCGGGGATTCCAGCGGGGCGCCCGGAGCCAGGAAGTCGTGCTGCAGGTCGATGACGACCAGCGCGGTGCGGGCCGGATCGACGGTGGACAAGCGGTAACCCATGGAACGCTCCCTCCGCGGAGGTCCATGAAGTATCACGGTTTAACGCCGGTCGTCAAGAAAACGACAGAAAGCTTCAGGCGTCTTCGATCTGCGCGGCGACGGTGCGCAGCGACGCGATCAGCGCCTGGGTGGCCGGGTTCAGCCTGCGCCCGGCGGCGAGCGTGAGGCCGACGCTGTGGCCGATGTTCTCCAGCGGCGTCGGCAGGGTGACCAGCCGCGGGTCGTCCATGCCGAGCAGGCCGGGCAGGGCGGCGACCATGGCGGTTTCGGTGAGCAGCTGCCGCACGGTCAAGAAGGACGTCGCCTCGACGCGGTTGGCGGGCAGGTCGAGGCCGTGCTGGGCGAACAGGCTTTCCAGCTCCTGGCGCAGCATCGTCTCGGTGCCGGGCACGATCCACGGGAAGCCGGCGAGATCCTCCAGCGAGACGTTCTCGCGCGCGGCGAGCGGGTGGTGCGCGCCGGCGACGACGCGGATCGACTCCTGGTACAGCGCCTGCCGCCGGGTGCCTTCCGTGCCGGGGCCGCTCAGCCTGCCGACGATCACGTCCACCCGGCCCGCGGTCAGCTCCACGAGCAGCGATTCGGGCGTTCCCTCCCGGACCACGACGGTGACCAGCGGGTGGTCTTCTTTCAGATGCGCGATGGCGCGTGGCAGCAACAGGTTCGAACCGGCGAGGTGGATGCCCGCGACGACCCGGCCGCGCGTCGCGTCGGCGATCTCGACGACGTGCCGGGCGGCGTGCGTGAGCTGGGCGAGCACGGCGCGCGCGTGCTCGGTGAACGCGGTCCCGAACTCGGTCGGCGTGATGCCGCGCGGGCCGCGTTCGTAGAGCGGCACGCCGAGGATGGCTTCGAGATCGTGCAGGCCGCGCGTGACGACCGGCTGCGTGACGTGCAGCGCGGCTGCCGCGCCGACGACGCTGCCCTGCTCGGTGAGGGTGTCCACCAGCACGAGGTGCCTGAGCTTGAGGCGGCCGTCGAGCAGGCGGGGCATCTCCATTCCGGCGACATTACTGTCCGGGATGGCTTCCGGCGTCACGAGAGGGCGAGCCGGACCAGGGCGCGGCTGAGCGCGGAGCCGGGGTCGGCCAGGTCGAGGAAGACGTCGAAATGGTTCCGGCCGGGCACGACGGTCGAAGAAGAGGCGACGGGCCAATGCGCGTGGAAAGCCTTGCTCTGCCGGTGGAATCCGGCGGCTTCGTGTTCGGCGACCGCCACGTGGACGGGCGCGGTGCCCGGCGGGGCCAAGATCGGGCTGAGGGCTTCCGCGCGGGTCGTGTCGAGGGTCAGCCAGGTGTTGGCGAAGGAGTCGACCAGCGGGCGGAGGTCGAAGAGGCCGCTGATCGCCATCGCGCCTTTGACCACGTCCTCGGGCAGTCCGGCGGCGCGTTGCCATCCGCCGACGGCGGTCATGGCTGTCAGGTGGCCTCCGGCCGAGCTGCCGACGACGTGGATGCGGTCCGGGTCGAGGCCGTGCTCGGCGCCGTGGCGGTGCACCCAGGTGACAGCGGCGCGGACCTGGCACACGATCTCTTCCAAGGGCGCGGCTGGAGCGAGCGTGTAGTCGGGCGCGACGGTGGCGATTCCGGCGTCGGCCAGAACCCTTGCCATGAACGCGGTGTCGTGCCGCGAGAGCATTCGCCAGTACCCGCCGTGGATAGCGAGGACGACGGGGCGCGACTGTCCTGGCGAGATGCCCCAGACGTCCAGCCGCTCGTCGCTGAGAGGGTCGAAAGCCAGACCGGCGTGGCCGTCCAGGCCGGCTGTCGCGGATTCGGAGGCGGAGCGGTAGCGGGCCATCACGGCGTCGAACTCGGCTTCGGTGACGGTGGCTTGGGCGCTGTAGTCCCGATCGATGTCCGGATGGCTCACGGGCCTTCCTTCCTGCGCGAACGGCTGAGTGATCCATTGTGGGCGGCAGCGGCCATGCCCGGCCAATGCTCATTCCGGCGGCAGCTATGCCGGTACAGGCATGGGCGACAGCTATGCCCGGCTGGTCATGGCAGCGGCGGCAAAGAGCATTGGCCAGGCATTCCTGGCGTCCCTACGGTCAGTTCCATGGCTGCGGAACTCCACAACGTCGTCGGCGGGACCCGGGTCGCCGGGCGGCGCACCTTCGAGAAGATCGACCCGGTCGACGGGTCGCTCGTCGCGCACGTCCACGAGGCCGGGCCGGACGTGGTCGACGCCGCGGTCGCTGCGGCGCGCGCCGCGCTGGACGGGCCGTGGGGACGCGCGTCGGTGGCGGAGCGCACCGCCTTGCTGCGCCGGATCGCCGACCGGATCGAGGAGCGGTTCGAGGATTTCGCCGCCGCCGAGGTCCGCGACACCGGAAAGCCGGAACACCTGGCTCGCGACCTGGACGTCGCGCGGGCGGCGACGAACTTCCGTTCCTTCGCCGACACCATCGCGGCGGCCGGTCTCGATTCCTTTCTGACCGACCTGCCGAACGGCCGGAAGGCGCTGAACTACGCGGTGCCCAAGCCGCTGGGCGTGGTCGCGGTGATCGTGCCGTGGAACCTGCCGCTGCTGCTGTTGACCTGGAAGGTCGCGCCCGCGCTGGCGTGCGGGAACGCGGTGGTGGTCAAACCGTCGGAGGAGACGCCGTCGACGGCGACGCTGCTTGCCGAGGTGATCGCGGAGGCGGGTGCGCCGACCGGGGTGTATAACGTCGTTCACGGCTTCGGACCGGACTCCGCCGGGGAGTACCTCACCACGCACCGCGGCATCGACGGCGTGACGTTCACCGGCGAATCCCGGACCGGCTCGGCGATCATGCGCGCGGTCGCCCCGTCGGTGCGGCCGGTTTCCTTTGAACTGGGAGGAAAGAACGCGGCGGTGGTGTTCGCGGACTGCGACCTCGAGAAGACTCTCGACGGCCTCGCCCGGTCGGTTTTCCTGAACACCGGGCAGGTGTGCCTGTGCACGGAGCGGGTTTACGTCGAGCGGTCCGTGTTCGACGCGGTCGCCGGCGGGCTCGCCGAGCGGGCGGCGGCGTTGCGGCTGGGCCGTCCGGACGCTCCTGACACCACGACCGGGCCGTTGATCTCCCAGCAGCACCGGAAGAAAGTCCAGTCCTATGTGGACCTCGCGGTCGCCGAAGGCGCGACGGTGCTGACCGGCGGTTCGGTCCCGGACCTCGGGCCGGAACTCGCGGGCGGTTCCTGGATCGAACCGACGTTGTGGACCGGGCTGGACAACTCCGCGCGGGTGGTGCGCGAGGAGGTCTTCGGCCCGGTCGCGGCGCTGATCCCGTTCGACACCGAGGACGAGGCTGTCCGGCTGGCGAACGACACCGACTACGGGCTCGCCGCCGCCGTGTGGACGTCGAACCTGGAGCGCGGCCACCGCGTCGCGCAGCAGATGCGGGTCGGGATGGCCTGGGTCAACACGTGGTACCTGCGCGATCTCCGCTCGCCGTTCGGCGGCGCCGGGCTTTCCGGCATCGGCCGGGAGGGCGGCCTGCACTCGATGCACTTCTACACCCAGCCGACGAATGTGAGCGTGCAGCTGTGACCATCGAGGACTCTGCGGCGCTGCTCGACCAGGCGACCGCCACCGGACAGGCGATTCCGCAGCTCACCAGCGAGGAGCCGATGAGCCTGGAGACCGCTTACGCCGTGCAGCACGCGGGAATCGCGTTGCGCGAGCGGCGCGGGGAGCGGCTGGCGGGCGTCAAACTGGGCTTCACGAGCAAGGCGAAGGCCGAGCAGATGGGCGTCTCCGACGTCATCATCGGTTCGCTGACCGACCGCATGCGGATCGAGGACGGCGGAACGTTCGACGTCAGCCGCGGCGTGCATCCGCGAGTCGAACCCGAGGTCGCGTTCCGGCTCGGTCCGGACGCGGAGTTGATCGCCGTCGCACCCGCGCTGGAGATCATCGACAGCCGGTACCGGGACTTCCGGTTCAGCCTGGCCGACGTCGTCGCCGACAACACCTCGGCGTCCGCCTTCGTGGTCGGGCCGTGGACGCCGATCGGCCAGGTGGAGGCGCTGGCTGTCGAGCTGCTCTTCGACGGCGAGGTCGTCGCGACCGGCTCGACCGCCGACATCCTCGGCGACCCGCTGCGGGCGCTCCCCGCGGCGCAGCGGATGGCTGCCGCGTACGGACACCGTCTTCTCGACGGGCAGGTGCTTCTGGCCGGGGCGGCGACCGCGGCCGTGGCGCTGAAAGCGGGAACGCATGTCGAGGCGCGGGTCGCCGGCCTCGGTTCGGTTTCCGTGCGGACTAAGGAGGATTGAGCGTGGCGCAAGCCCATGTCGTCGCCGGGAAGGCGGCGCCGCGCGGGCGGTTCCCGCACGTCAAGGTGGTCGGGGACCTGGTGTTCGTCTCCGGCACCAGCAGCAGGCGGCCGGACAACACCTTCGCCGGCGCGGAGGCCGACGAGTTCGGGGTGACCGCTTTGGACATCCGGGCGCAGACGCGCGCGGTGCTCGAGAACATCCGCGACATCCTGGCCGCGGCCGGCGCGGGGCTCGAAGATCTCGCGCAGCTGACCGTGTTCCTGGTCAACATGAACGACTTCGGCGGGTACAACGAGGTCTACGGCGAGTTCTTCGACGAGACCGGCCCGGCGCGCACGACCGTCGCGGTGCACCAGCTGCCGCATCCGCATCTGCTCATCGAGATCCAGGCGATCGCCCGGATCCCCGGCAAGGAGGAACGATGACCGCCATCCCGCCCGTGTTCGATTTCGCCGCGTGGATCACCGAACACGAGGACGAGCTGAAGCCGCCGGTCAACAACAAGCAGATGTGGGCCCCGATGGGCGATTTCATCGTGCAGGTCGTCGGCGGGCCGAACCAGCGCACCGACTACCACCTCGACCCGTACGAGGAGTGGTTCTACCAGTACAAGGGCGACATGCACGTCAACCTGATGACCGAGGACGGCCCGCGGCGGGTCGACATCCGCGAGGGCGAGATGTGGATGCTGCCGCGCAATGTGCACCACTCGCCGCAGCGTCCGCAGGAGGGGTCGATCGGGATCGTGATCGAGCGCATCCGGGAGGAAGGGACGCTCGAGAAGTTCGTGTGGTTCTGCCTGGAGTGCGACGCGAAGGTGCACGAGGTCGAGCTGCAGGTGCGCGACATCGTCGACGATCTGCCGCCGGTGTTCGAGCAGTTCTACGCGTCCGAGGAAGCCCGGACCTGCGGGGTGTGCGGGACGCTGCACCCGGGGAAGGGCTGAGCGTGCGCGCGATCGACGTCCACAGCCATTTCGTCCCGCACGGCTGGCCCGACCTCGGCGAGGGAATGCCGTGGCTGCGCGCGGAAACCGAGCGCGAGGCCATGATCATGGTCGGTTCGGAGGAGTTCCGCCGGATCCGGTCCGACTGCTGGGACGCGTCCGTGCGCCTGCGCGACATGGACGCCGACGGGGTCCAGGCGCAGGTCGTCTCGCCGACGCCGGTCTTCTTCGGCTACGAGACCAGCGCGGGCCACGGCGAGAAGATCGCGCGGGTCTTCAACGATCTCGCGCTGGAGATCTGCGCGCCCGCGCCGGACCGGCTGATCCCGTTCTGCCAGGTTCCGTTGCAGGACACCGACGCCGCCTGTCGCGAACTGGACCGCGCGATGGCGGCCGGGCACCGGGGCGTGGAGATCGGCAACCACGTCGGCGACCGCGACCTCGACGACGCGGGGGTCGTGACGTTCCTGCAGCACGCGGCGTCGCTCGGCGTGCCGGTGTTCGTGCACCCGTGGGACATGCCGCTCGCGCCGCGGCTGGACCGCTGGATGGCGCGGTGGCTGACCGGGATGCCCGCGGAGACGCACCTGTCGATCATCGCGATGATTCTGGGCGGGGTGTTCGACCGGGTGCCCGACAGCTTGCGGATCTGTTTCGCGCATGGCGGCGGGTCGTTCGCGTTCTGGCTGGGGCGGTTGGAGAACGCTTGGCATCAGCGGGCGGACATTATCGCCACCTCGGAATTGCCGCCGTCGGAGTATGTGGGGCGGTTCAGCGTCGATTCGGTGGTGTTCACTGAGGAGGCGCTGCGGAATCTGGTCGATACGCTGGGGGTGGGGCAGGTGATGGTGGGGAGCGATTACCCGTATCCGCTGGGGGAGCGTCCGGCCGGCGGGGTGGTGCGGCGGGCGGAGTTCCTCGACGAGACGGGGCGGGAGTTGTTGTTGCGGGGGAACGCGCAGCGGTTCCTGGGTTAGGGCAGCTGCTTGGCGAGATGACAATGAGTGCAAGTCGCTCCCTGTCCGCGAGGGTGTTTCCCGGTTCGGCATAATCCGCTGGCATGTCCGCGAAGAGCAAGCGAAGCGCCAGGAAACGCAGGCGAAGGAGTTGGTGTTCTGCTTGCCCGGCGACGAACCGGGTCTTCAGGGGAAACAGCAATCGGACAACTGGAAGGCGCGACGGAAGGCCGGACTGGAATCAGCTGGTCAGCCTGTTGTCCGTGATAGTGGCGACCGGTGCCGTTCTGACGAGTTATTTCTCGGCCCAAGCGAGCGACGAGTCCGCCAAGGCAAGTCAGCGGCAGGCTGACCTCGCGGAACGAGGTCAGCTCGAAGAGCGGTTCAATCATGCCGTCCAGCAGTTGGGAGACGCAGCCAGTATCGATGTCCGGCAAGGCGGAATCCACTCATTCGAGAGTCTTCCGCGGGATTCGCCGCGGCATCACGAGGCGATCATCAAGCAGCTCTCTTCGTTCGTGCGGGAACATTCGCCGGTGGCTGGCTGCGGCGGCAAACCCGTCCCGAACGACATCCGGGAGGCGGTCGGGGTGATCGGCAGGCACAACATCCCGCCCGGCACCAGCGCCTACGATTACTCGTTCGACCTCCGCTTCACCTGTCTCTCCGGGATCGATATAGTGGGATTGAACTTCGGGCGCGGCTATTTCGCCGGTTCCTACTTCCTGCAGGCAAATCTGGATGATTTGCTCGCGATGCAAGCTAATTTCACCTGCTCGGTTATTGTCGCATCTTCGCTGAAAGGTTCGGTCCTGGCCAGAACACGGTTCGCCGAAGCAATCTTGAAAGGCGACGACCTAACTGGAGCTGTTCTTCCTGTGGCTGACTTGAAGTATTCGCTTCGAGCCGGTAATCGGCTCGATCCGAGACAGCCGGAGGATGCTATTAACGTCACCGATCGGCCGGAGCCTTTCTGTGTGACCGCAGGGAAACATCCGGGCATTGCGCGGGGCTGACCCGGATCACAAACCGGGGCCGGCCAACCCGAGGTGGTCCCGCAGAGTAGTCCCGCTGTAGTCCTCCCGGAACACCCCTCGTTCCTGCAGCCGGGGCACCACCTGGTCGGCGAATTCGTCCAGCCCTCCCGGTGTCACGTGCGGGACCAGGATGAACCCGTCCGACGCGTCGGCCTGCACGAGTTCGTTCATCGTGGCCGCGACGGTCTCGGCGGAGCCGATGAAGTTCTGCCGTCCGGTGACCTCGATGATCAGCTCCCGGCTCGACAGCTGCTTCGCTTCCGCCAGCTGGCGCCATTCGTTCGCGGTCGCGATCGGGTCGCGGTGCATGCGGACGCTCGCGCGGCCCTTCGAGATCAGGTCGCCGACCGCCGGGTCGAAGGACGGGAGCGGGCCGTTCGGGTCGTGGTCGCTGAGGTCGGTGTTCCAGAGCTGTTCGAGGAACTTGATCGCGGTCTGTTCGCTGACCTGCTGCAACCGGACCTCGTGGGCGAGTTCGTGTGCTTCGGCGTCGGTGTCGCCCAGAACGAAGGTGGCGGCGGGCAGGATGACCAGCTCGTGCGGAGCGCGGCCGTATTTCGCCAGGCGGCCCTTAACATCTGAGTAGAAGGCTTGGCCTGCTTCGAGGGTGCCGTGGCGGGTGAAGATGGCGTCGGCGGTTGCGGCGGCGAATTCGCGGCCTTCTTCGGAGTCTCCGGCTTGGATGGTGACTGGGCGGCCCTGCGGGCTGCGCGGGACCGGGAAGCGGCCGGAGATGGCGAAGTGGTCGTCGTGGTGGGCGAAGTCGCCGCCGTCGGCCAGGAAGCGGCCGGATTCCTTGTCCGCGACGAGTTCGTCGCCGCGCCAGGAGTCGAAGAGTTCCCATGCCGTCCGGAGGAAGGTTTCGGCTCGGGAGTAGCGCTGGTCTTGCGGCAGGAAACCGCCCCGGCGGAAGTTTTCGCCGGTGAAGGCGTCCCAGGAGGTGACGACGTTCCACGCGGCCCGGCCGGCGGAAAGGTGGTCCAGCGAGGCGAATTGGCGGGCTACCTCGAACGGCTCGTTGAACGTGGAGTTGATGGTTCCGGCCAGGCCCAGGCGGTCGGTGACAGCGGCCAGCGCGGAAAGCACGGCGAAGGTGTCGGGGCGGCCGACGACGTCCAGGTCGTAGATCTCGCCGTTCTGTTCCCGCAGCCGCAGGCCTTCGGCGAGGAAGAAGAAGTCGAACTTCGCGCGTTCGGCGGTCTGGGCCAGCTTGACGAACGAGCTGAACTCGATGTGGCTGCCCGCTTCGGGATCGCTCCACACGGTGGTGTTGTTGACCCCGGGGAAATGCGCGGCGAGGTGGATTTGCTTGGCAGTCATGGAAATTCTCCCGGGAATCAGGCGGCGTAGCGGTTGGCCGGGCGGGGCAGGCCCAGCAGCCCGCGCAGGGTCGGGGCCTCGTATCCGGTGCGGAACGCGCCCCGGTCGCGCAGTTCGGGGACCACGGCGCGGGTGATGGCGGTCAGGTCGTGCGGCAGGGCGCCGGGGCGCAGCCGGAAACCGGTCAGGCCGGCGGTGTGCCAGTCGAGCAGGAGGTCGGCCAGCTGGGCCGGGGTGCCGGTGAAGACGTGCGCGTCCGAGGTGAACTCGGCGCGGTCGTCCAGACGGGCTTTGCGCTCGGCCGCGGCTCGCTCGGTTTCGTCCAGGAAGACCACGAGATCGGCGAAAACCTGAAGGGGCGCACCGATTTCGTCGATGATCGACGCCGCGTGCGCGCGGTCGTTCGGGGTCACGTACACGAGGTCGGCCTGCCGGGCGGCGAGGCGGTAGGCGTCGGGGCCGTGCGCCAGTGCGGCGACGATCGGCTGGCCCTGCGGCGGACGCGGAGTGATGGACGGGCCTTTGACAGAGAACCAGCGGCCCTCGAAATCGATGTAGTGCAGTTTGTTCCGGTCGATGAACCGGCCGGTGGCGACGTCGCGGATCTCGGCGTCGTCCTCCCAGCTGTCCCACAGCCGGCGCAGCACCTCGACGTAGTCGGCGGCTTCTTCGAACAGGTCGGCGACCTCGGGCGGCGTGCGGCGGCCGAAGTGCTGGAATTCCTCCGGGCTCCCGGAAACCTGCACGCGGACCCCGGCGCGGCCGGTGCTGACGTAGTCGAGCGTCGCGATCGCCTTCGACAGGTGGAACGGCTCCGTGTGGGTGACCACGGCGGTCGGGATCAGGCCGATGCGCGACGTCAGCGGCGCGATCCGCGAGGCGAGCAGCACGGCGTCCAGCCGGGTCTGGGCGCGGTCGGCGCGAGCGGCCGGTTCCGCGGGGTCGCGCAGGGAGAGGAAATCCTCGAAGGTGACGAAGTCCAGGTGCGCGGCTTCGGCTTCCTGGACCAGCCCGGTCCAGTACCCGGCGGTGAGCAGGTCGGCCGGGCGGGCGTCCGGTTCGCGCCACGCGGCCGGATGCCAGCCCGCGCCTTCCAGCGCGACGGCGAGCCGTGGTCCGGTGTGCCCTGTCATGCTGCGTCCTTTCCCCGTGGATGCCAGCAGTGTGGCGCGGGATCCGGGACTGGGTCGACGGTAACCAGCGTCTGGGACAGTCGGCGGGAGCGGGAATAAACCGGTTGCCCGCCGTCGCACCGACGCGGTTTGCTCGACATTGATGAAACGGATGCACGCGGACGAAGCGGAAATCGACGACCACCTGGTGCGCCGCCTCGTCTCGGCCCAGTTTCCGCGGTGGGCGGGGCTGACGGTCTCGCGGGTCGCCTCGTCGGGGACGGAAAACGCGATGTTCCGGCTCGGCGACGACTTGGTGGTCCGGTTGCCGCGGCTGGAACGCTGGGCCGCCGAGATCGGCCGCGAACAGCGTTGGCTGCGCTGGCTCGCGCCTCGGCTGCCGGTCGCGGTGCCGGAAGTGCTCGCCGAGGGGCGGCCTGGCGAGGGCTTCGAGTGGGACTGGTCGGTGCTGCGCTGGTTGCCCGGGGGCAACCCGGATTTCGGCGACGCTCAGGTGGCGCGCGACCTGGGCACGTTCGTGAAAGCGTTGCGCGGCCTGGATATTTCCGGTGCGCCGGAGGTCAGCCGGGGCCGTCCGCTGCGCACGCGCGACGCGCCGACCCGGGCGGCGATCGCGCAGCTCGGCGGTGACCCGGCGTATGTCGCGGCGTGGGAGAAGGCTCTGGCGGCACCGGAGCGGGCCGGGGGACCGGTGTGGCTGCACGCGGATCTGTCGCCGGGGAATGTGCTGGTCGACGGCAACGGGCTGAGCGCGGTGCTGGATTTCGCGGGGGTCGGGATCGGCGATCCGGCGGTGGACGTGATCCCGGCGTGGAACACGTTCGCGGCGGCTGAGCGGGAGGTGTTCCGCGAGGCGGTGGAGGTGGACGACGCGACGTGGGAGCGCGGTCGCGGCTGGGCGTTGTCGATCGCGCTGATCCAGCTGCCGTATTACCGGGAGACGAATCCGGTGCTGGCGGCCAATTCGCGGCGCACCATCGAGGCCGTGCTGTCCGACGGCTAGTCCAGGTCGATCCGGATCGTCAGCAAATCGGTGCCGAACGCCTGGACCGCGGTGCTGTTCAAGCGCGGCAACGACTTCAGCCGCGCCCGGGCGTCGTCGTCCGGGACCAGGTGCGCAGTCCCGCGCAGCCACCGGCCGCGCAGGCGCAACCGGACGCGCGGATCGGCCTGGATGTTGCGCACGTACTGCGACCGCTCGCCGAACTCGGACACCAGCCAGAATTCCTGTCCGACGCGGCGGCCGCCGATCGGGGTCTGCCGGGGGAGACCCGAGCTGCGGCCGGTGGTTTCGAGCAGCGTCTGGCCGGGCAGCCGCGACAGCACGGGGTTGCCGAGCTTGCGCTGGAACGTCGTCACGAGCTGGTGCTGGAGGTCGCCGGGCCGCGTCTGGCCCGCGACCTTCCGCAAGCGGGCGGGGATGACCAGCTCGTGGATCGGCACGGCCAGGGCCCACAGCTGGCGGGCCGGGAACCGGTCGTAGCTGACTTCGGTGGTCCAGCAGACCCGGTCCGCGTCGAGGTGCACGATGTTGCGCGTCGTCATCAGCGGCGACGGCGCTTCGAGCACCACCCGATCCGGCGTGGCCGAGGCGATCGTCCAGCCCAGCACCCGGTCGGGGGCCAGGCGAGTGGTCAGGCCCAGGCCGAGCCACCCAGTGCGCAGGAAGGCCCGCAGCGACGGCGGACCTTCCTCCCAGACCGCGCGGGCCCACTGCAGTGCGTCGCGCTGGTCTCCGTCAGGACGGGCAATGTCCACTGTGGACGTGAAATCCGGCACCCTGTCACGCTAGCACCCGGAGCGGTCAGGACGCCGGTTTCCAGCCCAGTTCCGGACCCAGCCGGGTGGCGAGATCGGTGAGAATCTGAACGTAGTCCTCGTGCTCGAAGGTGAACGGCAATGCGAAAGCGACCTCGTCGATCTCGCGGAAGGCGGGGTGCCGGTACAGCTGCTCGGCGATTTCGGCGGAAGTGCCGACGTAGTCGCGCGAGAACAGCAACCCGCCCGGGCCCTGCGGGGTTTTCGTGCGCGGCAGGCGTTTTGCCGCGTAATCCTCGTACTTCGCTCGCTGCTCCGCCGTGGCGCTGTCGGTCGGAATCACCACCAGGCCTTGCGAAACCCGGGCCCGTGCTCCGTCCGGATGGTGCGACCGGAACGCCCGCACGTGCGAGAGCTGGATCTTCTCGAAGTCTGTCGAACCCTCTTCGGCCCGGACGACGCTGCTGGTCAGGTAGTTCATCCCGGCTTGTCCGGCCCAGGTCGCCGAACGGGTGCTCGCCCCGCCGTACCACAGGCGGCCGGCCAGTCCGGGCGAATGCGGCTGCACGCGGTCGGAGAACGACTCGATGCCTTCGACGCCGCTGAAAGTCGAGGCGGGCTCGCCGCGGACCAGCGACAACAGCCGCGACACCCGGCCGTAGCCGAAGTCCTCGCGGTCGCCGGTGTCCGGGTAGAGCGCACCCCGCACGTCCTCGTAGTGCGTCGGCGGGCTGACGCTGACGCCCGGGTTGAGCCGTCCGCCGGACAGCACGTCGACGGTCGCGAGGTCCTCGGCGAGCCGCAGCGGGTTTTCCCAGCCGAGCGGGATCACCGCGGTGCCCAGCTCGATCCGGCTGGTGCGCTGGGTGGCCGCGGCGAGCACCGCGACCGGCGACGAGATGCCGTACTGCAGGTGCCGGTGGCGCACCCAGGCGCTGTCGAACCCGAGCTGCTCGCCGAGTTCGAGCACCCGCAGCGTGGATTCGTGGCCCGGCCGCGGGTCGTCGCCGTCGAACAGGCCGATCGTCAGGAAACCCAGTTTGCGCAGCGATTGCGTTTCGGTCGGCACGGCGAGTCCTTCCTCGGGTGAGCTAAGCCGGAATAACCGCGGACCGGCCCAGGTTGTTCCGGCTCGCTGATACGGTCGCGGCTCCGGTCGCACGACAATGGGGGAACTTCGCCATGCGCGCTTTGTCCATCACTCGCTACGGCGGTCCCGAGGTCCTCGAAGAGATCGAGGTGCCCGAGCCCGTCCCGGGTCCGGGCGAAGTGACCATCACGGTCTCGCACGCGTCCGTCGGGCTGATCGACGCGCTGATCCGGCGCGGCACGCTCGCGGAGTACGACTACGCGCCGAAGCCGCCGCTCGTGCCCGGGCTGGAGGTGGCGGGCACGATCCGCGCGGCCGGTCCGGACAGCGGCTTCTCGGTCGGGGACGAGGTCGTCACGCTCACGCTGCCCGGAATGGGCGGTTACGCCGACGTCAAGCTCGCGCCCGCCGGCCTCGTCGTTCCGCTGGCCGGCACCGGAGTGGAGCGTGCGCAGGCGGTCGCCGGCCTGGCGAACACCGTGACGGCCTACCTTTCGCTCACCGAGGCAGTGCGGCTGCCGAAGGACGCGCGGGTGCTCGTGCACGGTGCGCTCGGCGGCCTCGCCTCGGTGTATCCCGAGGTGGCGCGGCTGCTCGGCGCGCGCGAGGTCGTCGGCACGGTCCGGCGGCCCGAGCAGGTCGAGGCGGCGAAGCAGCTGGGCTTCGACCGCGTCGTGCTGTCCGGGGAGCTCGGCGAGCTGGGCGAGGAGCGGTTCGAGATCATCGTCGACCCGGTGGGCGGCGACCTGCGGATCGCGTCGCTGGACCTGCTCGCGCCGATGGGCCGGATGCTGGTCGTCGGCAGCGCGGGCAGCGAGACCGCGCCGCTGGTGGACTCGAACGCCGTGTGGGGCAAGAACATCGGCGTGATCGGCTTCAACGTGGGCGGTTTCCTGGCCGCGGACACCGCGCCCGCTCGCCCAGCTGCGGACGCCGTGCTGCCGCTGTACACCGACGGCCGGATCCGGCTGCCGGTCACCGTCTTGCCGATGGAGCAGGCGCGCGAGGCGCACCGCCGGATGGACGCGGGCGAAGCCGTCGGACGGCTGGTGCTCGCCAACTCCTGACCTCACGCCCGCACCTGCTCGCCGCCGGGAATCGCGGCCAGCAGGTCGCGGGTGTACTGCTCGCGCGGCCGCAGCAGGACGTCGTCGGCCGGGCCCAGTTCGAGCAGTTCGCCCTGGCGCATCACGCCGACCTGGTCGGCGATTTCCCGCACTACGGCCAGGTCGTGGGTGATGAACAGGTACGTCAGGCCGAGTTCGTCCTGCAGTTCCCCGAGCAGGTTCAGGATCTGCGCCTGCACCGAAACGTCCAAAGCGGACACCGGCTCGTCCAGCACGACGAGATCCGGGCGCAGCGCCAGCGCACGGGCGATCGCCGCGCGCTGGCGCTGGCCGCCGGACAGTTCGGCGGGCTTGCGGCGCAGCACCGACGACGGCAGCGCGACCTGGTCCGCCAGTTCGGCCACGCGTTCGGCCCGGCCGCCGGCGCGGAACGCGCGCAGCGGTTCGCCGATCACGTCGGCGATGGAAAACCGCGGGTTCAGCGAGGAGTACGGGTTCTGGTAGACGAGCTGGAACCGGCGCCGGAGCCTGCGCAGTTCGGCGGCGGACAGCCGGGTGACGTCCTGGCCGTCGAAGCTGACCGTGCCCGCGGTCGGGGTTTCCAGGCCGACCGCCATCCGCGCCGTGGTCGTCTTGCCGGAGCCGGATTCGCCGACCAGCGCCAGGGTCCGGCCGCGGGTGAGCTGGAACGACACGTCGTCCACGGCTCGCACCGAACCGGCCCGGGACGAGGCGAAGGTCTTCGAGACCGAATCGACGGACAGCAAGACTTCCGGGCCTTCCGCGCGGCGGGGCCGGAGCGGTTCACGGCTGAGGCTCGGTGCGGCCGCGAGAAGCCGTTGCGTGTACTCCTGCGTCGGGGCGGCGAGAAGTCCTCGGGTGGGTCCTTCCTCGACCAGTTGTCCCTCGGACAGCACGGCGATTCGAGCGGCCCGGTCCGCAGCGACCCCAAGGTCGTGCGTGATCAGCAGGATCGCGGTGCCGTCGTCGGCGGCCAGTTCCGCCAGGTGGTCGAGGATCTCCTTCTGCACGGTCACGTCGAGTGCGCTGGTCGGCTCGTCGGCGATGATCAGCCGCGGCTTCCCCGCCAGCGCGATAGCGATCAGCGCCCGTTGCCGGAGACCGCCGGACAACTCGTGCGGATACTGCCGCGCGCGCAGTTCCGGCCGGTCGACGCCAGCCCTCCGCAGCAGTTCCACCGCACGGGCGGCGGCCTCGCTGCGGGCGGCCAGGCGGTGGATCAGCAGCACCTCGGCCACCTGTTCGCCGATCCGCCGGACCGGGTTGAGCGACACCGTCGGATCCTGCGGCACGAGGGCGATCCCGGTGCCGCGCACCTGTCGCCAGTCCTTTTCGGACAGGGTGGTCAGGTCGCGTCCGTCGAAGGTGATCCGGCCGCGCCGCACCAGCCCGCCGCGCGGCAGCAGCCCGATCGCGGCGTGCGCGGTGGTGCTCTTCCCGGAACCCGATTCGCCGACCACCGCGACGATCTCGCCCGCGCCGACCCGCAGGCTCACGTCCCGCACGGCGGGCACCACACCGCCCGAGGTGCGGTACGACACCGCCAGCTCGCTGATCTCCAGCACTTGTCAGCTCCGTTCGCCGTCGAGAGCCCGGGACACGCGGTTCGCGGCCAGCACGACGGCCGCGACGGTCAACCCCGGGAAGGTGGTCATCCACCAAGCGGTGGCCAGGAAATTGCGTCCTCCCGCGACGAGCGCGCCCCATTCCGGCGTGGGCGGGCTCGCGCCGAACCCGAGGAAACTGAGCGCGGACACCTCGAGCACCGCGGTCCCGACCGTCACCGTGGCCAGCACCAGCACCGGCCCCAGCGCGTTGGGCAGCACGTGCCGCCCCAGCACTCCGGCCCAGCGCACGCCGGACGCCCGGGCGGCTTCCACGAACACGCCGGACCGCACCCGCAGCACCTCGGCGCGCATCAGCCGGGCGAACGCGGCGAGGTTCGCGACCCCGACCGCGATCGCGACGTTCGTGGTGCCGAACCCGAGCGCGGTCACCAGCGCCAGCGAGAGCAGGATCGCCGGAACCGCCTGGAGGACGTCGACGATCCGCATCACCACCGCGTCGAGCCAGCCGCCGCGGAACCCGGCGAGCAGCCCTAACGCGGACCCGGCGGCGAAGGCGACGAGCACCGCGAGCACGGTGGCGCGCAGGGACAACCCGGCCCCGTGCACGACGCGGGCGAACACGTCGCGGCCGGTCTCGTCGGTGCCGAACAGATGTCCCAGCGACGGACCCTGGAGCCGTTCGGACGGGACGCCGGTGATCGGGTCCTGGCCGGTGAACAGCGACGGCGCGAAGGCCGCGACCAGCACCGCGGCGAGCAGGAGCCCGGAGACGAGCAAGCCCGGCCGGCGCACGAGGAACCGTTGGGGCAGCACAGCTTCAGACATGCGCGGGCACCTCCTTGCGCACCGAGACCCGCGGGTCGAGCAGCGGGTACACGAGGTCGACGACCAGGTTGAGCACCACGAAGAAGAACGCGGCGAGCACGATCACCGCCTGTACCACCGGCACGTCCTGTGCGGTCACCGCCGACGCGGTGACCCGGCCGAGACCGTCGCGCGAGAACACGGTTTCGGTCACCACCGAACCGGCCAGCAGGTTGCCCGCGACCACGCCCACCAGCGTGAGCGCGGGCAGTCCGGCGTTGCGCAGAGCGTGTCCGAAGTGGACTCGACGGCGGCTCGCGCCCTTCGCCCGCACCACCTCGATGTACGGCTCGGCGAGCTGCGTTTGCAGGCTCTTCGCCAGCACCTGCCCGATGATCGCGCCGGTAGGCAGGGCGAGCGTGACCGCCGGGAGGACCAGCGACGCGAAACCGGTCGACCCGAGCGCCGGGAACAGCCTCAGCTGGAACGAGAACAGCTGGATCAGCAGCAGCCCGACCCAGAACGTCGGCAGCGAAGTGCCCAGCGGCGGCAGGGAAAGCAACAGCTGGCTCACCCAGCGGGTGCGGGCGAACGTGCCGAGCACCGCGATCCCGCCGCCGAAGACGATCGCGAGCACCAGCGCCAATCCGGAGACGGCGAGCGTCGGCGGCAGCGCGGCGAGGACCTGGTGCGTCGCGTCGTCGCCGGTGGCGACCGAGGTGCCGAAGTCGCCGTGCAGCGCGGCGAGGAGGTGCTTGCCGTACTGCACGAGGACCGGATCGTTCAGCCCGTACTCGGCGCGCAGGGCGGCGATCTGCTCCGGCGACGCGCTGGGACCGCCCTCGGCCGAGCCGAGTTTGGTCAGCACCGCGTCGCCGGGCAGCAGGTACAGAATGACGAACGACAGCGTGAACGCCGCCCACAGCACCACTACGGCCTGCAGGATGCGGCGAAGCAGCGGAAACCCTTTCACGAGCCGGAAACCCAGGCGTCGAACAGCTGCAGCCGCGAGGAAGCCTCGAAGCCGACGTCATGCGCGTTCGGGCCGACGCCGAGCACCTGCGTCAGCTCGAACACCGGGATCGAGTAAGCCTGCTCCACAATGGTCCGCTGGGCTTTTTCCGCTGCGGGCTTGCGCTTCGCGGCATCGACGGTGGCCGACTGCTCGGTCAGCGACGCGTCGAGAGGGTTGTCCGCGGGCAGCTTGCTCCGGTTGTTCGTCTTCGAGGAGAACTGCTGGCGAAGGATGTCCGGGTCGGCGCGGGTGACGTTGTACCAGAGGAAGTCGTAGTCACCGGCCTGCTGCAGGCGGGTCACCTCGGCGTTGGTGTGCAGCTCGATCTTCAGGTCGAAGCCGATCTTGCGCAGCTGCTGCTGGAGCAGCTCCAGCACGCTCTGGTTCTGGTTGAACACCGCGGAGAACAGCACGGACGCGGACAGCCGCTGCCCGTGCTTCGTCCGGATGCCGTCCGGTCCGGGGACCCAGCCGTCGGACTGCAGCAGCGCCTGCGCGCCGGACGGATCGTAGGCGAGTTCCTTCGACAGATCGGTGTACAGCGGCGTCGCGGAGCCGAGAATGCTGGTGGCGGGCTTGTAGTTCGGGGTGAGCACGGTGCTCGTGACCTCGGGCCGGTTCACGCCCTTCGACACCGCCTGGCGCACCTTCTGGTCGGTGAGGACGCCGCGGGTCACGTTCGCGTGCAGGTTGAACACGATGCCCGGGTTCGGCCGCACCGGTTCGGTGAACCCGCTGCCGGAGAACTGCGGTTCGTCCACCGGCTGCACGTCGGTGATCGCGTCGAGCTGGCCGGAGGTCAGGCTGCCGGACCGCACGCCCGGCTCCGGCACCACGCGGAAGTCGATCTTGTCGGCGTAGGCCTCGCCCTGGTGCCGCCACAACGGAGAACCCCAGCGGTAGCCGGTGCGCTTGCTGAGCACGATGTTCTGGTTCGGCTTCAGGCTGGTGAACACGAACGGACCGGAGCCGATCAGTCCGGTGCCCTGGCAGCGCTGCTCGGCGGTGTGCCGGAACGCCGCCGGCGCGAGCACGCCGAGCGACATCGTGGAGCTGGCCTGTAGGAACTGGGCGCTGGGCTGGCTGAAGTCGAGCCGGACGGTCGCCGGGTCGACGACCGTCGCGCCGCGGTAGGCGGCGAGGTAGCTGGACCCGAGCAGCGCCTTCGCGCCGAGCGCCTTGATGCCGTCGAAGCTGGTCTTCACCGCGGCGGCGTCCACTGGGGAGCCGTCGGAGAAGGTCGCGCCGGAACGGAGGTGGAAGGTGAAGCTCGTCGAATCGGGGCTGACCGTCCAGCGGTCGGCGAGCCAGGGCGTGATCGCACCGGTTTTCGGATCCTGGTCGGTGAGCGAATCGACCAGCTGACGGCCGACGTTGACCGAGGCGTTGGTGCTGACCTGCTGCGGGTCGACGCAGTCCGGATTGGACGAGATGCCCAGCCGCAGCGTGCCGCCCGGGCGCGGGGGACCGGCGTCCTGCGGGCTCGCGCCGCCCGCCGTGCCGCAGGCGGCGAGCAGCAGCGGCAGGGCCAGCGCGAGAGCGAAACGGGACCGCGCGCGGGCAGGACGGCCGGGTCTGTGCGGGGTGTGGCGGGGCACGGAGTTCCTCCAGCGGGGACGGATCGGATGCCTCCAGCTCAACCGTTCACGGCGGTTCGCTGAAGCCCGTCCCAGCAGGTGAACCGCTGTCCCGCGATCCGGCCGGGAGACCGGATTCCGGTTGACGCGCAAGGGAAAGCGTGGCCCGCGCCCGCGTGATAACCGGCGCGGTTTTGTTCGGCGAGCGAGTCCGGAGGGCGGGAGCGCGCGGCGGTGTGCTGCGGAAAACCGGTTGCGCCGCGGAGGACACTTGCGGACATGGCGGGGTGGGGTGGGAGCGGGCCGGCTTGGGTCCGCCTGCAAGCGGTGGCTGTGTCCGGTTCAACCTGTGAAGGGCTTTTGCTTGCCGCGCTGCCCTTGTTAGCCGTCTCGATCACCACCGATCCGCGTGCGGTGTCGTTGGTGAACGTCGCCGGGCAGGCGCCGTGGCTGCTGCTTTCGCTGTTCGCCGGAGTGGTGATCGACCGGGTCCGGCGGACGACCGTGCTGGCCTACGCGTACGCGGTGCAGATCGTCGCCGCGCTCGCCTTGGCGTTGCTGGGTTCCACCGGTTCGCTGAGCCTTCCCGCGTTGCTGGCGGTGGCTTTCGTGCTCACCACGGCACAGGTCTTCGGCGACGGCGCGGCGGGCTCGGTGGTCCCCGAGGTCGTCGGGCCGGATCAGCTCAACATGGCCAATTCCCGGCTGCAGGTGATCGATCGCGGCATGGTCCAGTTCGTGGTGCCGCCCGCGACCGGGCTGCTGATCGGGATCAGCGCGGGACTGCCCGCGTGGCTGGCGGCCGTCGCCGCGCTCGTCGCGTTGCTGCTCGCGCGCGGGATCCCGTCCGCGAAGCCGGTGCGCTCGCCCGCGCATCCGCTGAAGGACGTCACGGCGGGGCTGCGCTATCTGGTCGGGACGCCGTTGCTGCGGTCGATCACCGTCACGGTCGCGCTGGGGTCGTTCGCGGCGGCCGCGGGCAACTCGATGCTCGTCCTCTACGCCACGAAGGAACTGCACCTCGCGCCGTTCGGCTACGGCGTGCTGCTGGCCTGTCTAGCCGTCGGGTGGGTCGCGTCGTCGTTCTTCGTGGACCGGTTCGTCCGGCGGTTCGGCTACTCGACGTCGATGCGGATCGCCCAGGCCTGCGCGGTGCTGAGCCAGCTGCTGATCGCGATCGTGCCCCCGTGGCCGGTTCTGGTCGGCGCGGTGCTGATCTTCCTGACCGGGACGACGTTGATCTGGAACGTGTGCTCGCAGTCGAGCCGCCAGCGGTTCACGCCGTCGGAGCTGCTCGGCCGGGTGCTGACGAGCCATCGGGCGCTGGCCTGGGGATTGACTCCGTTGGGCGCCCTCGCCGGCGGGTCCGTGGCGGTGCATTGGAGCCTGCGCGGGGTGTGGGTGATGGCGGCGGCGGTGCAGTTTCTGGGGACGGCGTTCGTGTGGCGGCAGCTGTCCCCGGCGGCGTTCCGGGACGCCGAGGCCGCGATGGCGCGCTGAGCGTCAGGCGCGCTTCGGCAGTTTCCAGCCGGGGCGCGGGAAGTGGCAGGTGTACCCGTTGGGGTAGTGCTGCAGGTAGTCCTGGTGCTCGGGTTCCGCCTCCCAGAAGTCGCCGGCGGGGGTGACTTCGGTGACGACTTTGCCGGGCCAGAGGCCGGAGGCGTCGACGTCGGCGATGGTGTCTTCGGCGATCTGTTTCTGTTCGTCGGTGGTGTAGAAGATGGCGGAGCGGTAGCTGGCGCCGATGTCGTTGCCTTGGCGGTTTTTGGTGCTGGGGTCGTGGACCTGGAAGAAGAATTCGAGCAGGGCGCGGAAGTCGGTCTGTTCCGGGTCGTAGGTGACTTCGATGGTTTCGGCGTGGGTGCCGTGGTTGCGGTAGGTGGCGTGGGGGATGTCGCCGCCGCTGTAGCCGACGCGGGTGCCGGTCACGCCGGGCTGGTGGCGGAACAGCTCCTCCATGCCCCAGAAACACCCGCCGGCCAGAATCGCCTTTTCTTCCGCCATGTCGCCTCCTCCGTGCTCGAACCGCTTTGCCCGCCATGCTAGTCGCCGGGCAGCAGTCCCAGGACGAGGGCGAGCGGCGGCCACGCGTCCCGCCCGCGCCGGGTGCACGCGAAGGCCCGCAGCCGGACGTCGGGGCCGGTCAGCGGCAGGACGGTGACGTCGGGCCGGGTCGGCCACGATTCGGGCAGCAGGCCGACTCCGCCGCCCGCGGCGATCAGGTCCTGCACCAGGTCGAGGTTGTCCGCGCGGTGGGTGAACCGCGGCGAGAACCCGGCCATGGACGCCAGCGTCCCGACGACTGTCTCGTCCGCGCCGTTGCGGGAGTTGCCGATCCAGTCGTGCTCGCGGAACGCGGCGACCACGGCCAGGGCTCCGGTGCCCCGCACCCGGTTCGCCTCCGGGGTCGGCACGGCGAGACCCCACGGCTCGGCCCACAGCGGACGGACGGCGAGTGAGGGATCCGCGGTCGAGGGTGCGAGGTCGTAGTCGTAGGTGAGCGCGAGGTCGATGTCGTCGGTCCGGAGCTGCGCCAGCGCTTCCGCGGGCTCGTGCTCGCTGATCACCACGCGGACCCGCGGATGCCGCTGCGCGAGAAGGTCCGCGACGGGGAGCACGGCGTGGCGCACCCCGGTCCCGAACCCGGCGACGCGCACGGTTCCGGCCGGCTCGGCTTCGGGATCGAGATCGACGCGGGCGGCCTCGACCGCGGCCAGGACCGTCACGGCGTGCTCGGCGAGCCGCCGCCCGGCGGGAGTGAGCCGTACGCGACGGCCGTCCGGTTCGAGCAGCGCGACGCCGGTTTCCTTGGCCAGAACCGAGATCTGCTGCGAGACGGTCGACGTTGTGGTTTCGAGCACGTCGGCGACCGCGCGCATCGAGCCGAGCCGCGACAGTTCGAGAAGGAACTGCAGCCTGCGAGTCTCCATCCGCCTATTGTTCAGGATATCCGGACGGTACGTCCAGGATTGGCACGTGGACACGAACGGTCCCCATGAGTTTTCCTGGACCGCGTGCTTCCCTCCACTCCCCGCGCCGGGGTCGCCCTGGCCGTTGGTGCCATGCTGTCCGTCCAGCTCGGACTGGCGGTTTCGGTCAACATCGCGAACCAGATCGGGCCGACCGGCGTCGCGTGGCTGCGGCTCGCGTGGGCCGGAGTACTGCTTCTGGTGCTCGTGCGGCCCCGGCCGTCGGCGTTTCGTCGCCCGGCGTTGCTGACGTGCGTGGTGCTCGGCTTCGCCACGGCCGGGATGACGATCCTGTTCATGGTCGCTGCGACCCGGTTGCCGCTGGGCACGGCGAGCGCACTGGAATTCCTCGGCCCGCTGACCGTCGCGATCGTGCGCGGACGCGGCGGAAACCGGGTCTGGCCGGTGCTGGCGGCGGCCGGAGTGGTGCTGCTGACGCAACCGTGGCAGGGCGGGACCGACCTGATCGGTCTCGGGTGCGCGCTCGCGGCAGCGGTCTGCTGGGGTGCCTACATCGTGCTGACGCAACGAGTCGGCGACGAGGTGTCGGGCCTGCGCGGGCTGGCGGCGTCGATGCCGGTGGCCGGTCTGGTCGCCACCGTGGTGCACGCCCCGGCGGTGGCCGACCAGCTGTCGTGGCCGCTGGTGCTCGCCGGGCTCGGCCTCGCGGTGCTCGTGCCGGTGGTGCCGTTCAGCCTGGAAATGCTGGCGTTGCGGCGGTTGACGGCATCGGCGTTCGGGACGCTGATGAGCCTGGAACCGGCGATCGCGCTGGTGCTCGGGTTGATCGTGCTGCACCAGGTGCCGAATCCCGCCGCGGTGGCCGGGATCGCGTTCGTGGTGGCCGCGGGTGTCGGCGCGGAACGGACGGGGGCGCGGGAGCCGGTGAAGACCAGCGTTTAGGGGCGCGGCGTGCGTTCGACGATGTGCTGCAGCGCTTCGACGTGCCCGAGGAATCTTCGCCGCCCGTCGTCGGTGGCGCGGACGGACGTTTTCGGGACCCGGCCGAGGTATTTCCGCTGCTGCTCGACGTGGCCGTCGGTGCGGAGCGTCGCGAGTTGCTTGGACAGCGCCGAATCCGAGAGCGAGACGGCGTCCCGCAGGAAGGCGAAGTCGCACCAGTCCACAGCGGACAGCACGGACATGATGGCCAGCCGGGTGGGGTCGGACAGCAGCCGGTCGAGCCCCGGCGGGGGTGTGGCGGTCATCGATCCCCTCGGCGGCGGGCGACGGCGAGCAGCGCCTGCGAGAGCGCGAACAGCAGGGTGAACGCGATCCCGAAGAGCACCCCGGCGACTGTATACGGGTAGTCGCGCAGCCCGGCCGCGTCGGCGAGAGCGGCGGCCGCTTCGGCGCCGTAGCGGGAAATCAGCCAAGCCCCGACGCCGCCGAGCACCGCGACGACCCCGAAGACCCACGGCACGAACTCCTGCCGCTGCTGCACCCCGCGCGCGTGGCTGAGCGGGGCGGCGCGCAGCCGTGCCCCGAGCGCGAGCGCGATCACCAGCAGCCCGAGCACGAGCACCGCGACGAACTTGCCGTCGTCGAGGCCGGCGAAGTCGTTCACCGCGGTGAAACCCGCGGTGACAAGGAAAACCAGCAGGTAGACCCACCAGGGCAGCCGCGCGGCGCGGCGTGCGCGGTCCTGGTGGGACTGGACGGTGGCGAGCGCTTCGGCAGCGCGTTCTTCCTCGGTCATGAGCCCCTCCTCGACTACTTGCCTACTCGGAATGTAGCTACTTCTTTCCGGGGCGGCAAGTAGTCGGCCGCGGCCGCGTTCTACGCTGGCGGCATGCAGGTGGAGATCTGGAGCGATGTCGTGTGCCCGTGGTGCTACCTCGGGAAGGCGCGGTTCGAGAAGGCGCTGGCCGGGTTCGAGCACCGGGACGAGGTGACCGTGACGTACCGGTCGTTCGAACTGGACCCCGGGAAGACCGGGACCGAGCCGTTGCTGGACATGCTCACCGCGAAGTACGGGCCGCAGGCCGGCGAGATGGAGCAGCGGGTGGCCGGGCTCGCGGAGGCGGAAGGGCTCGGCTACCGGACGGACCGGGAAATCGGCAACACCTTCGACGCGCACCGTTTGCTGCACCTGGCGCGCGAGAAGGGGCTGGAGCACGAGATGGTGTCGGCGTTGTTCCGCGCGAATTTCGCCGAGGCCCGGGCGGTGTTCACTTCGGACGTGCTGGCCGATGTCGCCGAGGAGGCCGGATTGCCGCGCGCGGAGGCGGAAGCGGTGCTGGCCGATCCGGCGCGGTACGCGGACGCGGTCCGGGCCGAGGAGCGCGAGGCCGCGGAGCTGGGTGCGGGCGGGGTGCCGTTTTTCGTGCTGGGACGGCGGTTCGGGGTTTCCGGCGGGCAGTCGGTGGAGGTTTTCGCGCAGGCGCTGGAACAGGCTTGGGCGGCTTCTGCCGGGTGACGGCGGCTGCTACGGCTGCCTGGGTGCTTCGTCCGGCGGCCTGTTCGACTGCCAGGGCACTTCGTTCGGCGGCGACTACAGCTGCCTGGGTGCTTTGTTTGGCGGCTGGTTCGGCTGCCGGGGCGCTTCGGTTTCGGCGGCGTCCGGGCGAGCACCGCTGAGGCTGGGTTTCCCAGGCCGTTCGTCCTGCGGCCGGGCGGCGTCAGCGAGCCCGTTCGCCCAGCCCGGCAGCCGGGCGTGACCGGCTGCCGGGCCGGGCGACTACTCGGACCAGGTGCTGAGGCGGTTGAGCAGCCGTTCGAGGACCTGCGGGTCCGCGGTGACCGGTTCGCCGGAGACGGGCTCGTCCACCAGCGTGCGCCGGTCGCCCCGGCGCGGCAGGCGGACCTGGCCCGCCGAAATCCCGCCGGGCAGCGCCAGTTCGCACCACGTGGTGCGGCCGCCGCGTTCTCCTTGGCGCACGCCGATCCGCTCGTCGCGCGGCGGTGTCGGGGCGACGAGATCGTCGTCCACCTCGACGACGAGCCGGTCGCCGCGCAGCTGGAGCCGGACGGTCACGAAAGCGGGCGCGGACGGGCTGCTCTGGTCGACGACGTCGCCGACGAGCCGCACGGCGGCGTTCGTGACCTGGTCCAGCATCGGCATCAGGGACCAGTCGGTCAGGATCAGGCGGACGAACAGCTCGGTGCACGGGACCGCGCTCGGCTGCGCCACCAGCCGGAGGTCGTCCACCTGGGTAGTGCGCGTGCTCAAGCGTCACCTTCCTCCTCGGCGAGCGGTCCGATCGGCCGGGACCGTGCGGGCATCATGCCACCGCCGCCGGGCCGGGCTGCGGCGGGAGGGCGGTGTACGGGAGAACCGCAGGTCACAGGTCCGGGGCCAGTTTTCGGGCGCGAGCGGCGCTCTTGTCCCGCCGCTGTCCACTGTGGAACTCCTATGCTGGCCGGATGTCGGCAGACTCGGCCCGGTGGGCGATCCAGGACCTGATCATGACCTACGCGGCGTGCGTCGACGCGGGCGATCTGGCCGGAGTGGGCGAGTTGTTCCGCGAAGGAACTCTGCACAGCGGCGGCGGCCGGACCGGGCGGGAGGCCGTGGAGAGCTGGTTCCGCGACATCCTCATCCTGCATCCGGACGGCACCCCGAGGACGCGGCACGTGACGACGAACGTCCGGATCACGGCTGACGAGGACACTGCTTCGGCGCACAGCTACTTCACCGTTTTCCAAGCGGCGGCGGACTTTCCGCTGCAGCCCATCGCGGCCGGGCACTACGACGACCGGTTCGTCCGGCGCGGGGACGAGTGGCGGTTCGCGGAGCGGACGCCGGTGCTGCAGATGACCGGGGATCTGACGCGGCATCTCCGGCTGGACGTCGTGCGGGCGGCCAGTTCCGGGCGGTGACCGGCGATCGCCGGGCGACGGTGTGCGCGGTGCCCGGTGGTCCAGACCTAGGCTCCCGCAGCCGTCCGTGAGGGGAACCCTGAGGGAATCAGAGACCCTCACGGACCACGCTGAGGCGTCCTCGCCGGACCCGGCGGGTCAGTCCTGCTTGCTGAGCTTCCGCCGCAACCCCCGCCCGGCGGCCAGCGTCGGGAACGCCAGCAACGCGCCCGCCCCGAGCGGGATTCCCTGTTGCCACGCGGGCGCTCCCAGCGCGGCGGGCGCGGCCTGCGGGTCGTGGTCGCTGACGCCGCCCCACCGCGACGGCGGCAGGACGATCACCCGGGCCTTGCCGATGACGTCGTCCACCGGGACGGTCCCGTTCACCCCGCCGCCGCCCTGGCAGCGGGAGTCGCACGAGTTTTCGCGGTTGTCGCCCATCACCCAGAGGCTGCCCTTCGGGACGGTGACCGGAGGGAAGGTCTGCCGCACCGACGGCGGCTGGTCGAGCCAGTGGACGTAGGGCTCGTCGAGGGGTTTGCCGTCCACCAGGACGCGGCCCTTCGGATCGCAGCACTGGACGGTCTGCCCGCCGACGGCGATGACGCGTTTGACGAAGTCGCGCTCGTCCGGCGGCGCGAAGCCGACGAGCGAACCGAGGCCGCGCAACGCCTTCGTGAAGACGTTGCCCGATTCCTGCGGGGCGATCTCGTTCGCGGTCCACGGCCGCGGGCCGCGGAAGACGATGACGTCGCCGGGGGCGGGGTCGGTGAAATCGTAGATGACGCGGTCGACGACGACCCGGTCGCCGAAGCAGCCGTCGCAGCCGTGCAGCGTCGTCTCCATCGACGCCGACGGGATCAGGAACACCTTCGCGACGAACTGCTGGATCAGGATCGTCAGCACCAGCGCGATCCCGATCAGGATCGGCAGCTCCTGCCAGAACGGACGCTTGCGCCGGCCCTTCCTGGGCGGCTCGTCCGCGCCGGGACTCTCGGATCCGGGCTCGCCGGGGGCGGGGACTTGGGGGATCGGGTCGGCCACGTCGCCAGGCTACCCAGAACCGCCCGCCGGACGGCGGACCGCGGGCGGCCACGATCGGGGGGTCGTGCCGGTGACCGGGACGGCAACCGGAGGTTTCGCCCGCGGGGAAGGAAAACGGGCCGGAATCGGGGGAGCGGTCCGGAATCCGGCCGGGGAGGCGGCCCGGGGGCGGGATCCGGTGGGAGCCGCGGCACCGGGGGCGAGGTGAGGTGGGAGCTGCGGTGCCGGGGGCGAGGTGAGGTGGGAGACGCGGCGCCGGGGCGAGGTGAAGTGGGAACTGCGGCGCCGGGGCGAGGTGAAGAGGAGGTGAAGCGGCGCAGGGGGTTTGGTGCGTCAGGCAGGGCGCGCGGAGGTTCGGCGGACGTGACGCGGCATGCGGTGGGAGCCGGAGGCGCATCGCGGAGACCGGACAAGCTGCGGACCGGTCGTGGGTTCAGCGTCCTGGCTGCGATCGCGCGGCTGGCGCGAGGGACATCCGCGCGGAGGCAGCGGCGCGTCGTCGCAGCTGCCGCCGGAATTCTCCTTTCGCCTGTCCAGACGACCGCGACGGCAACGAATCGGTGACACCGCGGTGACGGTGCTTCTGCTAAACCCGCTTGATGGCAGAACACGCTCGTCCGCAACGCCGGGCTGCCCCCGAACCGCCGACCGCCGAAGCGGTCGACGGGGTCCTCCGCCAGCCTGGTGAATCGCTCGACCCGCGGATCCGGGCGTCGCTGGAGCCGCGTTTCGACCAGGATTTCAGCCGGGTGCGGGTGCACACCGACCACGCGGCCGCCGAATCCGCCGACGCCCTCGCGGCGCAGGCCTACACAGTGGGCGACCACATCGTCTTCAGCTCCGGCCAGTACGCCCCGGAAACCCTTGCGGGCCGCCGCCTCCTCGCGCACGAGCTGACCCACGTCGCGCAGCAATCCGGCTTGCCCGAGCCGGTGCGCCCGGTGCTCGGCGGTCCGCACGACCGCGCCGAGCACGAAGCGGCCTCCGTCGCGGCGGGAACCGGCGCACGGCTGACGGCGGATCGGGTCCCGGTGATCCGCCGTCAGCAGGCTTCCGCGCCGAAACAGCGGAAACCGACTCAGCAACAGTACGACGATCAGCTCGCCGCGAAATTCGAAGGAATGCTCGCGAAGGGGGCGGCCGAAGCTCAACAGGCGGTCGAAGAGCTGAACGGCTACAGCATGCGCGACATCGCCGCCGTCCTCAAACTGATGCGCGCGCACGGGAAAATCGCCGAACTCCGGAAATACGCCTCCGTCCGGCCGCTGATCGAGGTCGCGAGCAAAGCGACCGAGGACCCCGCCAGCGTCGCCGACGACGACATGGCCAAGATCGACAAACCGAGGTGGCTGGATTTCCGGCTTCATTTCCACACGGTGGAGAACAGTTTCCTGCCCGCGCTGGAATCCGCGTGCCGGGACGTGGGCTGCCGCCCGCTCGACCTGCTGTCCTGCATGATGGCCGAAGGAGGCGTCGGACCCGGCGGCGTGAACCCGGATTCGCATGCGGTCGGCTTGATCCAGTTCATGCCCGACACGCTGAAAAGGCTCGGCTACCCGGGAAGCTGGCGGGATTTCGCCGAGCTTTCGGCCACTGAGCAGATGGAATACGTCCGAAAGTTCCTGTTGCCCGGAAAGGGCGCCTTCACCAGCGCGGGCCGCATCTACCAGTTCATGTTCCTGCCGTCGACGATGGGTTCCGCGAAGGACCGCGGGGGTGTCATCGCGGCGGCCGACGACGCGGACGAAAAACTGAAGAGGGCTTACGCGAAAAACAAGGGACTCGACACGAACAACGACGGCACGATCACCATTGAGGAACTAGAGGCCCGCGCGCGGCAGCACCGGGGTGCCGCGCAACACTTGCTGGGCGCTCTCCAGGCTCGCCCCCAGCCTCAGCCCTGACCGGTCTTCGGCCGCTGCTTTCACTGCGAGGCGGGAGCGCCGCGCCGATCAACCGCTGTCAGCTGCTGAACGAACTCCGCGACCCGATGACTCCACGTATACCGGCTGCGCACAAGCTCATAAGCGTTTTCCTGGATCGTCTCCGCCAAAGCCGGACTGCTCTCCAGGCGGCGCAACTGTTCGGCCAGCGCTTCGGGAGAACGCGGCGCGGCAAGCAGCCCGTTGACCCCGTCGTGCACCAGCGCGGCGAGCGGGCCGACCGCGGTGGCGATGACGGGCACCCGGCTCGCCCACGCTTCGAGCAGGACCGTCGGGAAGGCGTCGTTCGGGCTGGTCGGGCACAGCACGAGCGATCTGGCGCTGCGCAGGGCCCGGAATTTCGCGTCGCCGCCGAGGTTCCCGGCGAAGGCGACGTGGTCCGCGATCCCGAGTTTCCGGGCGAGGGCTTCGTATCCGGGACGCGCGGCTCCGTCGCCGATCACCAGGAGACGGGCGCTAGGCGCGGATCGGGCGAGGTGGATGCGCAGGGCATACAGGAGTTGATCCAGGCCCTTCCACGCGTGGGCCGGGGCGAGGCGGGCCAGGAAAGCGGCGGTGTAAGGGCGGCCTGCCACGGCGAAATCGGCTAATGCTCCGGGGGCGATCGCGTTCTCCAGTACCCCCACTTTGCCGCCGTAGCGGGGACGGAAACCGTCGGCGACGTACTCGGACACGCCAAGGATCAGGTTCGCCCGCCGGAGCATGAAGCCCTCGGCGCCGGCATAGGCGCGGGCGACGGTGTTGAAGACCGGGTGACCGTCCTTGGCCAGGGCGGCAGCGTGATAGGTCACGACGACGGGGGTGCGTCCGGCGACCATCGTCGCGGCGTCGGCCAACCCGGGCACTGGGGTGTGCACGTTCAGGTAATCGGCCTGTTCGGTGCGCAGGATGCGGCGGATCTGCATCGGCCAGCGCGGGTCGAGCGGGGTGTTGGAGAGTTTGGCGAGCGCGGGGAGCCGGTAGACCGGGAAGCCGTCGCCGGAGAAGGCGCGGGTGCTGGCGGTGATGACGACGGGCCGCCATCCGGGGACTTCCCGCAGCGCGGCGGCGAGGCTGCGCACGTAGGTTTGCACACCGCCGACGTCCGGCGGGTAGTACGGCGTCACGAAGACGACGGTTCGTTCTCGGCTCACGGAGGCTCCTGTCCTCATTGGTCCGGTTGGCCCGGCGCGCGCGGATGTGATGGTGTGTGTCCGGGGACATGGGGGAATTCGAGGAGGCGCAGGATGTCCGGGATCCGGATGCCGTGGGCGGCGGCGCGGTGCCGCGCGTGCGGCCACGACCGCAGCGAGCACCGGCATTTGCGCGGCGGCACCGACTGCGGACGGTGCGGCTGCCGGCGGTTCAGGTGGCTGAGGAAGGGCTGACCCGGGTCAGGCGGCATGGAGCAGGGGGCTCAGGTCGCGGGCCCGGCGCGCGTAAGGGGGGAGTACTTCCCGCAGGTGCCGCCGGTAGTCCTCGCGGTGGCCGATGAGGCTGTCGAGGAGCGTGGGCAACGTGGTGTCCCGGATCTCGCCGATGCCGACGACCCACTGTTCCAGCCCGAGGTCGCGCATGATGCCCGCGGTTTTGTGCTCGTACTCGACCGCGAGGCACGGGACGTGCGCGGTGAGGGCGAAGATGACGGAGTGGAAGCGGGTGCCGACCACGAGGTCGGCCTCGGCGTAGAGGGCGCGGGCGTCGCGGTGGTCGAAGGTGTCGTCGCCGAGGACGCGCAGCCGGGGGTGGTCGAGGCCGGCGGCGAGGCGGGTGTTGACCCTGCGGTCGTCGTCGCCCTGGAATGCGCACGTCACTTGGGGGACCAGGACGACGTGGTAGCCGCGCCCGAGCAGGTGGCGGATGCCCGCGGTCAGGGCGTGTTCGTACCGGTTCTGCCCGGCCTCGTCGAGCCACTGGCGGGCGGTGACCATGGCGATCCGGGCGTCGGCGGGGATGCCGAGAACGGTCCGCCAATCGCGGTCGGAGCGGGTTTCGAAGGCGAACGCGCTGTCGACGCTCCTAGTGAGCAGACGCGACGGCAGCCCGATTTCGGTGAGCCGGTCCCAGCTGATGTCCTCGCGGACGAGGACCGCGTCGGCGCGGCCCAGGACGTGGCGGACCAGCACGCGCTGGACGAGGCGCGGGAACGGGCCGAAGGACTGCGGACCGGTCACGACCCGGACGCCGAACCGCTCGGCGAGCCACAGCGGCAGCAGCAGGAAGAGGATGTTCAGGTCGGAAGCGAAGTTCGGGCGTCCGTTGAGGTAACCACCGCCGAGGGAGACGACGAGGTCGGCGTTCACGAGGGCGTGCAGTTCGCGGCGAGGCTCGGCGGGCAGCAGCCGGGCGACGGCGAGCAGCGGCCGGCGCGGAAGCCGGGCGGCGGCGAGGACCGCGAGGACGACGACGGGCAACAGGCTCAGTTTGCGCAGGATCCGCCGGTGCCGGGGGATGTTCTCCTCGCCCGAGTAGCGGCGGAACGAACCGAGGTTGGGCACGCCCTCGAACTCCGGCCACCGCGCGGGGTGCTCGAACCCGGCGATCGCGATCCGCGCGCCGGGCAGTGCGCGGCGGATCTGGTCGAGCAGGACGCTGAGCAGGGCGGCGTCGCCGCGGTTGCCGCGTTCGAACGCGTTGACGACGAGGACGCGGGTCATCGGCGGGCCTCCTGGCGAGGGGTGCGGGGCGGGGAGGGTGCGGGGCATGAGCGGGCCTCCTGGCGGGGCCGTCCGGGTCGAGCGGAGAAGGTGCTGCGCCGCGGCGCCGGGGCGGCAGGAGGGGTTCACGGCTGAACCTCCTGGTAGTGCCGCTCGAGCCGGTCGAGGAAGGTGCTGAGGCTGTGGCAACAGGCGAGCCCGGCCGATCGCGCCCCCATGGCCCGGCGCAGTGCCGGGTCGCCGAGGAGCCGGGAGAGCGCGTCGGCGAGGGCGCGGCTTTCCCCCGGCGGGACGAGCACCCCGTTGTGGCCCTGGCGGACCAGTTCGGGGATGCCGCCGACGTCGGTGGCAGCGACCGCCCGCCCGACGCAGAGGGCTTCCAGCGCGACCGTCGGGAAGTTCTCCGGCCACACCGACGGGATCACCACCACCGAAGCGGCGCGGTAGGCCGCCGCCAGTTCGGGCCCGTCGAGCCATCCGGCGAACCGGACGCGGTCGGCCAAACCGTGTTCGCTGACGGACTTTTCCAATCCGGCCCGTTGCTTGCCGTCGCCGGCGAGCGTCAGCCGGGCGCCTGGCAGGCGGCGGGCGACGGTCGCGAACGCGTCCACGAGCACGTGCGGGCCTTTCACCGGTTCGAGCCGTCCGACGAACAGCGCGTGGGCGGCGTCGGGGACCGGTTCGGCTGCCCGCAGGGGCACGCCGTTCGGGACGACGTGGATCGGTGTCCGCGGCAGATCGTGGAGGATGGCGTCGGCGAGGAACCGGCTCGGGGTGAGCACGCGGTCGACGGTGCGCAGGCGGCGCAGGTAGGCGGGTCGTTGCAGGAACCGCAAATAAGCCAGCCGTGCAGTGTCCGTCATGGACAGTCGGGAGCGGCCTTCGGTGCGGCTGCGCAGGTTCCACGACAGCAGCTGTCCGGTCCAGTCCTCCGGGCCGTGCACGGTGAGCACTCGCGGGTAGGCCGCCGACGCGCTGAGCACGGCCGGGCTGAACTCGCCGATGGTGTGCAGGTGCACCACATCAGGCCCGAAAGACCGCAGCGCGGCGGTCACCTGCCGGTACGCGGGCCGATGCCAGAAGTAGCCGGCGAAGCGGCGGGCGGCGCCGCCGCGGATGGCGGGCACCAAAACGTCGGCGAAGACTTCCCGGTCGCTGACGGCGGGGTCGTCGAGCAGATGGTCGGTCGCCACGACGAGGACCTGGTGGCCGCGTTGGCGCAGCCCGTCGGCGACGAGGCGGACGCTACGCTCCGCGCCGCCGGCTTCGAAGCCGACGTTGACGATGTGCGCGATCTTCATCCGAACCTCCCTTGTCGTTCGGAGGCAAGCGGAACCCGCGCAGGGCCAGCGCGGCGACCGCGACGAGGCCGGACGCGAGATTGCCGACGCCCCAGGCCGCCGCGATCCAGACGAGGCTGTGCTGCGCCCCGAGCGCGGCGAGGCCGACGGTGACCGCCGCGTAGACCAGATTCGACAGGTTCATCGCCGGCAGCTGGCGGGTCACCTTGAGCAGAAACCCGGACCACGTGTTGAAAGCGACCGCGAAAGCGGAGACCGCGAGGACGACGAGGCAGTTCCGGGCGTCGGCGGCGTAGCTCGCGCCGAACAGCGTCAGCACGGGTTTCGCCAGGGCGGCGGTGATGCTGACGGCGGGCACCACGATCGCGAGGATGAGCAGCGCCGAGCGTTTCGCGAGATGCTTGAGGTCTTCCTGTTCGTGCGAGCCTTCGGCGAACAGCGCCTCGCCCACGGCGAACGGCACGGCGTTGACGAAGTTGGCGATCTGGAACGCCACGAAGTAGGCAGCCGACGCTTCCGGCCCGAGCGAACGCAGCACGAGCAGCGGAATCACCAGCAGGGGCACCAGATTCAGGCAGCTGGACGCGTAGTTGCCGAGCGAGTACGACAGCGTCGAGCGCAGCGTCGCCGGGTAGAGGCGAGGCCGCACCGGGATGCGCAGGCGCCGCCGGATCACGACGACGCTGGCGACGGCGGCGACCGCGGAGGCCACCGTGCTGGACAGGAAGATGCCGATCGCGCCCGCGCCGACGAAAACGACCGGCAGGCCGATTTTGACCACGCTCATCAGGACGCCGTTGAGGAGCATGTTGTACTTCGCCGCGCGCAGGGCGACGAACACCGAGTCGGTCAGCAGGTTCTGCGCGACGGCCATCGCCAGCAGCGCGAACAGCACGACCGCCGGGAACGACCCGCTGAGGAACGACAGCCCGGGCGAGACCAGCGGTGCGAGGAGAGCGAATCCGGCCCCGAGCACGGTGCCGGTGACGGCCACCGAGGTGAGCGCGGAGCTGACGTGCGCGGTGCGGGACGACGTCGTGGGCAGGTGCCGGACGAGGCTGGAGCTGAGCCCGAGCCCGCTGAAATAGCTCAGCAGGGTCACCGCCGAGAGCAGCGAACTCGCCCAGCCCACCTCGGCCGGCGGGTACAGCCGGGCCACGACGATCCAGAACACGAATCCGGACCCGGCGCCGAGCGCGGTCGTGGCCATGAGGAAGAACGAGTTGCGCACCAGCGGGTCGGATTTCAGCCGGGCGGCGAAGGACGGCACGGGACCGGCGAGTGCGGTCATGCCGGGACCTCGGCCTGGCCGAGTGCCGCGAGGTAGCGCTCTTCGAGGCGCTGGACGTGGTGCGGCCAGGAGAACTGTGCGGCGGCGAAACCGGTCGAGTAGCGGCCCATGGCTTCGCGGCGCGCGGGATCGGCAGCGAGGGAGCGCAGGGTCGTGCGCAGGATGTCCGCGTCGCGGGGGATCAGCGCGACCTGGGTCCGGTCGAGTCCGTAGGAGGCGTAGCCCGGGTCGTCGGTGGTGACGACCGGGAGGCCCGAGGCCATGGCTTCTTGGACAGTCAGGGGGAATCCTTCCGCGGTGGAGGGCAGGGCGAAGACGTCGCAAGCGCGGTAGAGGCCGCTGAGCTCGCCGGGGCTCAGCGCCCCGAGGTGGTGGACCGCGGGATCGGCGGGGACGTGCTGGGGCGGTTCGCCGGCGAAGACCAGGTCGTAGTCGTGGTGGCGGGCAGCGAGCAGCAGGTCGTATCCCTTCTTCGGCACCGGACGTCCGACGAACAGCACCAGGACCCGGTCGCCGGGCAGCCGCCAGCGTTTCCGCAACAGGCCGATTTCTCCCCTCGTAGCGGGGCGGTACCGGGTGGTGTCGACGCCGTTGGGGAGCAGTTCCGCGTCGCTGCCCCGAAACCGGCGGACGAAGGCACCGACCGAATCGTTGACCACGAAGACCTCTTGGCTGGCGCGGAACAGCCGCCGCCCGACGGTCCGGTACACCGCGTGCTGGACGGCCCGCACGAGCGCCGACGGGTGCTCGACGAGCGCGACGTGCTGGGTCAGGAAAAGCGGGGTGCCGGTCCGCGCGGCTCGCCGCCCCGCGCTCCAGGAGGACTGGTAAAGCGTGTCGTGAAGGTGGACGACATCCGCCCACCGCACCCATTCCCGGACGGCGCGCGACAGCCGGGGCCCGAACACCGGGAACGGCACCCCGGTCCGGTCTTCGACCCGGTTGAACGCGGGAACGCGCACGACGCGGACACCGTCGTCGGGGACCGGCGAAGCAGCGGGCACCGCGCTCGTCAGCACGGTGACTTCGGCGCCGCGCGCGGCCAGTGTCCGGGCCTGCTGGGCGGCGACGTTCTCGATTCCCCCGATGTGCGGCGGGTAGTAGTGCGAGACGAGAAGGATCCGGAGCGGATGGGAAGACGTCATCGGTACACACTCGTTCCGTTGCTGCTGTAGACCTTGTTTTTGGTGGCGTCGAGAAACCGCAGCGGATAGTTGTAGGTGACGAGATCGCCTTGGTAGAACACGGTGACCTCGTCTTTGCGGACAGTCGGATAGCCGAGCAGGACGAACGAGCCCGGCTGCACGAGCGTCGGATAGATGTCGTCGCCCGGGTGGCCGTCGATCAGCGTTTGGAGCCGGCTGAGCGTGTAGCGGTCGGATTGGATTCGCTGCGCGGCGGTGTGCTGTTCGAGCCAGGCGATGGCGGCGCGTTCCTGCGGGTGCGCGTAGTAGATGTCGTAGTACTGCCCGGCGTTGTCGAGGTGCAGCTGCGCGGGATAGCCGCCGAACAGCCGGGGCAGCGCGCCGGTGAGGTCGAGGAACAGCAGCAGCGCCACGACGGTCGCGGCGGGCGTTCGCCACCGTTTTCTGAGCCACGACAGCGCCCAGACCGACCCCATCGCGATGAAGGGGGCGAATCCGAACAGTCCTTGCTGGAACGTGCGCAGGAGCCCGTAGTCCACCGAGAGCTGCGGCACGACGATCTCGGCGGCGAGCACGCCCAAGCCGCCGGCGGCGAGCACGAACAGGTCGTGCGTCGGCCGGAACAGCGTCGCGGTGGCGATGAGCGTTCCGGCCAGCCCGAGGATCAACAGCACCTGCAGCGCATCCGCGCACAGGGTGCGGAGCAGGCCGTTGACGCGGGGGACGTCGAGGCCGAGCCGGTCGAGGGCGGAACCGGCCGCGGTGAGCGGCAGATTGTCTGCGGGGGCGACCTGGGTGGTCGCCGCGGACAACGCCGTGGGCGGTTCGCCGCCGGTACGCGCCCGGGTGGAATCGGCGTAGTCGCGCAGCCGTTGCTGCGGGCTGACCCGGGCGGAGCTGAAGATGCTGTAGGCGGTGTCGGAGGAACCGCGTTGCACCTGGTCTGGATGGAGCAGGTCCTGGGCGGTGGCCACGGCGGTGTGCTGGAGCTGATGCCAGGTGCCGGTGACCGGTCCGGTCCACAGCGCTGAGCAGAGGACCGCGATGGCGATCATCGGCCAGGCGACGAAGTCGGTCGCTTCCTTCGGCGCGCGTTCGGCGAGCCGGCGGCGCAACGGCGGGATCGCCCGGATGACGCCGCTGGCGAGCTTGCCCAGCGTCAGGACGCCGATCAGCACATAGGTGGTGGAGTAGTGCGACAGCACGATTCCGGCGAACAGGACGGTGAACGCGATCCGGCGTGCGCGGCGCGGCGTAGTGCGGTCGCTCAGCGCCAGGACCGCGCAGCCCAGCAGGAGGAACGCGATCTCCTGACGGCCGAGGAAGGGCATGTCGGTGAAAAACGTGGGGAACGCGAGGAAGTAGATCGCGGCGAGGAGCGCGACCCGTTTCGACGTGAGATTGCGCGTCGTGCGGTACACCGCGACCGGCGCCGCGGCGAACAGCGCCGGCAGCACGACCTTGAAGATCGCCAAGCCGGGCAACGCGGTCAGCTGGGCCAGCGACGTCGGCAGGAGAGTGATGCTCAGGCAGGCGTTGTACGCGTCGGGATAGCCGGAGATGTCCCAGTAGCCCTTGGTCGAGGTCAGCTGGAAGAGCAGGTACTCGCGCTGGATGTCGTGCCCGCTGACATACCAGCCGCGTAAAGACGTCAGCAGCAGCAAGGCCGTTGCCGCGCAAAGGATTCCGAACGCGATGACCCCGTCGCCGTAACGGCCCGCCTGGAGGACGAGGAGCCCGAGCAGCGCCGCGATGAGGACCAGCGCGATCAGGCTCGTCGCGCCGGTGAACCCGTTGTTCAGGCGGACGGCCCCGGCGATCGCGACCACCAGCGCAAGAACCCCGAGAACAGCGATGGGCGCGACGTCGCGCACCGGCATCAACCGCAGCGCGCGCACGGGAGGCGAGGCACCGGTGAGGCGTCGGTCCAAGAACGCGAGCGCCGCCGCGGTCAGGGCCTGGGCCACGGTGAGGGATACGGTCGTCAACGGGCGCGAGACGCCGAACCAGGGGAGCACGGTGTTGACGGCCAGCGCGGCCACCATCGCGGCCAGCACCGCGAAACCGAGGCCCAGCAACCATTGGGCTTCGCGGGTGGAGACGATCCTGGTGGAGATCCGGCGGCACAGCCAGGCCGGAGCGCCGAACAGCAGCCAGAAACCCGCGACGGCCGCCAGCACGGCCGGTCGCCACGGGCTCAGTTCCACGGCACCGGCGACGAGCACCGACGCGAGCACGACGGTGCGCTGACTGGGTCTCGTCACGGCAGTACCTCGGCATAGACGTCCTCGACCTGTTGTGCCACTTCGGCCCAGGCGAACTTCCGGGCTGCCGCCGCGCTGGCCGCGGCGGTCCGTTGCCGGAAGTCCTCGTCCGCGGCGAATTCGTCGATCGCCGCGGCCAAGGCGGCGGGATCGGCCGGGGCCAGGGCGCCGATGCCGCGCAGGAGTTCGGTGTTCCCCGGAACGTCGGTCGCGAGCACTGGCAACCCCGCGGCCATGGCTTCGAGCGCGGCGAGCGACATCCCTTCGCGATCCGAGGGCAGTACGAACAGATCGGCTTGTTCGTACCGCTGCAGCAGCGAAGCACCGTGCAGCCGGCCGTGGAACCGCACTCCCGGAATCCCTTGCTGCCGCACAGTTCCTTCGAGCTGCTGCCGCTGTTCCCCGTCCCCGGCGACGTCGAGTTCGACTGGCCGGCGCACCAGCGCCAGCGCGTGCAGGAGCCGGGCGAGGTTCTTCTGCGGGCTGAGCCGTCCGACGAACAGCAAGCGCAGCACCGGTTCCCGCCGCGCGCGTGGCGGCAGGAAGAACTCGGCGGACACTCCGTTCGGCACCGTGAAAATCCGCGCCGGGTCCACCCGGTAGGCGGCGCGGACGAATTCCCGCTGCGCCTCGGTCAGCACCAGCACCCCGGCCGCCGCCCGCAGAACGCGGCTGAAAACATGCCTTTTGTAGTGCGGCAACAGCCATCCCAGTTTCCCGGACTGGTCGACGTCCAGGTGGAAATGGAGCAGGAACGCTTGACGGCGCGCGGCCGCGGCGAGCGCGACCTGCTCGGGCAGCACCGCGTGTGCGGCATGCAGATGCCACACCGAAGTCTTCGGTGTGCGCAGCAACGCGGGAACGAGACTGGCGGACACCGGTGTGTGGGCGACGTCGAGCGCGGGAGTGCGGATGGTGTCGACGTTGTGCACCCGCTCGCGCCGAGGCGAGTCGCGGGCGCCGACGGTCGTGGTGAGCACGGTGACGTCGTGCTGGCGCGCCTGGTGCCGGGCCAGCTGCTGCACCACCGCTTCCATCCCGCCCAGATGCGGCGGGTAGTAGGGCGTGATCTGGACGATCCGGCGGGGCGTCACGGTCTGCCTCTGGTGGCGGAAGCGTTGCCCGGCAACCGGAAACGGAGGCTCTCCGTGCCGCCGGCGACGTTCACCGCGATCGCGTCCACGACGTGCCCCGGCGGGACCGGCAGGCGGAAGTCCAGCGTGGTGAACTGGCCGGGCTCGAGGGTCACGCGCCGCGACACCCCGGCGAGCCGGTCCGCGGACGAGGTCTCCAGCGCGGCCGCCACGGTGTAGTCCGCGTGCTCGGGACCGTGGCGCACGAGCGCGACCTCGGCGGTGACAGTTCCGTCCCGGAACGCGGGCGTGCCGACGAAATACAGCTCGGTGTAGGTCTCGGGCTGCTCGGTGAAGGATTGCCGGAACAGCACCCGCGCGGCGGGCCACACCAGGACCGTCACGACCCCGAGCACCACCACCGCCGAAACCGCGCCGGCGAACTTCAGCCAGCCGCGGCCGTTTCCCCGGTCTTCCCCCGCGGAGTCGTCCACGCTCAGTCCGCCATCGCCAGGACGCATTCGGCCTCGCCGGCGCAGAGCACGTTCGACGGCCCGCGGACGGTACGCGCCCGATGCGCGACCAGCTGCGACAGGTTGCGGAATCCGTCGCGCACGGCGTGCAGTTTCACTTCTCCGCCGCGGATCCGGTACTCGATCGGCGTTTCGCCGCAGCGGAAACCGCGGAGGTAGGCGTCGTTCTTGATCTCCTGCGAGAACGGCATCCCGCCGGACCGGATGTCGAGGTGCTGCCACACGTGCCGGCGGAACACCCACATCCCGGACTGCGAGTCCCGGAAGGGGGAACGGAAGAAGAGCCGGCTGATCAGCGTCAGCACCCGGTTGCCGATCCGGTGCGAGGGCTTCATCGCCTCGCGGTTGCCGAGGCCGAGCCGGTTGGTGGAAAGGAAATCGAGCCGCCGGTCCGCCATCGTGCACAGCAATCCGGGCAGGTGGTCGAACGGATAGGTGCAGTCCGCGTCGCCGGTCGCGATCACGTCGCCGGTCGCGGCGGCGAAACCGGCGTGATAGGCGTGCCCGTACCCGCGCAGCGGCTGCACGATCACCCGCGCGCCGAGCGCGGCGGCCACCTCCCCGGTCCCGTCGGTCGAGGCGTTGTCGACCACGATCACCTCGGTCTCGTAGCCGAGGGAAGCGAGCCCGGAACGGGGGATCGCGGCCAGCACGCGGGGCATGTTGACCCGTTCGTTCAGCGCGGGGATGACGATGGACAGCGTCCGCGGGCGCGGTCTTTCGCCGCAGGCGCCGCGGCTGGCGACCCGGAGGCGGCAGCAGGGCCCGGCGGCCGGGCGGGAAGCGATGTCGTCCGACGGCGAGGAGCTGGAACGCTCGATGTTCGACGTCATGGAAGAACCTCGGTTCTTGTCTTGTGCTCGGCGGGGGAAGAGAGCAGAAGAGCGGCGGGCGGGGTCCGAGGCGGGAAGCACCGATTGCCCGGCCTCGTCAGGCCGGGTGGTCGGCGTCCGCCGGCGGAGAGCCTGCCGGCGACGGGTCGGGGGGCGGGGTTCTGTTGTGGTGGAGGCGGGCGGTGCGAACGGCCTGGCGGCCGTGCGAGCGCGCTGCGGCGCCCGGCCTCGTATCTGTATCGATGCCGAGGGCCTGGGCGCTACGTGCGTTTAGCGAATTTTTCGTTCGCTCGATCGGACCAGCGCCGAATACGGCCGCGATAATAAACGGTCGTCGCAGGTAATGGTGACCGGCCCGGAAAAAACCGAAAGGGATTCGCGTGCGGTTTCACTCGTTCGGCGCAGTCCGGAAAATGCGGGTAACCGGGCCGGAAAGGCGGCCTTGAGCCGTATGCCCGCTATGTCCGCATGTCGTTCCCGCCTGTTTGGACGCGGGTATATGCCTTGCCGTGCAACGGTAATCGGACGCGACTAATTTCCGAACGACCCGTGCCTGCCCGCACCCTCGGCGAATCGCGCGGCCCCCGCTAGGGTATCCGCGTTCAGGGACTGAATCCCGTGCCGGAATTCGTTTTCCAATGCGGATTCCTCGGTCTTGGACTCGCTTTCCAGCAATGCCGCCCGGTCCTCCCGCAGGCAGGTCTGCGGAAACGCGGCGATTTCCCGCGCCAGTGCGATCGCGGCGGGCAGCGCCTGCCCGGAAGGCACGACGCGATTCGCCAGTCCGATCCGGTGCGCCTCTTCCGCGCCGACCGGCCGTCCGGTCAGCACGAGATCCATGGCGTGGCTCCGCCCGATCAGCCGCGGCAGCCGGACGGTGCCGCCGTCGATGAGCGGAACGCCCCAGCGGCGGCAGAACACGCCGAACACCGCGGTCTCGTCCGCGATCCGGAGGTCCGCCCAGATCGCCAGCTCCAGTCCGCCCGCGACGGCGTGCCCGGACACCGCCGCGAGCACCGGCTTGCGCAACCGCAGGCGCGTCGGGCCCATCGGGCCGTCGCCGTCCGGCTCGGTGCGGTTGCCGCGGCCTTCGCTCACCGCTTTGAGGTCCGCGCCCGCGCAGAAGGTCCCGCCGACGCCGTGGAGCACCGCGACCGAGGCGTCCGAAGCGTCGAATTCCCGGAAGGCGTCGGCCAGTGCCTCGGCAGTGGCGCGGTCGACGGCGTTGCGGCGCTCCGGCCGGTTGATGCCGATGGTGGTGACCGGACCGTCGTGCTCGACCAGCACAGTGCTCACGCGGGGCCTCCTGCGGAAGAAGCGGTTGTCCGGGCAGCATGCCACGCCCCGTAGGCTCCGGCACCGGGGTCGGCACGGAGACCGGCACGGGAAGGGAACCGCGGAATGGACGCCGAAAGCCTGGCCGCGTTCGGGTTCGAGCTGGGAGTGCTCAAGCGGGTCCGCCGCGCGGGCTGGTGGCAGGCGGGGGTCCGCGACCCCGAGTCGGTGGCCGAGCACAGCCTCCGGGCGGCACAGCTGGCCGCGCTGCTCGCCGCCGAGGAAGGCGCGGTCCCCGAGCGCGCGGCGTTTCTCGCGCTGTGGCACGACACCCAGGAGACCCGCACCGGCGACCTGCCGCACACGGCCGCGCCGTACTTGGCGAAGCCGGAACCCCGGGCGATCACGGCGGACCAGACCGCGGGCCTGCCGAGCGCCTCGGCGGAAACCGTGCAGGCGGCGGTAGACGAGTACGAAACTCGCGAGTCGCCCGAGGCACGGTGCGCGAAAGACGCCGACAAACTCGAGATGCTTTTCCAGGCCCTCGAATACCAGGCTGCCGGAGTCTCCACAGTGGACGAATGGCTCGCGTCGGCGCAGGCCGGGCTCTTCACCGAAACCGCCCGGCGCGTCGCCGCGGCCGCGCTGGCGACGTCGCCGCTCGCCTGGCGGTCTCGTTAGAGATCACCCACATGGGCGCACTTCTGGTTTAAAGCTGTCCTCTCTGGGAAAGATCCAATGTACGACCGTCTCGGGAGGCACAGGATGAACCGGAAACTCACGGCAATGCTGGCCAGTATCGCGGCGATGGCGGCAACGATCGGATTCGCGGCGAGCGCGGAGGCTGCGGGACCGCCGTGCGGCGCGCAGGCGAAGGCGTGCCTGAAGCTGTCGGCGAACACGGCGTGGCTGATGGACAACGGCAAGGTCACCCGCGGCGGCGTGCGCGTCACCGTCGGCAAGCCCGCGTACCCGACGCCGGTAGGCACGTTCCGCGTGCAGTACAAGGATCTTCACCACTACAGCAAGCAGTTCCACGGCCCGATGCCGTACTCGGTCTTCTTCACCAGCACCGGGGTGGCGTTCCATCAGGGCAGTCTGAAGGTCCAGTCGCACGGCTGCGTCCACCTGTCCCACGCCGACGCGGTGGCGTTCTTCAACACGCTGCAGCCGGGCGACGTGGTCCAGGTCGTGCGGTAATCACCCGACGGGGATCGGCCGCCGCAGCGCTTGCCGGCGCAGACGGCCGAACCCGCGCGGGTTGTTGAGCCCGAACACGGCCACGGTCCGGCCGTCGCGGTGATAGGTGGCGAGGAAGGACTCGTCGTCCGGACCGCCGTCGGCGAAGCGCACCTCGTCGCCGGGGGAGGGATGCCCGGCGAGCTGCAGGGTTCCCGCGTACTGATCGGACCAGACGTAACCGCTCGGCTCGTACTCCCGGACCACCTGTCCGGCCAGCAGGTTGGCGACCGCGACGGAGGCCTGCTCGGTGGCGTTCGTCCAGTGCTCGTGCCGGACGCCTGCCGGTCCGTATGCCGCGACGTCGCCCGCGGCGACCACGTTCGGCAGTGAAGTGACCAGACCGGTGTTGGTGCGCACGCCGCTGCCGATCTCCAGCCCGGAGCTGTCGAGCCACTCGGCCGCCGGGACCATGCCGATCCCGGCGACGACCACGTCAGCGGGCAGATTCTCGCCGGTTTCCAGCCGCACCCCGGTGACCCGGCCGGAGAGCGTGGACAGCCCGGCGACCGAAGCGCCGCAGCGGAGAGCGACGCCGTTCCGGCCGTGCAGGCGCGCGCAGATCGAGCCGAGTTCCGGGCCCAGGACGCGCGCCAGGGGCGTCGGCAACGCCTCCAGCACCGTGACGTCCAGGCTCAAGCTGGAGCACGTTGAAGCCACCTCGGCCCCGATGAACCCGCCGCCGACGATCAGGACTCGCGCGCCGGGGACCAGTTCCTCCCGAAGGGCGAGAGCGTCGTCCAGGGTGCGCAGAACATGAACTCCCGCAACGGATTCCGTCCTCGGCAAGGCTCGCGCGCGTCCACCGGTCGCGAGGACGACGCCGTCAGCTTCGAGTTCGCCACCGGAGAGGACAAGGCGGCCAGTGGCCGGGTCGAGCCGTTCCGCGCGAGTGCCGAGCCGGACGTCCAGGGAGGCGAGATCGTCGGCGTCGAGCAGTTCGAGCGACTCGCGCGACGCGGTTCCGGCGAGGAAGGCTTTCGACAGCGGCGGCCGGTCGTAGGGGAGATGCGGCTCTTCGCCGATGAGCACCACGCGACCGTCGAACCCCTGTGCGCGCAGCTCCTGCGCGGCGCGGGCACCGGCGAGCGAAGCGCCGACGATCGCGACCGTTTTCACGCAGCGTCCTCGGCGGCGTCGGCGAGCACGTAGATCACGCCCTCGTCGATCTGCACGTCGTACGTGCGCACCGGCTGCTTGGCCGGCAGGCAGGACGGCAGGCCGGTGCGCAGGTCGAACAGCGCCGCGTGCAGCGGGCACTCCACGAAACAGCCTTCGAGCCAGCCGTCGGCCAGCGACGCGTCCTGGTGGGTGCAGGTGTCCCCGATCGCGTACAGCTCGCCGTCGGCGTTGAAGACGGCGATGGGCTCGGGCCCCGCGATCCGGACGGACTCGCCCGGGGGCAGTTCGTCCACTGTGCACGCGCGCAGCATTTGATTCCTCCGAAGCTGGGGATTGTTGCGTATTGAGGAACACCCGACGTGATACGCAACAGAGTCTGAGTGTGTCGGAGGGGCGCCGTCAAGAGGTTCCGGGGTGGAGTTTTTCGGAGCGCGGTTCCGGGTGAAAGCCGTGGTCGAAGGCGGTTCCGGCGAACGGGTGCGGTGCCGGGAAGGGTGCTTGACAGCGCCCCGGCTGAGCCTCATCTTGTTCCGTAGAGGGCAACAAGACGCGTAATACGCAACATCGAGACTGTTCGAGAGGAGCCCTGCCGGTGACCGCTATCGACCTCCCGCAGAGCCTGCTGCCGACTCTGCCCGGGGCGCACTACACCGACCCGGCGGTCTTCGCCCGGGAGCAGGAGCGGATCTTCGAAGCGGGCTGGTTCTGCGCGGTGCGCAGCGCCGACCTGCCGTCGCCCGGCTCGTTCGAGACCGTGCAGATCGGCCGCGAAAGCGTGCTGATCGCGCGCGGGCGCGACGGCGCTCTGCGCGCGTTCCTGAACGTGTGCCGCCATCGCGGCGCGCGGCTGTGCACCGACGAGAAGGGCTCGGTGAAACGCGCTTTCCAGTGCATGTACCACGCTTGGACCTACGGTCTCGACGGAAAGCTCGTCGCCGCACCGAATCTCACCGGGATGCCCGACGTCGACCGTGTCGAGTACGGCCTGACGAGCGCGCAGCTGCGCGAATGGCTCGGCTACGCCTGGGTTTGCCTCGCCGAGGACGCACCGTCCTTTGCGGACACCGTGCAGGCCGACGTGAGCGAACGGCTCGGCGGGCCGGGCGAAATCGAGGCGTACGGCATCGAGAATCTGGCGCTGGGCCGCCGCATCGAGTACGACGTGCGCGCGAACTGGAAGCAGATCATCGAGAATTTCATGGAGTGCTACCACTGCGCGACGATCCACCCGGAACTCACCGAGGTGCTCCCGGAGTTCGCGGACGGCTACGCCGCGCAGTATTTCGTCGGCCACGGCGCGGAATTCGGCTCGGACGTCACCGGGTTCACCGTGGACGGCGGCGACGGCGTGGCGCGGTTGCCGGGCGTCGGCGAGCACCAGGACCGGCGGTACTACGCGATCACGATCCGGCCGCAGGTGTTCGTGAACCTGGTGCCGGACCACGTGATCGTGCACCGGATGTTCCCGCTGGCCCCGGACCGCACCCTGGTCCGCTGCGACTGGCTGTACCTGCCGGAGGTGGTCGAGTCGGGCGCGGACCTGGACCGTTCGGTGGAGCTGTTCCACCGGGTGAACCAGCAGGATTTCGAGGCGTGCGAACGGTGCCAGCAGGCGATGGGCTCACGCGCGTACGCCCGCGGCGGCGTGCTGGTCCCGAGCGAACACCACATCGGCGAGTTCCACGACTGGGTGCGCTCGAAGGCCGGGGACTCGTGAGTCCCTAGATCAGCGCGCGGATCGCCTTCTCGAACCCGGTCACGTGGTCGAGCGTCAGCGCGGAAGCCTTCTTCGCGTCCCCCTCGACGATCGCCGTCAGCAGAGGCGAATGCTCGTCCACGTGGCCGGCCATGCCGCGCAGCCGGGGGAGGAACACGCACCAGATCCGGGTCGCGAGGTTGTCGTAATGGACCAGCGTGTCCTCGAAGAACGGATTGTGCACGCAGTGGTAGATCGCGCGGTGGAGTTCGAGGTCGGTGCGCAGAAGGTCGGCGTTTTCCCTTGGCGTGGCCGAATCCAGCTGATCGCGCAGCTGGACCAGCCGGGCCCGGTCCTCGTCGGTCGCGCGCGTGGCGGCGGACGCGGCGGCCGTGGGTTCGAGGGTGCGCCGGACCTCGGAGATGTGCGCGAGGTCGGAGATGTTGACGTCCGTGGCGAACGTGCCGCGGCGCGGGTACGCCACCACCAGGCGTTCGGTCTCGAGGCGTTTCAGCGCTTCGCGGATCGGCGTGCGGCCCATGCCGAGCGCGCTGCCCGCCCATTCCTCGTTGATCGGGTCGCCCGGCTTGAGGTCGAGCATGACGAGACGGTCGCGCAGGAACTCGTAGGCGCGTTCGGCCAGCGACGGGGCGGTGGCCGGGATGACGTGGTTGACCGGGGTGCTCACCCGCCCTACTCTACAGCGAAGATTGATATATCAGTAGTCGACCAGTTGTCCGATACGGGAGGCCAGCGGGAATGACCACGACGGACCAGCCGCGTCCCCCGGGCGCGGACCTCCCGGACCACCCGGATTTCCTGTGGCGGGACTCGGAACCGCGGCGCGCGTACGACGTCGTCGTGGTGGGCGGCGGCGGGCACGGCCTCGCGACCGCCTACTACCTCGCCAAGGTGCACGGCATCACGAACGTCGCGGTGCTGGAGAAGGGCTGGCTCGCCGGCGGGAACATGGCCCGCAACACGACGATCATCCGGTCCAACTACCTGTGGGACGAAAGCTCCGGCATCTACGAGCACTCGCTGAAGCTGTGGGAGGGCCTCGAAGAAGACCTCGGCTACCCGATCCTGTTCAGCCAGCGCGGCGTGCTCAACCTCGCGCACAGCCTGCAGGACGTCCGCGACAGCGTGCGGCGGGTGAACGCCAACCGGCTCAACGGGATCGACGCGGAATGGGTCGACGCGGACGGGGTCAAGGAACTCTGCCCGATCGTGAACACCTCGCCGGACGTGCGCTACCCGGTGCTCGGCGCGACCTACCAGCCGCGCGCCGGAATCGCCAAACACGACTACGTGGCTTGGGGTTTCGCCCGCGCGGCCGCCGGGCTGGGCGTCGACCTGATCCAGAACTGCGAGGTCACCGGCCTCGACACGCGCGACGGCAAGGTCGTCGCGGTCGAGACGAGCCGGGGCCGGATCGCCGCCGGGAAGGTCGCGTTGTGCGCGGCCGGGCACAGTTCGGTGCTGGCGAAGATGGCCGGGATCGACCTGCCGCTGGTGTCGCATCCGCTGCAGGCGCTCGTGTCGGAACTGCTCGAACCGGTGCACCCGACGGTGGTGATGTCGAACGCCGTGCACGTCTACGTTTCCCAGGCGCACAAGGGAGAACTCGTGATGGGCGCGGGCATCGACTCCTACGCCGGCTACGGCCAGCGCGGGGCGTTCCACATCATCGAGGACCAGATGGCCGCCGCGCTGGAGCTGTTCCCGGTGTTCGCGCGGGCACACCTGCTGCGGACCTGGGCGGGCATCGTGGACGTGACCCCGGACGCCTCGCCGATCGTCGGGCTGACCCCGGTGGAGAACCTGTACCTCAACTGCGGCTGGGGAACCGGGGGGTTCAAGGCCACGCCGGGCGTCGGCGACTGCTTCGCGCACACCGTCGCGAAGGGCAAACCGCACCCGTACGCCGAACCCTTCACCCTCGACCGGTTCACCACCGGCGCGCTCGTCGACGAGCACGGCGCCGCCGCCGTCGCGCATTAGGAGCCACTGTGCAGCTGATTCCCTGCCCCTGGTGCGGTCCCCGCGAGGAGACCGAATTCCACTACGGCGGCCAAGCCCACGTCGCGTACCCGCGGGAACCGGCGGCGCTGTCCGACGAGGAGTGGGCGAAGTACGTCTTCTTCCGCGCCAATCCGAGCGGTCCGCTCGCCGAGCGCTGGACGCACAGCGCGGGCTGCCGCCGCTGGTTCAACGCCGTCCGCGACACCCGCACCCACGAACTCGCGGCGGTCTACCGCCTCGACGAACCCCGGCCGGTGATCCCATGACCTTCCGCCTCCCCAGCGGCGGCCACCTCGACCGCGACACCCTGCTGCAGTTCACCTTCGACGGCCGCGTCCTCACTGGACACCCCGGCGACACGCTGGCGTCCGCGCTGCTCGCCCACGGCGTGCACCAGGTCGCGAGGAGCGTCAAGCTCGGCCGCCCGCGCGGCATCATGGCGGCGGGCGTCGAAGAGCCGAACGCGGTGGTACAGCTGGAAAAGCCGTTCCCCGAGCCGATGCGGACCGCCACCACCGTCGAGCTGTTCGACGGTCTCGTCGCGCGCAGCCTCTCCGGGCAAGGCCGGCTGGCGACCGAGCCGGATCCGGCTCGGTACGACGCGAAGCACCTGCACTGCGACGTGCTGGTCGTCGGCGCGGGCCCGGCCGGTCTGGTCGCGGCTCGCACGGCGGCGCGGGCGGGGGCCCGGGTCGTACTCGTGGACGACCAGCCCGAGCCCGGCGGTTCGCTGCTCGGCTCGAACGAATACCTCGACCTCAAGCCCGCCGTCGAATGGGCCCGCGCGCTCGCCGACGAACTCCGCGCGACCCCGGACGTGCACGTGCTCGACCGGACCACCGCGTTCGGGGCCTACGACGACGGTTTCGTCCTCGCCGTGCAACACCGGACATCCGGCGCGGCCCGCCAGCGGGTGTGGCGCATCCGCGCGCGGCAGACCGTCCTCGCGACCGGCGCGCACGAACGCCCGATCGTGTTCCCGGACAACGACCGTCCCGGCATCCTCCTCGCCAGCGCCGCGCGGACGTACCTGCACCGGTACGGCGTCCTGCCCGGCCGCCGCGCAGTGGTGTTCACGATGGACGATTCCGCCTACGCCACCGCGATCGACCTCGCCGACGCCGGGGCGGAAGTCCCGGCTGTGGTCGACGTTCGGCAGGCGGCACCGGAAAACTTGGCCGCAGCGTGTGCGGAACGGGGGATCGAGGTCCGCACTGGTGCCGCGGTCACCGCGACCGAAGGAACCGAGCGCATCACCGGCGTCCGCGTCGGCGGGGAATTGATTCCGTGCGACACCCTCCTGGTCTCGGGCGGCTGGACACCGGCGGTCCACCTGTTCAGCCAGCAGCGCGGTCCGTTGCGCTACGAACCCGCGCTCGGCGCGTACCTCCCGGACGGAGACCTCCCGACGGCCCGGGTGGCAGGCAGCGCGAACGGCACCTTCGACTTCGCCGGTTGCGTGCGAGAAGGCCGAGCGGCGGCGGGGAAAGCCCTTGCCGGAGCCGGATTCGCGGCACCAGCGGACATCCCGCTCCCGGTCTCCGACGCACCGCCGCGCGAGCTGGCCCCCGCCGTCGAATGGCAGATCCCCGGCGCGGAGTCCGATGTGGACACCCGCTTCGTGGACCTGCAGCGCGACGCCACGGTCTCCGACGTGCTCCGCGCGACCGGCGCGGGCCTCGCCTCGCTGGAGCACGTCAAGCGCTACACCACCATCGGCACCGCGCACGACCAGGGCAAAACCTCCGGCATGCTCGCCGCCGGGATCACTGCGGAAGCCCTTGGCGTCGACCTAGCGGACCGTCGCCCGACCACCTACCGCCCGCCGTACACGCCCGTCGCCTTCGCCGCGCTGGCCGGGCGGAACCGCGGCGAACTGCACGACCCGGTCCGCGTCACCGCGCTGCACCCTTGGCACGTCGAGCACGGTGCCGAGTTCGAGAACGTCGGCCAGTGGAAGCGCCCGTGGTACTACCCGCGACCCGGCGAGGATCTCCACGCGGCGGTACGGCGGGAGTGCCTGGCCGCGCGCACCGACGTGGCGATGATGGACGGCTCCACGCTCGGCAAGATCGACGTCCAAGGCCCGGACGCCGCCGAATTCCTCGACCTGCTCTACACGAACCTGATGAGCACGCTGAAGGTCGGCCGGATCCGCTACGGCGTGATGTGCGGCGTCGACGGCATGGTCATCGACGACGGCACCGTCATCCGCGTGGCCGAGGACCGCTTCCTCGTCACCACGACCACCGGCAACGCCGCGATGGTGCTGGACTGGATGGAGGAGTGGCTGCAAACCGAGTGGCCGCACCTGCGCGTGTTCGCCACCTCGGTCACCGAGCACTGGGCCACCGTCGCGCTCGTCGGCCCGCGTTCGCGCGAGATCCTGGCCGGGCTCGCGCCGGAGCTGGACGTCAGCAACGACGCGTTCGGCTTCATGACCTGGCGCGACGCCGAGGTGGCGGGGATCGCGGCGCGGGTGTGCCGGATCAGCTTCTCCGGCGAGCTGGCGTACGAGATCAACGTCCCGTCCTGGTACGGCCTGGCGCTCTGGGAAGCGTTGGCGGAGCGGGGAAGCACGCCGTACGGCACCGAAACCATGCACGTCCTGCGCGCGGAGAAGGGCTACCCGATCATCGGCCAGGACACCGACGGCACGGTCACCCCGCAAGACCTCGGCATGAGCTGGGCGGTATCCAAGAAGAAGGCCGACTTCCTCGGCAAACGGTCCTTCTCCCGAGCGGAAAACCTGCGCCCGGACCGCAAGCAGTTCGTCGGCCTGCTGCCGGTCGATCCCACTGTGCTGCTGCCGGAGGGCGCGCAGATCATCGAGACCGCGCACGTCCCGCGCCCGCCGGTGCGCATGCTCGGCCACGTCACCTCCAGCTACCCGAGCGCCGCGCTGGACCGCACCTTCGCGCTCGCCCTCGTCCGCTCGGGACGGGAACGAATCGGGGAGACGCTGTACGTCCCGGTCGGCGACGAGGTGGTTCCGGTGACGGTGACCGAATCCGTGCTCTACGACAAGGAGGGGACCCGCCGTGACGGTTGAAACCCTGTCTCCGCTCGCGGAGCACGCGGGCCTGCTCGCCAGCAGTGCCCCAGCCCTGCTCGCCGAAGAACGCCCGTTCGTCTCGCAGTTGAACGTCCGCATCCGCGAAGGCCACGACGCCGCGGCTGCAGTGCTCGGCACCGCGCTGCCGGAGCCGTGCCGCTTCACCAGCGGTATCGGCGACGTCCTGTGGCTCGGACCGGACGAGTACCTAGTGCTCGGCGCTCCGGAAGGCACCGAAGAAGCACTGCGAGAAGCGATCACCGTCGGCGCGGTCACCGACGTGTCCGCGCAGCGCACCACCGTGCAGCTTGCCGGACCAGCGGCCCGCGACGTCCTGGCGCACGGCTGCGCGATCGACCTCCATCCGAAAGCCGCGCCGCCGGGCACCTGTGTTCAGACGTTGCTGGCCCGCACCGGGATCGTCCTGCTGGTGCGGGAAGCGGGCGAGTTCACCGTGCTCGTGCGCCAGTCTTTCGCTCCCTACTTCGCCGCCTGGCTCGCCGACGCGGCGCTCGAATACCGAGAGGAGGAGTCTTGACCCAGTTCACCCTGACCCTGCACTGCCCCGAGCGCTCCGGGATCGTGCACGCCGTGACGACGTTCCTCGTAGGCAACGGCTGCGACATCGTCGAGCACCAGCAGTTCGACGACAACGTGCACGGGGAACTGTTCCTGCGCACCGAATTCACCTGCTCGGGACCGGCCACAGTGGACGATCTCACCCGCGAGTTCGACCTCGTCGCCCGGGATTACGCCATGCGGTACCGGTTCTCCGACCGCACTCCGGACCGGTTGCTGGTGATGGTGTCGAAGGCCGGGCACTGCCTCAACGACCTCCTCTTCCGGTGGCGCGCGGGCGCGCTCGGCGCGGAAATCGCGCTCGTGGCGTCGAATCACGAGGACCTCCGCCCGATGGCCGAAGCCGCCGGACTGCCGTTCGAGCACATCCCGGTGACCCCGGCGACCAAGCCGGAAGCCGAGCAGCGGCTGCTGGACCTGGTGCGGGAGCACGACATCGACGTCGTCGTGCTGGCCCGGTACATGCAGGTCCTCTCCGACGAGCTGTGCCAGAAGCTGCAGGGCCGCGCGATCAACATCCACCACTCGTTCCTGCCCGGCTTCAAGGGCGCGAAGCCGTACGCGCAGGCCTACGACCGGGGCGTCAAGTACGTCGGCGCGACCGCGCACTACGTGACCCCCGAACTCGACGAAGGCCCGATCATCGAACAAGAGGTGCAGCGGGTCGACCACTCGCACTCGCCGCGCGCGCTCGCCACCGTCGGCCGCGACGCCGAAGCGCTCGCCCTTTCCCGCGCGGTGCGCTGGCACTGCGAGCGGCGCGTTCTGCTCAACGGCACCCGGACCGTCGTCTTCCGCTGACCTATCCCAGGGAGTTCTCATGACCCGTGTCGTGATCATCGGCGCCGGAATCGTGGGCGCGAACCTCGCCGACGAGCTGACCCTGCGCGGCTGGACCGACGTCACCGTGCTCGACCAGGGCCCGCTGCCGCTGACCGGCGGTTCGACCTCGCACGCGCCGGGGCTGGTGTTCCAGACCAACCCGTCGAAGGCGATGACCGAGTTCGCCGGCTACACCGTCGCGAAACTGCTCGACCTCGGCTGTTTCGAGCAGGTCGGCGGCATGGAGGCGGCCAGCACCGCGGCGCGCTGGGAGGACCTGAAACGCAAGCACGGCTGGGCGACGTCGTGGGGCGTCGAGGCGCGGCTGATCGACCCGGACGAATGCGTCCGCCGCTGGCCGATGCTCGATCAGGACCAGATCTACGGAGCGCTGTACGTCCCGACCGACGGGCTCGCCGTCGCCTCGCGCGCGGTGGCCGAGCTGGCGAAACGGGCTGAGTCGCGGGGCGCGCGGTTCGTCGGCTCGACCCGGGTGACCGGCGTCCAGCAGGCGCACGGCCACGTCACCGGTGTCGAGACTGCCGACGGCGTGATCCCGGCCGACATCGTGGTGTCCTGCGCCGGATTCTGGGGCCGCGAGATCGGCGAGATGGTCGGCATGACCGTGCCGCTGCTGCCGCTGGCGCACCAGTACGCGAAGACCGGCCAGCTCGCCGAACTGGCCGGAGCCGACCCGGTGCGCCCGGCGCTGCCGATCCTGCGCCACCAGGACCAGGACCTCTACTTCCGCCAGCACGGCGACCGGCTCGGCATCGGCTCGTACGCGCACCGCCCGATGCCGGTGGACAAATTCGCCGAACCCGGCATCGACGGCACGGCGTCCGCGATGCCGTCGATGCTGCCGTTCACCGAGGACGATTTCGCGCCGTCGTGGGAGGAAAGCAAGCTCCTGCTGCCCGCGCTCGGGCAGACGAAGGCGGAGGAGGGCTTCAACGGCATCTTCTCTTTCACCCCGGACGGCGGCTCGCTGGTCGGCGAATCCTCGGACGTGCGCGGATTCTGGATCGCCGAGGCCATCTGGGTCACGCATTCCGCGGGCATCGCGAAGGCGGTCGCGGAGTCTATTGTGGACGGTCGCGCCGAGACCGATCTGCACGAACTGGACGTGCACCGGTTCGAGGACGTCCAGCTGGCCCCGGAATACATCCGGGAAACCGCCCAGCAGAACTTCGTGGAGATCTACGACGTGCTGCACCCGCTGCAGCCCAGGCTTTCGCCACGAGACCTGCGGGTGAGCCCGTTCCACGCCCGCCAGCGCGAGCTGGGCGCGGTGTTCCTGGAGGCGGGCGGCTGGGAACGGCCGCACTGGTTCGAGGCCAACGCGTCGCTGCTGAAAGACCTGCCGCACGACTTCCTCCCGCCCGCTCGCGACGCCTGGGCCGGGCAGTTCCACTCGCCGATCGTGGCGGCCGAGGCCTGGCACACCCGGAACCGCGTCGCTATGTACGACATGACCCCGCTCAAACGCGTCGAGGTGAGTGGCCCGGGTTCCCTGGAGTTCCTGCAGGGGCTCACGACGAACCAGCTGGCGAAGTCGGTCGGCTCGGTGACGTACACGCTGATGCTCGACGACGCCGGGGGAGTCCGCAGCGACATCACGGTGGCACGGCTGGAACCGGAGCTGTTCCAGGTCGGCATCAACGGCAACATCGACGTCGCGTACCTGCGCGGCCGCGCCCCCGAAGGCGTCCGGGTCGAGGACACCACCGGCGGCACCTGCTGCGTCGGCGTGTGGGGCCCGCTCGCCCGCGACCTCGTGCAACCGCTGTCGGCGGAAGACCTTTCGCACACCGGGCTCAAGTACTTCCGCGGCCGCCGGGCCCGGATCGCCGGGGTGCCGGTGACCGTCCTGCGGCTGTCCTATGTGGGCGAACTCGGCTGGGAGATCTACACCTCCGCGGACAACGGCCAGCGCCTGTGGGACGCGCTGTGGCGCGCCGGGCAGCCCCTGGGCGTCATCGCGGCCGGGCGCGGCGCGTTCAACAGCCTCCGGCTGGAGAAGGGCTACCGGCTGTGGGGCACCGACATGACCACCGAACACGACCCGTACGAAGCCGGGGTCGGGTTCGCGGTGCGCCCGGCGAAGGGCGAGTTCACCGGCCGGTCAGCCATCGACGGCCGCAGCGAAGAGACTTCGGCGCGGCGGCTGCGCTGTCTCACGGTGGACGACGGCCGGACTGTCGTACTGGGCAAGGAACCGGTGTTCGTGGACGGCGCCCCGGCGGGTTACGTCACGAGCGCGGCCTACGGCTACACAATCGGCCGTCCCATCGCGTACGCCTGGCTGCCGGGCTCGGTGGAGATCGGCAACGCAGTGGAGATCGGGTACTTCGGCCGCCGAGTCCCCGCGACAGTCGCCGCGGAACCGCTGGTCGACCCCGCGATGGAGCGCATCCGGCGCTGAGTGGAAGGAGACCCGCCGTGCGGGACCAGATCGTGAGCGACTTCCTGAACACCCTCGCCCGGCCCGCGATCCCGGCTCCGGCCGGGGCGACCGTCGCGGCCCTCGCCCTCGCGCAAGCCGCGGCATTGCTGAGCCGGGCCGCCGGCGGCGACGCCGAAGCGGATCACCTCACCCGGCATGCGTTGCGGCTGGCCGAGATCGACGCCCACGCCGTCACCCACGACGTGCCGGACCGCGCCCAGCCCGCCGCGGATGTGGTTGCCGCCGCGGGGGAGGTGGTCCGAGTGGCGGAACGGCTTCTGTCCACTGTGGACCCCGCGGCCCTGGTGGACGTCTCCGCGGCAGCGGAAATGGCAGGTTCCTCAGCGAGGACGGCGGCCGTCGCGGTCGAGTCGCGAAACGGTTTCGCAGTCGGTGCGGACGCGGTGGCCGAGCGGGCGGCACGAGTGACGGAGGCGGTGCGCTCGGGCGCGCACAGCGGGGTCTGAAAGCGGCGGCGGCCGGGGAATGGCAAGATCTGCGGTGTTCTTCAGGAGACCCAGTTCCCCAGGACACCGCAGACACCGCAGTGAGGATCGCCGCATGGCTGTGCCGCCCCTGCTCACGCTGAACAACTCCGTCACCGTCCCGCAGCTCGGACTCGGCATGTACCGGGTCCGGCCCGACCAGGTCGCGAAGGTCGTCGCGACCGCGTTCGAAGCCGGCTACCGCAGCATCGACACCGCCGCGATGTACGGCAACGAGGCCGAGGTCGGCACCGCGGTCCGGGAATCCGGGCTGCCGCGCGAGGACGTCTTCGTCACCACGAAGGTCTGGAACACCGACCACGGCTACGACAACACGCTGCGCGCGTTCGACCGCAGCGCCGAGGCACTCGGGGTCGGCCCGGTCGACCTGTACCTGATCCATTGGCCGGAACCGGAACTGGACCGCTACGTCGAGACCTGGCGCGCGCTGGAACTGCTGCTCAACGAGGGCCGCGTCCGGGCGATCGGCGTGTCGAACTTCGGCATCGACCACCTGCGGCGGCTGCTCGACGAGACCGACGTCGTGCCGGTGGTCAACCAGGTCGAACTGCACCCGTGGCAGCAGCGGGCCCCGCTGCGCGCGTTCCACGCCGAGCACGGCATCGCGACCGAAGCGTGGAGCCCGCTGGCCCGCGGCAGGCACCTGAACGACCGGGTGATCACGTCGCTGGCCGCGAAGTACGGAAAGACGCCCGCTCAGCTCGTGCTGCGCTGGCATCTGCAGCTGGGGATCATCGCGATCCCGAAATCCGCGACGCCCTCGAGGATCCGCGAGAACGCGGCGCTGTTCGACTTCGAACTCGCCGAGGACGATCTGCTGGCCGTGGCCGAACTCGACTCGTGACCGGAGATCGCTCTTCTGCCGCACCGCCGAACGCGGTGCCTGGCCGTCATCCCAGCCAGGGACCGAAAACACAGCACCGCCCCAGCCCCGACCGGGACTGAGGCGGTGCTGAGTACGAGAGATCAGGAGGCGCGAATGCCCGCCGCCGCGAAGTCGGCCAGCTGCGCCGGTTCCTTGAGGAACGTGCGGAAGCTCTGCGTGCCGCGCTGCTGGACCTCGTCGATCGACGCGCCGGACAGGCCGACGAACGGGTAGTCCGCGGGCGGGCCGGAGCCGATCGGCATCGCCGGGGAGCCGATGACGTCCGGCTTCGCCTTCTGCAGCTGGGAGACCCAGTACGACGATTCGGGGATCCAGCCGTCGGGCAGGCCGCCGATGGAGTCGAGCGAGGACTTGCCGGTGAGCGCGTTGAGCACGTCGGAGGCGGGCTTGCTCTGCACGGCCACGTGCACGCAGCTGCCGTGCACCTGGGTGAGGTCCTGGTTCCAGCGCGCCGCCGCGGTCTCGACCGGCTTGGCGATCTGCGGGGTCACCACGATCCGGATGTCGGTGCGGCCGCCGTTGCAGCTGGCGGCCTGCGCCTCGGCGCGGTTGTTGAGCACGCTGTCGGCCCAGTTCCAGCCGACGACGCCGAGCGTCGCCAGCACCACGAGCCCGAGTGCCACGAGAGGCCACTTCGCGATCCGCCTGCGGGGAGCCTTCTTGGCGACGATCCGGTGCGATCCGGTCGTCTCACCGCGGCCGACGGGCCGCTTCGGCGGATCGAGGGGGTGCGGCACCGGCTCCTCGGGCAGGTTGTGACGCCCCATCGTTGTCCTTTCGTGATGTGCACAACACGCTCTGTCATGCAACCAAACCGTTATCACTCTATCAGGCCAGCGACCTGCGGTGAATACTGTTACGCAGAGTCGTCAGCTCAGCAGCCGGGCGGCTCCGGCACGGGTTCCGGCGGCTTCGCCGGGTCGGCGAGCAGGTCGCGGCAGAGGCCGATCAGGCGGGCCCGCAGCGGCGCGGCCCGCTCGGCGAATCCGGCCTGGGCGCGGGCGTAGGAGGCCCGCCCTTCGGCGGTCTCGATCGGCACCGGCCGGTAGCCGTAGTCCGCTAGATCGTACGGGCTGGCCCGCATGTCCAGTTCACGGACGTCCGCGGCGAGCGCGAAACAGTCGCCGACCAGTTCGGCGGGCACGAACGGATCGAGCTTGTAAGCCCATTTGAACAAGTCCATGTTGGCGTGCAGACAGCCCGGCTGCTCCAGCGCGACCTGCGATTCCCGCGTCGGCGCGAGCGTGTTGCGGGGCCGCGCCGGGCCGGTGAAGAACCGGAACGCGTCGTAGTGCCCGCACCGGATGTCCATCGATTCCACGACCTCGTCGGTCCCGGCCGACCCGAGCCGCAGCGGCACCTGGGCGTGCCGCACCGAGTCCGCGGGCTCGCGGTAGACCATGGCCCATTCGTGCAGCCCGAAGCAGCTCAGCCGCGGCGACCGGGACGCCGTGGCCGACAGCAGCTTCAGCACGAACTCGGCGGTGCGCGCCCGGCGGCCGGTGAACGCCGCCGGGTCGAGCATCACCCCGGCGTCGGTCTCGACGTAGGCCGGACGGTCGAGGAACCGCCGCGCGGACGCGCCCGCGAGCACCACGCCCGGACCCGGCTGCCAGCGTTCGAGATGCCCCGGCCGGTGCGAGTAGTAGGTGAACAGGAAGTCCAGCACGGGATGTTTCTCGTCCCGCGCCCGGCGCTCCTGGTGCGGCCCGGTCCACGCGCGCATCCGCTCGGCGTGCGCTCGCTCCCGGGCCTGCCAGTCCGCCTCGGCGAGCACGACGACCGCACTCATGCCGCGACGTGGGTGCCGTCGCGCACGGTTCCCACGTATTCCTCGACGAGGTCCTCCAGCGCCACCACGCCGACGGCCGCGCCGGAAGCGTCGAGCGCCCGCGCGAGGTGGCTGCCTTCCTTGCGCATGGCCGAAAGCGCGACGTCGAGCCGCGCGTCCGACCGGAGTTCGGTCAACGCCCGGGTCTTGTCGTCCGGCACCACCGTGCCGGGGTCCTGGCCGACGAGGTCGAGGACGTCCTTCACGTGGATGTAGCCGGTGAGCGAACCGTCCTCTGTGCACACCGGGAACCGCGAGAACCCGGTGGTGGACACCGCTCGCTCGACGTCGCCGAGCGTCGGCCCGCAGGGGAGCGTCGTGAGTTCCGAGGTCGGCACCAGCACGTCCGCGACGGTCTTGGCGACCGACGAGAGCGTCTGGGAAAGCCGCTGGTGCTCGGACTGGTCGAGCAGCCCCTCCTGGCGCGATTCGCTGAGCAGCTCGGCCAGTTCGTCGGAGCTGTACGCGGTCTCCAGCTCGTCCTTCGGCTCCACCTTCATCAGGCGCAGCAAGGAGTTCGCGACGAAGTTGAGGAACGCGATGACCGGGTTCGCCACCTTCACCCACGCCACGTGCGCCGGCACGAGCCACAGCGCCAGCCGCTCCGGCTCGGCGATCGCGAGGTTCTTCGGCACCATCTCGCCGATCAGCACGTGCAGCATGGTGATGAACGCCAGCGCGATCGCGAACGAGATCGGGTGCAGCAGCTGGTCGGGCAGCCCGAGCAGGTCGAAGAACCCGGACAGCCGGTGCGCGACCGCGGGCTCGCCCAGCCGGCCGAGCAGCAGCGAGCAGATGGTGATCCCGAGCTGTGCCCCGGCGAGCATCTGGGAGACGTGCTTGCTCGCGTTGATGACGGTCTGCGCGCGCGTCTTTCCCTGCTCCAGCAACGCTTCCAGCCGGTCGCGGCGCGAGGAGATCAGGGTGAATTCCGCGCCCACGAAGAACGCGTTGGCCAGCAGCAGGACCACGACCAGTGCGATGTTCAGCCAGTCGCTCACGCGGTCACCTCGCGTTCGGCCGGGAGCACCTGGACCTCGGCGACGCGGTGCCGGTCCATGCTGGTGACCGCGAGCCGCCAGCCGTCGACCTCGACGGCGTCGCCCTCGGCCGGGATGGCCCCGAGCCGCTCCAGGATCAGCCCGGCGATGGTTTCGTAGTCGCCCTCGGGCATCCGGAAGCCGGTGATGTCGCGGACCTCGTCCGCGCGCAGCTGCCCGGACACGAGCCAGCGGTCCGCGCCGAGCTGCTGCGCGGCCGGGGCCTCGCGGTCGTCGTGCTCGTCGCGGACGTCGCCGATGATCTCCTCGACCACGTCCTCCAGCGTGACCAGCCCGGCGGTGCCGCCGTACTCGTCGACCACGATCGCGAGCTGGTAGCGCGAATCGCGCAGCCGGTTCAGCAGATCGTCGCCGGGCAGTGATTCCGGCACTGTCGGCACCGGGCGCATCGCCGAGCGGATCCGCGTGGTCGCGCGATCGGCGGCGGGGACGGCGAACGCCTGTTTGACGTGCACCGCGCCCTGGACGTCGTCGAGATCCTCGGTGTACACCGGGAACCGCGAGAACCCGGTGCGCCGGGAGATGTCGATGAGGTCGTCGATCGTGTCGTCCACGGTGAGCGATTCGACCTGCACGCGCGGGGTCATCAGCTCGTCCGCGGTGCGGTCGCCGAAGCGCAGCGAGCGGTCCAGCAGCTCCGCGGTGGAGGTGTCGAGCTTCCCGCTTTCCGCGCTGGAGCGGACGATCGAGCCCAGCTCCTGCGGCGACCGCGCGGAACGGAGCTCCTCCTGCGGTTCGATGCCGAACTTGCGGACGAGGAAGTTGGCGCTGTTGTTCATCAGCGTGATGAGCCAGCGGAACAGCGCGGAGAACCGGGCGTGGTAGCCGGAAACCGCGCGCGCGGTCGGCAGCGGCCGGGCGATCGCGATGTTCTTCGGCACCATCTCGCCGAGGATCATCGACAGGAACGTCGCCAGCACCAGCGCGACCGCCACCGCGACGCCGGACGCCGCCGAAGCGGGCAGGCCCATGGCGTCGAGCAGCGGGCGGACCAGGTCGCCGATGAGCGGCTCGGCCAGGAAACCGGTGATCAGCGTGGTGAGCGTGATCGCGACCTGCGCGCCGGACAGCTGGAAGCTCAGCGTGCGGTGCGCCTTCTGCACGGTGCGCGAACGCTTGTCACCGACCTGGCGGACGTCCGCGTCGACGGTGCTGCGCTCGAGCGCGGTCAGCGAGAACTCGGCGGCCACGGCGAGGCCGGTGCCGATCGTGAGGAGAAGGAAGAGCAGCACGCCGAGCACGGAAAGCAGGACGTGGATCACGGCGCACCGTCCGGGACGGCGGAACGGACGGCGGGCGGGAAGCCGGGTCGGACGGGACCCGGCCCGGTACTGTCACCGGGCGATGGCGCAGCGCGCACGGATGGAAGTCACTCCTCGGCATAACGGGTTTGTAGTGCGACGATGCCGACAATCGTACCGGGTCCGGGCGGCCGCGCCGCGACAGGACGCGAACCCGGCGCCGGATTTTTCCTCTCGCCGGGGCGCGGACGGCGGCTCAGCCAGCGGCGACGCGGTGCCCGGCTCGGCCGGTGAGTCGCGGACAACACCGTCGCGCCAGGCACCTGCACTGTCCACTGTGGCGTTTCAGCGCGGCCGTCGCCCCAGCAAAGCCACGAGTCGGTCAGGAGCCGCGGCGGTGCGGCCCACCGCGACCGGCGGGTCGAACAGCCCGAGCCCCTGCCAGTCGTCGAGCATCGGGCGCAGCACGTCGAGCAGCCGTCCGGCGAGGGGCCCGGCACCGGATTCGGCCGGCCCAGCGCGGTGGCGAGGTCCCAGCCGTGGACGGCGAGGTCGAGCGTCATCTGCCAGCCGTAGTCCTCGGCGGGCACCAGTCCGAACGAGACGTGCACGGTGCGGCGCAGCGCGCCGGGGGAGAGCCACGCTTCGCGGGCGGCGGCGGAAGCTTTCTCCCAGACCGGGACGGGATCGTCGCCGAGGACGTCGCCGTCGTAGCGGGTGCCGACCTCGTCGAGCGTCGCCCCGGCGAGCAGGTGCGGTACCCAGAGTTGTTCGACCGCCAGATGGTTCACCAGATCGCGCACTGACCAGTCGGTGCACGGCGTGCCGCGGCCCCAGTCGCCGGAGCCGGCCGAGTGCACGGCTGCGTCGAACACGTCCAGTGCGCTGCCGTGGGCGGCGAGGAGATCCACGGGGCACATTGAACACGAACCCGGCGGATCGCGCGGGAAGCTAACTCCGCGCGCCTGGCCGGTGCCGCCGCACGGTCTCCTCGACCAGGTCCAGCACCGGGCCGAGGTCGTCGCCGGGAAGCCCCATCGCGAGGTGCGAGACGAGCCCTTCCAGGACGAGTTCGAGGAACGCGGTCAGCACGCTGACGTCGACGTCGTCGCGCAGGTTGCCGGCCTTGCGCTGCCATTCGAGACGGTCGCGGGTCGCCTCGGTCAGCTGCTGCGAGCGCTCCGCCCACCGGCCGCGGAACTCCGGGTCGGTGCGCAGCCGCCGGGACACCTCGAGCCGGGTGCCGAGCCAGTCCGCCGGGTGCTCGCTGTTCCCGGCCAGCAGGTCGCGCATGACCTGGACCAGGCCCTGTTCGGCGACGACGTCGGCCATCCGCACCGCGTCGTCCTCGGCGAGGGCGAGGAAGAGCGACTCCTTGTCGCGGAAGTGGTGGAAGATCGCCCCGCGCGAGAGCCCGGTGGCTTCTTCGAGGCGGCGAACCGTGGCACCCTCGTAGCCGTAGCGTGCGAAACACACGCGCGAGCCGTCGAGGATCTGGCGCCGGCGTGCGTCGAGGTGATCCTGGCTGACCCGTGGCATCCTGAAATCCTGACATCGAGGACCGGGTTCTCGCAATCCGTACGTACGTACTGTGACGTGACGGCGGAACGCATGCGCGGCGTCACACTGCCGGGTTCCCGGCTGACACGACCGGGCCGGTTGACTACGCTGTGCACATTACGACTGCACGGCACGACTGGCATCTCACGACGTGAGCACCGGGAAAGGGAGCGGCCTTGGTCATCGGCGAGTCGGGCCGTGCGCGGGGCGGTTTCGCCATGGACGCGGCGGAGCTGACCGCCGTCATCCGCCTGTGGGAGGACCAGCTCGGCAAGATCGACGCCGACGGCCGCGCGATCGACGAGATCCTCGAGGTCTTCGCCGCTCCCGGCACCGACCCGGCGAGCGCGGAGTACGCCGCCGCCGGCGCGGATTCCCTGCGCACGCTGCGCGATCAGAACGAGGCGCTGCGCCGGTACGCCGCCGGATACCTCGACAAGCTGCGCACCGCGCGGGACCGGACGGCCGCGGCGGACCAGGCCGGCGCCGACCTCGGCCGTGGCCGGTAAGCGGACGACCCCGGCTGCGCACGAAGGGAACCAGGTGGACGGCAAGCAGATCTTCGACAACTTCCGCGGCGGTGACACGTCCGGTCTGCGGGCTGCCGCGGCGAAGGTCCAGGAGCTTTCGGCGGCCTACCTGGAGCGCGCACAGAGCGTGAAAGACCTGCAGGAGCGGATGGCGCGCTCGTGGACCGGCGACTCCGCGGACGCGGCGAAGGCGGGCGCGGGACCGGTCGAGGCCGGGTTCCGGGAGTCGGCGGACCCCCTCGACCTCACCAGCGCGTCGATGGACACCCAGGCGGGCAGCTTCGAAAGCTCCCGGCACGCGGTCGTCGACGTGCCGCCCCGGCCGGAGCGGCCGCAGCCGTGGGCCGGGCCGTTGCGGGCGGTGCTGCCCGCGTCGGCCGCGCCGGTGTCCTTTCAGGACGGAATCGACCGCTTCCACGGCGCGAACGAGAACAACGTCCGGGTGATGGAGCAGTACCACGGCGTCACCGCGAACACGAAACGCGTGCTGCCGCGGCAATACGGCCCGATCGTCCCGGACGGCACCTCCGTGCACCTGACCTCTTCGGACAGCACGGCCACGCAGGCCGCGGCGAGCCACGACCGGAACGGCCCAGGCGCAGCGGTGCTGCCGGCCCCGGTGAGCGAACCGTCCCAGCGCGGCTCGGGCGCGGCGTTCGGCGGTGCCCCTGCCGCACCGGGCGGCCCGGGCGACGGCCTGCACTGGCGGCCGGACTACCTCCTCGAGTCCGATCCGGAGGGCGCTTTCGGCGCGGGCGGTTCGGCGGCCCTGCCGGTTCTCGGCGACGAGGAGGAGTAGCCGGTGGCCGATCCGGCGGGACGAGTGGACGTCCCGGTCGAAGCGCTCGCGGCGCTGGCCGAACGCGAGCAGGTGGGCCGGCTGCACGTGACGCTGCGGCCGGATCCGGCGTGGCTGTCGGAAACCGAACGCGACGAAGCGGCCAATCGGGTGGACGACGCGCTCGCGCTGGCGGGCCTGGTGGACTCGCGCGGCCGGGCCACTGTGGACTTCCTCGACTGGCTCCCGCTGCTCGTGCGCCCGGTGATCGAGTACTACGGCTGGGTCGCGACCGGCGAGCGAACCTACGGGGTGCTCGCCGCGGCGAGCGGATTGCAGGCGGTGCTCGCGGTGTCGGACGGCGAGCACGTCGGCGTCCAGGAGATCGACCGCGAACGCGTGCTGGAAACGCTGGTCGAGCAGTTGCCCTCGGTCGGCCCGGGCGGCGGGCACGTGCGCACCGTGCGCGTCGCGGACCTGACCGAAGCCGCGCGCCGCGGCGAGGACGCTTTTCCGTTGGACCCGGTATTGTCGGACGTGCTAACCCTGGTGCAGCGTCCGGTTCACGGCAGCGGAGAGCTGTACGCGGGACGGCGCGACGACGTCGGCCGGTACGTCCGGCTGGAAGAACCATTGCACTACGCGGACACGGACTGGGGCCGGTACCTGAGCTACACCGTCGGGGCCGGGCCGGACGCGGAAATCCGGATCGGGCCGGCCGGCCCGGCCGAGCTGTGCGGTGCGCTGCGGGCTCTGGAGCGCACCCTGAACTGAGGGGAACGCCGTTGCGCTATCCGGAAATCGAGCCGTACGACAGCGGCCTGCTGGACGTGGGCGACGGCCACCGGGTGTACTGGGAAACCTGCGGCAACCCCGACGGCAAACCCGTCGCGGTCCTGCACGGCGGCCCGGGAACCGGCTGCAGCGAAGGAATGCGGCAATTCTTCGACCCCGCGCGCTACCGGATCGTCCTGCTGGACCAACGGGGCTGCGGCCGCAGCACCCCGCACGCGGGCGACACCGTCGAAGCGCTGAAGGCGAATACGGCAAGCCACCTGATCAGCGACTTCGAACTGCTGCGAGAACAACTAGGAATCAAACGCTGGCAACTCTTCGGCGGCTCATGGGGCTGCGTACTGGGCCTGGCTTACGCCGAACGCCATCCCGACCGAGTGACGGAAATCGTCATGATGGGCCTGGCCACCGACCGTCAGATCGAAATTAACCTGCTGACCGGCGGCCTGGGCGGAATGTTCCCGGAGGCTTTCACCCGATTCCGTGGAGGATTACCGGAAAACGACCGAGACGGCGACCTGGCAGCGGCCTATTACCGCCTGCTCACCGACCCGGACCCGAGCGTGCACGAGCCCGCCTCCCGAGCCTGGTGCGACTGGGAAGCCGCCATGATGCCCGGCGTCCCGCCCTCCCCGAAATTCGAAGACCCCCGTTTCCGCCTGGCCTTCGCCCGCCTGGTGACGCACTATTTCTCCCAAGGCTGCTTCCTGGAAGACGGCGCAATCCTCCGCGACGCAGGCAAACTGGCCGGAATCCCGGTAGTCCTGGTGCAAGGCGTACTGGACCTGAGCAACCTGGTCGGCACCCCCTGGCTGCTGGAACGCGCAATCCCGGCCGCAGAACTAATCCTGATAGGCGGCGCAGGCCACACCACCGCAGCCCCCGCCATGGAAAACGCGCTTATCGCCGCCACAGAGAAATTCGCCACCCGTCCGTGAGGGCCACCCTGAGGGAATCAGATTCCCTCAGGGTTCCCCTCACGGACGTCCCGCTCGCCCCCGCCCACCGGAATGCACCCCAATGCCACATTGGGGCGCTAGCCCTCCCCACCGCCGCCAAACCGCACCAATGCACCCAACCAGCTATGCACCCACACCACCCCCGCACCCCGATACGAAGCCAAAATGCGGTCTGAGGGTGCTTGTCAAGGCATCTTTCCCGCCTTGACAAGCACCCTCAGACCGTCATCACAATCAAGCTTCGGGGTGCCCCACGCAAGCAACCGAGGCGCAATGTCGCCGCCAGGCGACGAGCCCCCCGCACACCCCCTAAGGAATCATCAACACAGGCGCCCCCACCACCCCATGCGACTCAGCAGCACGACCCTCCCGAACCACCTCCGCCTGCCGCAACGCGGTAACCCGAGGCGGAACCCGATCCAAATGCCACTCCGCCAACACCAACGCCACCTTCGCCTGCATCTCCGTCCGCAACCGCAAGAACGAATCAGCCGGATCCGCCCCGACCTCCCCGAGCAACAACCACCAGGCCCAAGCCGCGGCCCCGGCATTGGCGATGAAGTCCGGAATCACCGCCACCCCCCGCGCAGACAACGCAGCCTCAGCCTCCGGAGTAGTAGCCGCATTAGCCGCCTCAACCACGACCTTGGCCTTGACGAGATTCTCGTTGTCCACCCGCAACGCATAAGAAATAGCCGCAGGCACAAACACATCCGCCTCGACCGACACCACCGCCTCCCGCGGCAATGTCTGAACCCCCTCCGGCAACCGCCCCCGGTCCACCTCCCCGAACCGGTCCCGCAACTCGAGCAGCACCGGCACATCCAACCCTTCCGGGTCGTACAACGTGCCCGCGGCGTCAGCGACCGCGACGACCTTCATCCCCGCCTCATGCAGGTACCAAGCCGCCCCGCCGCCCATCGTCCCGATCCCCTGAATCGCGACTGTCGTCTCCTGAACCCCCCAGCCCCACGTATTCGCCGCACCAAGGCAGGCCTGCGCGACCCCGTACCCGCCGATCACGTCCCCGAGCAACTGCCCGCCCGGCACCGGAGCGTTGAGCCCGGCCTGAACCCGCCGAAGCGTCCGCGCCGGATCGGCCGACCGGCGGATCGCGGCGTGGTACGACTGCTCCAGCCCCAGCGTCGCGAAAACCTCGTCGATGAGGTGCTGCGGCACGCCGAGGTCCTCGGCGGTCACCCAGCTGGCGTCCAGCCACGGGCGCAGGAACTCGCAGAAGCGGGTGAGCACGCCGGTCGCGCGCGGGTCCTTCGGGTCGAAGTCGATGCCGCCCTTCGCGCCGCCGACCGGGAGGTTGAACGCGGCCGTCTTGTTCGCCATGCCTCGCGCGAGGTCGGCCACCTCGTCGACCGTGCAGCCGGCGCGCATTCGCGTGCCGCCCGTGGCGACGCCGGAGACCAGGCTGTGCACGACCAGGTAGCCGCGCGCACCCGTGACCGGGTCCGTCCACGTGAGCTTCATCAGCGGTTCGGCGATCCGCGTGTCCATCGAGCCACTCACCTCCTCCAGTCCTGGGCGGCGCGGTTCGCCGCCTGCTTTCGAGGGTGGGGCCGGAGCCTGGGGCGCGTCTATTTACCGAATGTGCACGAAGTTGTTTAGGGTTCGTACATGGAGCTTTCGTTGCACCGCTTGAGGATGCTCCGCGAACTGCACCGCAGGGGCACGGTCACCGCGGCTGCCGCGGCGCTGCATTACACCGCTTCGGCGGTGTCGCAGCAACTCGCGCAGCTGGAACGCGACGTCGGCGCGAAGCTGTTCGAGCGGCTCGGCCGCCGGGTGCAGCTGACCGAACTCGGCATTCTGCTCACCGAACACGCCGAGGAAATCCTGGGATCGGTCGAGCGCGCGACGCTCGCGCTGGAGGAGGCGCAGGGGTCGATGTCCGCGCGGCTCACGGCGGGCGTCTGGGCGTCCGTCGCGTCCGGTTTGCTCCCGACCGCGCTCACCGCGTTGGCTGCGGACTACCCGGGAATCCAAGTGCGGACGAAGGAACTGGCCCCGGAGTCGACCGCGGACGCGGTCCGGGACGGCACCCTGGACCTGTCGTTCGTCATCGACTACTCCGATGCCCCGATGGAGTGGAGCGACGGGCTGGAACGCGCGGTCGTGGCGGTGGAGCGGCTGCACGCGGCGGTCCCGGCGGGCGCGCTGCCGTCGGCGACGGTCCCGCTCGACGCGCTGGCGGAGCACCCGTGGATCCTGGCGAGCCCCAAGTCCCATTTCGGCCGTGCGATCCGGATTGCCTGCCAGCGGCACGGTTTCCAGCCGAAAATCAATCACGAGGTCGAGGAACAGTCGACCGCGATGGCGATGGTGGGCGCCGGGCTCGGCGTCACCCTGGTGTCCGATCTGGGCCTGCGGCTGCTGCGCCCGCCGGGGATCGACGTCGTGGCGCTCGCCCCGCCGCTGCTGCGGACGGTGTCGATCGCCTACCGCCGCACCGAGATCCGGCGCCCGGCGCTGCACCTCGTGGTCGCCGCGGTGCAGGAGGCCGCGGCCGAACTGGGGCTGGGCACCGAACCCGCGCTGCCGTGAGCGGGGCGCCCCGGATGGAGCAGTGCGCGCCAGTCTGATCTTTTCGGTGAACTCCCAGGTCAACGCAGATTACGGGTTCCTTATCGATTGCCGCGGGGAGTTCGCGGCCCTGTTTTTGTCCGACCCCGCGTGTAGCGTCGCGAAGCGACGAGGTCCGGCCCGCGGACCTCCTGATGCGGACGGCCACAAATGACTGCAGTGCACGATTTTCCGGACAGATCCGGGAGTGCGGCGAACCTGACCGCGCGGGTGCTCGCCGACCGCGCGGAGGGGGAGCAGTACGTCGCGTCGGTGTGTTTCAAGCACGGCCCGCCGAGACTGCTCGGGGTGGAACTGGAGTTCACCGTGCACCACGCCGGCGATCCGGTCCGCCCGCTCGACCCCGATGTCCTGGCCACGGCGCTCGGTCCGCACACCCCGCGGACGCTGCGCCCCGACAGCCCCGCGATCCCGCTCCCGGCCGGTGCGCCGGTGAGCCTGGAGCCCGGGTGCCAGGTGGAGATCTCCGCTCCGCCGCAGGCCTCGCTGCGTGCGCTGCACGCGGCTGTGGAGGCCGATCTCGCTCATCTCACCGGTCTTCTCGCCCGCCACGGCCTCGAACTGGGCGCCGCGGGCATCGACGAACACCGTCCGCCCCGGCGCGTTCTGCGCACCCCCCGCTACGCCGCCATGGAACGCCGGTTCGCCCCGATCGGGGCCGGCGGCATCACCATGATGTGCAGCACCGCGGGCCTGCAGATCTGCGTGGACGCGGGCGAACCCCACGAGGTCGCCGCGCGCTGGGCGGCCGCGCACGCGATGGGCCCGCCGTTGCTGGCGCTGTTCGCGAATTCCCGGGTGCACGCCGGATCCGACACCGGATTCGCCTCGGCGCGCTGGCTCGCGGTGCTGGAGACCGAACCGGTCCGCACCCAGTCGCCCGAACCCGGCGAGGACCCGGCGCGCGAATGGGCCCGCCGGATGATGGACACGCCGCTGATGGTGTTCCCGCGCGGCGAACGGCCGTGGGACGCGCCGGAGGGGCTCACCTTCGCCGAGTGGATCGGCGGCCGGGGCGCGGCCACCGTGCTGCGCCGTCCGACTGTCGCGGACCTCGACTACCACCTCACCACGATGTTCACCCCGGTGCGGCCGCAGGGCTATCTCGAGCTGAGGTACCTGGACGGGCAGCCGCCGGGGGAATGGCTGCCGCCGGTAGCGCTGGTCACCGCGCTGCTGGCGAATCAGTCCACTGTGGACAAGGTGCGCGAGGTGTGCGCGCCGGCGGCGGGCCGGTGGGCCGACGCCGCGCGGTGCGGAATGGCCGACGCGCAACTCGCGGCGGTCGCCCGGGAACTGGTGGAGCTGGGCATCGCCGGGCTTCCGTCCGCCGGGCTTCCCGACGGCACCGTGGACCGGCTGGCCGCCGGGCTGCGCGCCCGGGCCGCCGGAGTCCCGCGCCAGGACCGATGAGCAGGGCCGAGATCACCGCCGGGCGACGCGCCCGGCACACCCGGACTCGAGGAGTCAGGAGCGATGAGCACCATCCCCGAACAGAACCCGTTGCTGGAGCTGAGCCCGCAAGACCTGCGGGCGCGCACGGCCGCCGCCCTCACCCGGGCGCGCGAGCGCAGCGTGGCCCTCACCGACGCGGTCGACGACGAGGACCTCGTGCGGCAGCATTCGAAACTGATGTCGCCGCTGGTGTGGGACCTCGCGCACATCGGCAGCCAGGAAGAGCTGTGGCTGGTCCGCGACGTCGGCGGCCGGGAGCCGCTGCGGCCGGACATCGACGACCTCTACGACGCCTTCCAGCACGCCCGCGCGGACCGTCCGGCGCTGCCGCTGCTCGGCCCGGCCGAGGCCCGCGCGTACGTGAAGGAAGTTCGCGACAAGGCGTTCGACGTCTTGGAAACCGCGCCGCTGGACGGACGGCGGCTCACCGAGAGCGCGTTCGCGTTCGGCATGGTCACCCAGCACGAGCAGCAGCACGACGAGACCATGCTGGCCACTCACCAGCTGCGCAAGGGCGAACCGGTGCTGCACGCCCCGGAGCCGCCGCGCGCGCCCGCCCGCGAACTGCCCGCCGAGGTGCTCGTGCCCGGCGGCCGGTTCACCATGGGCACCACCGCCGAACCGTGGGCGCTGGACAACGAACGCCCGGCGCACGAGATCGACGTGCCCGCCTTCGTCCTCGACACCGCCCCGGTCACCTGCGGGGCGTACGTCGAATTCCTGGAAGCCGGCGGTTACCAGCAGCGGCGGTTCTGGAGCGAGCCCGGCTGGGCGTACCTGCGGGAGCACGACATCACCGCGCCCCGGTTCTGGCGTCGCGAACCGGACGGCTGGTGGCGCACCCGCTTCGGCGTGCACGAGCGCGTCCCGGAGAAAGAACCGGTCGTGCACGTTTCGTACTACGAGGCGGAGGCGTACGCGCGCTGGGCGGGCAAGCGGCTGCCGACCGAGGCGGAGTGGGAGAAGGCCGCCCGGCACGACCCGGCGAGCGGGCGGTCGCGGCGATTCCCGTGGGGCGACGAGGAACCGACCGCCGAGCACGCCAACCTCGGGCAGCGCCACCTGCGCGCGGCCGAGGCGGGCGCGTATCCGGCCGGCGCGTCGCCGCTGGGCGTGCATCAGCTGATCGGCGACGTCTGGGAGTGGACGAGCACGGATTTCCACGGCTACCCGGGCTTCGCGGCGTTCCCGTACCGGGAGTACTCGGAGGTCTTCTTCGGACCGGAGTACAAGATCCTGCGCGGCGGCTCGTTCGGCACCGACGCGGCGGCGATCCGGGGCACGTTCCGCAACTGGGACTACCCGATCCGGCGGCAGATCTTCTCCGGCTTCCGGTGCGCGCGCGATCCGCGCCCGGGCGAGGCGGGCTAGCCGGATGTGCCGTCATCTCGCCTATCTGGGCGCGCCGGTGTCCCCGGCGGAGCTGATGTTCGCCGCGCCGCACGCGCTGCTCGTGCAGTCGTACGCGCCGCTCGACATGCGCGGCGGCGGTTCGGTGAACGCCGACGGCTTCGGCCTCGGCTGGTACCCGGAACCGGGCGCGCCGCCGCAGCGGTACCGCCGCCGCGAGCCGTTGTGGACCGACCAGACGCTGCCCGCGCTGGCCGCTTCGGTGCGCACCACGGCGTTCGTCGCGGCGGTGCGCAACGGCACCACCGGAATGCCGGTCACCGAGGCGGCCGCCGCGCCGTTCCTGGAGGACCGCTGGCTGTTCAGCCACAACGGCGTGGTGCGCGGCTGGCCCGGTTCGATGCGCGGGCTCGCCGGGCGGCTGGACGTCACGGAGCTGTTCACGCTCGAAGCGCCCACGGATTCGGCGCTGCTGTGGGCATTGCTGCGGGCTCGGCTGCGTGCGGGGGAGGAGCCGCTCGAAGCGGTGACCGCCCTCGTGCGCGAGGTCGAGGCGGTCGCTCCCGGCTCCCGGCTGAACCTTCTGCTCACCGACGGCGAACTGCTCGTCGGCACCGCCTGGACGCACGCGTTGTCCGTGCGCCGCACGGAAACCGGCGTGGTGCTGGCGTCCGAGCCGTGCGATCCGGACCCGGCCTGGACCGCCGTGCCCGACCACCACGCCGTGCGCGTCACCGCCGCCGGCGTCGACGTCCTTCCCCTGACCCTGGAACGGAGCACCGCCCGATGACCGAAGCGGACCTGGAGAGCCATCGCCGCGACGTGACCGCCGAACTGCGCGCGGACGTGCGCGAGGGGCTCACCGCCGACCAGAAGTGGTTGCCGCCCAAGTGGTTCTACGACGCCGAAGGCAGCAAGCTGTTCGAGAAGATCACCGCGCTGCCGGAGTACTACCCGACCCGCAGCGAGCGCGAGGTGCTCGCGCAGCGGGCGGCCGAGATCGCCGAACGCACCGGCGCGCACACGCTCGTCGAGCTGGGTTCGGGGTCGAGCGAGAAGACCCGGCTGCTGCTCGACGCGCTCACCGCGCACGGCACGCTGGAAGCGTTCGTGCCGATGGACGTGTCGGAATCCGCGCTCGCCGAGGCCGCCGCGGCGATCACGGCGGACTACCCGAAGCTCGAGGTGCGCGGGGTGGTCGGCGACTTCACCCAGCACCTGCGGCTGCTGCCCGGCACCGCGCCGCGGGTAGTCGCCTTCCTCGGCGGCACGATCGGCAATTTCCTGCCCGGCGAACGCGCCGAGTTCCTGCGCTCGGTGCGGGACGTGCTCGGCGAAGGGGAGTGGCTGCTGCTCGGCACCGACCTGGTGAAGGACCAGGAAACGCTGGAGCGGGCCTACGACGACGCGGCAGGCGTCACCGCGGCGTTCAACCGCAACGTGCTGCGCGTGATCAACGCCGAACTGGGCGCGGACTTCGACCCGGACGAGTTCGACCACGTCGCGCACTGGGACGCCGGGCACGAGTGGATCGAAATGCGGCTGCGCGCCCGGAGCCGGACGGAGGTGCGCGTCCCCGGCGCGGACCTGGTCGTGCCGTTCGCCGAGGGCGAGCACATCCGCACCGAGGTGTCGGCGAAGTTCCGGCCGGACGGCGTCGAGGCGGAACTGAACGCCGCCGGGTTCGCGCTGGAACAATGGTGGACAGACTCACAGCGGCGGTTCGGGGTGAGTTTGGCAAGATCAGTGCGTGCGTAACCCTCTCGCGGCGCTCGCCCGCAAGCTCGGCACCCAGCCCCGGCTGATGGGCGCCTCGCGCGTCATCGTCGCGGCCGACCGGCAGCTGCACCGGTGGTTCGGCGGCCGGATCAGCCTGGTCGGCCTGGCCGGCCTGCCGTCGCTGCGGCTCACCACCACCGGAAGGCGCAGCGGCCTGCCGAGGAGCACGAACTTGCTGTACTACCCGCACGGCAGCGAGTTCGTGCTCACCGGCTCCAACTGGGGCCGCCCGCAGAACCCGGCGTGGACGCACAACCTCCGCGAGAACCCGCGCGCGACCGTGGCGCTGAGCGGTCGCGAGATCGAGGTCAAGGCGCGGGAGCTGGAAGGCGCGGAGTACGACCGGATGTGGGCGGAACTGCTCGAATTCTGGCCGGGCTACGAAATGGAACGGGACGAGGCGCGGCGGGACTTCCCGGTGTTCGTGCTGTCCCGCTGCTGACCGCTCCAGGGGCACGGGCCACGTCGCTTGGACGCTTCCCGGCTCGTGTCCCCCTGGGGCGCGGAGCCGCCCGGGTTCGCTCTTGTCCTTCTGGGGCGCGGAGCCGCCCAGGTTCAGCGGGAGTCATGGCGCTGGGCGAACTGCCTTCCGATCCAGCCCGTCGCCGAGGACCGTCCCCGAGCCGCGTTGTCGCTCGTCCGAACCCGCACTTCCTCCTTTTGGCCGGTGCCCGGCTTGGCCGGATTATGCCAGTCTCGGTGACGCCCCGTAATCAGGCGGGTGCGCAAACAGGGGAGATTCCACGTGCGCGGATCGAGAAGAGCACGAACCGGAGCACTGGTCGCGGCGATCGCGACCGCGCTGACCGGGCTGGCCGGAACCGCCGTCGCGGCGCCGGCCGAGCAGGCGGCGCAGGCACGACCGGCCAAACCCGCGGAGATCGCGCGCACCGCGCCGGTCAAGTGGGAGGACTGCACCAAAGAACAGCTGCGCGGCGTCCCTGCCGACCAAGTGAAGCTGTACAGCTGCTCGCGCTACCGCGTGCCGATAGACCACGACGACGAGTCGCTCGGCACCATCGACATCGCGCTGATGAAGCGCGCCGCCAAGGTCCCCGGGCAGCGGATCGGGTCGCTGTTCCTCAACCCGGGCGGCCCGGGCGGGTCCGGCCTCCGGATGCCGATCGCGGGCGACCGCTACTTCCGCCCGCAGGTGATGGACCGCTTCGACCTCGTCGGGTTCGATCCGCGCGGCGTCGGTGCCAGCAACCCGCTGCGCTGCTTCACCACGGCCGAGGACGCCCAGGACGTCCAGAGCCAGCTGCTGCCGGTTCCGTTGTCGCGCAAGGAGATCTCCGGCACGCTCGCCGGGTACCGCGACTACGGCCAGTTCTGCCGCCGCAACGCGGGCGCGCTGCTCGACCACATGTCCACCCGCGACGTCGTGCGGGACCTTGACCAGCTGCGCGCCGCGGTCGGCGACAAGCAGCTGACCTACACCGGGTTCTCCTACGGCACCCTCGTCGGGTCCACCTACGCCGCGATGTTCCCGAAGCAGACGCGCGCGATCGTGATCGACGGGAACGTCGACCCGCAACTGCGCACCAACGACGGCGTCACCTACGACCTCGCGCGGGCGCAGGGCTTCGAGATCGCGCTCGACGGCTTCCTCAAGCGCTGCGCCCAGGCGGGCGACAAGTGCGCGTTCAGCGCGGGCGACCCGCGGGCGAAGTTCGACGAGCTGCGCGAGCACGTGCGCACCGACCCGATCACGCTGCCCGGCGGCCAGAAGGTGGACCTGGGCACGCTGATCGGCGCGGCGTCGAGCGCGATGTATTCGCCGGACTCGTTCGGCGAGCTGGCCGAGGGCTTGCAGCAGGCGTACTCGGTGCTGCACCCGTCGTTGCAGGCCCAGTCCGCGCGGATGGGAACCCTCTCCGCGGGCCGCGGCGGTCTGCTCGACCTCGCCCCGGACAGCCCGTACACCGGCGACGACTCGTATTTCGCGGTGAACTGCGCGGACAAGCCGATGCGGATCAAGCAGGAGCAGGTGCCGGGGATCGCGGGCAAGGCGGACCGGGAATCGCCGACGTTCGGCCGCTACCAGGTGTTCTCCGACATCGCCGCCTGCCCGGTGTGGCCGGCCGCGAAGACGTCCGACCCGTACCGCGGGCCGTGGCGGGCGAACACCGCGACGCCGGTGCTGGTGGTCAGCAACTTCTACGACCCGGCCACGCGGTACCGGTTCGGCCGGCGGATGGCCGAGGAGCTGGGCAACTCCCGGCTGCTGTCGGTCGACGCGTTCGGCCACTGCATCCTCGGCAGCGCGCGGGGCGTGGACGACGCGACCGCCGCGTACCTGATCGACCTGAAGGTGCCCGCCGACGGCCAGGTGTTCCAGCCGGACCGCCAGCCCTTCACTCCGCCCGCGAAGGGCTGATCGGTTGATCTTCGGCCCGGAACCCGGCATAACGGCACAACCCTCTTGTCAGCGCTCGGCGGATCGGTGAAAGTGTCCGCCAGAAGTTCACCTGAGGGGAGTTGACGTGCGGCGCTGGGCGGGCGGGTTCGGCGCGGCCGCGGTCCTCGCCGGGACCGCGGTGCTCGCGAGTTGCTCGGGCTCGCCCGCCCAGGCCGGTCCGGTCCAGGTTTCGCGCTCGGCCTGCGGCGACGGCTGGACCGCGCCGCCGGCCGGGCCGCAGACCCTCCAGGTCCGCAACGACGCCGCCGTCACGATGGAAATCGATCTCGTCGACCCGGCCACCGGCACGGTCTTCGGGGAGCTGGAAGGCGTCGGCCCGGGCACGACGCGCGCGTTGCCGGTGAACTTCGCGAACGGCGCGTACGCCCTGCGGTGCGCGCCCGAAGACGGCACGCCGTTCGTCGGCCCGACGGTCCAGGTCACCGGCGGCGCGGACCGTCCGGGACCGGCGGTGGTGCCGGTGACCAACGCCGATCTGCTCGGGCCGCTCAAGCAGTACCACGGCTACGTCGCCGACGGCCTCGGCACGCTCACCGGCCAGACCGCCGCGCTGGCGCGAGCCGTCCGTTCGGGGAATCGCGGTGCGGCACAACAGGCTTGGCTCACCGCGCACCTCACTTACGAACGGCTCGGCGCCGCCTACGACGCCTTCGGCGATTCGGACGGGGCGATCAACGGCACCACCGCCGGACTGCCCTCCGGAGCCGCCGATCCGGGCTTCACCGGCTTCCACCGGCTCGAAAACGGCTTGTGGCACAACGAACCGATGCCCGCTTTGAGCCCGGTCGCCGACCAGCTCGACCAAGCCGTCCAGAAGCTGCGCACGTCGTTCGCCGACGCCCAGATCGACCAGAACGACCTCGGCCTGCGCGCGCACGAGATCATGGAGAACACCCTCCAGTTCGAGCTGACCGGCCGCACCGACTACGGCAGCGGCTCGAACCTCGCGACCGCGGGCGCGAACCTCACCGGCACCCGCGCGGTGCTCGATGTGTTGCGCCCGTTGCTGACCACCCGGTTCCCCGGTTTGAAAGACCTCGACGCGTGGATCGCTCGCACTGATCGCGATCTCCAAGCGGTCGCCGGAAAACCGTTGTCCGCCCTCGACCGGAAGCAGCGGCAGCGGATCAACGCCGACGTCTCCGAGCTGACCGAACGCCTGGCTCCGGTCGCCGCGATCGCGGAGCCGAGGAGGACCTCGTGACCCTGGGGCGGCGCGCGTTCCTGCGCGGGGCGGCCGCCGCCGGCGCGGGTGCGGGCTTGGCCGGGTTGTCCGGAAGCGCGAGGGCGGCCGGGGGAGCGGTGCCGTTCCACGGTCCCCGGCAGGCTGCCGTGCTGGCGGAACCCGCGAGACATTCGGTCGTCGCCGCGTTCGACGTCGTCGCGGAGAATCGCGCTGAACTCACCGAGCTGCTCAAAGAACTCACCGCCCGCGCGAGGTTCCTCACCAGCGGCGGCGCGCCCGCGTCGGTCGGGATCACCGGACCGCCCGCGGATTCCGGCGTCCTCGGTCCGGAAGTCCCGCAAGGACAGTTGTCAGTGCTCGTCGGCGCCGGCGCGTCGCTGTTCGACGACCGGTACGGGCTCGCCGCGCGCAAACCGCCGAAGCTCAAGCAGATGCCGATGTTCCCGGACGACGCGCTCGATCCGCAGTGGTGCCACGGAGATCTGAGCCTCGTGCTCAACGCCGCCGAACCGGACACCGTGCTGCACGCGGTGCGCGACATCGCCCGCGCGACCCGGGGCGGAATGCAGCTGCGCTGGAAGATCGACGGGTTCAGCTCGCCGCCGCGTCCGGCCGGGACGCCGCGCAACCTGCTCGGTTTCAAGGACGGCACGGCGAATCCGGGACCGTCCGAAGCGGACAGTCTCGTGTGGACGGACGACGGCGGCAGCTGCCAGGTCATCCGGCTCATCCGGATGCTGGTCGAGTTCTGGGACCGGGTGTCGCTGTCGGAGCAGGAGAACATGATCGGCCGCCGCCGCGACACCGGCGCGCCGCTCGACGGCGCGGCCGAGCAGGACGCTCCGCGCTACGCCGAGGACCCGATCGGCACCGTTGTCCCGCTCACCAGCCACATCCGCCTCGCGAATCCGCGCACCCCGCAGACGGAGGGCCAGCGGATCCTGCGCCGCGCGGTCAACTACGACCGCGGCGTGGACTCCAACGGCAACCTCGACATGGGCCTCGTCTTCACCTGTTACCAGCGCGACCTCGAGCAGCAGTTCGAGGCCGTGCAGAAGCGGCTCGCCGGGGAGCCGCTCACCGACTACGTCTCGCCGTTCGGGGGCGGGTATTTCCACCTGTTCCCGGGCGTGACGGATCCGGCCGACCACTACGGCCGGGCAGTGCTGGGCTGAGCGGAAGGAGTTCTGCAGTGAAGCGGACCAGGAAGCGGGCCACCGCGGCGGCGGCGCTGGCGGCGACCGCGGCGCTGGCCGCGGCGTGCGCGAGCAGCGCGGCGTCGACCTCGGCGCCGGCGCACGCGATCGCCGCCGAGACGTTCACGACGTCCACGCCGATCAAGCACGTCGTGGTGATCTTCGGCGAGAACATCTCCTTCGACCACTACTTCGGCACGTATCCGAACGCCACCAACGAAAACGGCACCCCGTTCCACGCCGCGCCCGGCACCCCGAAGGTCAACGGCCTCACCCCGGACCTGCTGCAGCACAACCCGAACGCCTACAACCCGAAGCGCCTCAGCCCGGACCAGGCGCTCACCTGCGACCAGGCGCACGACTACAAGAAGGAACAGGCCGCGTTCAACGGCGGCATGATGGACAAGTTCGTCGAGTACACCGAGAAGGACAAGTGCACCGGGCAGCCGGTGCTGTTCGGCGAGCCCGGCCTGGTGATGAACTACTTCGACGGCAACACCGTCACCGCGATGTGGAACTACGCCCAGCATTACGCGCTGAACGACAACTCCTTCAATACTGTTTTCGGCCCGTCCAGCCCTGGCGCGATCAACCTCGTCTCCGGCCAGACGCACGGCCTGCAGCCGGTGGATTCGGTCACCGGCGAGCCGAAGGTCGACCCGCACACGGCGGCCTCGCCGGATTCCCGCGGCGTCGGCACCATGATCACCGACCCGGACCCGGCGTTCGACGACTGCTCGGACAAGAACCACACCGCGAAGGACAACCTCGGCGCGTTCCAGGGCCGCAACGTCGGCGACCTGCTGAACGCGCGCGGCGTCACCTGGGGCTGGTTCGAGGGCGGCTTCCGGCCCACCGGCGAGGCGAACGGGTACGCGGTCTGCGGGACGAAGCACCCGAACGTGGGCGGCCAGGCGTCCGTCGACTACAGCCCGCACCACGAACCGTTCCAGTACTACCAGTCGACCGCGAACCGGAAGCACCTTCCGCCGACCTCGCTGCACGCGGTGGGCCAGCACGACCAGGCGAACCACCAGTACGACGTCCGCGACTTCAACGACGCCCTCGCCGCGGGCGCCATGCCCGCGGTGAGCTTCCTGAAGGCGCCGGAATACCAGGACGGGCACGCGGGCTACTCGGATCCGTTGGACGAGCAGGCTTTCGTGGCCGAGGAGATCAACCGGATCCAGGCGTCGCCGCAGTGGAAGAACACCGCGATCGTGCTGGCGTACGACGATTCCGACGGCTGGTACGACCACGTCGCGCCGAAGATCCTCAACGGCTCGCACGACTCGGCGCAGGACGCTTCGGTGTGCACGTCGAAGCCGGTGAAGCTGGGCGGGTTCGCGGACCGTTGCGGATACGGCCCGCGGCTGCCGCTGCTGGTGATTTCGCCGTACAGCAAGGTGAATCATGTCGACCACACGATGACTGATCAGACTTCGGTGCTGCGGTTCATCGAGGACAACTGGCATCTCGGGCGCATCGGCGGCGGGTCTTTCGACGCGATGGCGGCTCCGTTGACCGGGATGTTCGACTTCTCGCACCCGAAGGCGAAACCGCTGAAACTGGACCCGAAGACGGGCGCGGTGGTGAGCTAACCGCGCAGGAATTCGTCGAGCAGATCGCCGAACAGGCCCGGTTGTTCGAGGTTGACCGGGTGCCCGGCATCCGGCACGCGGATCCAGCGCGTGCCGGGCGCTTCGCGGTCGAGGAGTTCGGCGTTCCGCAGGATGTCGGAGGAATCCAGGTCGCCGGTGATCACGAGCGTGCGGGCCTGGATCTCGGCGACCCGGTCGACCGCGCGGAGTTCCTCGGCGGTCGCCGGCGCGGAGTGCTCGCGCGCGATGTTGTCCCACACCATCGCACGGCACGCCTCCCGCACCGCCGGATCGACCTGCTCCGGCCTCCGGTGCGGGCCGTCGACCCACGCTCGGAGCAGGCAGCCGACGACCTGCTCGCGGCTGGCGGCCGAGCGCATCTCCTGTTCGAGGCCCAGGACGTAGGGATCGCGGAACTCCATCCCGCTGAGCCCGGGGGGAGGAGAGGACCAGCGCGCCGACGCGATCCGGATAAGCGAGCGCGAAGTCGGCGAACACCCTGCTGCCGAACGAACAGCCGACCAGGACCGGCCGGTCGACATCGAGGGCGTCGAGCAGTTTTCCGGTGTCTTCGTAGTGGGAGAACGCGGATTCCGGTCTGGAGGAACCGCCGTGGCCGCGTCCGTCGTACCGGATCACGCGAAAGCGTTCGGCGAACCGAATGAACTGCACGTCCCACATCGCGCGGGTCATCGCGCCCGCGTGCAGGAACACCACCGGGCGGCCGGAACCGCGCTCCTCGTAAGCGAGTTCGCCGTCGCCGAGATCGACCGTGCCGATCGTCATTCCGCGCCCCCCCCGGCGGAAAAGACCCTCCGCCGAGCGTAGCGCGGAAACGCCGAAGCCCGCCCCCGCGCGAACGCGGAAGCGGGCTTCGGAGCGGTTCAGACCGTCAGGACTGCGTCATCTTCCGCAGCACGTACTGCAGGATGCCGCCGTTGCGGTAGTAGTCCGCCTCGCCCGGGGTGTCGATCCGGACGACCGCGTCGAACTCCACCTTCGAGCCGTCTTCCTTCGTGGCCGTCACGTGGACCGTCCGCGGCGTCTCGCCGTCGTTCAGCTTCGTGATGCCCTCGATGTCGAACGTCTCGGTGCCGTCCAGCTTCAGCGACGACGCCGACTCGCCCGCCGGGAACTGCAGCGGGATGACGCCCATGCCGATCAGGTTGGAGCGGTGGATGCGCTCGAACGACTCGGTGATCACCGCGCGCACGCCCAGCAGCGAGGTGCCCTTCGCCGCCCAGTCGCGCGAGGAACCGGAGCCGTACTCCTTGCCGCCCAACACGACCAGCGGGGTGCCCGCCGCCGCGTAGTTCTGGGCCGCGTCGTAGATGAACGCCTGCGGCGCGCCTTCCTGGGTGAAGTCGCGGGTGTAGCCGCCCTGCACGTCGTCCAGCAGCTGGTTGCGCAGCCGGATGTTCGCGAAGGTGCCGCGGATCATGACCTCGTGGTTGCCGCGGCGCGAGCCGTAGGAGTTGAAGTCCTTGCGGTCGATGCCGTGCTCGACCAGGTACTGCGCGGCCGGGGTGCCCGGCTTGATCGCGCCGGCCGGGGAGATGTGGTCGGTGGTGACCGAGTCGCCCAGCTTCGCCAGCACCCGGGCGCCGGAGATGTCCTGCACCGGGGCCGGTTCGGCGGCCATGCCGTCGAAGTACGGGGGCTTCCGGACGTAGGTGGACTCGGCGTCCCATTCGAAGGTCTTGCCGGTCGGCGTCGGCAGCGACTTCCAGCGCTCGCCGCCGTCGAACACGTCGGCGTAGTCCTTCTTGAACATCTCCTGCGTGATCGCGGAGTCGATGGTCTCCTGGATCTCCTGCGGCGAGGGCCAGATGTCCTTCAGGAACACGTCGTTGCCGTCGCCGTCCTGGCCGAGCGGCTGCGTCGCGAAGTCGAAGTCCATCGTCCCGGCCAGCGCGTAGGCGATGACCAGCGGCGGGGACGCCAGGTAGTTCATCTTGACGTCCGGGTTGATCCGGCCCTCGAAGTTCCGGTTGCCCGAGAGCACCGAGACCGCGGTGAGGTCGTTCTCCTGGATCGCGGCGGAGATCTCGTCCGACAGCGGGCCCGAGTTGCCGATGCAGGTGGTGCAGCCGTAGCCGACCAGGTGGTAGCCCAGCTTCTCGAGGTACGGCCAGAGGCCGGCCTTGTCGTAGTAGTCGGTGACGACCTGCGAGCCCGGGGCCATCGACGTCTTGACCCACGGCTTGACCGACAGGCCCTTGTCGACCGCGTTGCGCGCGAGCAGCGCCGCGCCCAGCATGACCGACGGGTTGGAGGTGTTGGTGCACGAGGTGATCGAGGCGATCACCACGGCGCCGTGGTCGAGCACGAACTCGCCGCGGTCGGCGGTGGAGACCTTGACCGGCTTGGTCGGCCGCCCGGTGGCCCCGTTCGCCGCGGACTGCACCGGCACCGCGGTCTCGTCCTGGAACGACAGCGCGGCCGGGTCGGAGGCCGGGAAGGTCTCCTCGACGGTCTCGTCGACGTTCGTGTGCGGGGTGGGCTGCTCGTCCTCGGCGTAGTCGTGCACCGACTTGCGGAACGAGGACTTCGCGTCGGTCAGCTCGATGCGGTCCTGCGGGCGCTTCGGGCCGGCGATCGACGGGACGACCGTCGACAGGTCCAGCTCGAGGTACTCCGAGTACTGCGCCTCGTGCGACGGGTCGTGCCAGAGGCCCTGCTCCTTGGCGTACGCCTCGACCAGCGCGACCTGCTCGGCCGAGCGGCCGGTGAGCTTGAGGTAGCGGACGGTCTCGTCGTCGATCGGGAAGATCGCCGCGGTGGAGCCGAACTCCGGGCTCATGTTGCCGATGGTGGCGCGGTTGGCCAGCGGCACCTGGGCGACGCTCTCGCCGTAGAACTCGACGAACTTGCCGACCACGCCGTGCCGGCGCAGCATCTCGGTGATCGTGAGCACGACGTCGGTCGCGGTCACGCCGGCCGGGATCTCGCCGGTCAGCTTGAAGCCGACGACGCGCGGGATCAGCATCGACACCGGCTGGCCCAGCATGGCCGCCTCGGCCTCGATGCCGCCGACGCCCCAGCCCAGCACGCCAAGGCCGTTGACCATGGTGGTGTGCGAGTCGGTGCCGACGCAGGAGTCGGGGTAGGCCTGGCCGCCCCGGGCCATGACCGTGCGGGCCAGGTGCTCGATGTTGACCTGGTGCACGATGCCGGTGCCCGGCGGGACGACCTTGAACTCGTCGAAGGCGCCCTGGCCCCAGCGCAGGAACTGGTAGCGCTCGCGGTTGCGCTCGTACTCGATCTCCACGTTGCGCTCGAAGGCGTCCGCGCGGCCGAACACGTCGATGATCACCGAGTGGTCGATGACCATCTCGGCCGGGGCGAGCGGGTTGACCTTGTCCGGGTCGCCGCCGAGGGCGGTCACGGCCTCGCGCATGGTGGCCAGGTCGACCACGCAGGGCACGCCGGTGAAGTCCTGCATGATCACCCGGGCGGGCGTGAACTGGATCTCGATCGACGGGTCCGCGTTCGGATCCCAGCCGCCGAGCGCGCGGATGTGGTCGGCGGTGATGTTCGCGCCGTCCTCGGTGCGCAGCAGGTTCTCGAGGAGGATCTTCAGGCTGTAGGGCAGCCGGGCGGCGCCTTCGACCTTGTCCAGGCGGAAGATCTCGTACGAGTTCTCTTCCACCTGCAAGGTGTCCTTGGCGCCGAAGCTGTCCTTGCTAGGTGCAGTCACGTCTAACTCCAGTGGCATGGATTCCACGCCGCCGCCGGCGTGTCCTCCCGGGTCAGTTCGGTGTCGGTTTCCGGGTCGTCGGGATCGACCCAGGCGAGTCTTGCGCACCCCCACCGTAGAACCGGAACCGGGAGGGCACACCTCGTCCATCGGTCCAAACAGTACGCGTGTCCTGTATTTCGTTCAAGGCGACACGCGGAGTGACGTGCGCCATCCGGACACGCCGCTCCGGCAGGTCCCCCGAACAGGGGAAATGATCTCCGCGGTGTGTAAGTTCTCGCTGAGGCTTGTGATAGTGGTGTGACTGCAGTGGTACGCGGTGTGTTCGCGGACCCTGCGGCCGGTGAGCGGAGGTGGCGGGGCTTGATGGTCCGACGGGGACGGTCCGGGTCGGCGGACGCGCTGGTGCGCGGCGCCGGAGCCCGGCGCGGCCTGACGGTTGCGACGGTCGCCCTGGTGGCGCTGCTCGGCGCGGCGGGCACCGGGCTCGCGGTGCCTCCGCCGCCGCCGAACCCGAGCGATTCGGCGATCACCGACGCCAAGGGCGACGCGAACGCGAAAGCGGGCGAGGTCGGGCGGCTCACCAACCAGCTCGCGCAGGCCGAGCAGAAGCTCAGCTCGCTGCAGGACAATGTCGAGCTGAAGCAGGAACAGGCCATGAAGGCCCTGGTCGACCTGCAGACCGCGCAGGACGAGGCCACCCAGGCGCAGAACGACGCGAAGTCCGCGCGCCAGGAGGCGGACGCGGCCGTCGGCGCGATCGAGAAGGCCCGCGCGGACGCGAAGAAGTTCGCCGCCGCCAGCTTCGAGCAGGGCAGCACGATCGGGTCCGTCTCGGCGTACCTGACGTCGGACAGCCCGAAGGACCTGCTCGCCCGTGCCCAGCTGCTCAACGCCATCGGCGGCTCGCGGCTGAACGCGATGGACCGGCTCCAGCAGGCCCAGACCGACAAGGCCAACAAGGATTCCGCCGCGCGCAAGGCCTTGGAGCTCGCGCAGCAGAAGCAGGACGCGGCCACCCGGGCGAAGGGCGCCGCGGACGCCGCGCAGTCCGCCGCCGTGTCCGCGCAGCAGGCCCAGGCCGCGCAGAACACACAGCTGGAAGCCAACAAGAGCTCCGTCGAGCAGCAGCTGTACGCCGCGCAGGCGAAGGTCAACGGCCTGCAGGGGCAGCGCCAGCGCTACCAGGACTGGCTCGCGCAGAAGCAGCGCGAGGACGAGGAGCGCGCGCGGCAGGCGGCGCTGCGGGCGGCCGCGGCGAACAACAACAATGACGACGACGGCGGCGATGACAACGGCGGCGGAAGCCGCGGGCGTCCGTCTCCGGCGGCGGGCGGTTCGATCGAAGCCGTGATCGCGCGGGCGCTGTCCAAAGTGGGCATGCCGTACGCGTGGGGCGGCGGCAACGGCAGCGGCCCGACCCGCGGCATCCGCGACGGCGGCGTGGCCGACCGGTACGGCGACTACCGCAAGATCGGCTTCGACTGCTCCGGCCTGATGATCTACGCCTTCGCCGGCGTGCAGGGGCTGTCGCACTTCAGCGGCTATCAGTACACCTCGGGCCGCCGCGTGCCGCTGTCGCAGATGCGCCGCGGCGACATGCTCTTCTGGGGCGGCTCGGGCGGCATCCACCACGTCGCGCTGTACCTGGGCAACGGGCAGATGGTCGAGGCCCCGCAGTCGGGTTCGCACGTGCGCGTGGCTCCGGTCCGCTACGGCGGGATCATGCCGTACGCGACGCGCCTCATCGGCTGAGCGGGCTCCACACGTAGGGCGTCGTTTCGGTGACCGCGGTGAAGCCCAGCCGTTCGAGGATCGGACGGCTCGTGGGCAGCGCGTCGACCTGCAGGTAAGCCACTCCGCGCGCCCGCGCCGTGCCGACCCGGTGCGCCACGAGTGCGCGGTAGAGGCCGCGGCCGCGCCATTCGGGCAGCGTCGCGCCGCCCCACAGCCCGGCGAACCCGGTGCCCGGCACCAGTTCCAGCCGGGACGCGGCGACGAACCGGCCGTCCGCTTCGGCGACGACGTGCGTGGTGGTCCCGGAATCGGCGCGGGCCCGGGCGAGCAGATCGGCGGCGACCGCGGCCTCCTCGTGACCGAACACCGCCGCCGAGAGCGTGGCGATGCGCAGCAGGTCGTCGTGGCCGTCGGCTTCGCGCACGACGATGTCGGCGGACGGCGGGGCCGAGGCCGCGACCGCGTCCAGCGGCGCGATCAGGACGGTCTCGGTTTCCTCCGGGGTGAATCCGGCGGCCAGCAAGCGTTCGGGAAGCTCCGCGGGACGGTCGTGGCTGCGGGTCTTCCACTCGAACTCCTCGCCGCGGGCGGCGAAGAACGCGCGCTGGCGGGCGATCAGGTCGTCGAGCGCGTCGCCGGTCACGCCGAGGTCGGGCGGGCCGGAGACGAAGCCCCGGCGGCCGCCGGTGAGGCGGGCGAGCGGGCCGTCGACAGTGAGCTGTTGTCCGGGTTCGGCCTGGGTCAGCTCGGCTTGGCGGACTTCGCGGTCGTAAGCGGCGAGCAGCCGCGCGGCGTCGGGCACGTCGGCAACCTAACCCGCGCGACCCCGGAGCGCGCGCGGGTTTTCGCGGCGGGCACGCTGGGGCTATGACTGAACGCCCCCGGTTCGCGGGGATCGTGCTGGCCGGCGGGGCCGCGCGCCGGCTGTCCGGAGTGGACAAGCCGGAGCTGCGGGTCGGCGGGATCTCGTTGCTGGGCCGGGCGGTCGAGGCTCTGGCCGGGGCGGATCCGGTCGTGGTCTGCGGGCCGAGGCGGCCGGGATACGACGCGGTGGTCTGGACCCGCGAAGACGTTCCCGGTGCGGGGCCGGTCGCCGCGCTCGCCGCGGGGCTGGAGTCCGTCGGGGACGCCGAAATCGTCGTGTTGCTCGCCGCTGACCTGCCCGGCATCCGGCGCTCCACAGTGGACCGGCTGCGGTCCACTGTGGTCAAGGAAGACGGTGCCGTGCTGGTCGACGCGGCGGGGGAGCGGCAATGGCTGGTGAGCGCTTGGCGCACCGCGGCTCTGCGCGAGGCGATGCCGGAGCGTCCGGAGAACGCGTCGCTGCGCCGGACGCTCGGCGGGCTGCGGATCGCGGAGGTCGCGGCGGAACCCGGCGAGAGCGACGACATCGACACGCCGGAGGACCTGGAAAAGCATCGCTGACAGGGGCTTCACAGCTGTCACACCGGCGATGCGATTGGCTACCGTCGCGGGAAGTTCTCGACCCAGTAGGGTCGCGGACGAGCACGCAGACGTGGAAACCCCTGGAGGAAGAGTGACCGAGCCCGGCTTCGCCGAGGGAGCGAACGGGCAGCAGCCCGGCACCCCGGCGCGGGACGCCCAGCTGCTGGAACGCACCGTGTTCGAGGTGAAGCGCGTCATCGTCGGACAGGACCGGCTGGTGGAGCGCATGCTCGTCGGGCTGCTGGCGAGGGGGCACCTGCTGCTCGAAGGCGTGCCCGGGGTCGCGAAGACGCTGGCGGTCGAGACGTTCGCGCGCGTCGTCGGCGGCTCGTTCTCCCGCGTGCAGTTCACCCCCGACCTGGTGCCCGCCGACATCCTCGGCACGCGCATCTACCGCCAGGGCGCCGAGCGCTTCGACGTCGAACTCGGCCCGGTCGTCGCGAACTTCGTGCTCGCCGACGAGATCAACCGCGCCCCGGCGAAGGTGCAGTCGGCGATGCTGGAGGTGATGGCCGAGCGGCACGTGTCGATCGGCGGCAAGACCTTCCCGATGCCCGATCCGTTCCTCGTGCTGGCCACGCAGAACCCGATCGAGAACGAGGGCGTGTACCCGCTGCCGGAGGCCCAGCGCGACCGGTTCCTGTTCAAGATCCTCGTCGAGTACCCCTCCGCCGAGGAAGAGCGCGAGATCATCTACCGGATGGGCGTCACGCCGCCGGAACCGCACGAGGTGCTGAGCCCGGCCGAGCTGGTCCGGCTGCAGGGCGTCGCGTCGCAGGTGTTCGTGCACCACGCGCTGGTCGACTACGTCGTGCGGCTCGTGCTCACCACGCGCACCCCGAACGACCACGGCCTCTCCGACGTCGCGGGCTGGGTGTCCTACGGCGCCTCGCCGCGTGCGAGCCTCGGCATCATCGCCGGGGCGCGGGCGCTTGCGCTCGTGCGCGGCCGGGACTACGTGCTGCCGCAAGACGTGGTCGACGTCGTGCCGGACGTGCTGCGCCACCGGCTCGTGCTGTCCTACGACGCGCTGGCCGACGGCGTGCCGGTGGACCACATCGTCACCCGCGTGCTGCAGACCGTGCCGCTGCCGCAGGTTTCGGCCCGGCCGCAGGGCGGCGCCGGCCCGGTGCCGGCGGGCGCGCCCGTCAGGTAGCGGCGTGGCTGGCACATCCTCGAAACACCCGGGCGAACGCCCGGCCTGGGCGCCGCCGGTCCTGCGCGGCGACCGGATGGAAGCGGGACTGCGCACCCTCGAACTCGAAGTGCGCCGCCGCCTCGACGGGCTGCTCCAGGGCAACCACCTCGGGCTCGTCCCCGGGCCCGGCTCGGAGCCCGGCGAGGCCCGGCCCTACCAGCCCGGCGACGACGTGCGCCGGATGGACTGGGCGGTCACCGCCCGCACCACGACGCCGCACATCCGCGAGACGGTGGCGGACCGCGAGCTGGAGACGTGGGTCGTCGCGGACATGTCGGCGAGCCTCGACTTCGGCACCGCGCTCTGCGAGAAACGCGACCTGGTGGTCTGCGCGACCGCTGCGGTCGCGCACCTGACCGGTGGCGGCGGAAACCGGATCGGCGCGCTCGTGTCCAACGGCGAAGGCATCACCCGGCTCCCGGCGCGCGGAGGGCTTCCGCACGCCCGCGGTCTGGTGCGGCGGCTCGCCGAGACGCCCCGTGCCGCCGAAGGCGTGCGCGGCGATCTCGCCGAGGCGCTGGAAAAGCTGCGCCGTCCGCCGCGGCGGCGAGGACTGGCGGTGGTGATCTCCGACTTCCTCGGCCCGATGGACTGGGAGCGGCCGTTGCGCGCGCTCTCCGGACGGCACGAGCTGATCGCCATCGAGATCATCGACCCGCGCGACGTGGACCTGCCGGACGTCGGCACCGTCGTGCTGGCCGACCCGGAGACCGGACGGCAGCGCGAGGTGCACGCTTCGGCGTTGCTGCGCAAGGAATTCGGCGCGGCGGCGAACGCGCACCGGCAGGCGGTCGCGGCCGGTCTGCGCCGGGCCGGGGCGGCGCATCTGGTGCTGCGCACCGATTCCGACTGGATCGCGGACATGGTGCGGTTCGTGGTCGCTCGCAAGCGTCGCTGGTCCGGGGGTGTCGCATGAGCGCCGTCCCCCTTCACGCGGCCGCCGCCCGGGCAACCAGTAAGGAGGCGACGGCATGAGCCTCGCCGGTTTCAGTTCGCCGTGGTGGTTCCTGCTGCTGCTCGCGGTCGCCGCGGTGGCGGGCGCGTATGTGCTGTCGCAGCGGCAGCGCCGTCGCCGGGTGATGCGGTTCGCGAATCTCGAGCTGCTGGAGAAGGTCGCGCCCAAGGCGCAGGGCTGGATCCGGCACGTGCCCGCGGTGCTGATCGTGCTGTCGCTGCTGTTCCTGACGGTTTCGCTGGCGGGCCCGACGGCCGAGCAGAAAGTGCCGCGCAACCGGGCGACGGTCATGCTGGTGATCGACGTGTCGCTGTCGATGGAAGCCACCGACGTCGCGCCGACGCGGCTGAAGGCGGCGCAGGACGCGGCGAAACAGTTCGCGCAGAACATGACGCCGGGCGTCAACCTGGGCCTGATCTCGTTCGCCGGAACCGCGACGGTCCTCGTCAACCCGACGACGGACCGGGCGGGCGTGTCGAAGGCGATCGACAACCTGAAGCTCGCCCAGTCCACCGCCACCGGCGAGGGCATTTACGCGGCGATGCAGTCGATCCAGAGCTTCTCCGCGGTGGTCGGCGGCGCGGACGGCCCGCCGCCCGCGCGGATCGTGCTGATGAGCGACGGCAAGCAGACGGTGCCGGAAGACCTGTACGCCCCGCGCGGCGCGTACACCGCGGCGCAGGCGGCGAAGCAGGCGCAGATGCCGATCTCGTCGATCTCGTTCGGCACCGAGCACGGCTCGGTCGACATCGAGGGCAAGCAGCAGGACGTCCGCGTGGACGACGAATCGCTGCGCGAGATCGCCCGGCTGTCCGGCGGCGAGTTCTACAAGGCGGCGAGCGCGGACGAGCTGAAACGCGTGTACGCCGACTTGGGCGAGCAGATCGGGTACGAGCTGAAGAACGCCGACGCGAGCAAGCCGTGGGCGGTGCTGGGCACGATCATCCTGATGGCCGGAGCCGCGACCGCGCTGCTGTTCGGCCAGAGACTGCCGTAGGTCCGCGACCGAGGCGGCTTCTCGGGACCGGTCCCGAGAAGCCGCCTTTACGGTGTCTGCCTTGGACGCTCAAGGCAAGGGAGACCGGACAGACATGCGGTTGCCATTCAGGAAGAAGCCGGTGCCCGAACCCGCCGGCGGTCGGCTTCGCGCGGCCGGCAACGTCTTTCACTGCGTCGTCCAAGTCGGCGACACGAGCAGCCGGCGGATGGTGTCCAGCGAAGTCCTGGACCGGCTCCTCCTGGCCACGAAACAGCCCGCACTGGACGCGCTGGACCGGCGGTTCGGGACCGAGGCGTGGTGTACTCGAATCAGCACGAACGCGAGCCTCGAAGGACCGGGCGCTTATTTCGCCTTGGACGTGACCGTTCAGCCCGGCGAGACGATGGGCAGCATGAGCGAACTCGTCAACGACGAGTTCTCGCGCCGCTGGGCTGCCGCCGCCCAGCGGTTCCTGAGCTGAGACCCGCTGATCTCACGGCGTCGCGAAGCCGTTCTGCCGCCACCCCTCGTAGACGACGATGGCCGCGGTGTTGGCCAGGTTCAGCGACCGGTTGTTCGGCAGCATCGGCAACCGCAGCCGCTCGGTGACCTCCGGCGCGTGCTGAACCTCCTCCGGCAACCCGGCGGACTCCGGCCCGAACATCAGCACATCCCCAGGCGCGTAAGAAACATCCGTGTACAGCCGCGTCGCGGTCGCACTGAACGCATACACCTTCGACGGCAACAGGGCTTCCCACGCAGCGGCCAGATCAGCGTGCACGTGGACCCGCGCGAGGTCGTGGTAGTCGAGCCCGGCGCGGCGAAGCTGCTTGTCCTCCAAGGTGAACCCCAACGGCTCCACCAGATGCAGTTCGCACCCGGTATTCGCCGCGAGCCGGATCGCGTTGCCGGTGTTGGGCGGGATTTCGGGGCGGTAGAACAGCACTCGGAACACGGCCGCCCTCACACTGCCTCGGGGAGATACTGCGCGTAGGCCCCGCGCACCTCCGGCGGCGGTTCGGCCTTGCGGTAGTTCTCGGTGTCGACGAACACGTACCGCAGCCGGATCTCGGTCGTCACCGTGCCGTCGCGGCGGACCTCCAGCTCGAACTGCATCGACGTGGTGCCCAGGTGCACGAGGTACACCGCGACCACCAGCTCGTCGTCGAAGCGGCACGGCGCGAAATACCGCAGATTCGACTCGGCGACCACGACGTCGACCCCGGTGGCGAGCAGGGCGTCGTGCGAGCCGAAGAGCGCTCTCTCCACCTCGAACGCCGCCATGTCCGCGTAGGCCAGGTAGTGCGCGTTGAAGACGATGCCCTGGGCATCGCATTCGTGGTAGCGCACGCGGAGGGGCATTTCGGCGAGAGGTCGGCGTTCGGTCACGCGACCAATCTAGCGATCAGCCGTGCAGTGCGCGGTAGGTGTCGGCGGCGCCGCGGTGCAGTGGGACTGGCTGGGTGCCGATGAGTGTGCGTACGTCGAGGAATTGCGTCCCGACGGCTTGTGCGGGCACGAGTTCGGCGGCGCGTCCGGCGAGCACCCGGACGACTGCGGCGGCGACGTCGAAGGGCAGCTTCGGGGAGCAGACCAGCAAGTTCGCGACGCCGATCGTCGGCAGGGAGCCGACCCCGCGGTACGCGCCGGCGGGCACCTGCACCTGCTCGTACAGCGGCCCGTACGCCTTGCGCAGCTGGGGGAGCACCGACGTCAGCGGGAGCAGCGCGAGCGGCGTCGTGCGGTTGAGGTCGGCGAGCGCGGGCGTCGGGATCCCGCCGGACCACAGGAACGCGTCGATCCGGCGGTCGTGCAGCGCGGCGACCGCGTCGTTCAACGGCAGGTGCTGCGCCTGCACCGGGACGCCGTTCGCGGCGAAGACCCGTTCGCCCAGCTGCGCGGCGCCGGAGCGGCTCGCGCCGACCGAGATCGGGCGTCCGGCGAGCGCGCGGAGGTCGGTGATGTGGTCCTCGGCGCGGACGACGAGCTGCAGATAGTTCTCGTAGACGCGGCCGAGTGCTTGCAGCGGAACGGGTTTCCCGAACGGCGTGCCGCCGGTGATCGCCGATTGCGCCACGTCGGCGAGCGCCAGGCCGAAGTCGGCCGTGCCGTCGAGGACGCGTTGAACGTTCTCGACGCTCGCCTCGGTGGGGAGCGCGCTGCAGTGCAGCCGCGGTTCGGCGCGCGACAGTTCGGCGGCCAGAACCTCGGCGAAGGCCAGATAGAAGCCGCCGGGTTCGCCGGACGCGATGGTGATCTTCCGGTCCGGGCCGCGGTAGGTGTCGTCACAAGCGGCGAGTGCGAGGGCGAGGCCGCCGAGGATCGCCGCGCGGCGAGTGACGGTCACGGCGTCACCTCGGCGGGCAGCGTGATCCGGACTTGCAAGCCGTGCGGTTCGACCGCGCGCAGCTCCAGAACCCCGCCCCGGGCGCGGGTTTGCTCCCGGGCGATGGCGAGTCCGAGACCGGTTCCGCGCGGCGCGCCGTCGCCGCCCGCCCGCCAGAACCGTTCGGTCGCCTGGGCGAGATCCTCCGGCGGGAGGCCGGGACCGTCGTCGGTGACGATCAGCGTGACAGTGTCCGAAGTGGATTCCCAAGCGGCGGTGATGGTCGCTCCCTGACCGGCGTGGTGGACGGCGTTGTCCAGCAGGACGTCGAGAATCTGCGCGAGTTCGCCCTCCGGCGTCCGCACCAGCAGCGGTTCGGTGTGGCCCGCGCACGGCACGAGGGTCGCGCCCGCTTCGTCGGCGGACAACCGCCACGCGTCGACCCGTTCCGCCACGACCGCCGCCAGGTCGGCGGGCTCGTCGTCCGCGCGTGCGGCCAGCCGGGTCGCGGTGCTTTCCGCGGTCGCGAGAGCGAGCAGGCCGTCCAGAATCCGTTCCAGCCGTTCGACTTCCGCCACCGTGGCGTCGTAGGCGGGACGGTTTTCGACCTCGGTGCCGAGCAGGTCGAGCCGAAGGCGCAGCGCGGCCATCGGGTTGCGCAGCTGATGCGAGGTGTCCGCGACGAGCCGCTGCTGCTGGTTCGCCGACTCGACGACCGCGTCGGACATCCGGTTCACCGACGCCGCGAGCGATCGCAGTTCGCGCGGCCCGGAGCGTTCCGGCACCTGCGCGCGGCGTCCGCCCGCCACCGCCAGCACGCCGGTTTCCAGCTCCACCAACGGCCGCACCATCCACCGCGACAGCAGGACCGCGAGCAGCACGAACAGCGCCGCGACGACCATCGCCCCGGCCGCGATGGCGCTCCACGCGGCTCCGACGTCCTCGGCCGCAGCCGTCACCGAAGCCCGCAGCAGGACGACCCCGGACACCCGTGTCCCGGTGCCGACCGGGCGGGCGAACAGCACCGGAGCGCCCGACCACGGCCGGATCCGCTCGACCGGCGCTTCCGGCTCGTTCCGCAGCGTCGCCTCGATGACGGACCGCGCGTCGGGATCGCTGCTGGTCAGGCCGCCGGTTTCGACGAGCGGCCGCCGCTGCGCGTCGACGATCAGCACGCCTTCGCTGTATAACGACGAATACTGCCGGGCGTCGGCGTTCAACGCGGTCGTGTCGCCGGAATCGACGGCCTGTTGCGCGAGCACCACGAAGCGGTCGACGTCGCTGCTGCGCGAGATCACCAGCTGCTGCGTCCGCTGATCGGCGGTCGCGGACAGCAACGGCACGGCGAACGCCGCCACGACGGCGAGCGCGAGCGTGACAAGAACAGCCAGCAGGCGAGTGCGCACCGATCAGCTCCGGCCGAGCCGGTAGCCGAAGCCCCGGATCGTGGTAAGCAGGCCGGGCCGGTCGAGCTTCGCGCGCAGCTGCGTCATGTGGACGTCGAGGGAGCGCGACACGGCGAGGTACGCGTCGCCCCACACCTCGTCCATCAGCTGCTGCCGGCTGACCGCGGTGCCCGGCCGGGCGGCGAGGACCGCGAGGACCGCGAACTCCTTCGTGGTCAGCCCGATGTCCCGGCCGCCGACCACCACCCGGCGCGCGCCGAGATCGATCTCGACGTCCTCGATCTGCACCACCGGGTCCTTCGGCGCGGGGGAGGAGCTGCCCGCCCGCCGCGCCACCGCGTCCATCCGGGCGAGCAATTCGGCCATCCGCACCGGTTTCGCCAGGTAGTCGTCCGCGCCGAAGCGCAGCGCGCGGACGACGGAGCGCTCGTCGTCGCGCGCGGTCAGCACGATCACCGGCACCGGCGACACCTGGCGGATCTTGCGCAGCACGTCCAGCCCGTCGAGGTCCGGCAGGCCGAGGTCGAGAAGCAGCAGGTCCGCGTCCCGGTGCCGGGTGAGGGCGTCCGAGCCGCGGCCGACCGCGGTGACGGAGTGGCCGTGCGCCTGCAGCGTTTCGGCGAGTGCCCGGGCGACCCCGGTGTCGTCCTCCACGAGCAGCACGCGCACGGCCGTCCTCCCGGTCAGTCCTCGCCGCGTTCGAGAGCGGACGAACGCGAAGTTTCCCGCATTGTCGCGTACACGACGAGCGACACGAGGACGCAACCCGCGACGTACCAGAAGAAGAGCGATTCGTGACCCGCCTTCTTCAGCGCCTGGGCGATCAGCTCGGCGGTCCCGCCGAAGATCGCGACGGTGAGCGCGTAGGGCAGGCCGACGCCGATCGCGCGGATCCGCGTCGGGAACAGCTCGGCCTTCACGATCGCGTTGATCGAGGTGTAGCCGGTCACGATCACCAGCGCGCCGAGCAGCAGCAGGAAGGCGAGGAACGGCTGGCTGGTGCGCGCCATCAGCGTCATGATCGGCACGGTCAGCAGGGTGCCCGCGATGCCGAAGAACATCAGCAGCTTCCGGCGGCCGATCCGGTCCGACAGCTTCCCGGCGAGCGGCTGCAGGATCGCGAAGATCAGCAGCGCGAGGAACATGATCACGGTGACCGTGCGCCGCGGGATGTGCGCGGTGTTCTCCAGGAACTTCTGCGTGTAGGTGGCGTAGGTGTAGAACGCGACCGTGCCGCCGAGCGTCAGTCCGACGACGAGCAGGATCTCCCGCGGGTACTTCACGAGCTGGCGCAGCGTGCCGCGCTCGTTGTCTGCACCTGCCGCGCTTGCGGTGTTTTCCTTGACCCGCTGGTAACTCTCCGACTCGTCCATCGACCGCCGCAGCGCCATCACGATCACCGCGGCGAGCGCGCCGACGACGAACGCGATCCGCCAGCCCCAGTCGCCCATCTGCTTGTCGGAAAGCACGCTCTGCAGGATCAGCTGCAGTCCCAGCGCGAGCAGCTGCCCGCCGACGAGGGTCACGTACTGGAAGCTGGAGTAGAACCCGCGCTTGCCGGGAGTGGCCACTTCCGACAGGTACGTCGCCGAGGTGGAGTACTCGCCGCCGACCGAAAGCCCTTGCAGCAGCCGCGAAAAGACCAACAGGATCGGGGCCGCGATGCCGATCGTCGAATAGCCCGGCGTCACCGCGATCAGCAGCGAACCGCACGCCATCATCGAGACCGAGAGCACGAGCGCGGACCGGCGCCCGTAGCGGTCGGCGAAGCGGCCGAGCAGCCAGCCGCCGAGCGGGCGCATGAGGAATCCGACGGCGAACACCGCCGCGGTGTTGAGGAACTGCGCCGTGGCATCGCCGCCAGGGAAGAACGCCTTCGCGAAGTAGACGGTGAACGCCGAATAGGCGTACCAGTCGTACCACTCGACGAGGTTTCCGATCGAGCCGCGCAGCACGTTGCCGACCACGCGCCGCTCGTCCCGCGCCGAGCCGGCGTCCTGGATCCGGGTAGTCATCCTTGACCTCCTGTGTCGCGACTCACGGTGACCAACCGGGCAGTAACCATCAAGGTCGAGGCGCGGTTCCTTACCGTCGCTTAGGACGGGAGTGCCGGGTGCGCCGCCGGTCAGCGCAGCCGATAGCCTCACGCTGGCGCAACCGCGATGACGACGAGGAGAACGCAGTGGGACGGTCGGTCTTGGTCACCGGCGGCAACCGGGGCATCGGGCTGGCGATCGCCCGCGACCTCGCGGAGCAGGGCCACCGGGTCGCGGTGACGCACCGCGGGTCCGGCGCGCCGGAGGGGCTTTTCGGGGTGCGGGCGGACGTCACCGACGCCGAGCAGGTGGACACGGCCTTCAAGCTCGTGGAGGAGCACCAGGGGCCGGTCGAGGTCCTGGTGTCCAACGCCGGGCTCACCGACGACACCCTGCTCATGCGGATGTCGGAGGAGCAGTTCGAGCGGGTGCTGAACGCGAACCTCACCGGGGCGTTCCGCGTCGCCAAGCGGGCCTCGCGCGGCATGCTGCGCGCCCGCTGGGGCCGGTTCGTGTTCATCTCGTCCGTGGTCGGCCTTTCCGGTTCGGCCGGGCAGGCGAACTACGCCGCCTCGAAGGCGGGCCTGGTCGGCTTCGCGCGTTCGCTCGCGCGGGAGCTGGGCTCGCGCAACATCACCGCGAACGTGGTCGCGCCCGGCTTCGTGCACACCGACATGACCGACGCGCTGCCCGAGGACCGGCGCAAGGAGATCCTCGCCAGCGTCCCGTCCGGCCGCTACGCCGAACCGGCCGAGATCGCCGCCGCGGTGCGGTACCTGTCGTCGGACGAGGCGGGCTACGTCAACGGCGCGGTGCTGCCCGTCGACGGCGGCCTCGGCCTCGGCCACTGACCTTCCCGAGAAGAACACCCACGACCTGGAGGACGTGTTGCCCGGATTGCTCGAAGGCAAGCGGCTGCTGATCACCGGCGTCATCACCGACGCCTCGCTCGCGTTCCACGCGGCCCGCATCGCCCAGCAGGAGGGCGCGAAGGTCGTGCTCACCGGCTTCGGGCGGATGTCGCTGGTGGAGCGCATCGCCAAGCGGCTGCCCGAGCCCGCCCCGGTGCTCGAGCTGGACGTGACCGACCAGGAGCACCTCGACTCGCTCGCCGACCGCGTCCGCGAGCACGTCGACGGCCTCGACGGCGTGCTGCACTCGATCGGCTTCGCGCCGCAGAGCTGCCTCGGCGCGCCGTTCCTGGACGCGCCCAGCGACGACGTGAAGGTCGCGGTGGACGTCTCGGCGTTCTCGTTCAAGTCGCTCGCGGTGGCGACGCTGCCGCTGCTCGGCCGCGGCTCCTCGATCGTCGGCATGGACTTCGACGCGCGCGTCGCGTGGCCGGTCTACAACTGGATGGGCGTGGCGAAGGCCGCGCTGGAGTCGGTGAACCGGTACCTGGCCAAGGAACTCGGCCCGCAGGGCATCCGGGTCAACCTGGTCAGCGCGGGCCCGATGAAGACGATGGCCGCGAAGTCGATCCCCGGCTTCGGCGAACTCGAAGCCGGCTGGGGCGACCGCGCGCCGCTCGGCTGGGACTCCGCGGACCCGGAGCCGACCGCCAAGACGGTGTGCGCCGTGCTGTCCGACTGGCTGCCGGCCACGACCGGTTCGATGATCATGGTCGACGGCGGAGTGCACGCGCTCGGCATCTGATCCGGTGACGAAAATGGCCCCGCGGGAATGCTCCTGCGGGGCCATTTCCTTTTTACGCGGCCACCAGTTGCGGGGCGGTGTCGCGCTGGTGCAGGCGCAGCGCGAAGGTGAGCGCCGCCAGGGCGAGCGCCCCGAGTGCGACGCTCACCCAGGCCACGCTGGAGAAGCCCATCCCCGCGCTGATCGTCGTGCCGCCCAGCCACGGTCCGACCGTGTTGCCGACGTTGAACGCGGACGTCGTGCTGGCGCCGACGAGCGTCGAGGTCCCGCCCGCTGCGGCGTAAGCCCGCACATTGAGCGCTGGGTTCGCCGCGAATCCGGCCGCGCCGAGGACCAGGACGGCGGCCACCGCGACGACGGCGTTGGTAGCGAAGGCGAGCGCGACGAGAGCGGCGAGGGCGAGGCCGAGGCTGCCGTAAAGCGTCGCGAACGGATACGTGTCAGCGAGCTTGCCGCCGGCGAAAATCCCGATCACCGCACCGCCGCCGAAGAGCGCGAGCACCACCGGAACGCCGGACTCGGGCAGGCCCGCGACGGAGACCAGCAGGGGAGCGAGGTAGCTGAACGTCGCGAACACCATCGCCTGCAGCAGCGCGATCACGCCGAGCGCGAGCCACAACCGGCTGCGGCGGAATACCTGTAGTTCTTCCGCGATCCGCGGTGCTTCGGTTTCCTTGGTGGTGCGGGGAACCGACAGGAGAACCGCGACGGCAGCGACGACGGTCAGCGCGGCGACTGCCCAGAACGCGCTTCGCCAGCCTGCGTGCTGTCCAAGCAGGGTGCCTGCCGGGACGCCGACGACGTTCGCGACGGTGAGTCCGCCGACTAGGACTGCGAGGGCTTGTCCGCGTCGGGCTTCGGGGACGAGGTTGACGGTGGTTGCGGCGGCTACGGCCCAGAATCCGGCGCAGGCTACTGCGCTGATGATGCGGGTGGTGAAGAGGAGGCCGTAGCCGTCGGCGATCGCGCCGATGATGTGTGCGGCGCTGAAGACGATTAGCAGTCCGAGGAGCGTGGTTCGTCGGGGGAGGCGGATCGTGCCGACTGCTAGCAGGGGTGCGCCGAGGACCATGCCGATGGCGAAGGCGGAGATCAGTAGGCCTGCGTCGGGGATCGTTACCCCGAGGTCGGCGGCCATTCCGGGGAGGAGGCCGGTGATCATGAATTCGGAGGTGCCCAGGGCGAAGATGCTTAGGCCGAGGATGAGGACGGCTGGGGGCACGGGGGGCTCGCTTTCTGAAATGTGTGGTACAAAACTTGGGTGGGGTCTGGGGTGTGTGGGGGCTCGTCGCCTGGCGGCGACATTGCGCCCCGTTGCGTGCGTGGGGCACCCCGAAGCTTGATTGTGCTGACGGTTTGAGGGTGCTTGTCAAGGCGGGAAAGATGCCTTGACAAGCACCCTCAAACCGCAGGGCGGCTTCGTATCGGGGTGCGGGGGTGGTGTGGGTGCGTCGACAGTCGGGTGCAGTGGCGGCGGTTCGGCGTCGGGGCTAGCGCCCCGACGCGGCGGTGCTCGGGCGGGTGGTCGGTGAAGGACCCCCTGAGGGACCCTGATTCCCTCAAGGAGCCCCTCACGACCGGGTGCGGGCCGTGAGGGGAACCCTGACGGAATCAGAGTCCCTCAGGGTTCCCCTCACGGACCAGTCAGCGGGTGGGGCGGCGGATTGGTGGTGCGAGGGCGATTTTTCGGCGTCAGCGGCGGGCGACTGCGCTCGCCGCGATCTCGGCTACCGACGTCAGTGCGTTGTGTTCGGCTCCGCGTCGCGACATTGTTCGGATTCCGGAAATGGTGGCGTGGATGAAGGTTGCGATGTCGGTGGCGTCGCGGTCGCGGGTGACGCTGCCGTCCGCTTGTCCGGTGCGGGCGAAGTGCGTCAATGCCGACAGGTGGGCTTCGGTGTCGGCGTTCACTTGTGCGGCGACTTCTGGATCGGTGGTACCGAATTCGGCGATGGCGTTCACCATCAGGCAGCCGCGTCTGCCGTTTTCTAGTTCGTCGTCGATTGTCGAGGCCAGGAGCAGGCGAATGGCGCCGAGGCCGTCGGGGGCGCTGTCCAGCAGGGTTTCCCGTAGGCGGATGCCGCGGTGCGAGTAGTGGTCGAGCACGCGTCGGAACAGTTCGTGTTTGCTGGAGAACGTGTTGTAGATACTGCTGCGCCCCAGTCCGGTGGCGGCGCACAGTTCCTCGGTCGACGTCGACTCGTATCCTCGCGCCCAGAAGGCGTTCATCGCGCCTTCGAGCGCTTCGGTCTCGTCGAACTCGCGTGGCCTCGGCATGCTGACCACGCTAACACATTTTGGACAGAGCGATACACAACCGGGCCGCCGAGGCGTGTGGAGCGCCACAGGGGCAGGATGAGCACCGTGGGTTACGACGCGTTGCTATGGCTTTCGTTCGGCGGTCCGGAGGGGCCCGACGAGGTGATGCCGTTCCTGGAGAACGTCACCCGGGGCCGGGGCGTGCCTCGTGAGCGGTTGCTCGAGGTGGCCGAGCACTACCAGCATTTCGGCGGGGTCTCGCCGATCAACCGGCTCAACCGCGCCGCGATCGCTGCGGTCGAGAAGCAGCTGGCGGCCGAGAACATCGAACTCCCGGTGCACTTCGGCAACCGCAACTGGGCGCCGATGGTCGAAGACACGCTGGCCGGGATGAAGGACGCGGGTGTCCGCCGCGCCCTGGTGTTCCCGACGAGCGCGTACGGCGGCTACTCCGCGTGCCGCCAGTACGACGAGGACATCGAACGGGCCCGCACCGCAGTCGGCGACGACGCGCCGGAATTGGTCAAGCTGCGCCAATTCTTCGACCACCCGCTGTTCATCGCCACGATCGCCGACGCGGTCCGCGCAGCCCACGCGAAACTCGGCGACCGCCCCGGCACGCGCACGGTCTTCACCGCCCACTCGATCCCGGAAAGCGCCGACCTGGCCTCCGGCCCACCGTCGGAAGGCGGCCGCCGCTACTCGAGCCAGATCGCCGAAGCCGCCCGTCTCGTGGCCGCCGAAGCCGGAATCGCCGAGTACGACGTCGTCTGGCAGTCGCGCTCCGGCCCGCCCCAGATCCCGTGGCTGGAACCGGACATCGTCGACCACATCGACGCACTGCACGCCCAGGGCGTGGACTCGGTAGTGGTCAGCCCGATCGGCTTCGTCGCGGACCACCTGGAAGTAATCTGGGACCTGGACAACGAAGCCGCAGACCGAGCCGCCGAACACGGCATGGCCTTCGCCCGCGCCGCGACGCCGGACGCGGACCCGAGGTTCGCCGAAATGGTGGTCGAACTGGTCCGCGAACACCTGGCCGACGCCCCCGCAAGGAAACTCTCGCCTTTCCCCACGGCCGGTTGCACCGTCAACGGCGCCCCCTGCGCAGTCTCCTGCTGCGAACCAATCCGCCGCCCCACCCGCTGACTGGTCCGTGAGGGGAACCCTGAGGGACCCTGATTCCGTCAGGGTTCCCCTCACGGCCCGCACCCGGTCGCCCGCCCCTCCGCCGCGTCGGGGCGCTAGCCCCGACGCCGAACCGCCGCCACTGCACCCGACTGTCGACGCACCCACACCACCCCCGCACCCCGATACGAAGCCGCCCTGCGGTTTGAGGGTGCTTGTCAAGGCATCTTTCCCGCCTTGACAAGCACCCTCAAACCGTCAGCACAATCAAGCTTCGGGGTGCCCCACGCACGCAACGGGGCGCAATGTCGCCGCCAGGCGACGAGCCCACACGCACCCCCCCAGACCCATCAAGCCTGCCGATCCCCCTGCTCAGCAAACACCCGCACCGCCTCATTAACCGACGCGGTCCGAGCCCCCCGAACCGCCTCCGCCAACGGCCGCAGCGCCTCCGCCCGCCGATTCACCGCCGAAGCCGACAACGCCCCACCCGGATCATCCGCCTGCGCAACAGCCAGAATCGCCGAAATCTCCTCCGCCCGCTGCAGCACCCGCAACGCCCGCCCCGGCGTCCCCGCAGGCCACTCGACCTGCGGCCGAGCCCGCAAATGCGCCGACAGCTCCGCCCGCACCCCAGGCCGGTCGCTGGCCACGTCCAACGCCTGCAACGCCCCCGCACTGGCCCGGATCGCGTCGGTCAACCCGTACTCGGCATCCGGCAACGGCTGATACTCCAACGAAACCGGCGCGGGAAGCGAATACACCGTCCACCGCATCAACCCCTCGGCGATCGGCTCCGGCACCAACCCGAACCCCAGCCCGCCCAAAACGACCGCTTCGCCGCAACGCAACGCCGCATCGGCGAACGGCCCCCCGCCGCCCAAGCCGCGCACGTCACCAGGCACTGGCAGTACAAGCTGGACACTCCCAGCGCCCTGCGCCCGCAACGCGAGCAGCAGTTGCACCGGAGTGGCTGCCCGATGAAACGCGAGCGGAAGGTCGAACGCGTCAGCCGCGGCGGGATCCGCCGCGACCACGTCGTGGGCCTCGGCCCAGTCCTGCAAGGCGTCGAGGACGTCGTCGGACGCCGCGGCCCCGTTCAGCCACGCGGAGGACCAGACGGCGAGGGTCGCACTGGGTCGGCACACGACTGCTGATTTTACCGGTTCCTCCCGGCTACGCCGATCCCCGCCCGGCTGGAGCCGCTCCACGTCGACGGATGCCGGAACGGTCAGTAGCGTCGAAGGGGTGAACGCTGTTCCCGACGCTCTTCCCCGTACTGCCGGCGAGCTTCGCGCCGCCGGGTACGCCCCGCGCCCGATCGCGCGCGAGATCCACGACAACCTGCTCGCCGCGCTGCGCGAGGGCCGCGACGCCTGGCCCGGCATCGTCGGCTTCTCCCGCACCGTGCTGCCCCAGCTCGAACGCGCCCTGCTCGCCGGCCACGACGTCGTCCTGCTCGGCGAACGCGGCCAGGGCAAGACCCGCCTGCTGCGCACCCTGTCCGGCCTGCTCGACGAGTGGACCCCGGTCATCGAGGGTTCCGAGCTGGGCGAACACCCGCTCGACCCGATCACGCCCGGCTCGATCCGCCGCGCCGCCGAACTCGGCGACGACCTGCCGGTGGCCTGGCGGCACCGCAGCGAGCGCTACACCGAAAAGCTGGCCACGCCGGACACGAGCGTGGGCGACCTGATCGGCGACGTCGACCCGGTTAAGGTGGCCGAAGGCCGCAGCCTCGGCGACCCGGAGACCATCCACTTCGGACTCGTGCCGCGCGCGCACCGCGGCATCGTCGCGATCAACGAGCTGCCCGACCTCGCCGAGCGGATCCAGGTCGCGCTGCTGAACGTCATGGAGGAACGCGACATCCAGGTCCGCGGCTACACGCTGCGGCTGCCGCTGGACGTCCTCCTCGTCGCGACCGCCAACCCCGAGGACTACACCAACCGCGGCCGGATCATCACGCCGCTGAAGGACCGTTTCGGCGCGGAGATCCGCACGCACTACCCGCTGGACGTCGAGTCCGAGGTCGCCGTCGTGCGCCAGGAGGCGAACCTGGTCGCGGAGGTCGGCGAGCCGCTGCTGGAGGTGCTGGCCCGGTTCGTGCGCAACCTGCGCGAATCGCCGGTGATCGACCAGCGCTCGGGCGTGTCCGCCCGGTTCGCAGTGGCAGCGGCCGAGACCGTCGCGGCGGCCGCGCTGCGCCGGGCCGCGGTGACGGGGGAGGACCCGGCGGTCGCGCGGCCGGTCGACCTCGAAGCCGTGCCCGCCGTGCTGCGCGGCAAGGTCGAGTTCGAGCCCGGCGAGGAGGGCCGCGAGGTCGAGCACCTCGTGCACCTGATGCGCCGCGCGATCGCGGAAACCGCCCGCGAACGGTTCGCCGGGCTGGACTTGCGCCCGCTGTCCGACGCGGTCGCCGACGGCCACCTGGTCGCCACCGGCGAGCGCGTCCCCGGCGCGGAAGTGCTCGCGGCGCTGCCGGAACTGCCGGTGCTGCACGAGGTCGCCCAGCGGGCCGGAGTGTCCGCGGACGAGCCGGCGGGCCGGATCGCGGCGGCGGTCGAACTGGCCCTGGAGTCGCTGTTCCTCGCCCGCAGGCTGGCGAAGGACTCCGACGACGGCACGACGGTGTACGGCGAATAATGCCGCTGCTACCGGAGGGATACTCCTACGGCCCGTGGCACGACGGGCCGGATCCGCTGGCCCCGCCCGCGGACCTGCGGGACGCGCTGGACGAGATCGGCCGCGAGGTCATGGGCGGCTCGTCCCCGCGGTCGGCGCTGGAAGAACTCCTGCGCCGCGGCACCGAACGCACCGCTGGCCTTGACGAGCTGACCCGCCAGCTGTGGCAGCGCCGTTCGCAGATCCAGCGGCGGCACCGCCTGGACGGCACGCTCCAGGAAGTCCAGCAACTGCTGCAGGAAGCACTCCAAGCCGAGCGCCGGGAACTGTTCCCGGACCCCGACGACGAGGCCCGCTTCCGCGAAGCGCAACTGGACGCGTTGCCGCCCGGCGCCGCCGCGGCCGTCCGCGAGCTGAACGAGTACGACTGGCGCTCGGACGAAGCACGGCAGAAGTACGACCAGATCCGCGACCTCCTCGGCCGCGAACTGCTGGACGCGCGGTTCCAGGGCATGAAACAGGCGATGCGGGACGCCGGCCCCGAGGACGTCGAGCGGATCAACCAGATGCTCGGCGACCTCAACGCGCTGCTGTCCGCGCACGCCCAAGGCGCGAGCGACATCGGCGAACGGTTCGACGAGTTCATGCGGCGGCACGGCGAGTTCTTCCCGGAGAACCCGCGGAACGTCGACGAGCTGATCGACGTGCTGGCCGCCCGTTCCGCAGCCGCGCAGCGGATGCTGAACTCGATGTCCGAGGAACAACGCGCCGAGCTGGCCGAGCTGTCGCAGCAAGCCTTCGGCGACCCGAGGCTGGCGCAGCAACTGTCCGCTTTGGACTCCCAGCTGCGGGCTTTGCGGCCAGGGGAGGACTGGACGTCGTCCTCGCGCTTCCGCGGCCAAGATCCGCTCGGCCTGGGCGAAGGCGCGCAGGCGATGGCCGATCTGGCGGAACTGGACGCTCTGGCCGAACAACTGGGCCAGTCGTATCCCGGTGCCCGTTTGGAAGACATCGACCTGGAAGCGCTGGAACGCCAACTCGGTCCGGACGCGGGCGTCGACGCCCGCCGCCTGTCCGAACTGGAACGAGAACTGCGTCAGCAGGGACTCTTCGAACGCGCGGCGGACGGCACCTTGCGTTTGTCTCCCAAGGCATTGCGCCGCCTGGGCGAGACCGCACTGTCCGATGTGGTCAATTCGCTGCGCGGCAAAACCGGAGAGCGCGAGACCGAATCTGCGGGCGCGGCAGGCGAACCGACCGGTTCGAGCCGTCCCTGGCGGTTCGGTGACATGCAACCGTGGGACGTCCCGCGGACCGTGCGCAACGCCGTATTGCGTTCCACCGCGGTCGGCGCGGGGAGCGTCCGCCTCGATGTCGAGGACGTCGAGGTCATCGAGACCGAACATCGCTCGCGAGCCGCGGTGGCGCTGCTGGTCGACACGTCGTGGTCGATGGTCCAAGAAGGCCGCTGGCTGCCGATGAAGCGCACCGCGCTGGCCCTGCACCAGTTGATCAGCACCAGATTCCGCAACGACGCGCTGCAGCTGATCACCTTCGGCCGCTACGCGATGCCCGTGGAACTGCCCGAACTGGTCGGCCTGGAAGGCACCTGGGAGCAAGGCACCAACGCCCACCACGCACTCCTGCTGGCCGGACGGCACCTGAGCCGGCACCCGGACGCCCAGCCGGTGGTCCTCATGGTCACCGACGGCGAGCCCACCGCCCATCTGGAACCCGACGGCGAAGCGGAATTCTCGTACCCGCCGGAACCGGCGACCATCTACAAGACACTGTCCGAAGTGGACAGAATCGCCAAACTGGGCGCCTCCGTCACCGTCTTCCGCCTCGGCGACGACCCGCGGCTGGAAGCGTTCGTGGACACCATCGCCCGCCGCTCCGGCGGCCGGGTGATCGCTCCGGACCTGGACGGCCTGGGCGCGGCAGTAGTGGGGGACTACCTCCGCACGCGCCGCCGCTGACCGCTCGGACGAAGGTCCGTGAAGGGAACCCCGAGGGAATCAGATTCCCTCGGGGTTCCCTGGAGTCATGGGGTTGTTGCCACACCGCTGGTCCAAGTCGCTGACCGGGGGACCAGGGCGCGGAGATCGCCCACCACCGCACGATCGCCCTGGGCACCGGCCTGTCCCGGCACAACGCGACCGAACTCGCACGAGTCTCGGACGAAAGCGCCAGACCCTCGGCTGGCACACCCCAGCCGAGGCCCTCACGTCGCAACCACCACGTGAATCCGCCTTCCCCTCACGGGTTTACCGGCGGCGCACCATGATCCGCGCACCGTCGCCGGGCACGAGCGTGATGTGCCGGGTCTTGACCCGCTCCGGGCGGGGATCGGGCGCGCTGACCCGGTACCGCGCGAACAGCTCCCGCAGCACGATCGTCGCTTCCAGCAACGAGAATCCCGCCCCGAGACAGCGCCGCGCGCCGCCGCCGAACGGGAACCAGCTGCCGGTGGGCGGACCGCTGCCGAGGAACCGCGCCGGGTCGAACACCTCCGGCGACGGATGGTGCACCGGGTCCGCGTGGATCAGCGAAATCGACGGCAGCACCATGTGCCCGGCCGGGACCGTATACGGGCCGACCCGCATGTCCTTCGTGAGCTTCCGCGAAACCTCGGAGATGATCGGCCGCAGCCGCATCGCTTCCTTGGCCACCGCCTCCAGGTACTTCTCGTCGCCCTCGTCAGCGGCGCGGGTGGTTTCCGCGGCGGTGGCGGGATCCCGGGCGAGCTCGTGCAGCGCCCATGCCAGCGCGGTCGCGGTGGTCTCGTGTCCGGCCAGCAGCAACGTGATCAGCTGGTCGCGCAGTTCGAGGTCGCTGAGCCGATCGTCGCCGGGCACGGTCAGCAGCCGGGACAGCACGTCGGTCCGCTCCGCCAGATCCGGCGCCGTCCGCCGCTCGGCGATCTCCGCGTACAGCAGCTGGTCGACCCGCTCCTGCCGCTCCCGGTTCCGCCGCCACGGCCCGAACCTCTGCAGCGCCGGACTGTGCCACCCGAAAAGGTCCAGCGCGCTGATGTCGATGACCCGCTCCAGCGCCACCCGCAATTCCGCCAGCCGGGGCCCGTCGGTCACCCCGAAAACGACCCGCAGGATCACTTCCAGCGTCAGCGCCCGCATCCGGTCGTGCACCCGGAAGGCCCGGTCCCGCGGCCACCGTTCCAGCTCCGCGACCGTCAGCTCGGTGACCATGTCGCGATACCCGCGCATCGCCGCCCCGCCGAACGCGGGCATCAGCAGCTTCCGGGCCCGGCGGTGCTCCTCCTCGTCGGTGAGCAGCACCGAATGCGCGCCCAGCATCGGTTTCAGCACCATGTTCCCCTCGCCGGCGTGGAACGTCTCGACCGGACCGGCGAAGATCTCGCGGACCAGGTCGAGGTCCCCGACCAGCACGACCGACCGCTCCGGGTACAGCCGCAGCCGCACGACGTCTCCGTAGCGCCGTCGCAGCAGCGGCAGCAGGGAGTCGCGGAAAGCGCCGAAAAGGACGGTCTGGACCGCCATCGGCAGCCGGGGGCCGGGAGGGAGAGCGGAACGGGCGCGGATCGGCGTGCGCAGAGCCATGCTTCGTTCGTACTCGCGCCGGACCCTGGTGTCCACCAGACTTGACCCTCACGCGGCGTGAGGCGTGATCGTGGTTTCTCGCAAGGGCCGTTCGGCCGAAGAGGCAGGGGAGAGCGATGGACTACCGGGTGGGCGAGGTGGCGGCGCTGGCCGGCGTCACCGTGCGCACGCTGCACCATTACGACGAGATCGGGCTGCTGTCGCCGGGCGGGCGGACCGTGTCCGGCTACCGGCGCTACGACGAGGCCGATCTCGACCGGCTGCAGCGGATCCTGCTCTACCGGGAGCTCGGCTTTCCCCTGGAGACGATCGCGTCCCTGCTCGCGGAGCCGGAAGCCGACGCCGACGCGCACCTGAAACGGCAGCGCGAGCTGCTGGTGGCGAAGGCGGACCGGATCGCGCGCATGGTCGCCGGCGTCGATCGATTACTGGAGGCGAGAGCCATGGGCAACACGTTGACGCCCGAGGAGAAGTTCGAAGTGTTCGGCGGGTTCCAGCCGCCGGAGGGCTACGCGGAGGAAGCCGTGCGCCGATGGGGCGGCTGCGCGGAGTGGAAGCAGACCCAGCTGCCGGAGACCAAGGCGCAGTGGGCCGAGGCGGAGCGGCGGCGGAAGGACTGGGCGAGCAGGCTGGTCGCGCTCGTCGACAAGGGCGAGCCCGCGGACAGCCCGGCGGCCGGGCAGCTCGCCGAGGAGCACCGGGCGATGCTGGCCGCGGTGATGGGGGAGTGCGGGTACGCGATGCAGCAGAAGATCGCGGACCTGTACGCGGACGAGCCCGCGCAGCTGGAGTTCCTCGTCCGGGAGGACGAGCAGCGGCCCGGCATCGGGGCCTACGTGCGCGACGCCGTCCGGGCGAACGCCGCGCGGCAGTCGGCTTGACCGGTCCGGTGGGAGGGACGGCACCGCTGTCCCTCCCACCGGGTGGGAAAGCGGACGGACGTCACGCTTACAGTCGGAGGTATGCAGACTTGGTCATCCGTCGCCGTGCCCCGGCTGCCCGGCACGCCCCGCCCCCTCCGGCTTCACGACACCGCGACCGGGCAGGTCCGCCCGACGGCACCCGGCGCCGCTGCCCGGATGTACGTCTGCGGCATCACCCCCTATGACGCCACCCACCTCGGCCACGCCGCCACCTACCTCGCGTTCGACCTGGTCAACCGGGTGTGGCGGGACAACGGCCACGAGGTGCACTACGTCCAGAACGTCACCGACATCGACGAGCCGCTGCTGGAGCGCGCGCAGCGCGATTCGGACGACTGGATCGTGCTCGGCATGCGCGAGACGGCGCTGTTCCGCGAGGACATGGAGGCGCTGCGGGTGCTGCCGCCGCGCCAGTTCGTCGGCGCGGTCGAGGCGATCCCGGAGATCGTCGAGGTGATCGCGAAGCTGCTCGCCGACGGCAGCGCCTACCGCGCGGACGACGCCGAGTTCCCGGACGTCTACTTCGACCACAACGCGACCGGCCGGTTCGGCTACGAGTCGAACTACGACGCCGAGACCATGGCGAAGTTCTTCGCCGAGCGCGGCGGGGACCCGGACCGTCCCGGCAAGCGGCACCCGCTGGACGCGCTGCTGTGGCGCGTCGCGCGCGAGGGCGAGCCGTCGTGGGAGTCGGAGCTGGGCGCCGGACGGCCGGGCTGGCACATCGAATGCAGCGCGATCGCGGTGAACCGGCTCGGGCTCGGCTTCGACGTGCAGGGCGGCGGGTCCGACCTGATCTTCCCGCACCACGAGTACAGCGCGGCGCACGCCGAGGCGGTCGCCGCCGACCATCCGTTCGCCCGGCACTACGTGCACGCCGGGATGATCGGGCTCGACGGCGAGAAAATGTCGAAGTCCCGCGGCAACCTGGTCTTCGTGTCGCGGCTGCGCGCCGACGGCGTCGACCCGGCGGCGATCCGGCTCGCCCTGTTCGCCGGGCACTACCGCGAGGACCGGGCGTGGACCGGCCAGCTGCTGGTCGACGCGCAGGAGCGGCTGGCCCGCTGGCGCGAAGCGGTCGCGCTGCCGGCCGGACCCGACGCGGGGGACACCGTGGCGCGGCTGCGCGACCACCTCTCCGACGACCTGAACACGCCGAAGGCGCTCACCGCGATCGACGCCTGGGTCACCTCGGCGCTGCGCCGCGACGGCACCGACCAAGCGGCCCCGGGCTTGATCAAGGAGGCCGTGGACGCCTTGCTGGGCATCGTTCTCTGAGCCGTCCGAAGCTGGACAGCGGGCCGAGCCACCATCGGCTCGGCCCGCTGTCACGGCACTTAACTGTATAACGACCTATACATCCTGGCGTTGGCCATCCGCCAGCGCCAAGTGGTCGCCTTCCCAGCGGCGGCGCAACCACCGATCATGCGAAGCGAGGACGACCGCGCCCGGCGCGCTGTCGAGCGCTTCGGACAGTTCCTCGGCCAGGCTGAGTGACAGGTGGTTGGTCGGCTCGTCCAGCAACAGCACGTCCGGCGGCTCCGCGAGCAGCACGGCCAGCGCCAACCGGCGACGCTGACCCACTGACAGCTCGCCGACCGGACGGTCGTGCTCCCTCGGCGGCAGCAACCCGAGCGTGGACAACGAAGGCGCCGCGTCGCCGGCTGCGGCGTGGTACACCTCCTGCGCGGTCCGCTTCGGCCGAGCGAACGTGACGTCCTGCTCCAGCAACCCCACTCGCACGCCGGGTCCGAAGCGGACAGTCCCGGCCGACGGTGTGAGCTGACCGGCCAGCACCGAGAGCAGTGTGGATTTGCCCGCCCCGTTGCCGCCGGTCACGAGGAGCCGCGCGCTGCGGTCCACGTCCAGCTCGTCCAGCTTCACCCGGCCCGGAACCGCGATGCCGCGCAACGACACCGCCGGGCCTTCGCCGCCGGTGTCCGCGGTTAGGGTGGCCCGAAACCGAAGCGGCGCAGGCGGTTTGCGGACTTGCTCGCGCTCCAGTGTGTCCAGCTTGAGCTGTGCGTTGCGGACCCGACGGGAAATCTGCTTCTGCACGCGGCCGGTCTTGAAGTCGTAGAGCATCTTCGCGTTGTCGCGCGGCGCGCGGTTGTGTGCGACGCGACGCGCGGTGCCGTGCACGGATTCCCGCAGCTGCTTGAGTTCCTCCTGTTCTTCGGTGAACCGCTGCTCCCACCGTGCTCGTTCGGCTTTTTTCTGGCCGAGATAGTCGGTGTAGCTGCCGCCGTAGCGCGTCGCGCCGCCGACGCGGCGGTCCGCCGGAACCGGATCCAGGTCCACGATGTCCGTGCAGACCGCGTCGAGGAACACGCGATCGTGCGAGGACAGCACGACGACGCCGGTCAGCTCCGCGAGATGGCGCTCGAGGAATTCCATCGCGTTGTCGTCGAGGTGGTTGGTCGGCTCGTCGAGCAGCAGGATGCGCGGCCGCCGCACCAGCAGCGCGGCGAGCCCGAGCCGCGACCGCTGCCCGCCCGACAGCGTGTGCAGCCGCCGGTCGTGCTTGATGTCGCCGAGCCCGAGACCGGTGAGGACGAGGTCCGCGCGCCGGTCCGCGTCCCACAGGTCGTGTGCCTGCGCCCATTCCAGGACGTGGCCGTATTCGCTGAGCACGTCCGGGTCGTCGGGGCGTTCGGCGAGCACGGCGGCCAGCTTGTCGAGCGTCGCCGCGGCGGTGCGGATCTCGGCGAGTGCCTCGTCGAGAACGTCGGAAACCGTCGCGGTGCCGGCGAACGGCAGCTCCTGGAAGAGAAAGCCGAGGTCGCCGTGCCGCACGACGTCGCCGGCGCGCGGGACTTCAAGCCCGGCGAGCAGCCGGAGCAAGGTGGATTTCCCGACCCCGTTCTCGCCGACGAGACCGATCCGCCTCCCGGGCGACGCGACGAGCGAGACGCCGTTGAGGACGGTGCGGGCGCCGTAGCCGAAGACGAGGTCGGAGGCGTGCAGGACAGTAGACATGAGTGGGCACCGGGCCTTTGCGGTGGAAGCGAAATCCCCGACGGGCAACGCGCGGCGTCCCGGGAGCAGGGCTCGACCGGGAGCGGCCTCGATGCGGGGAGGGCTCGGTTCAGCTGTCCATGATGGCCGGGAGCGTAACGCGGGGGTGGCGGGGGAGCGCAAACGGTTTTTCGGGCGGCCGTTCCCGCCGGTCAGGGTGCTCGCGGCGGCAAGGCCGGATGGTCGGTGGGGTAGATGCCGACGGCGAAGCCGTAGGTGGTGTCTCCGGACCGGGGCAGCCGGTCGAACTCTTCGACGAGCTCGGCCATCCGGTCCCAGAACCGCGAGGCCTGGTCTGCGGAGATGCGTGCCTTCCGGATGAAACCCCGCAGCTTTCCCGCCTCGAACGCCGCGGCGGATTCGCGTGCCGCGACCTCGAAGTCGTTGAAATCCCTCGCGTTCCCCATGGCCGGTCCCGGCTCGACGAAGAACATGCGTGCGGTGCGGCCGTAGAACCGTTCCTCGACGGCGCGGACCCGGCGCGTGCGAACGACCTTGAGCAGGCCGTTGACCGCGAGCACGTGCACGTGATGCGCGACCGTGCTTTTGGGGCGCCGCACCGCGGCCGCGAGTTCGCTCACGGTCGCCGATCGCTCGTGCAGCAACTGCAGGATCGAGGTGCGCAACGGGTGTCCGATCGCCTTGACCTGCGCGGGTTCGGTCAATGCCAGCCGATCGGCGAGTTCGTAGTCGGGCGGGTTGTTCGCCATGGCTGAACAGACTAGCGTTGCCGAACGTTCCACATAACTGGTTCGTTTGCTGAGGGGATTTCAGGCATGGCCGAGATCGTGCTGTACCACCACATCCAGGGCTTGACCGACGGCGTGCGCGGCTTCGCCGAAGAACTGCGCCAGGACGGGCACACCGTGCACACTCCCGATCTGTTCGGGGGCCGGACGTTCGCCAGCATCGAAGACGGCTTCGCCTTCGCCCGCGAGGCTGGACTCGAGCAGGTGCGGGAACGCGGGATCGCCGAGGCGGAGGCGCTGGGGCAGGAACTCGTGTACGCCGGGTTCTCCTTCGGCGTCACCGTCGCACAGCGCCTCGCGCAGACCCGGCCGGGAGCGCGCGGCGCGCTGTTCTTCGACTCCTGCCTGCCGGTCAAGGAGTTCGGAACGACGTGGCCGGAGGGGGTTCCGGTGCAGATCCACGGCAAGGAGAACGACGAGTTCTTCGAGGAGGACCTGCCGTCCGCCCGCGAACTCGTCAGCTCCGCCGCGAACGCGGAGTTGTTCGTCTATCCCGGCGACCAGCACCTCTTCGCCGACTCCTCGCTGGCCGCGTACGACCCGAAGGCTGCCGGAGTGCTCCTGGACCGCGTGCGCGCCTTCCTCGCCTCGCTGTAGCCGGGCGGCTTGACGCCCGGACCTCCGCCTGCAACTCTGAAAGAACAGTTTCGAAAGAAACCCTTCAGAGTTTGGACGGACGGCTCATGACGGAAGTGCCCCCGCAGTTGCCCCCGCGAAAGCGGATCGACGACGTCGAGCTGCTGCGCGCGCTCGCGCACCCGCTGCGCTCGGCGCTGGTGCACCACCTGATGGCGGTCGGCCCGTCGACTGCCAGCGAATGCGCCGACGCGGTCGGCTCGACGGCGTCGAACTGCAGCTGGCATCTGCGCAAGCTGGCGGAACACGGCCTCGTCGAGCGGGCCGAGGGCGGCGACGGACGGGAGCGGCCGTGGCGGGCCCGCCACGTCGGGCTGGTGCTCGGCCGCCCGGGCGGCGATCCGGCCCTCACCGCAGCGCAGCTCGCGGTCACCGGCACCGAATTGGCCGAGGAGCAGGAGCTGACCCAGCGGTATCTCGACACCGTCGAGCAGCTGGACGAGGACTGGCGCGAGACCGGCGGATTCTTCTCCTACGGGCTGAACGCGACGCCCGAAGAGGTCAACGCGCTGACCAAGGCGATCGACGACCTGATCCGGCCGTACGTCAGCACTATCCGCGAGGACGCCCCCGCCGACGCCCGCGCGGTCTTCCTCTCGATGCGTGCCTTCCGCCGGATCGGGCACGACGGGAAACCGGCATGAGACGGCTGCTGGCGGCACCGGGATTCGCCCGGCTCTGGGTCTCGGCGTTCTTCGGCGAGACCGCGGAGTGGATGCTGCAGGTCGCGCTGCCGGTGTACCTGTTCGTGCGCACCGGTTCGGCGGTCACGACCGCGTTGAGCATCGTCCTCGGGCTGTTGCCGGCGGTGCTGCTGAGCCCGGTCGCCGGGGTCGTCGCCGACCGATGGGACCGCCGGGTCGTGCTGGCCGTGGTGTGCGCCGGGCAGGCGCTCGTGGTGCTGCCGTTGCTGATCGGCGGCGAGCTGCCGGTCGCGGCGGTCTACGCGGTGATGGCGGGGCAAGCGGGACTGGCCTCGGTGTTCGAACCGGCGCGCAGTGCGCTGGTGCCGGAGTTGGTCGGGGTGGAGGACGTCACCTCGGCGAACGGGCTGATGAGCGTGAACGGCAGCGTCGCGCGGCTCGCGGGCGGCTGGGCCGGGGGAGCGCTGCTGGGGTGGGGCGGGCTGGATCGCGTGATCGTCGGCTACCTCGTCGCGCTCGCGGTGGCGGGGATGCTGCTCGCGTTCCCGTTCCGGCGGGTCACGGTGCGGAAGACCGCGCCCGAGCAGACGGATTGGCTCGCCGGGGTCCGCGATCTGGCGGGCAGGCGGCTCCGCCCGACGAGCGTGTCGGCGCTGCTGACCTCGCTCGCGCAGGGCATGTTCCTGGTGCTGTTCGTGGTGTTCGTGCTCGACCTCCTCCGCGGCAGCGAGGCCGACGCCGGGCTGTTGCGCGGGGTGCAGGCGATCGGCGGGCTGGCGGCCGGGTTCGCGGTGGCGACGCTGGCGCGCCGGGTCGCGCCGGTCCTGTTGCAGGGCTGGGGACTGGTCGCCGCGGGGCTGATGTCGCTGGCGATCTGGAACCTGCCGGGCGCGACGACGGTGCTCGGGGTGTACGTCGGGCTGTTCATGGCCGTCGGCGCGCCCGCCGTGGTGGCCGGTGCCGGGCTGCTCTCGCACGTGCAGGCGGAGACCGGCCCGGACCGGGCCGGGCGGGTGCTGAGCACGGTGTACGCGCTGATGGCCGCGGGCACGGCGGCCGGTTCGCTGCTGGCCGGCGCGCTCGTCGCGGTGACCGGTCCGACAGTGCTGCTGAACGTGCAGGCAGGCCTCCACGTGAGCGCCGGCCTGGTCGTTCTGGGGTGGGGGAATGGGCGGTTCCGGCGCTCCCGGGCGCGGAAAGTCGTTACGGTGGACAAGTGCCGTCTCTCTTCGCCACCAGCGACCTCCACGTGACCCACGAGGGCAACGGCCCGATCGTCGACGAGGTCGTGCCCGACGATCCCGGCGACTGGCTGCTCGTCGCCGGGGACGTCGCCGAGTCCGCCAAGGTCATCCGGGAGACGCTCGCGAGGCTGCGCGAGCGGTTCGCGAAGGTCGTGTGGGTCCCGGGCAACCACGAGCTGTGGACCACGCCGAACGACGAATGCCAGCTGCGCGGGCAGGCCCGCTACGAGTTCCTGGTCGAGCAGTGCCGCGAGATCGGCGTGCTCACCCCCGAGGACGAGTTCCCGGTGTGGGACTTCGGACCGGAGCCGCTGACGATCGCGCCGCTTTTCGTGTTCTACGACTACAGCTGGCGCACCCCGGCGACCGAGGGCAAGACCCGCGAAGAAGCGCTCGCGCACGCCCGCGAAATCGGCGTCGTGTGCACCGACGAGTACTACCTGCACCCGGATCCGTACGAATCGCGCGCGGCCTGGTGCGAGCAACGGCTCAAGGTCAGCCGCGACCGGCTGGACGCGATCCCGGCGGACCGCCGCACGATCCTGATGTCGCACTGGCCGCTGCACCGGCACCCGACGAACCCGTTGTACTACCCCGATTTCGCGCTCTGGTGCGGCACCACGCAGACCGAGGACTGGCACCTGCGCTACCGCGCCGAGCTGGCCGTGTACGGGCATCTGCACATCCCGCGCACGACGTCCGCGGACGGGGTGCGGTTCGAAGAAGTGTCGCTCGGCTATCCGCGGGAGTGGCGGAAGCGGGCCCGGGGCGCGGTTCCGGTGCGGAAGCTGCTCACCGCCTGAGCACAGCGGGACGCGATCGGCGCGTTCGCGTCCCGGCTGTGCTCGGGCGCGGGTCAGTCGAACGAGAGACGGCAGGCCGTCGCCGCGACCTGTGCCGGAACGTAGTCGCGGCGGAGGATCCAGTAGCAGTCCTCGAACGTGCTGGCGTCGCACGCGTCGTGCGCGAGCCAGGGCTCGACGTCGTACTCGCCCACCGCGTAGTCCATGCAGGCGCCCAAATCATTCGACGTCACCGGCGAAACCGGTGCCGCCGACGCTGTCGCCGCCGACGCGGTGATCGCGCCCGCCGCGAGCACTGCCGCCGCTAAAGCCTTGCCGAACATTCTCGTACCTCCTGGTCCGCGCGACGTCGCTCGCGCCAGGCCAGTCAACGAGACGTGCTCGGGCAGGCACCAGAGCAGCGCGGCGTGATCAGTCAACGGCGCAGGCGCCGTCATCCCGCCGGGCGGCTCAGTTCACTGTTCGTAGACCGGGAACTACTGTGCGTTCGCTCTCTCGTGGGCGGGATCGCACCCGCCCGCGAGCGGGTCAGCGGAGGCCGAACCCGCCGTCCTGCCCGGGCCGGCGCCGGCGCAGGTAGCGTTCGAACTCGGCGGCGATCTTGTCGCCCGAGACCTCTTCCATGGAGAAGTCGGTCTCGGCGTCGCCGCGTTCCTCGAGGCCGCGCACGTACTCGCTGATTTCCTCGTCCTCGTCGGCCATCTCGCTGACCGTCTGCTGCCATTCCTCGGCCTGCTCCGGCAGCGCGCCGAGCGGGATCTCGACGTCGAGGACGTCCTCCAGCTTGTGCAGCAGCGCCAGCGTGGCCTTCGGCGACGGCGGGTGCGAGACGTAGTGCGGCACCGCGGCCCAGATCGACACCGCCGGGATGCCGGCCTGTACGCAGTAGTCCTGCAGGATGCCGACGATCCCGGTCGGGCCCTGGTAGTTGCTCACCTCGAGCCGGTACTTGCTCGCGGTGTCCTTGTCGTAGGCCGTCCCGGTCACCGGGACCGGACGGGTGTGCGCGGTGTCGGCCAGCAGGGCGCCGAGCGCCACCACCATCGACACGTCGAGTTCCTGGACGTGCTCCACGATCTCCGCGCAGAACTTCCGCCAGCGCATGTTCGGCTCCGGGCCCTGCACCAGCACGAGGTCGCGGTCGAAGCCCTCGGGACGGCACACCGACAGCCGCGTGGTCGGCCATTCGACCCGCCGGGTGATGCCGTCGACCATCTTCACCGTGGGGCGGCTGACCTGGAAGTCGTAGTAGTCGTCCGGCTCGAGCTCGGCCAGCGGTGTCGCGTCCCAGGTGAGCTGGAGGTGCTCGATCGCCTGACTGGCCGCGTCGCCGGCATCATTCCAGCCCTCGAAGGCCAAAATCATGATCGGGCGTTGGGCATCGGCGCGGTCCTGCTCCGGGTCGCCGGGCCGCGGGGTGTCGTCGACAGGCTCACTCACCTGACCAGCCTACGGCCTCCGGCACCTACGCTGCGCAGCGTGTCCGCCCCCGCGTGTCACGGAGCGGGTGTGGCCCCGCTCACGGCGGCCCGCGTGGGACGCTGGAGGGGAGCGCGCCCGGCCGGAGCGGCGCACCGGGCAAGGAGAAACTGTGACTGCACCGTCCTCTTCGGACGGACTGGCGGCTGTCCTCTGGGACATGGACGGCACCCTCGTCGATTCCGAGAAACTGTGGGACGTCGCGCTGTACGAGGCCGCCGAGGCGCTCGGCGGCACGCTTTCGGAGGAAATCCGGATGACGCTCGTGGGGTCCAACATGGACGCCACCGCCACCGTGCTGCTCGAGCAGACCGGCCGCCCGGTCACTCCGGAGGCGGTCGCGGAAACGGGGGAGTGGATCCGCCGCCGCACCGCCGGGCTGTTCGACGACGCGCTGCCGTGGCGTCCGGGCGCGCGCGAGGCGCTGGCCGCGGTCCGCGCGGCCGGGCTCAAGTCCGCGCTGGTCACCTCCACCGAACGGGCGCTGACCGAACTCGCGCTCGACACGATCGGGCGGGACTTCTTCGACGTCACGGTCTGCGGGGACGAGGTCGACGGCCAGAACAAGCCCCTCCCGCGGCCGTACCTGAAGGCCGCCGAACTGCTCGGCGTGGCACCGGAGCGGTGCGTCGCGGTCGAGGATTCGCCGCCGGGCGCGGAATCGGCCGAAAGCGCTGGCTGCACGGTGCTCGTCGTGCCCAACGACGTGGCCGTCCCGGACGGTCCGCGCCGGGTCTTCCGCACGTCGCTGGCCGGCGTCGGCGTGCCCGAACTGGCCGCGCTGCTGCCGTCGCTGTGACCTCGGCGGCATCCGGGTCACCCGGAACGGCGCGGACGAGCGCGGGATGAAAGGATCCGGCCTCGTGAAGACCTTCGATGAGCTGTTCGCGGAGCTTGCCGAGCGCGCGCGTACCCGTCCCGACGGGTCCGGCACCGTCGCCGCACTGGACGCCGGGGTGCACGCACAGGGCAAGAAGGTGCTCGAAGAGGCGGGCGAGGTGTGGATCGCCGCCGAGCACGAGTCCGACGACCGGCTGTCGGAGGAGATCTCGCAACTGCTGTACCGGGTGCAGGTGCTCATGCTCGGCCGGGGAATCTCGACCGAGGACGTGTACCGCTACCTGTGACGCGCTCGCGCACCGGAGACCGAGGAGAAGAGCGAATGCTGCGTGTTGCCGTGCCGAACAAGGGAGCCCTCGCCGCCGCGTCGGCGGAGATGCTTTCCGAGGCGGGCTACCGCAAGCGACATGACGGCAAGGACCTGACCGTCCTCGACCCGGTCAACGAGGTCGAGTTCTTCTTCCTCCGCCCCAAGGACATCGCCATCTACGTCGGTTCCGGCGACCTGGACCTGGGGATCACCGGACGCGACCTCGCGCTCGATTCGGGGGCGCCGGTCGACGAGGTGCTCGCGCTCGGCTTCGGGGCGTCGACGTTCCGGTACGCCGCACCCGCCGGCCGCGACTGGAAACCGGCTGATCTGCACGGGAAGCGGCTCGCCACTTCGTATCCGCGGCTGGTCCGCGACGACCTCGCCCGGCACGGGGTCGAGGCCGAGGTGATCCGCCTCGACGGGGCGGTCGAGATCTCGATCCAGCTCGGGGTCGCGGACGCGATCGCGGACGTGGTCGAGTCCGGAAGGTCGTTGCGGCAGCACAATCTGGTGGCGTTCGGGGAGCCGATCTGCGCGTCCGAGGCGGTGTTGCTGCAGCGGGCCGGGAGCGAGGGGTCGCGGGCTAAGTCGCAGCTGGCGGCTCGGTTGCAGGGTGTGGTGTTCGCGCAGCACTACATGATGCTGGATTATGACTGCCCGCGGGAGATTCTCGAGCGGGCCATTTCGATCACGCCGGGGCTGGAGTCGCCGACTGTGGCTCCGTTGGCGGACGAGAAGTGGGTCGCGGTGCGGGCGATGGTGCCGCGCAAGGAAGTCAACCGGATCATGGACGAGCTGGCGGAGACCGGGGCGAAGGCGGTGCTGGCGTCGGATATTCGGTCCTGCCGGTTGTAGTCGGGTATCGGTTCTGTTGGCTGTAAAGGGTCACCAGGCTGTGTTTTTGGCGTCGGCTTCGCCGCCGCGGGCGGGATCGCTTTTAGCGATCCCGCGGTTCGGTCCAGCTGGTCTGAAGTGGACAGTGTTTAGCGCGGGCGGTTCGGGCGCTTGGGCATCAGGTCGTACAGCTTCTTGCGCGCGCCGTTGTCGTTGACGTTGCGGGCGACCGCGACCTCGGAAATGAAGTCCTCGAACACGAACTCGTCGTCGGCGGGGACTTCAGTGGGGCCGGGGTTCTGCGCGAGGTAGCTGTCCAGGGTTTCGGCGATCTCCCGGAACGACACGGCTTGGATGGTTTCCGGGGCGAAGGTGGTCACCGGGACGCCGTGGGCGGCGGCCTCGTTCATCACCACGCCCAGCGGGACGTGCGAGAGCATGGGGACGCCGAAGGAGTACATCTCCTGCAGCGAGGCCGCGGCGTAGTGCGAGATGGGGCGGCGGTACAAACCCGGGACGATGCCGAACCACGCGATGGGGGCGCGGCCGGTGGTCTGTTCCACGTAGCGGACCTGTTCCGACAGCAGGCGCAGGGCTCGGATGCTCGTTTTGTCCGGCTGGACCGGGACCAGGATGCCGTGCGAGGCGGCAAGGGCGTTGTTCGTCAGGACGTCCTGGGCGGGCGGGCAGTCGATGATCACGTGGTCGTAGTGGGCGAACTGGATCACCCTCGCCAGCTGCCAGCCGGGCACGCGGAACTGGTCCAGCCTGCGGATCAGGTCGAACATCCCCGGCGACGTCGGGATCACGTCCAACGCGCCGCCGCGGCCCAGGTTGCTGCGCGGATGCGGCACCGCCAGCTGCTCGATCGGGCCCTTCCACAGCTTCGTCAGCGCCTTCGCCAGGCTCGGCGCGTCCGCCGGGACCTCGTCCATGCCGAGCATCTCGGTGGTCGCGTGCCCCTGCGGGTCGAGGTCGACGAGCAGCACCCGCCTGCCGCGTTCGGCGAGGGCCGCGGCCGCGCCCACGCTCAGCGAGGTTTTGCCCACCCCGCCCTTCTGGTTGACCACCGAGGTGATCTGCATGCCGGAGCGCTCCCTTGTCGGTCGTTCCGCGAAGGCTATCGGACTCGTGCGCCGCGGCGCGCTCATCCGCCCCCGGCCTGTCGCGGACGCACCAGCAAAGCCTGCGCGCCGGTGCCGACCGGACCGGAACGATCGTGCAGCGTACTGGTCGCGGTGCCCACGCCGTGCGGCCCGACCAGGGTCACCGCGTCGAGGCCGATCCACTCGCCCTCGGGGATCCGGCGCAGGTGCACGGTGAGTTCCGAGTTGATGAACCACCACTGGCCCGTCGGCAGGAAGTGCGACACCCCGTTGCCGGAGTCGGCGATCGCGAACAGCCGTTGCAGGCCCGTGGGTTCCTCGCCGTCGACCAGCGGATACCGCTGCCGTCCCCACACCGCGGCCGGGCCGGGAGCGGAGATCGCGCCGCGGACCGAACGCCATTCGATCGCGTGCAGGTACCCGCCCTGCCAGTCGTCCGGGAAGGCCGCCTCGCTGCCCGCTTCGGCGGCGGGCAGCAGCGGACCGCCGTCGGTGGCGATGCCGGCGGTGTCCGACGTCGCGATCCGCCACCCCGACGCCCGCGCGACCGTCCGGCCGTTCGCGGACAGCTCGGACTGGACCAATTCGACCGTCCGGCCCGGCCGTTCGATCCACGACCTCTGCTCCAGCTGGCCCACCGGAGCCGGGCCGAGGATCTCGACCGTCACCCGCGCCAGCTGCGCCGGATGCTTCGACTCCAGCCGTTCGAGCCCGCGCACCAGCAACGCCGACGGCGGGCCGAAATGCTGCGCACCCGGATCCCACGGGCCGGTGGTGTGCTCAGTCGCCTCGTACCGCTCGTCGCCGAGCGGGAGGAAGAACGCGTCGCCCATCAGTCGGCCCGGTCCAATACCGTCTCCTCGCCCGGATCGGGCTCCGGCCAGCCCGGATACTCCGGCGGGGTGCCGCCGAACTCCGGGCAGTGCGCCTGGTGATCGCACCACGAGCACAGCTTGCCCTTGTTCGGCCGGAAATCGCCGGTCTTGCCCGCCTTCAGGATGGCCTGCCAGATCGCTTCCAAGGTGCGCTCGAACCGGACCAGCTCGGCCTCGTCCGGCGTGTAGGCCAGCGACTGGCCGTCCGTGAGGTACATCAGCTTCAGCTGCCGCGGGACGACCCCGCGCAACCGCCACAGCACCAGCGCGTAGAACTTCATCTGGAACAAGGCCTTCGCCTCGCCGATTTCCCGCGGGGCGGCGCCGGTTTTGTAGTCCACGACCCGGATTTCGCCGGTCGGCGCGACATCCACCCGGTCGATGTACCCGCGCAGCAGCACCCCCGAGCCCAGCTCGATCTCCACGTGCAGCTCGCACGCCTCCGGCTCCAGCCTGCGCGGATCCTCCAGCTCGAAGTACGAGTCGAGCAGTTTTTCGGCCGAAGCCAGCCACTTGTCGGTCTCGCCCGGTTCGCCGTCCGCGAACAGCTCTGTCCACTCCGGACTGTCGGCGGACAGCTCCGTCCACGTCGGCGCCAGCAGCTCTTTCGCGCGCGGAGCGACGCGTTCTGCGGCGGGGAGGGCGAAAAGCCGCTCCAAAACCGCGTGGACGAGCGTGCCGCGCAGCTGCGCCCGAGTGGGCACCTCCGGCAGCCGGTCGACCGCGCGGAACCGGTAGAGCAGCGGGCACTGCTTGAAGTCGCTCGCCCGGGACGGCGACAACGCGGGCCGCCTCCTGGCGGGCGCGCCGGCCTCGGGAGGGGTGGTGACCGTGGCGGTGTCGGACATGGGGCAGAGCGTAACGCCGGGGTACGACAATTGTGTTGGCCCCGGCTTCGCCGGGGCGGCGAGATCGCCGTCAAGCTGGCGTCTGACCCGAACGGCGCGCCCGGCCGGGGGGCCGTGCACGCCGTTCGGGTCAGACGCCAGCGCGATCTCGCGTGGTGGGCGAGTCGGGAGAGGTGGGAGAGGGGGAGAGGTGGGTTGTGCTTTTTCGGGGGAGCGGAGCGCCGCCGATGGGGGCGGAGGGAATGAGTCTTGCGTGCTGCGAGCTGAGGGGGGGCACCGGTGCGGTCGTTGATCAGGTGGGGAAGGACGGGCGGGGAGGCGGGAGAATCTGGGAAGCCGCGGCATGGCGGGGAGGAGCGCTGAACCGGGCGCGGCTCGGGCGACACCACTCGTCCGGGGCTACCGGGTCACCGGCTTCCCACATGCCGACCCCTACGCTGTCCGGCATGGCCGCGACCAGTCAGCACGGTGCCGGGCCCTCCCGGCGCGCCGGCGGGGACGGCGGGCTGCTGCTGTTCCGGGTCGGCGGGGTGCCCGTTTTGCTCGCCCCGTCGTGGTGGATCGGGTCGCTGATCATCGTGGTGCTCTACGCGCCGCTGGTCGGACGGCTGCTGCCGGACGTTTCCACGCCGACCGCCTGGCTGCTCGCCGCCGCGTTCGCGGTGCTGCTCGGGCTTTCCGTGCTCGCGCACGAACTGGGGCACTGTCTCGTCGCGCTGCGGCTCGGGATTCCGGTCCGGCGGTTGCGGCTCTTCCTTCTCGGCGGACTGTCCGAAGTGGCCCGTACGCCGCGACGGCCGGGACAGGAAGGGCTTGTCGCCGCGGCGGGTCCGGCGGTTTCGCTGGTGCTGGGCGGATTCTGTTCGCTGCTGCTGTTCGCGGTGCCGCCGGACGGCGCGGTGTGGCTGCTGGTCGCCGAGTGCGCGGTGGCCAACTTCGCGGTCGGGTTGTTCAACCTGCTGCCGGGATTGCCGCTGGACGGCGGACGGCTCGTGCGCGCCGGGGTCTGGGCGATGACCGGGTTGCGGGCAAAGGGAACGACGGCCGCGGTCGCCGGCGGCGCGCTGGTCGCGACCGGGCTGATCGTCTGGGCGCTTCTCGGGCTGGCGATGCAGAGCCCGGACCGCTGGCTGCGGCTCGGCGTGTGCGTCGTGACGGCGTGGTTCGTGATCCTCGGCGCGCGGTCCGAACTGGCAGCGGAAGCCCGGCGCGGCTGGCCTGCCGGGCTGGAACTGTCCGATTTGGTGCGTCCGGTGCTGCAGCTGCCCGCGGAAAGCCCGGTCTCCGACGCGTTGGCCGCGTCGGCGGGACGGGGCGTCGTGCTGGTGCGCGCGGACGGCGTCGCGGCGGGATTGCTGGACGAGCAAGCCGCGCAGCAGCTGGCGAGCATCAGTCCGCACGCGCCCGCCGAACAGGCCGCCGAGCCGATCCGCGCGGAGACCGTGCTGCTCGCGTCGGAACCGGGGGAGGAGATCGCCGAGCGCGTGCGCGAGACGCCTGCCTGGCAGTTCCTCGTGGTCGACGACGAGGGCCGTCCGGCAGGCGTGTTGCGCCGGGAGGACCTGCGGACCGCGCTGATGCAGGGCCGTCGCGCTCAGTGAGGCACCCGCGCACGACGGGCGCGGGACGACCTGCGAGGATTCGACGTCGGCGTTCCGGGTTTGCAGTGGAGGAAGAAGTTGTCGGTCAGCGGACCGTTTCGTGCAGGTGACCGGGTTCAGCTGACGGACTCGAAAGGCAGGCACTACACCCTCACGCTCGCCGACGGCGGCGAGTACCACACGCACCGCGGCGCCCTCGCGCACGACGACCTCATCGGCCGTCCCGAGGGCAGCGTGGTCACTTCGGCGGGCGGCAGCACGTATCTCGCGCTGCGGCCGTTGCTGCCGGACTACGTGCTGTCGATGCCGCGCGGCGCGCAGGTGATCTACCCCAAGGACGCCGCGCAGATCGTGATGTGGGGCGACATCTTCCCGGGCGCGCGCGTCCTCGAAGCCGGCGCCGGTTCGGGTGCGCTCACGTGCTCGCTGCTGCGCGCTGTCGGTCCGGCGGGACAGGTGTTCTCCTACGAGATCCGCGACGACCACGCCGAGCACGCCGAGCGCAACGTCGTGAAGTTCTTCGGCGAGAAGCCGGACAACTGGACGCTCACCGTCGCCGATCTGGCCACGCACACCGGCGAGGTCGACCGGGTCGTGCTGGACATGCTCGCGCCGTGGGACCAGTTGCCGAACGTCGCCGCGCACCTCGTGCCCGGCGGGGTGCTGACCGTCTACGTCGCCACGGTCACCCAGCTGTCCCGCGTCACGGAATCGCTGCGGGAACAGCAGTGCTGGACCGAGCCGGAGTCGTGGGAGACGCTGATGCGGCCTTGGCACGTCGTCGGCCTCGCGGTGCGGCCGGACCACCGGATGGTCGCGCACACCGCTTTCCTGCTCACCGCCCGCCGTCTCGCCGACGGCACAGTGTCGCCGCGTGTTTCACGACGGCCCAGCAAGGGCAAAGGCTAACCAGGGACGCACCAACGACCGTTCTCGCGCCGCAGCGGGAACGGCGTGTCCTTGTGCCCGCCAGCGCCTTCGACCCGCACAGTCACGGTGGCGTCGTCGCCCGCGATCACCGGCTGTCCAGGGAGTGAGACGCGAAGCGGGCCCGCGGCGTCCCATTTCGCCTGGAGTTCCTTCAGCGCCGCCGCAGTTTGCGGTTTGCAGGTGAGAGTGCCGAATTCAGCGGAGTCGGCGCGCGTGATCGCGTCGACGAGAGTGTGCGCCAGCGCGGCGATCGCGGCCTGATCCGCCGCGGGCGCGGGAGTCGCCGGCGCGCTCGTTCGCGGCGGAGGCGGGGGAACGGGCGGTTCCGTGGTGGTGCGGGCGGGCCCCGGCAGGCTGATCAAGACCAGGCCGAGGACACCGCCCGCGACAACGACTGCGAGCAGGACGAGTGCCGTGCTGAGCCGGCGTCTCACCTAGTGGTCCGTGCTGACCTTCCCGAGGCACCAGGCCCCGCCCTGGCGCAGGGCGGTGAGGGTGCCGTCGGCGGTCTTGCTGGACGTGGTGACGTGGTACTTCACCGTGGCCTGGTCGCCGCTTTCCTGCGGGCTGCTGGTCAGCTCGAAGTGGATGCCCGAGGGCATCTTGTCGGTCGGCTTCTGGCCTTTGGTGAGGCTGGTGCAGAGCATCGAGTACAGCCCGTCGGTGTCGGAACTGTTGTACGCCGCGGAAGCGGCCTCGAACAGCTCGCCCGACGTGGCCTTCGCACCGGACGCGGCCGGGTAGTTGCCGCTGCTCGAACCCGACGACGACGAACTCGACGGGGACGACGACGAACTGCCGCTCGGGCCGCTGGACTGCGGTCCGGCGGCCGGGGCCGAGGACGACGCGGCCGGGGCCGCGGTCTTGTTGTCCTTGCTGTCGCCGTTGAGCCAGATGACGAGGCCGGTCGCGCCGCCGAGGACGACCACCGCGGCGACCGCGATGCCGACGATCAGGCCGGTCTTCTTCTTTTTCGGCGGCTCCTCGCCGAACCCGCCGAACTGGCCTCCCGGCTGCTGCCCGAACGGCCCGCCGGGCTGTCCGAACTGCCCGGGCTGCTGTCCGAACTGGTCGGCCTGCTGCCCGTACTGCCCGAACTGGTCCGGCTGCTGCCCGTACTGCTGGGGACCGCTCGGCTGCTGGTATCCGCCCTGGTAGGGGCCGCCCTGGCCGGGTGCGCCGGGACCGCCGGGGCCGGGAGCGGAGGGGAATCCGCCGGACTGCGGGCCCTGCGGCGGCTGCCCGCCCTGGTTCCATCCGCCCTGCTGAGGCTGCCCGTACGGCTGCTGGCCGCCGGGCTGCTGCCCGTACGGGTTCGGCTGCTGTCCGTAGCCGCCGGGCTGCTGCGGCGGATAAGTCATCTCGGTTCCCCCTGCCGTGCGAACGAAAGTCCTGGCCACGTGCGGAGCGTGGCCACCCGGGGATGCTAGCCAGCCGCGCGCGTTCACGCGCAGCCAACCCGCAAGTCGGGTTCGCGGGTAGTGCGGCAGGGCATCCGCGGGGCGTTCAGTTCCGCGTTGCGGAAACCGGCGCGGTGCGGATTCCCCTCCGCGGCACCGAATCGGCCGCTTGCGCTGCGCTCGCGGCCGTGCTGGCCCCGAGAAAAAGCGCGACGCGCCGGTCTTGTGATGCGGAAAGGCCTTTTCTTGTCGGTGATCGCCGGTACCGTGGAATGAAAAGCACTCCGAGGAGGTGCCCGATGCATCATGACCTTCCCGGAGGTCGGCGCGAGGAGGCCGACCCTTCAGCAACCGGCGGAGCAGGGCAGACATCAGAGGAACAAGCCCGGCAGATCCGTTTTCTCGAGGAAGAAGTGGCGCTGCTGCGCCGCAGGCTCACCGATTCCCCGCGACAGAACCGCGTTCTCGAACAACGCCTTGCCGAGGCGTCGGAACGGGTGAGTCAGCTCACCGAGCGGAACACGAAACTCGTCGAAACCCTGCGCGAGGCGCGGGGTCAGCTGCTCGCCCTCCGCGAAGAGGTCGACCGGCTGGCCCAGCCGCCGAGCGGCTACGGGGTGTTCGTCGAGGCGTACGAGGACAACACGGTGGACGTCTACACCGCGGGGCGCAAGATGCGCGTCTCGGTGTCGCCCGCGGTGGAGGTCTCGTCGCTGCGGCGCGGGCAGGCGTTGCGGCTCAACGAGGCGCTCACAGTCGTCGAAGGCGGCGATTTCGAGCGCACCGGCGAGGTGTGCGCGCTGCGCGAAGTGCTCGCACCGGACGTCGAGGGCGGCAGCACGCGCGCTCTCGTCGTCGGCCACGCGGACGAGGAGCGGGTCGTCCTGCTCTCCGATCCGCTCTCCGAGCAGCCGCTCAAACCGGGCGATTCGCTGCTGGTGGACTCGAAGGCGGGCTACGCCTACGAGCGGGTGCCGAAGGCCGAGGTCGAGGACCTCGTGCTGGAGGAGGTGCCGGACGTCCGCTACGAGGACATCGGCGGCCTGACCCGGCAGATCGAGCAGATCCGCGACGCCGTGGAGCTGCCGTTCCTGCACGCGGACCTCTACCAGCAGTACCAGCTGCGCCCGCCCAAGGGCGTCCTGCTGTACGGCCCGCCGGGCTGCGGGAAGACGCTCATCGCCAAGGCGGTGGCGAACTCCCTGGCGAAGAAGGTGGCCGAGGCCCGCGGCGACAACGCGGACGGCAAGTCCTACTTCCTCAACATCAAGGGTCCGGAGCTGCTGAACAAGTTCGTCGGCGAGACCGAGCGGTCGATCCGGCTGATCTTCCAGCGGGCGCGGGAAAAGGCCTCCGAGGGCACCCCGGTCATCGTGTTCTTCGACGAGATGGACTCGATCTTCCGCACCCGCGGCTCGGGCGTGTCCTCCGACGTGGAGACCACGATCGTGCCGCAGCTGCTGTCGGAGATCGACGGCGTCGAGGGACTGGAGAACGTCATCGTCATCGGCGCCTCCAACCGCGAGGACATGATCGACCCGGCGATCCTGCGGCCGGGCCGGCTCGACGTGAAGATCAAGATCGAACGGCCCGACGCCGAGGGCGCGAAGGACATCTTCTCGAAGTACCTGGCCGAGGGCCTGCCGATCCACGCCGACGACCTGGCGGAGTTCGGCGGGGACTCCAAGGCGACGTTCGACGCGATGATCCAGCACACCGTCGAGCGGATGTACGAGGAGAGCGACGAGAACCGGTTCCTGGAGGTCACCTACGCCAACGGGGACAAGGAAGTCCTGTACTTCCGCGACTTCAACTCGGGCGCGATGATCCAGAACATCGTGGACCGGGCGAAGAAGTCGGCGATCAAGTCGGTGCTGGAGACCCAGCAGCCCGGCCTGCGCGTGCAGCACCTGCTGGACGCGATCGTCGACGAGTTCGCGGAGAACGAGGACCTGCCCAACACCACCAACCCGGACGACTGGGCCCGGATCTCCGGCAAGAAGGGCGAGCGGATCGTCTACATCCGCACGCTCGTCACCGGCAAGAACCAGGAATCGGGGCGGGCGATCGACACCGCCACGAACACCGGTCAGTACCTGTAACCGCAACGCGAAACCTGTGGGGCCGCCGGAACTCCGGCGGCCCCACAGGCCGTTTCAGACCCGTTCCAGGACCGGTTGCCGCGCCCGGGAAAGCCTCCCGTGCGACGCCAGGATCCCGAGCACCACGAGCAGCGCTCCGACGGGTTCGTTCCAGTGCACCGGCTCGTCGAGGACCAGCACGCCGAGCAGCACCCCGACCACTGGAGTGAGGTAGGTCACAGCGGAGGCGTTGGCGGCGCCCCAGGCAGCGGCGATGGCGGTGTTCCAGGTGTAAGCCACGCCGGTGCCGAGCACGCCGAGCGCGAGCATGGACAGGACCACAGCGAGATTCAGGTGCACCGGCTGCGCCGCGATCGCCGGTGTCGCGGCGAGAAGAACGACGGTGGCGAAACCGGTCTGCCCGAACGCGACGACGACCGGGTCGGGATTGCGGGGCGACACGAACTTCCGCAGATAGACGAAGGCCATGCCGTAGCAGGTGGTCGCGCCGAGGCAGGCCAGTTGCGCGAGGACTTCGTGGCTGAGGTCGATCCCGCGCCAGACGCCGACGAGGGTGAGCACGCCCGCGAAGCCGATCAGCAGACCGGCGGTTTTCGGCCGGGTGAGCCGCTCGGCGGGCAGGGCGGCCGCGGCGAACAGCATGGTCAGCAGGGGAGTGGTGGCGTTGAAGATGCTGGCGAGCCCGGACGCCACGTACTGCTCGGCCCACGAGTACAGCAGAAACGGGCCCACGCAGAACAGCACCGAAACCACCGCGAGATGCGCCCACAACGCGGGATCGCGGGGGAGCGATCGCCTGCGCAGCACCAGGAACGCGCCCAGTGTCAACGCGCCCAGGGCGACCCGGGCCAATGCCACCTGAGCCGGCGACAGCCCCTCCAGGCCCACCTTGATGAACAGAAAACTCGCGCCCCACGCGACGGCGAGCGCGACGAACCGCGCGGCGATGCCGAACCTCACTGAACCTCCGAAACGACCGACGGGCTGCTGCGGCCAGTCAACGTCCGCGCCACGCCCGGAGTCCAGCAGGTTTCGGTCACCGCGCTCGACGTCAGTGTATAACGCCCTATACTGCGCCGCGTGAGCACAGACAACGCCCGCCCGCGTCCGCCCGTCACCGAGGCCGACGTCCTGGCCTGGCTCGAGACGACCGCCGCCGCCGTCCAAGCGGGGGAGCTGAACGCGAACGACCTGATCGACCTCCTGGGGGAGCTGCGCCGCGCGTCCGCGGCCTGCGCCGACGCCTCCGACTGGGCGCTCCTCGCCGCCCGCGAGGAAGGAGCCAGCCTCCGCCAAATCGCCCCGGTCTTCGGCAAAGGCTACGTCCGCGCACCCGCCGCCCGACTCGAAAAACTCCACCGCCAAGCCCAAAACTCCGGCCAATGGCTCGCCATCCTCCGGCACAAACAAAGTGTATAACGACCTATACATTAGGCGATGGGAAAACGCTCCGCGTCCCCTCGCCTAAACTCGCGCGACCATTTCCGAATACCGCTGAAGACAAGAGGATCCCGATGGACCGCATCGCGGTGGGGCTGGCCGCGCTCGGCCGTCCGGCATATATCAATCTGGGGCGGGACTTGCCCGAAGTGCGGGACGTCCCGTCGATGCGGGCCGCGACCCACGAGGTGCTCGACGCCGCTTACGCGGCGGGAATCCGGTGGGTCGATGTCGCGCGGTCTTACGGCCGTTCGGAGGAATTTCTCGGCAGCTGGCTGGTCGAACGCGGTCACCAGGACGTCACCGTGTCCAGCAAGTGGGGCTACCGCTACGTCGGCGACTGGCGGCTTGACGCGGACGTCCACGAAGTCAAGGAACACACGCTGCCGCGGTTCCGCGAACAGTGGGCGCAGACGCGGGACCTCCTGGCCGGGCACGTGGATCTGTACCAGGTTCATTCGCTCACTGTGGACAGTCCACTTTTGACTGATCAGGCCCTGATCGACGCTCTGGCCGGGCTTTCCGGCGATGGCGTCGAGGTCGGCTTCTCCACCTCCGGCCCGGCGCAGGCGGACGTCGTGCGCCGGGCGTTCGAGCTGGAATCGGGCGGACAGCCGGTGTTCTCGTCGGTCCAGTCGACCTGGAACGTGTTCGAGCCGTCGGCCGGCCCAGCGCTGGCGGAGGCGCGTGCGGCCGGGAAGCGGGTGCTGGTCAAGGAAACCCTCGCGAACGGACGGCTCGTCGCGGAGGCTCCGGAGCCGCTGCGGCGGATCGCGGAGGCGCACGGCGTCGGCCCGGACGCGGTCGCGGTGGCGGCGGTGCTCGGGCAGGAGTGGGCTCCGGTGGCGGTGCTGGGTCCGTCGAGCCCGGCGCAGCTGGCCGCGAACCTCGCCGCGACGCGGGTGCGGCTGAGCGACGAAGACCGCGCTGTGCTGGGACAACTCGCGCAGGACGCGCGGGAGTACTGGGCGCATCGATCCCACCTCGGGTGGAGCTGAGCGGCTGCATTACCCTCGGGCCCAGCATTGGCCCGGGGCGGACGGGCAACACTGAGCGCGGAGGGGCAACGTGCGTCGTCGGCAGGTGCCAGCAGTCGCAGTGCTGGTCGGGCTGGGCGCGCTCGCCGGGCTCGCCGGATGCGGCAACCGGCCCAACAATCTCGAGACCTACTACGACGATCCGGCTCCGGACACGAGCGCTCCGGTGGCTCCGCCGGTGTCGCGTCCGGCCGCGCCGCCGGTCGTTTCTTCCGCGGCGGCACCGGATCCGCGGCGCGCGGAGGCGGCGCTGCTGTCCGATCCGGACGTTGCCGAGGAGGGCGTGGCTCCGGGATCGGGCCGCGTTTCGGGGTGTCTGAGCGGGTTGGCCGCGGGTGAGCGCAAGTCGGTGAGCTGGGTGTATCCGAGTGGTTCGGCGTTGACGCACGAGGTCACGGTGTACGCGGACCGGTCGGGCGAGGATGTTGTCTCGGGTGCGCATTGCGCGGGTGTCGAGGTGTCGGTGCCGCCGCAGCCGGGGATCACAGTGCAGCGGGCGTGGTGCGAAGGCTCGACGTGTGCGGTGCTGGTGGCTAAGGGGAATGTCGTGTCGGCGTTGAGCGTCGCGGCGAGCACTCCGGCGCGGGCGCAGGATGCCGCGAAGCGATTGCTGCCCAAGATCGCAGCGAAGCTAACTGCTCAGCCCTAGCCCCCCCAGCTTCTTTAAACCGGACCACAACGCGGGAACGCCGACTTAAAGGCGATCCCGCACGCGACGGCGGAGCCGGCGCCATCAAACACAGCGCTGGAACCACTCTTGGATGCCTGCGCGGCCGTCTGGGATGAAGGGGCGTGTGGGGGTGGGGGCGAAGACCCAGGTGCGGAGTTCGTCCAGGGAAATCCAGTGGCCTTCTACGATTTCTTCTGGCTGTGGGTGGATGGGGCCGTCCCAGCGGACTTCGTAGGCGAAGTTGTGGCAGTGGATCGTGCCGCGGTCGTAGATTTTGGTGAACAGGGGTTGCAGTTCCACTCCGTGGACGCCCAGTTCTTCGGCTAGTTCTCGGCGGGCGCAGTCTTCCGGGGTTTCGCCTGCGGCCACTACTCCGCCTGCCCAGCAGTCCCAGGTGGAGGGGAACGTGTCCTTGTCCGCGGTGCGGAGGTGCACGTAGACCTCGCGGCCGTCGCCCGATCGGACCAAGACGACTCCGGCGGCGTGCCAGAGTCCTTCTGCCCGTACCCGGGAGCGGAGTGCTTCGCCTACCGCGCGGCCCGCGTCGTCATAGAGGGCAACGAGTTCGTCACTGCCTGGCATGGGGGCATCGTCGCACGCGTCGAACCCGTAGGGTGGTGGGCATGCGTCGGATCATGGGAACCGAAGTCGAGTACGGCATCGCCGTGCCCGGGGACGCCACGGCGAACCCGGTGCTCACCTCGACTCAGGTGGTGCTGGCCTACGCCGCGGCTGCGGACATCCCGAGGGCGCGCCGGGCGCGCTGGGACTACGAGGTGGAGTCGCCGTTGCGCGACGCGCGCGGGTTCGATCTGACCGGGCCGGGCGGTCCGGGGCACGACCCGGACGTCGAGGACCTGGGCGCGGCGAACGTCATCCTCACCAACGGTGCGCGGTTGTACGTGGACCACGCGCATCCGGAGTACTCGGCGCCGGAGGTCACGAACGCGCGGGACGCCGTCATCTGGGACAAAGCGGGCGAGCGGGTGATGGAGGAGGCCGCGCTGAAGGCGGCCACCGTGCCGGGGCAGCCGCCGTTGCAGCTGTACAAGAACAACGTGGACGGCAAGGGCGCGAGCTACGGCACGCACGAGAACTACCTCATGCAGCGGTCGACGCCGTTCACCGCGGTGATCGGCGGGCTGACGCCGTTCTTCGCGTCGCGGCAGGTGATGTGCGGTTCGGGCCGGGTGGGGATCGGGCAGCAGAGCGAGGAGGCGGGTTTCCAGCTTTCGCAGCGCTCGGACTACATCGAGGTCGAGGTCGGGCTGGAGACCACGCTCAAGCGCGGGATCATCAACACGCGCGACGAGCCGCACGCGGACGCGGACAAGTACCGGCGGCTGCACGTGATCATCGGGGACGCGAACCTGTCGGAGTACTCGACGTATCTGAAGGTCGGGACGACGGCGCTGGTGCTGGACCTGATCGAGGCCGGGGTGCGGTTCGACGACCTGAAGCTGGACGAGCCGGTGCGGGCGGTGCACAAGATCAGCCACGACCCGACGCTGAAGACGAAGGTCGAGCTGGCGAACGGGAAGAAGTTCACCGGGCTGGACCTGCAGTTCGCCTATCACGAGCTGGCGTCGGCGAATCTCGAGCGCACGGGCGCGGACGAGGCGTCGAAGGAAGTGCTGCGGGTGTGGGGCGAGATCCTGGACGCGCTGGCGCGGGATCCGCAGGAGTGCGCGGACCGGCTGGACTGGCCGGCGAAGCTGCGGCTGCTGGAGGGGTACCGGGAGCGGGACCAGCTGGCGTGGGGCGCGCCGCGGCTGCGGCTGGTGGACCTGCAGTATTCGGATGTCCGGCTGGCCAAGGGCCTGTACAACCGGCTGGTCACGCGGGGGTCGATGAAGCGGCTGGTCACCGAGGAGGAGGTGCAGGCGGCGATCACGACCCCGCCGTCGGACACGCGCGCCTACTTCCGGGGCCGGGCGCTGGAGAAGTACGCGTCGTCGATCGCGGCGGCGTCGTGGGATTCGGTGATTTTCGACGTGGGCCGGGAGTCGCTGGTGCGGATCCCGACGCTGGAGCCGTTGCGGGGGACGAAGGCGCACGTCGGGAAGCTGCTGGACGCGGCGGCGACGGCGGAGGAGCTGGTGGAGGCGATCACCGGTTCGGACTAGCGCGATCCCGGCGTTTCGGGCCGCTGGAAGGCCCTTTTCGTCGGTACCGCTGGGTAGGCTAGGGAACATCGGCCAGACCGGGAGGCGAGATGGCGCAGGAGAAGATCGAGAAGCACGGCGGCGGCGATTCCGACGAGGAGTTCGACGACGCCGGCGGGGCGGGCCAGGAGCGGCGGGAGAAGCTCGGCGAGGACGTGGACACGATCCTCGACGAGATCGACGACGTGCTGGAGGAGAACGCCGAGGACTTCGTCCGCGCTTACGTGCAGAAGGGCGGCGAGTAGCCGTCTGCCCGTCGCGGCCGTCCCGGATGCGGGGCGGTGCGGCGGGCGCGCTGGGCCGGAGGTTTCGCGCGGCGGCGCCGGGGGCAGGTTTGCCGGTGGCGTTGCCGGGCACGGGATAGATGGGAACCGAGAGCACGTATGGACAACACCTCCTCTGGGGCGGGTTTTTCCGGACCCGGACTGCCGTCGGCCTACTTTTCGCCGACGACGTCGTCGTTCGCGGATTTCGTGCGCGCGACCGCGCCGGAGCTGCTGCCCGCGCGGCGGGTGCCCGCGGGTGAGCTGGACGTGCCGCACGGCACGACGATCGTCGCGGTCGCGTTCGCCGGCGGGGTGCTGATCGCCGGGGACCGGCGGGCGACGTCGGGGAATCTGATCGCGAGCCGGGACATCGAGAAGGTGCACGTCACGGACGAGTACTCGGCGGTGGGCATCGCGGGGACCGCGGGGCTGGCCGTGGAGATGGTCCGGCTGTACGCGGTGGAGCTGGCGCATTACGAGAAGATCGAGGGCGTTTCGCTTTCCCTGGACGGCAAGACGAACAAGCTGGCCGGGATGGTGAAGGCGAACCTGGAGATGGCGATGGCGGGCCTCGCGGTCGTGCCGTTGTTCGTCGGGTACGACCTGGAGGCCGAGGACGCGAAGCACGCGGGCCGGATCGTGTCGTACGACGCGGCGGGCGGGCGGTACGAGGAGCACGCCGGGTACGCGAGCGTCGGTTCGGGTTCGCTGTTCGCGAAGTCGTCGCTGAAGAAGCTGTACGACCCGGACGCGGACGCCGACGCGGCGGTGCGGACGGCGCTGGAGGCGTTGTACGACGCGGCGGACGACGACACCGCGAGCGGCGGGCCGGATCTGGTGCGGCGGATTTTCCCGAACGTCATCACCGTCACCGCGGAGGACGGCGCGGTGCTGCTGCCCGCGGAGCGGACGGGCGCGGTGGCCGAGGCGGTGGTGGCCGGGCGCGCGGAGCGCAATCACCACCGGCCGGTCTGAGGCCGCCGATGTCCGCTGAATCAATGACTGCCGAGTTTTCGGAGAACGTGGAGCCGACACCGTGACGATGCCGTTGTATGCCTCTCCCGAGCAGCTGATGCGGGAGCGTTCCGAGCTGGCGCGCAAGGGGATCGCGCGGGGCCGGAGCGTGGTGGTGCTGAAGTACGCGGGCGGCGTGCTGTTCGTGGCGGAGAACCCGTCGGCGACGCTGCACAAGGTTTCCGAGATCTACGACCGGATCGGGTTCGCCGCGGTGGGCCGGTATTCGGAGTTCGAGAACCTGCGGGTGGCTGGGATCCGGCACGCGGATCTGAAGGGCTACCAGTACGACCGCCGCGACGTGAGCGCGCGGGCGCTGGCGAACGCTTACGCGGCGACGCTGGGCAGCATTTTCACCGAGCAGCTGAAGCCGTTCGAGGTCGAGGTGTGCGTGGCCGAGGTCGGGGCGACCGCGGCGGAGGACCAGTTGTACCGGTTGACGTTCGACGGGTCGATTTTCGACGAGTCGCCGTTCGTGGTGATGGGGGGAACGACGGAGCCGATCAGCACGAAGCTGAAGGACGTCGTGGATCCGGAGCACGATCTGCGCACGGCGCTGGCGACGGCGATCGAGGGGTTGCGGGCGACCGCGGCGTCGTCGAACGGGAACGGGTCGGCGGCCGAGGCGGAGATCAAGCTCGAGGTCGCGGTGCTGGACCGGGCGAAGCCGCGGCGGGCGTTCCGGCGGTTGTCGGGGGCGGCGCTGGAGGCGTTGCTGCCGGCGAAGGAGGAGCCTGCCGAGAAGCCGGACGATTCCGGCGAGGGCGACTCGGACAAGGGTTCGGACAACGGCGAGGGTTCGGCCGAGAAGGAATGACGTGACCGACTGTGGGCCGCCGGACAGTTCCGGCGGCCCACAGTCGTTTTTCGGGATACTGGCGGGGTGACGTGTGCGCTGGTGACCCCGTGGTGGCGTCGTCGCGCCGCCGGGGACAGTTCCGCTGAGGGCGGCGTGGTTCCGACGGCGATTCTCGACTGGCGCGATCCGCTCGTGCGGTCCTTGGTGCGGGAGACGGCGTCCGAGGACCGGCTTGCCGGGTTGCGGGCCGCGCACCGGTTGATCGCCGGGTCGGTGCGGCCGGTGTACTCGGTGCAGGAGCGGCGGCCGATCTCGCGGACGCTGCGGCGCGGGCGGGGTTCGTGCAGTCAGCGGCTGGCGATTCTGGAGGGAGTCGCGCGGGCGCAAGGGATCGCGACGCGGGTGCGGGGTCTGCTCGTGGACGGCCGGTTCTGGTATCCGCGGTTTCCCCGGTTGAAGTTCCTGGTGCCGTCGCGGGTCGTGGTGGCGTGGCCGGAGTTCCGGATCGCCGGCGCCTGGGTTCCGGTCGGGGAGTTGTTCGGGCCGTTGACCGAGCTGGCGGCGAATCCGGGATTCTCCAACGACAGCGGGGAAACGCTGTTCGACGCGGTGTCCCGGACCGCGATCGACTGGGACGGGTTCACCTGCGACGTCGGCGGAGCGTGCGACCTGTCGGCGACTGTGCTGGTCGATCTGGGTCGGTTCGATTCGCGCGACGAGTTGTTCCGGCGGCACGGGCAAACGCTGTCCGGGCCGTTGACGAGGCTTGTCGAGCCGGTGCTCAGCCGGTGGGCGCCGAGTCAGAGAGCGTCCAGCCGCTGACGCAGGTGGGCGCGTTCCGGTTCGGTTCCCGCGCTCGCCAGCGCTTCCTGGTAGGCCGCTGCCGCTTCGTCGTCGCGGCCGAGGCGGTGCAGCAGGTCTCCGCGAGCGGCGGCATACGGGTGGTAGCCCCGCAGCCGCGGCTCGTCGGCCAAGCCGTCCAGGAGTTTCAGCCCGGCCTCGGGTCCGTCGCGCATCGCCACCGCGGCCGCGCGGTTGAGCGCGACGACCGGCGTCGGCGTGAGCGTCAGCAGGATGTCGTACAGCGCAACGATCTGCGGCCAGTCGGTGCGGGCGACGTCCGGTGCTTCGGCGTGGAGCGTGGCGATCGCCGACTGCACTCCGTACGGTCCGGGCGGTCCGCCGGTGAGCGCGACGGGCACGAGCGCGCAGCCCTCGTCGATCAGCGCCGCGTCCCAGGACGTGCGGTCCTGGTCTTCCAGCAGGACGAACTCGCCGTCCGGTCCGGTGCGGGCGGCGCGGCGGGCGTGGACGAGCAGCAGAAGGGCCAGCAGCCCGGTGATTTCGCGTTCGGCGGGCAGGAGGCGGTGCAGGATCCGCGCCAGCCGGATGGCCTCCTCGGCCAGGTCCGGACGCTGGATGTCCGGACCGGAACTGGCCGCGTAGCCCTCGGTGAACAGCGAGTACAGCACCTGCAGCACGCCGGGCAGCCGCTCGCGCAGCTCGTCGCCGGAGGGGACGCGGAACGGGATGCGGTGGTCGCGGATCCGGTTCTTGGCCCGCACGATCCGCTTCGCCATCGTCGCGGTCGGCACGAGGAACGCCCGCGCGACCTCCGGCGTCGTGAGCCCGGCCAGACAGCGCAGCGTGAGCGCGAGCCGGTCCTCGGCGGCCAGCGCGGGATGCGCGCAGGTGAAGAACAGCTGGAGCCGGTCGTCGGGCAGGTCGCCGTCGGCCCCGGGCAGCGGGGGAGGGTCGCTGCGGTCGGATTCCGCTTGCAGGACCGCGAGTTTCGCCGCGTACGCCTGGTCCCGGCGGAGCCGGTCGACCGCCTTGCGGCGAGCGGTCGTCATCAGCCACGCGCCGGGTTTGGGCGGGACGCCGTCGATCGGCCAGCGCACCAGCGCGGCCTCCACCGCTTCGGCGGCCACCTCCTCGGCGAGGTCGAGATCGCCGAAACGGCGGACGAGCGCGCCGAGCAGGCGGCCGTGCTCCTCGCGGAACACGGCCGCCACGGACGCTCGCGCGTCAGGCATCGAAATCGGCGATCGGGCGGACCACGACCGAACCGTCGCGGGAACCGGGGCAGCGGGCCGCCCAGTCGAGCGCCGCGTCGAGGTCCGGCACGTCCAGCACGTAGAACCCGCCGAGCAGCTCGCGGGTCTCGGCGAACGGGCCGTCGGTGGTGATCGAACGCTCGCCGTCCGCCCCGACCCGCACCTTCGTCGCGGTCACGAGGTCGGCGAGCGATTCCCCGCTGACGAACACCCCGGCGTCGCGGACTTCCTGGTCGTAGGCCATCCAGTCGGCCGGTTCGCAGCCGGCGGCCCCGCCCTGCTCAGTGGCCGCGGAAGCGTGGATCAGCAGCAGGTACTTCATGTTCGGGCTCCTTCGTCGGTCAGTGCGGCCGTGGTGCCGCACTGACCTCACCACGAACGGCGCCCGCCCGGATGGACAGGGCCCGGAAGATATTTTTCCGGGCGATCCGTTCAGGAGGCGGCAGGAGCGCTGCGGAAGTTCTGATCGGCGAAGGCGAGCATGTACGGAAGCGTCGCGCGGGCGGTGTGCCAGGTGTGGTTGAACCCGCGTTCGGCGTGCACCACGACCTCCTGGCCGCGCCGTTGCAGCGACCCGGCGATGCGGTGCGCGGTCGCGACGTCGGTCGGCGCGCCGGTGCCGACGGTGAGCATCACGGCGAGCTTCTGCGGGAACGGCATCGTCGGGATGTAGCGGCGCGGGGTGTTCGCCGCGATCGCGGACTGGTTGCCGCCGAGGACGCCGACCGAATCGTTCAGGTCGTCGTACGGCAGCGAGATCAGCAGCGTGCCGAACTCGTCGAGGTGGTGCAGCCCGATGTTCAGCGCGCCGAAGCCGCCGCCGGACATGCCGCCGAGCGCGCGGTGGCCGCGGTCGGCGAACGTGCGGTAGTGCTGGTCGACCGACGGCACGATGCTGCTGGCGAGATACGTCTCCAGCTGCGGCCCGCCCGGGACGTTCAGGCATTCCCAGTCGGTGCTCGGCCGGTTGGCGGTGAGGTCGACGCTCACGATGATCATCGGCTGGATGACATGCGCGTCCTCGAGGCTCTTCAGCGTCTGCGGCGCGGAGCCGGAGGTGAGCCAGTCGCGCGGCCCGCCGTAGGGGTAGCCGTGGATGAGGTAGACGACCGGGTAGCGCTTGGCCGCGTTCGCCGGGTCGTGGTAGCCGGACGGGAGGACCACGTAGTTCTCGCCGTTCGCGACGCCGTGCGCCGGGTCGGGCACGTTCAGCACCTCGGTGCTGCCGTTCGAGCTGGCCGGGGCCGCGGGACGGCCGGCCGCGGGGGAGCTGCCGCTGTTGCCGCCGGTGGAGCTGTCCGCGGTGCTGGGGTCCGAGTCCTCGGCCGGATCGTCGCTCGTGCTGCGCAGCAGGGTGCCCGCGACGTTCATCGCGCCGGTGCCGCGCTGCAGCAGCCTGCCGAGGTCGCTGGGCGTTCGGACGTAGCCGACGTAGCTGTTCACCGCGGTGACCGCGGCGATCAGGAACAGCGCGATCGCGCCGCTGGTGCCCCAGCGGCGCGCGCGGCGGCGATGCGCGAGTGCGATGGTGACGGCGAGGACCGCGGCGGCGGCGCCGGCGAACGTGAGCCACAGCAAGGGGGATTCGAGCGGCCCGAGGTCCCTCGCCTGGGAGGTGACCGACGGGGGCAGGACCGGGTCGACAGCCTGCGGGAGCAGCCGCGTCATCCGCGGCCCGCCGCGAACGGGCAGCTCGGACCGCGGGTGGAAAAGCGCACTGAAGAGACCCCTGCCGTGAACTGGTGCGGACACGACTGTCCGCACCTCGAAGATCACGCTAGGGACGGTTCGCTGTGGATTCGTTGAGAGAAGGTAAAGAAACGATCAAGGATTGTTGCGCGGACGGCGAGCGGACGGTAAGCGCGCAGGTCAGAGCCGGGAATGCGGGGTACACAGTGGTGAAGAACTCGATGCCCGGCCGAACGCTCCCGGAGGGACCTTAGGGCAGCGCGCGGCCAGGAGCCACCGCCCGGTTCGCCGCGGTCCCGCCTCCCGGTCAGGAATCGCTGTCCGGGTTGCGGTAGACGGTCAGCGCGCTCGGCCGCGACCGGAACCGGAACTCCCGCCCGAGCGGCCCCACCTCGCCGTCGGTGGCGACCCGGCGGTTCCCGTCGAGCAGCCGGACGTGCAGCTCCGGCAGGTCCCGCTGCCGGTAGACGTGGCTCGCGTGCAGGCTGTTGGTGAGGCTCGCGAGCACGAACCGCAGCCGCGACCAGCGCACGTCCGCCCGCACGTACCGGACGTCGAGCAGGCCGGTGTCGAGCGCCGGGCGCCGCGACGGCGCGAACCCCTTCGGCGCGTACGTCCCGTTGCCGACGAAGATCAGCCACACCTGCGTCGGCTTCCCGTTCAGCTGCACCCGCAGCGGTTTCGCGTGCCGCATGACGCGCACGAGCGCGATCGCCGCGGACGGCCACTTCGGGAACCGGGACTGCAGTTTTTCCCGCAGCCGCACCATTTCCGGGTACCCGCCGAGGCTGGCGGTGTTGACGAACCAGCGGTGCGCGGGCTCGCCGGAGCCGTCGATCTCGACCTCCGCCAGGTCGATGCCGACCGCGTGCCCGCCCTCGGTCGCCTCGTCCGCGTCCGGCATCGAACGGACCCCGACGTCGCGGGCGAAGTGGTTGAGCGTCCCGGCCGGGATCAGCGCGAGCGGCAGCCCGCGTTCGGCCGCGACCGACGCCACCGCCGCGACCGTGCCGTCCCCGCCCGCCACCCCGAGCGCGCGGACCGAGCCGTGCGCTTCGATCTCGTCGGCGAGCTGCTCGCGCAGATCCCGCGACGGGTCCGGATAGACCAGCGACGCCTTCGGCCAGGCGTAGCGCACGTCTTCGGTCGGGTCCTGGCCGTTGACGCCCGAATGCGGGTTCACCAGCGCGAGCATGTCCTCGCCGTCGCGCATCTCGGGCGCTTGCGCCGAATGGGCGGTGCGGGCGCGCGCGTCCGGGTGCAGCGGCCACCAATGCCGGGTCAGCACCGCGACCCCGGTCCCGATCGCCAGCCCCGCCGCGACGTCGCTCGGCCAGTGCACCCCGGTGTGGACCCGCGAGTACGCGACCGCCCCGGCGAGCGGGAAGAGCGCCAGCCCGGCGCGCGGCGACTCCATCGCCACCGCGGTCGCGAACGCGGCGGCCGAAGCCGAATGCCCGGACGGGAACGACGACGACGTCGGCCGTTTGCGCAGCTGACGGTGCGCGGGAACCTCTTCCTCGGCCGGACGGCGGCGCGGGAACGACGGCTTCGCGACCAGGTTCGCCGCGGCGCTCGCCCCCGCGATGGCGGCGATCCCGCGCAGCGCGCCCCGCCGGGCCGGGCCCTTCCGGACCGCGAGCACGGCCGCCACGCCCCACCAGAGCCGCGATTTGTCCGCACTCCGGGACAACGCGGTGATCACGTCGTCGGCGCGCGTGCGCGGCAGTGCCGCACTGCGCCGCATCAGCGCCCGATCCCGCCGTCCGACCTGCCGGAATGCCCGGCCGACCTGCTGGAACACTCTTGTCCACCTCCGCTGGCCGGGCCGGGCCCGTCTCCGGCCCCGGCGACCGGTTTCCGCCGCATTGTCACCACTTGCAACGTACCGACCGCGTGTCGCCGCCCGAACGGCGCACCTTCGGCGGGGGTCCAGCGCCTACTCTGGTGGGATGCAGCGGCGGATCTTTGGCATCGAGACCGAGTTCGGGGTCACGTGCACCTTTCACGGCCAGCGCAGGCTCTCGCCCGACGAGGTCGCGCGCTATCTCTTCCGGCGGGTCGTCTCGTGGGGGCGCTCGTCCAACGTGTTCCTGTCCAACGGCTCCAGGCTCTACCTCGACGTGGGCTCGCACCCGGAGTACGCGACGGCCGAGTGCGACGACCTGACCCAGCTCGTCACGCACGACAAAGCCGGCGAGCGGATCCTCGAGGACCTCCTCGTGGACGCCGAGCGCAGGCTCGCCGACGAGGGCATCGGCGGCGACATCTTCCTGTTCAAGAACAACACCGACTCGGCGGGCAACTCCTACGGCTGCCACGAGAACTACCTGGTCACCCGGGCCGGCGAGTTCTCCCGGATCGCCGACGTGCTGCTGCCCTTCCTCGTCACCCGCCAGCTCATCTGCGGGGCGGGCAAGGTCCTGCAGACCCCGCGCGGCGCGGTGTACTGCCTCTCCCAGCGAGCCGAGCACATCTGGGAAGGCGTCTCCAGCGCCACCACCCGGTCCCGGCCGATCATCAACACCCGCGACGAACCCCACGCCGACGCCGAACGCTACCGGCGCCTGCACGTCATCGTCGGCGACTCCAACATGGCCGAGCCCACCACGATGCTGAAGGTCGGGTCGGCGCACCTGGTGCTCGAGATGATCGAGGCCGGGGTCCAGTTCCGCGACTTCACGCTGGACAACCCGATCCGCGCGATCCGGGAGATCAGCCACGACCTGACGGGGCGTCGGCAGGTCCGGTTGGCTGGCGGTCGGGAGGCTTCCGCGCTGGACATTCAGCGGGAGTACCACGCCCGGGCTGTGCAGCATCTGAAGGAGAACGGGTCCACGCCTGCCAACGAGCGGGTCGTGGAGCTGTGGGGGCGCGCGCTGGAGGCGGTCGAGGAGCAGGACTTCAGCAAGATCGACACCGAGATCGACTGGGCGATCAAGCATCGGCTGGTCGAGCGGTACCGGGCCAAGCACGACCTGGACCTGTCCAGTCCGCGGGTGGCGCAGCTGGATCTGGCGTACCACGACATTCGCCGCGGGCGCGGGATTTTCGACCTGCTGCAGCGGAAGGGGCTCGTGCGGCGGGTGACCGACGACGGGGAGATCGAGGCCGCGAAGGATACTCCGCCGCAGACCACCCGGGCCAAGTTGCGCGGCGACTTTATCGCGGCGGCGCAGGCTGCTGGGCGGGACTTCACGGTGGACTGGGTGCATTTGAAGCTGAACGACCAGGCGCAGCGGACCGTGTTGTGCAAGGACCCGTTCCGGTCTGTGGATGAGCGGGTGGAGAGGTTGATCGGGTCGCTGTAGGGGTTGTTGGGTTGGGCGGTTTGGCGCGAACTGTGTTTGATGGCGCCGGCTTCGCCGTCGCGTGCGGGATCGCCTTTAAGTCGGCGTGGGGGGGGGGAGGGGGTTTGACGGTAGGGGTGGTTCCAACTGGCCCCCCACCCCCCCCCACAATCCCGCCTTCTTTTTTTGCGGGTTGGTTTCGGCGTGGTTGGGGT
>NZ_JBVKDQ010000002.1:457242-473304 GCF_055633755.1 Amycolatopsis sp. NPDC114484 | reverse complement strand
GTGTCCGGTCCTCAATTTGGGATGGTGGTTTCTTTTGGAGTTCGCTGGGGGGGGGGGCTCGCCCCCTGTTCGGGTGACTCCCCACCCCTCCCCCCCCCCCCCCCGACGCGATCCCGCGTTGTGGTCGGGTGAGTGGTTAGCGCAGGGGTTGGGGTGCGGAAATCGTTGCAGGATCCGACGAAAGTTGTCGGGTGGGTGCGGCAGGATCTGCGCATGCGTGCGTTCCGGGCGGGTTTGGTTCTGCTGGCGGTGCTGTCGGTGGCTTTGGGCGGGGTTGCTGCGGCGTCCTCGTTGCCGTCGTGGCGGTTGTTGCCTGCGGGGACGGCCGCGCAGTTCCGTGGGCTGTCCGCGGTCAGCGAGCGAGTTGCTTGGGTCAGCGGGACTCAGGGCACTGTGTTGCGGACGGTGGACGGCGGGCACAGCTGGGTGTCGGTCGGGCCGCCTGATGCTGGGAAGCTTGAGTTTCGCGATATCGAGGCGTTCGATGCTGAGCGTGCCGTCGTGTTGTCGATTGGGCCGGGGGCGGATTCTCGGGTTTATCGCACTGATGATGGCGGGAAGCACTGGCGGCAGACGTTCAGCAATCCTGATTCCGCTGCGTTCTACGACTGCCTCGCCTTCTTTGATCCGTGGCGCGGGCTGGCGATGAGCGATCCGGTCAACGGGAAGTTCCGCGTGCAGGCGACCTTTGACGGTGGTCGCAGTTGGCGGCAGGTTCCGGACGAGGCGTTCCCGCCCGCGGAGCCTGGGGAAGCCGGGTTCGCTGCGAGTGGGCAGTGCGTTGCCACTTCCGGGCCGTTTGATGCGTGGCTTGCTACTGGAGGGGGTGCGCATGCGCGGGTTTTACACTCCGGGGACGGTGGGTGGCACTGGAGTGCTGCTGAGACGCCGTTGCCCAGCAGCGCGTCGGCTGGGGTTTTCGCGGTTGCGTTTCGTACGCCGTGGCAAGGGGTCGCGATCGGCGGCGACTACGCCAATCCGACTGCGCCTGGACCGGCTGTCGCGTTGAGCCGCGACAGCGGTCGCACTTGGCGGACGCCGTCGGAGCATCCGGCTGGGTATCGGTCTGGGCTCGCTTGGCGCGGTGGCACGGTGCTGGCCGTCGGGCCTGGCGGCAGCGATCTGAGCCGTGACGGCGGGCGGCATTGGGTCGCGTTCGACAGCGGCAGTTTCGACACCGTCGACTGTGCTTGGGACGGCGCGTGCTGGGCCAGCGGGGCGAAGGGGCGGGTCGCGAAGTTGGTTCCGTAAGGGGGAACCCGATCCGGGCAGGGCAGCGGCCTGGAACGGCGGAGCGCGGCGGGGCGGGCGCGGCGGGTCCATTCGCCGCAAGCGGGCTGACCAGGCGCGACGCGCGCGGGGCGGACCTCGCGATCGCGCGAGACGGGGAGAGCTAGAGTCGTCTGGTGTCCACCGCACGCGCCGAACGGCTGGTCAACCTTGTGCTGGCCCTCCTCTCCACCCGGCAGTACCTCACCGCGGAGCGGATCCGCGGGATTGTGCCCGGGTACGCCGAGGCGGCCAGTGACGACGCCTTTTTTCGTACGTTCGAGCGGGACAAGACCGAATTGCGGGAGCTCGGCATCCCGCTCGAGACCGGCCGCAACTCCGTTTTCGACCCGGTCGAGGGGTACCGGATCGCTCGCCGCGACTACGAGCTCGGCGAGATCGACCTGGCCCCGGACGAGGCGGCCGCGGTGGGGCTCGCGGTCCGGCTCTGGGACTCGCCGGAGCTCACCGGCCAGGCACAGGGCGCGCTGGTGAAACTGCGCGCGGCCGGGGTCGAGGTCGACGACCAGGCACCGACCGTCATCGAGCCGCGGGTGCGCGCGGAACCGGCGTTCGCGCCGATGCTCGCCGCCGTCCAGGCCGGGCAGGCGGTGCGGTTCGAGTACCGGCGCAGCGGGTCGCCCGAGCGTCGTATGCGCACGCTCGAGCCCTGGGGCGTCGTGTCCTGGCGGGCTCGGTGGTACGTCGTCGGGCACGACCGCGATCGCGACGCGACCCGGTGCTTCCGGCTCTCCCGCGTCACCGGGAAGGTCGTCGCGATCGGGAAACCGGGCGCGGTCGCCAGGCCCGACGGCGTCAATCTGATGCAGCTCGTTTCGGTGACCGGCGGCAGCGAGGAACCGGCTCCGGTGACGACTGCCCGGCTGTGGATCGCCGACGGCCGCGCCGCGGGGGTTCGCCGCCGCGGCGACGTCGTGGGGCGCGAGATCGTCGCGGGCGAGGAAGGCGACGTGATCGAGATCGGCCTGTACTTCCCGGAATCGGCCGCGGACTGGATCGCCGCGCAGGGACCGGACGTGCTCGTGCTCGAACCGGACGTGCTGGCCAAGTCCGTGCGGCACCGGCACGAGGCCGTGCTCGCCCGCGCCGGACAGGGGAGCGTGCGATGACCGCGTCCGGCGAACGCATGCCGAGACTTCTCGCGCTGGTGCCCTACCTGCTCGCGCGCCCCGGCATCCGGATCGACGAGGCCGCCCAGGACTTCGACGTCACCCCGCGCCAGCTGCGCAAAGACCTCGAACTGCTGTGGATGTGCGGACTGCCCGGCTACGGCCCCGGCGACCTCATCGACCTGTCCTTCGAAGGCGACACCATCGTCGTCACCCACGACGCCGGGATGAGCCGCCCGCTGCGCCTCACCGGCGGCGAAGCCACCGCGCTGCTGGTCGCGCTGCGCGCGCTCGCCGAAACCCCGGGCGTGGCCGACGGCGACGCGGTCCGCCGCGCCATCGCCAAAATCGAGGACGCCGCCGGACAAGCCCGCCCGGCCGGGGTCGTCGTCGGGGGAGGAGTGCGGGAAGGAGCCCGCGCCGCCCGCACCCGCGAGACCGTCTCCGGCGCGCTGCAGGAAGGCCGCGCCCTGCGGATGCGCTACTACACCGCCTCGCGCGACCAGATCACCGAACGCACCGTCGACCCGATGCGGCTCGTCATCGTCCAAGGCGTCGGCTACCTCGAGGCCTGGTGCCGGCGCGTCGAAGGCGTCCGGTTGTTCCGCCTCGACCGGGTGGACGCGCTCACCGTATTGGACGAACCCGCAGCTCCGCCCGCCCACGCGCGGCCCACCGACCTGTCCGACGGCGTCTTCTCCGTCCGTCCCGATCAGCGGGTCGCCCATCTCGTCCTGGACCCCGACGCCCGCTGGGTCGCCGAGTACTACCCGTGCGAGGAACTCGACGAACTCGACGGCGGGCGCCTGCGCATCGCCATGCGCTACAGCGACGAGCCCTGGATGGTCCGGCTCGTGCTCAGCCTCGGCGGGGAAGCCCAGGTGGAGAGCCCCGCCACACTCGCCGAGGCAGTCGGTCGCCGAGCGGCCGACGCCGTGGCGCGTGCCCGTCACCTCGCGTCCATCTCCGACCGATAAGGTGGTTTGGTGCCGTACCTGCCCGTCTATGTGCTGCTCGCGGCCGGCCTGCTCGTCCTGGCCCTGCTGCTGGTACGGACCGCCGGAGTCTTGCGCCGCTTCCGCCGCACCATGAGCATGGTCAGTGCGGACACCCAGGACCGGACGGGACTCGTCCGGGCCCGGTCGGCGGCACTCCGTGTGGCCGTGGCCGAACGCCGCCCGGCGGCCGGCAACAAGTAACATCAGCACAGACCCCAGACAAGGAGGGCAGACGACCATGAACGCGCTGCAGCCGTGGCACATCATCGTTCTGGTGCTCGTGGTGGTTCTGCTGTTCGGAGCGAAGCGGCTCCCGGACGCGGCCCGGTCCATCGGCAAGTCCATGAAGATCTTCAAGGCCGAGACCAAGGACCTGACCGGCGAGCAGAAGGCCGAAGCCGAGGCCGAATCCGCCGACACCCGGCACATCGCCGCCCCCGCGCCCGCGCAGACCGCGCAGGACAAGCAGGTCGCCGACCTCCAGCGCCAGCTCGACGAACTCAAGAAGCAGCAGGCGGCCGCCCCGGCCGACCAGCCGCAGAAGAACGCGAGCTGACCCTCCGCGCGCACCACCCGGTCCCCGGTCCACGGCGGCGCGCCGGTGCGGCGCGCCGCGGCGGGCTCTGACGAGAACGGAACGACCAGTGGCGGAAGCCGCCAACGGCAACGGAAGCCGGTCCAGCAAGCGGAGCCGGCGCAGCCGTCGGAAAAACCCCGACGGCACGATGACGCTCATCGAGCACATCTACGAGTTCCGCCGCCGCCTCGGCTGGGCGGTCGTTTTCGTCGTCGTCGGGGCGATCTTCGGGTTCATCTGGTTCGAGCAGCGGCTCGGGCCGATCCCGTCGCTCGGCGACATCATGACGCACCCGTACTGCGCGATCCCGGCCTCGCAGCGCTTCGCCGGCGACCAGCCCGGCTGCCGCCTGCTGCAGACCGTGCCGTTCGAGGCGTTCATGATCCGCCTCAAAGTCGGCGTCGCTGCCGGGGCCGTGCTGCTCTCGCCCGCCTGGCTCTACCAGCTCTGGGCGTTCATCGCGCCCGGTCTCTACGCCAAAGAGCGCCGGTACGCGATGATCTTCGTCAGTTTCGCCTCGGTGCTCTTCGCCGCCGGAGCGGTGCTGGCCTACCTGCTCGTCCCGCACGCGCTCGCGCTGCTCGCCGGATTCGGCCAGGACCAGTTCGTCACCGCGCTCACCGCGGACAAGTACATCTCGTTCATCCTGTCGCTGCTGGTGATCTTCGGCGTCAGTTTCGAGCTGCCGCTGCTCGTCGTGATGCTCAACCGCGTCGGCGTGCTCAAGTACCAGCAGCTCAAGCGGTGGCGCCGCGGCCTCGTGTTCGCGCTGTTCGTGTTCGCCGCGTTCGCCACCCCCGGCTCGGACCCGTTCTCGATGCTCGGCCTCGCCGGCGCGCTCACCCTGCTGTTCGAGCTGTCCATCCAGATCGCCCGGTTCCACGACCGCAAGCTCAACCGCGGCCGCGAGGACGAGGGCTGGGACAAGCTCGCCGACGACGAGGCCGCGCCGTTCAACTACACGCCGAGCACCGCCGACGGCGACGAACCGGCCGCGCCGACCACGCCGGGTCCGTCGACCGGCCGCTCCGGCTCGACCGACGACATCACCTGACCGTGGGACTGAACGCAGCACTGGCCGTGCACCCGGCCTCCGGTCGCGGCGCGGCCGCCCGCGTCGCCGAAGCGGTCGCGGCGCGGCTGCGGCCCGCCGTCGACCGGCTCGACCTCCTCACCGCCACCAGCGTCGAGGAATCCCGCGCGCTCATGCGGTCCTCGCGCGCCGAAGGCCTCGACGTGCTGATCGTCCTCGGCGGAGACGGCGCGGCCCACCAAGGCGTCCAGTTCTGCGCCGACCACGGCGTCGCGCTCGGCCTCGTCCCCTCCGGCACCGGCAACGACTTCGCCCGCGCCCTCGGCGTCCCGGCCGACCCCCGCGTCGCCACCGACGCCCTCGCCCGGGCGCTGCGAGCGGGGCACCGCCGCAGCGTCGACCTCGGCCGCGTCGGCGACACCTGGTTCGCCACCGTGCTGTGCGCCGGATTCGACGCCGCCGTCAACGCCCGCGCGAACGCGATGCGCTGGCCCACCGGCCCCCGCCGCTATGACCTGGCGATCCTCGCCGAAGTCGCGGCGTTCCGGCCCAGCCCGATCGTCGTGCACACCGACCACGGCACCCTTTCCGGGGACACCAGCCTCATCGCCGTCGGCAACACCCCGTTCTACGGCGGCGGCATCCCGATCTGCCCGGACGCCACCCCCGACGACGGTCTCTTCGACGTCACCGTCATCGGGGCTCCCGGCCGCGCCCGGCTGCTGCGGATGCTCCCGCACCTGCGCACCGGCGAACACGTGCACAAGCCCAGCGTCGAAACCTTCCGCACCCGGACCCTGCGGATCGAAGCGCCCGGCTGGCCGGTCTACGCCGACGGCGAAGACCAGGGCCAGACGCCGGTCGAAGCGACCTGCGTGCCCTCCGCGCTCACCGTCGTCGCGCCCGCGCCGTGACCGGCGGCACGCCGCGTGCGAAATGTCGGGGGCGTGTGGAACCCTGACGGGGTGGCCACTAGCCCTTCACCATCGCCGGCCGAGGCCTACGCTGCCTCCCGTCGCCGCGCCAAGCACCCCCAGCTGACCCGGTTTTCCGCCGAATCGGCCTTCGAATTCGACGATTTCCAGATCCGCGGCTGCGAAGCGCTCGAAGAGGGCCACGGCGTCCTGGTCTGCGCCCCCACCGGAGCCGGCAAGACCGTGGTCGGCGAGTTCGCCGTCCACCTCGCCCTCGCCGAGGGCCGCAAATGCTTCTACACCACGCCGATCAAGGCGCTGTCGAACCAGAAGTACGCCGACCTCGTCGAGCGCTACGGCAACGACGCCGTCGGCCTGCTCACCGGCGACACCTCGATCAACGGCAACGCCCAGGTGGTCGTCATGACCACCGAGGTGCTGCGCAACATGCTCTACGCGGGCAGCTCCGCGATCCCCGAACTCGGCTACGTCGTCATGGACGAGGTGCACTACCTCGCCGACCGCTTCCGCGGCGCGGTCTGGGAGGAAGTGATCCTCCACCTGCCCGACCACGTGCGCGTCGTCGGCCTGTCCGCCACCGTCAGCAACGCCGAGGAATTCGGCGAATGGCTCGTCGAGGTCCGCGGCGACACCACCGTCGTCGTCGACGAGCACCGCCCGGTCCCACTGTGGCAGCACATGCTCGTCGGCAGCCAGCTGCTCGACCTGTTCGCCGGCCAGAACGAGGCCGACCCGGGGGAGCAGCTGCGGATCAACCCCACGCTGCTGCGCAAAACCGACGAGATGGGCAAGTTCGCGCCCGCCTTCCGCGGACCCCGGGGCGGGCGCCGCGGAGCCCCGCCGCGCGGCCCCAGGTTCCGGCCGCCGTCGCGCGTGGACGTCGTGGAAAGGCTCGACCACGCCGGGCTGCTGCCCGCGATCGTGTTCATCTTCTCCCGCGCCGGCTGCGACGCCGCGGTCGCCCAGTGCGTCCGCTCCGGCCTGCGGCTCAACGGCCCCGAACAGGTCGAGGAGATCCGCCGGATCGTCGACGCCCGCACCGCCGAGCTGCCCGAGGGCGACCTCGGCGTCCTCGGCTACTGGGAATGGCGCGAGGGGCTGGAGCGCGGCTTCGCCGGCCACCACGCCGGACTGCTGCCCGCGTTCAAGGAAACCGTGGAGGAACTGTTCGTCCGAGGCCTGGTCAAGGTCGTGTTCGCGACCGAAACCCTCGCGCTCGGCATCAACATGCCCGCCCGCACCGTCGTGCTCGAACGGCTCGTGAAATACAACGGCGAGGCGCACGTCGACCTCACCCCGGGCGAATACACCCAGCTCACCGGCCGTGCCGGCCGACGAGGCATCGACATCGAAGGCCACGCCGTCGTCGCCTGGCAGCCCGGCGTCGACCCGAAAGCCGTCGCCGGCCTCGCCTCCACCCGCACGTACCCGCTGCGCTCGTCGTTCCGCCCCGGCTACAACATGGCGGTCAACCTGGTCGCCCAGGTCGGCGCGGACGCGGCCCGCGACCTGCTGGAACAGTCCTTCGCGCAGTTCCAGGCCGACCGGTCGGTGGTCGGCACCGCGCGCCGGATCGAACGCAACAAGGAAGCCCTCAAGGGCTACACCGCCGCGATCTCCGGCGACTTCGAGCAGATGCTCGAGTACGTCGAACTCCGCGCGCAGATCTCCGCCCGCGAGAAGACGCTGTCGCGGCAGAACACCTCCTCCCGCCGCGCCGAAACCGCGCAATCGCTGGAGAAACTGCGCAAGGGCGACGTCATCCCGGTCCCGGCGGGCCGCCGCGCCGGGCTCGCCGTGGTCGTCGACCCCGGCCTCGACCCGATCCGCGAACCCCGGCCGGTCGTCGTCACCGAGGACCGCTGGTCCGGGCCGCTGTCGGTCGCCGACTTCCCGGCCCCGGTCGAAGCGCTCGGCCGGATCAAGCTGCCCAGGCACATCGAACTGCGCTCGCCCAAGACCCGCCGCGACATCGCCTCGTCGCTGCGCAACGCCGGCATCGCCCTGCCCGGACGGCAGCGCCGCCGCACCGCGGCCGCCGACGACGCCGAACTCGCCTCGCTGCGCCGGGCCCTGCGCGCCCACCCGTGCCACGGCCTCGCCGAACGCGAGGCCAACCTCCGCTGGGTCGAGCGCTACCAGCGGCTCTCCGCCGAAACCGAACAGCTCGAACGGAAAGTCGCGGCCACCACGCACTCGCTGGCCCGCGCGTTCGACCGGATCCTGCGGCTGCTCGGCGAACGCGGCTACGTCCGCCCCGGCGACGGCGAGGACCGCGTCACCGAACACGGCCGCCGCCTCACCCGCCTCTACAGCGAATCCGACCTGCTCGCCGCCGAATGCATCCGGCACGGCGTCTGGACCGGCCTCGGCCCGGCCGAACTCGCCGCCGTCGTGTCCACGCTCGTGTTCGAAGCCCGCCGCGACACCGCGGGCGAACCCCGGCTGCCCGGCGGCGCGGTCCCCGGCGCGTGGCAGGAAACCAGCAGGCTGTGGGTCGAACTCACCGAGGACGAACGCCGCCACCGCCTCGACCGCACCCGCGAACCCGACGCGGGCTTCGCGTGGCCGGTCTACCGCTGGGCGCGCGGCGAATCCCTGGAGAAGGTCCTCACCGCGGCCGAGACCAACGGGCAGGAGCTGTCCGCGGGCGACTTCGTCCGCTGGTGCCGCCAGGTCATCGACCTGCTCGACCAGGTCCGCGACGTCCTCGGCAAGGAGGATCCGGTCGGTTCGGCGGCGGCACAAGCGGTCCGGGCGCTGCGCCGCGGCGTAGTGGCCGCGGGCGCGGCGTGACAGCGAGGGCACACCTTAGTAGCGACTGCGCGCGGACACGTGTGCTAGGTCCAGACCTGTGGTTGGATCGCGCACGACACCCGCGGCCCGGCCCGCGGGTGCGGACAGACGAAGGCGGAGGCTAACGATGAGCACGCCGTATGGCGGCAACGACCCGCGGCAGCAGCCCCAGTACGGGCAACAGCCCTACGGCCAGGACCCGCAGTACGGGCAGCAGCCGGGCGGCGCGTACCCCCAGAGCGGGCCGCAGCAGCAGCCGTATCCGCCCCAGCAGTACGGGCAGCAGCCCTACGGTCAAGACCCGCAGTACGGCCAGCAGCCCGGCGGCTACCCGCAACAGCAGCAGCCCCAGCAGCCCCAGTGGGGCCAGCAGCCGCCGCAGTACGGGCAGCAGCCTTACGGTCAGCAGCAGTACGGCGGTGAACAGCAGCAGTACGGCGGCCAGCAGCCCGGCCAGTACGACTACGGCCAGCCCGGCGGAGCCGCGCCGGAGTCCTCGGGCGGGTCGAAGAAGGGCCTGTTCATCGGGATCGGCGCGCTCGTCGTCGTGGTGGCCGTCGTGGCGATCCTCGGCTTCGTCGCGCCCGGCTTCTTCAAAACCCAGGTCTTCAACAACAACCAGATGCAGACCGACGTCGCGAAGATGCTCACCGACACCTACAAGATCCCCGGCGTCAGCGGAGTCACCTGCCCGGCCGAGCAGAAGGTGGAGGACGGCGCGAAATTCGAGTGCACCGCCACCGTCAACGGCAAACCGCAGCAGGTGCCGATCACCGTCAAGGGCACCGACGGCAACTACGAGGTCTCGCCGCCCGCAGCCAAGTGACGCCATTCAATTCGGTGGCGGTCCGGCGGCCGGTCCGGCGATGATCGGGGCATGAGCGACCGCACCGTCCGCATCCTCCGCCCCGACGAGCAGCGCGGGGCCTGGGACCTGTTCCGGGCCGCGCTGCACGTCCAGCCCGGCACCGACGAGGACTGGGACCGCGTCTCCAAGGCGTACCAGGCCGAGCGCAGCTGGGGCGTCTTCGAACCGGACCTCATCGGCACCGCCCGGTCGTTCGAAGCGGAAATGGTCGTCCCCGGCGGAGCGCGGCTTCCGCTGGCCGCCGTCACCGGCGTCGGCGTTCGCGTCGGACGCACCCGGCGCGGCGTGCTCAGCGCGTTGCAGGCCGCGCAGCTGGCGGACTTCGCCGAACGAGGCGTCGCGCTCTCGCTGCTGTACGCGTCGGAAGGTGCGATCTACGGCCGTTACGGCTACGGAATCGCGACTCTCGCCAAGCGGGTCGTGGTCGATCGGCACCGTGCCCAGTTGCGCCCGGACGTGCCGACCGGGGGAGAGATCTCCGTCCTCGGCGTCGACGAGGCCGCCCCGAAATGGCCGGAACTGTACGCCGCGACCGCGATGGGCCGCGTCGGCGCGATGACCCGCTCCGAGGTCTACTGGCCGGGGCACGAGGCATCGCTGCGCCGCCGCGCGAAACTGCTCCAGACCGCCGTGCACCACGGCCCGGACGGCGCCGACGGCTTCCTGACCTACTACGTCGAGGAAGACGCCAACGAGCACGCCAAACTGAACGTGATGGCGTTCCACTACGCCAATCCGGCCGCCTTCGCCGGGCTGTGGCGGTTCCTGCTGTCGGTCGACCTGGTCGACGAGATCGTGCTCGGCATGCGCCCGCTCGACGAACCGCACGCGCTGCTGTTCACCGACCCCCGGATGGCGAAAACCGAAAGCACCGACGACGAGGGCTGGCTCCGGCTGGTCGACGTGCCGGCCGCGCTCGCCGCCCGCACCTACGGCCCGGCCGAACCCGTGGTGCTCGAAGTCTCCGACCGGTCGCTGCCCGGCAACGACGGCCGCTACCTCGTCGGCCCCGACGGCGCCTCCCGCACGGACGCGGAACCCGCGCTGCGGCTCTCCGTCGACACGCTCGCGATGCTCTACTTCGGAACGTGGCGGGCGTCCACGCTCGCCGACACGGGCCGGATCGAGGTGCTCGACCCGGCCGCGCCCGCCGCCGCGGACGTTCTGTTCGGCACGCGCGAATCGGTGTGGTGCGGTACGTTCTTCTGACCGTTGACCAGACGTTTCGCGCAGAGGAGCGGGATTGATGCGCGCCGTGCGGGTGCTGCTGTTGTGCGGCTGGGGAATGTTCGCCGCCGCGGGCTGCGACAGCGGGACGCCCCCGCCTCCGGTCCACACCGTCACGGTCACGCCGAGCAGCCCCGCGCAGCCGGGCGTCGCGTCATCGCCGGCTCCCAGCTCGTCCGGGGCGATGCGGGTGTTCGACTCCCGGGTGATGGCCTCGGCCGTCACCCGGCTCCTCACCACCGACTACAAAATGGCGAACGTCGGCCCGGTGTCCTGCCCCGACCGGCAGCCCGTCTCGGACGGCTCGCGGTTCCAGTGCACTGTGGACATCGCGGGCGCGACGAAACACGTCCCCATCACGGTGACCGGCGCGGACGGCAACTACCGCGTCGACCCGCCGCAGTAAAATCCGATAGCCGCGCGGCGGCGGCAATTGGTTCAATCGGGGCATGAGCGACTACGTGGTACGCCAGATCACCGACGCCGAAAGCCGTGAGACTTTCGACCTTCTGGTGCGGTCCCTGCACGGAAACCCGCCTTCGGACGAGCGCTGGGCGAAGGTCGGCGGTTCGTGGAAGGCGGACGGCCGGACCGGAGCGTTCCACGACGGCGAAGCCATCGGCATCGCCAGCTCGTTCGCCACCACGCTCACCGTCCCCGGCGGCGCGACCGTGCCGATGGCCGCGGTCGACGGCGTCGGCGTCCGGGCGGACTGGACCCGCCGCGGTGTGCTCAGCGCGATGATGGACCGGCAGCTGCACGACTTCGTGCAGCGCGGCCACGTCGTCGCCGCGCTGCACGCGAGCGAAGCGCTGATCTACGGCCGCTTCGGCTACGGCGTCGCGAGCCGGATCGCCACCCTGCAGGTCAAGAAACCCGCTCCGCTGCGCGAAAGCGTTGCCGCCACCGGCCGGGTCCGGCTGCTCACCACCGACGAGGCGACCGCGACGATTCCCTCGCTGTACCAACGGGTCGACTCCGGTCGGCCCGGCACGATCGCCCGCCCGGAGCTGTGGTGGCCGATCGCGTTCGACTGGCATCTCCACCCGGACGGCGGCAACCACCGGGTCGCTGTCCACACTGGACCGAACGGCGACGACGGCTTCGTCGTCTTCCACGTCGTGCCGCAGAACAGCTACCTCGACCCGGAGCGCGGCGCCGCGCTCGAAGTCCATGAGTTGCGCGCGGCGACCCCGGAAGCGCTGGCCGGACTGTGGCGGTTCCTGCTGTCGGTCGACCTGATCGAGGTCGTGAACGCGCGCGGCCGCCCGGTGGACGACCCGGTGGGCCTCCTGCTCGTCGACCCGCGCAGGGCACACACGGTCGCCGTCGACGACGAACTGTGGCTGCGATTGCTCGATGTGCGGGCAGCTCTCGCTGCTCGCGCCTACGGCTCCGCGGAACCGGTAGTGCTGGAAGTGAACGACCGGATGCTGCCGGACAACCGGGGCCGCTATCGGGTCAGCGGCAGCGGGGTCGAGCGCACCGAGGCCGAGGCGGATCTGCAGCTCGACGTCGACACGCTGGCGATGCTGTACCTCGGCGCGTGGGAAGCCGGTCCGCTCGCGTTGTCCGGCCGGATCACCGGCGCGAGCGCGGAAACCCTGGCCCGGGTGGACGCGCTGTTCCGGACCGGGACCCAGCCCTGGACCGGCACGCACTTCTGACCGACGCCGAGAATCCGTTGGACGGCCTAGGTTCCAGCGTCAGGCGGAACCTAGGCCGCGCCGTCAGGCTCCCGGCAGAGCAGCCAGCAGCCGCTCCACCGAACGGCCCAGGTTCCATCGCTCGGCAAGCTCCGCCACCCGCGCCGGATCGGCGGGCTCGACGGGCACCGCGTCCGGTCCGGACTGTTCGACCGGCGCGTCCACCGCGACCCGCACCACCGTGGGCGCGACAGCGAGGTAGTCCGCGGCGTCGGAGAGCCGCAGCCGGGTTTTCAGCGGCACCCGCGAATCCCCGGCCGAGGACGCGGCGACGAGTTCCTCGAGCGAACCGAACTGCGTGATCAGCTTCGCCGCGGTCTTCTCTCCGATCCCGGCCACGCCGGGCAGCCCGTCCGACGGGTCGCCGCGCAACGCGGCCATGTCGGCGTAAGCGGGCCCGGCGTTCTCGACCGGAACGCCGTACTTCTCGGCGATTTCCCGCTGTCCCAGCACTTCCGCCTTCGCCCAGCCCTTGCCGACGTACACGACCGACGTCGGCGTCGGCTCCTCGCGCACCAGCTGGAACAGGTCGCGGTCACCGGTGATCACCTCGACCGGCGCGTCCTTCTCCCGCGTCGCGAGCGCGCCGATCACGTCGTCCGCCTCGTACCCGGCCGCCTCCGCGACGGCGAACCCGAACGCCTCCAGCACTTCCAGGATGATCGGCACCTGCGGGGTCAGCGTGTCGGGCACCTCTTCGACGTCCGCCCCGCCGTCCCCGGCCTCGGCGACCCGGTGCGCCTTGTAGCTCGGCAGCAGATCGGTGCGGAACTTCGGCCGCCAGTCCGCGTCGAGACAGGCGACCAGCCGCGACGGACGACGGTCGGTCAGGATGCGCGCGATCGTGTCGGTGAACCCGCGCACGGCGTTGACCGGCGTCCCGTCGGGCGCGGTCATCGAATCGGGCAGCGCGTAGAACGAGCGGAAGTAGAGGCTCGCGGAATCGAGGAGAGCGAGTGGTCCGGTCACCCGCACAGCCTGCCACGTCCGGCCCGCGTTGCCGCGAATACGGCGCCGGGCGCGTCAAGCGAACCCCGAGCGGTGTCGGGGCCTCCGCGGGAAACCCGCCGGTGCGGCGCGCCGGATTGGGGAGGACGGGCGGGCTGCGCCGGGACGCCGGTACTAGGCTCGGCGTCATGTCGAGCCGATCCCTCAACACGCCCGCTCCCGACGCCGCCGCGCTCCGCGCCCGTCTCGACCGCGCCGCGAAAGCGGCGGCCGCCGCCGACACCGACGCGCTGCTCGTCGCGCCCGGGTCCGACCTGCGGTACCTGCTCGGCCAGGCCGGCGGTTCCTTTGAGCGGCTGACCACTCTCGTCGTTCCCGCCGACGGCGTTCCCGCGCTCGTCGTGCCGAAGCTCGAGGCCCCCGGCTACTCCGGCGTGCCCACCGACGAACTCGGCGTCGAGGTGCTCACCTGGGTCGACGGCGACGACCCCTACCGGCTCGTCGCCGACCGGCTCGGCAAGCCCGGCCGGATCGCGGTCAGCGACTTCACCCCGGCGCTGCACGTGCTGTCCCTGCGCGCCGCGTTCGGCGACGCCGAGCAGACGCTCGCCGGCCCGATCGTGCGCGAACTGCGGATGCGCAAGGACGCCGCCGAGATCGAGGCCCTGCGCAAGGCGGGCGCGGCGATCGACCGCGTCCACGCGCGGATGGGCGAGTGGCTGCGCGCCGGCCGCACCGAGGCCGAGGTCGGCGCGGACATCACCGCGGCCATCGTCGAAGAGGGCCACACGCACGCCGACTTCGTCATCGTCGGCTCCGGCCCCAACGGCGCCAGCCCGCACCACGACGTGTCCGAGCGCGTCATCGAACGCGGCGACGTCGTCGTGATCGACATCGGCGGACCGGTGCCCGAGGGCTACAACTCCGACTCCACCCGCACCTACTCGATCGGCGAACCCCGCGACGCCGACGTCGCCGAGACCTACGCCGTGCTGCAGCGCGCGCAGCAGGCCGCCGTCGACGCGGTCCGCCCCGGCGCCACCGCCGAGAGCATCGACAAGGCCGCGCGCGACGTCATCGACGCCGCCGGGTTCGGCGAGTACTTCATCCACCGCACCGGCCACGGCATCGGCCTCGACGTGCACGAGGAGCCCTACATCATCGCGGGCAACGCGCTGCCGCTCGAGGCGGGCATGGCCTTCAGCGTCGAGCCGGGCATCTACCAGCCAGGCCGCTGGGGCGCGCGGATCGAGGACATCGTGCTCGTCACCGATTCGGGCGTCGAGCCGGTGAACACGCGGCCGCACGAACTGGTCGTGCTGGACGCATGAGCGCGGCTCGCGAGCGAATCATCGCCCTTCGTGCCGTCGCCTCCCCGGCGGCCAGCGGGGAACTCCTCAAGGAGGCGACGGCATGAGCGGGCCGCTGGAACCGCTCGACCAGTCGATCGTGCAGGAGCTGGCCGCCGACGGCAGGCGCAGCTTCACCGATCTCGCCGAACGGGTCGGGCTGTCGGTGTCGGCGGTGCACCAGCGGGTGCGCCGCCTCGAACAGCGCGGCGTCATCCTCGGCTACACCGCCCGGCTCGACGGCGAGCAGATCGGCCTCCCGCTCACCGCGCTGATCTCGCTCACCCCGAACGACCCGGCCGCCCCCGACGACTACCCGCAGCGGATCCAGCACATCACCGAGATCGAGTCCTGCTACTCGGTGGCCGGCGACGAGTCCTACATCCTGCTGGTGCGGGTCGCGTCGCCGCTCGGCCTCGAGGACCTGCTCCGGCGGATCCGCGAGGCGGCGAAGGTGTCCACCCGGACCACCGTCGTGCTGTCGACCCCGTTCGAGGGCAGGTCGCCGACGCTGTGAGAGTGGTACGGTAAAAGGTATGGCAACACGTAAGGTGACACTCTCGCTCGACACCGGTGCGCTCGAGTACGCCGAGCGGGCCGCGAAAGCGCACGGAATCTCGGTCTCGTCCTGGCTGTCGAAGGCGGCCCGGCGCGAGGCGGTTCGGACTGGGTATACCCCGCAGCGTGCTCCGGTCACGCCGTCCGCTGAGGCGGACGAGGCGGAGCGGGCGGCTGCGGAGAAGGAGATGCGTGCGCAGGGGTGAGGTCTGGACTTACCACCCGCCTACTGATCCCGCGCGGCAGCGGACTGTGGTGCTGCTGTCGTCCGATGGGGTGAACGAGTCCGAGCGGCCTTGGCTGCTGGGGACTGAACTGCTGGATCGGGATCCGCAGGACATTCTCGGGGTGGCGGTGGATGCCCGGTATTGGGTGTCTACGTTGAATTTGACGCGGTTGTATCGGCCTTGGCTGGCGGAGCGGGTGGCTGAGGTCGATTCGGAGGTTCAGGAGCAGATCGATGTGGCTTTGAGGGCTGCGTTGGATTTGTGAATGCCGGGGGTCGGCTCGTCGCCTGGCGGCGACGTTGCCGTGGGGGCGTTGGGGGCACCCGAAGACGACGGCGCGGGGAGGGTTTTTCCAGCGGGAAAAACGCCTTTCCCACCCCCCCCGCCCCGCGCTTTTTGTTTCCTGTCCGGGTTTGGGGTCGGGTGTTGTTGTGCTTGGGG
>NZ_JBVKDQ010000002.1:149049-457232 GCF_055633755.1 Amycolatopsis sp. NPDC114484 | reverse complement strand
AAAAAAAAAAGGGAGGGGGAGGGGGCCAAGAGGGGAAAAGCCCCCCCAAACCCCCCCCCCCGCGCCGCGTTTTTGGCTTCGTATCGGGGTGCGGGGCCGGGTGTGGCTGCGCTGGTGGGTTGGGTGCGTCGGTTGCGGTTTGGTGGGTGGGGCGCGGGTCGTGAGGGGAACCCTGGGGGAATCAGGGGCTGTGAAGGTGGCCTTCACGGGGGAGGCTGCCGGGGGCCGGGGTGAGTGGCGCGCGGGGAGTCAGCTGACTGGTTCGGGGACGGCGTGGAGTTTTCCGTCGGGGGCGGTCAGGCAGGAGGCGTTGCCTTGTTGCGTGGTGAGGAAGTCCGTCAGGCAGTCGGCGATCGCGGCGTGTCCGGCGGCGTTGGGGTGGAAGGATTCCTGCAGTGCGTGGCTCGCCCGGTCGATCTGGGCGAGGTCGTTCAGGTGCAGGGTGAGCCTGGTGAACCATTCTGATGCCGGGTTCGGGCCGCCGGAGCAGGCTTCGTGGTTTTCGCCTGCTCGGGCCAGGTCCAGGAAGCGGGCGCCGGATTGTGCGGCGGCTTGTTTGATGCCTGCGGAAAGCGTGCTGATCCCGGTGGACGAAATCCACTGCAGGTCGTCGGTGCGGAAGGGGCAGCCGTTGAGGCTTTGCAGGTCTTGCGGGATGTTCGGGCCGACTGGGGTCGCGTAGGATTGGAGCACCAGTTGGTAATCCGCGGGGACGTATCCGGCGTCGGCCAGTACCTTTTTCACGTCGCCTACCGCGTTTGCCGCTTTGGGCACCATCGCGTCCACTTTGGACTTCCAGGTTTCCTTGAGGGCGACGTTGCAGGACGGGCCGCCTGCGGAGAACCAGGCTTTGAAGCATTCGCTCACTTGCGCGGAGAACTTCGGGTCGTCGTTCGCGCCCACGGCGATCACCACCGCGGAGACCCGGTGGTCTTTCACCACGTCGGCCAGCTGTGCGGCTTGGGAGCGTTCGCCCCACTGTTTGGCCTCGCCCAGCGCGACCTGCGCGGCGGGGGCGCCTGAGCAAGCCAGGTTGACCCGGGCGGAGACACCGGGGATACGGACCTTTTGCACGAACGCGGCCGACGAGCGGTGGCACCAGTCGCCGTTCTTGCCGTCCGTGTCGGGGGTGTAGGCGCCGGCGCCTTCGCCGGACACGGTGCTGTCGCCGAGCGAGACGATGGTCAGCGGGCCGCGGCCGGGCGGGCCTTGGCGCGGAAACGGCTGGCCTGGGCGGCTCTCGGTGCCGAAAAAGACGAAAAAGCCCACGAGGACAGCTACGCAGGCGAGGACCAGCGCCCCCCACCACCACCGGAATCGTCGCATCGCCCGCCAAGTCTAGCGAGAACCTGGACGGGCCCGTCGGGGTTCGCGGCAGCTGGGACGCGGGTCACCGCCGGGCCAGCTGTCCACTGTGGACTCAACGGGTCATTCGCCCGCCCAGACCGGGGGCTTGCGGTGGGTCCACGGGGCGGCCTGTTCGAGCTGTCCGGCCAGGCGGAACAGCAGGTCTTCGCGGCCGAAGGCGGCGGTGAACTGCATGCCGATCGGGAGACCCGCGTCCGCGGCCAGGGGGACGGACATCGACGGGACGCCCGAGACGTTGGCGGCGGCGGTGTAGGGCGAGCGGTCGAGGAGGCGGTCGAGCCAGCCCAGGCCGTCCAGGTGGCCGGCGCCCTCGCCGTAGACGCCGAGCGGGACGGGCGGCTCCGGCAGGGTGGGGGAGAGCAGGAGATCGTAGCGGGCGAAGTGCCGGGCGAAGGTTCGGGAGACCTGGTTGCGGATGGCCAGGGCACGGATGAGCTCGTCGGCGGTGACCTGGTGGCCGTAGCGGTAGCTGGCGAGAGTGATCGGTTCCAGGGTGGTCTCGTCGACCGGGCGGCCGGTCGCGGCGGCGATGCCGTCGATCCACGGGGCCAGGTTGGCGGTCCACATCCGGGCGTTGCCGAGGACGAATTCTTCCCAGGAGACGCCGAGATCCAGCGGGGTCTCTTCGACCTCGTGGCCCAGGGATTCCAGCAGGCGCACGGTTTCGGTCAGGGCGGCGGAGACCGGCGCGGTCGGCTGTCGGCCGCCCCAAGGGTTGCGCAGGACTGCTACCCGCAGGCGGCCTGGGGGCAGTTGGGCTTCCGTGGCGTAGGGGAGGTCCGGTCGGGCGGCGAAGTACGGGTCGCCGGGTTCAGGGCCTTCGATCAGGTCCAGCAGGACGGCGCTGTCGCGGACGGTCCGGCTCAGGCTGCCCTGTACGGCTAGTCCGTTGAAGACCTCGTCGGCGCCCGGGCCTTGCGAAACCCGGCCTCGGGTCGGCTTCAGGCCGAACAATCCGTTGCTGGAAGCGGGAACTCGGATGGAACCCGCGGCGTCGGTGGCGTGCGCGGCGGGGACGATTCCGGCGGCGACCGCGGCTCCGGAGCCGCCGCTGGAGCCGCCTGCGCTCCGGTCGAGGGACCACGGGTTGCGGGTCGTGCCGTAGAACTCCGGTTCGGTCGTGGTGCTGTAGGCCATTTCCGGAGTGGTCGTGCGGCCGATCGTCACCAAGCCCGCCTGGCGGAAGCGGCGCATGAGGTACGAGTCTTCGGCGGACACGGCGCCTGCGGCCAAGCGGCTGCCCAGTTCGCTGCGCTTGCCTGCCATGGTGACGCCCAGGTCTTTGATCAGGAACGGCACGCCTGCGAGCGGGGCGGAGCCAGGGGCCGGGGTGTCCTCGGGCGGCCAGGTTTCGACTACCGCGTTGATCTGCGGATTGACAGCCTCGACAGCCCGCGCGGCCGCGTCGGCGACCTCGGCCGCCGTTACCTCGCCTCGGGCGATCAGGTCCGCCAGGGCGACCGCGTCGCAGCTCGCGTATTCGGAGATTTTCACCAGAAGGCCCTTCATGAGACTTATGCGTATCGAATGATACCGAGTGGTATCACGGGGGACGGTTGTGTACCGTAGCTCGTGCCGAACCGCATTGCCAGCCCCGAGGACGGATTGATGACGAGCACCTCCGACCGGCGGCCGACGAGGGTCGCGACGTTGCCGCCTCGCGAGCGGATCCTCGACGCGGCCGAGGAGCTCTTCCTCAACGAGGGCGTGGTGCGCGTCGGCGTCCAGGCGATCGCGGACCGCGCCGGGACCACGAAGATGGCGATCTACCGGCACTTCGGCACCAAGGACGCGCTCATCGCGGAGTGGCTGCGGATCGTCGTGCACGACTACTCCGCGGCCTTCGACGCCGCCGAGCAGGAGCATCCGGGCGATTTCGCGGAGCAGATCCGCGCGGTGGGGCGGTTCATCGTCGACGGGCTGCCCGAGTTCTCCCACCGCGGCTGCCCGTTCACGAACTCCGTCGCCGAACTGCCCGACCCGGACCATCCCGCGCGGCGGCTGATCAGCGAGCACAAGACCCGTCAGTTCGCCAGGCTCCGGGCGATGTGCGCGGGCCTCGGCCTGCCCGATCCGGAACTGGGCGCGGCGGAGCTGACGTTCGCGATGGAAGGGGCGCAGATCGCGGTGCAGAACGGCGGCGTCGAGAACGTCGGCGCGCACCTGACGAAGATCGTCGAAGGAGTGATCAGTCGCGGGAAGCCGGACTGAGGGCGGCGCGTTTGCGTTGCAGGAGAAGGCGTTCGGCCTCGTTGGCGACCAGGCGGAGGGCTTCGTCGTAGGCCTCGGCGGCGTCGGCGGTCCGGCCCAGCCGGGCGAGCAGGTCGGCCCGGACGGCGTGGAACAGGTGCCGGCTGCCGAGGTCCAGACTGTCCACAATGGTCAGTGCGACGGCCGGGCCTTCGACCTCGGCGACCGCGACGGCGCGGTTCAGCGCGACGACCGGAGTCGGGGCCAGGGCGAGCAGCTGGTCGTAGAGGGCGAGGATCTGGGTCCAGTCGGTGCCGTCGCTGTGCACGGCGTTGATCGCGGCCTGGATCTGGTACGGCCCGGGGCGGTCGAGCCGCAGGCACTGGCGGACCAGGTCTTGGCCCTCGGCGATCAAGGTCCAGTCCCAGCGGTCGCGGTCCTGGTCGGGCAGCAGCACCGGGATCCCGTCGGCGTCGAGCCGGGCCGCGCGGCGGGATTCGGTGAGCAGCTGCAGCGCGAGCAAGCCCAGCACTTCGGGTTCGCCGGGCAGCAGCGCGGCCAGGATCCGGGTCAGGCGGATCGCCTCCGCGGCCAAGTCCGGCCGCGTGAGGTCCGGGCCGGTGCTGGCGGTGTGGCCTTCGGTGAAGATCAAGTACAGCACCGCGAGGACGGCGTTGAGCCGCTCCGGGAGGTCGGCGGCGGCGGGCACGCGGTAGGGGATCCGGGCGTCGCGGATCTTGGCTTTCGCGCGCACCAGCCGTTGCGCCAGCGTGGGTTCCGGCAGGAGGAACGCGTGCGCGATCTCGGCGGTGGTGAGCCCGCCCAGCAACCGCAGGGTGAGGGCGACCCGGGCGGCCGTGCCGAGCGCGGGATGGCAGCAGGTGAAGATCAGCCGCAAGCGTTCGTCGGGGACCGCGCCTTCGTCGAACGGTTCGGCGGCGTGCAGGAGCGCGGCTTGCGCGTGCCGGGCGGCGCGGGTGGATTCGCGGCGGAGCCGGTCGATTCCGCGGTTGCGGGCGGTGGTGACGAGCCAGCCCGCGGGACTGGGCGGAAGTCCTTCGGAACGCCATTTCACGGTGGCGATCGCGCACGCCTCCTGGACCGCGTCCTCGGCGAGGCCGAGATCGCCGAAGACGCGGGCCAGCACCGCGACCGCGCGGCCGTGCTCGGCGCGGAAGATCCGCTCGAGCACGGCCGTCGAGATCAATGGAACTGCCGGACTTCCACCGGCAGCGTGGTGATTTCCGAGATCCGCCGCGCCCATTCGGTCGCCGCCTCCGGGTCGGGCGCGGTCACGACGGTGAAGCCGCCCAGGTGTTCCTTGCCCTCGGCGAACGGCCCGTCGGTGTACAGGACGTCCTCGCCGGAAGCGCGGACGACTCGAGCGGCGGGCGCCGGATGCAGCCCGCCGGAGAACACCCAGACGCCGGTCGCTTTCATCTCGTCGGTCACCGCGTCGAGGCGCGCGGCGATGTCCGCCAGCACCTCGGGTTCCGGGGTCCCGCTGTCGGGCTGATAGATCCCGAGCAGGTACTGCGGCATGCGCGCCTCCTTCGCTCAGCGTTGCCGGGCCGGGCGCACGATCATCTCGCTGACGTCGACGTCGGCCGGCTGGTCGAGAGCGTAGGCGATGGCGTCGCCGATCGCTTTCGGTTCGATCGCGTCCTTGCGGTAGATCCGCATGACCTCCTGCGTCTCCGGATCGCTGATCGTGTCCGCCAGCTCGGAGGTCACGACGCCGGGGGAGACCGTGGTGACGCGGATCGACGGGTCGCACTCCAGCCGCAGGCCCTCGGTGATCGCCCACGCCGCGTATTTCGTCCCGCAGTACACCGCCGCGGTGGGCGTGACCTGGTACGCGCCGATCGACGCGACAGTCACGAAGTGGCCGCGGCGCTGGCGGGTGAAATGCGGCAGCGCGGCGGCGATGCCGTGCAGCAGGCCCCGGACGTTGACGTCGATCATCTGGTCCCATTCCTCGACCAGCCCGGCGTCCAATCGGGACAGCGGCATCACGCCGGCGTTCGCGATGAACGCGTCGATCTCGCCGTGGTCGCGCACCGCGCGGTCGACGAACTCGGCGACGTCGGCGCGGTCGGTCACGTCGAGGCGGTGGACTTCGATGCCGTCCGCGCTGGCGGCGAGCTCGGCCAGGCGGTCTTCGCGGCGCGCTCCGGCGATCACGTGCCAGCCGCCGGCGGCGAGCCGGCGGGCGGTGGCTTCGCCGATGCCGCTGCTGGCACCGGTGATCAGGGCGATCTTGCTCATTCGGATTCCTTCGGGAAGTCGGCGGACAGCGTGACGTCGCGCCAGTTGTCGAACGTTTTGCGGAGGGTGTCGAGGCGGGCGGTGGCGATGTCGTAGGCCGCTTGCCCGAGCAGCAGGCGCAGCGGCGGTTCGGGGGAGGTGACGGCGTCGATGACCGCGGTCGCGGCGCGGTCCGGGTCGCCGGGCTGCTTGCCGTAGGTGGCGAGCGTCGAGGTCCGGCGCGCGCCCGCGGTGTCGGCGTAGTCGTCGATGCGGATGGCGGATTCCCGCATGGACGGGCCCGACCAGTTGGTGCGGAACGCGGCCGGTTCGACGATCGTGACACCGATGCCGAGCGGTCCGACCTCGGCGGCGAGCGACTCGCTGAAGCCTTCGACGGCGAACTTCGTGGCGTGGTAGTAGCCGGTCGCGCCGAAGGCGGCCAGGCCGCCGAGCGACGAGACCGAAACGACGTGGCCGCTTCGCCGCGCCCGCATCCCCGGCAGGGCGGCGCGGGTGAGCGCCATCAGGCCGAAGACGTTGGCCTCGAACAACGCGCGGATCTCGGCGTCCTCGCCCTCTTCGGCGGCGGCGAGGTAGCCGTAGCCTGCGTTGTTGACGAGCACGTCGATCTGGCCGAAGGCGCGGTGCGCCTCGGCGACCGCGGCGGTGATCTGCTGCTGGTCGGTGACGTCGAGCGCGACCGGGACCGCGCGGCCGGGATACGCGGCGACGAGGTCCGCGACGCGTTCCGGATCGCGGGCCGTCACGACCGCGCGCAGGCCGCGTTCGAGGACGGCGGTCGCGAGCGCGCGGCCGAGACCGGTGGAACATCCGGTGATGAACCAGACGGGTTCAGTGTTTTCAGACATGGAACTACCCCTGAAGGAATTCGGAAATCGCGGAAAAAGCGTCAGCGGCGCGGACGGTCGCCGGCGGCGAGACTGCCCAGCAGCCCCAGCGCGGCCTCCGACGGACTGCCCGGATCCGCTTGGTACACCACGAGTTGCTGGCCGGGAGCGCTGTTCACGGTCATCGATTCGTAGTGCAGGCTGAGCATCCCGACGAGCGGATGCCGGAACCGTTTCGTCTCGTGCGTTTTCTGCCGGAGGTCGTGGCGCGCCCACAACCGGCGGAAATCGGCGCTCTTGAGCGACAATTCGCCGACCGCCTCGATCAGGAGCGGATCGTCCAGGTCGGCGCCCGCCGCCGACCGCAGGCCGCCAACGGTGTTGACCGCGACCCGCTCCCAATCCGGATAGAAGTCCCGGGCTCCGGGATCGAGGAACACCAGCCGCAGCAGGTCGCCGCTGTATTCGTGCCCGCCGAACAGTGCTTCGCCGAGCAGATTCGACGCGAGCACGGTCATGCACCGGCCGAGCACGACCGCGGGCGTCCGCGGCCACGCGTCCATCAGCTGCACCAGCCGCGGGCTGACGCGCTCCTTCGCCGGGCGCCGCCTCGGCCGCTTCGGCCGGGCCAGCGAATGCAGGTGGGCGAGCGCCTCGTCGTCGAGTCGCAGCGCCCGGCCGAGCGCGTCGACGACCTGCGCCGACGGCGTGCGCTCCCGGCCCTGCTCAAGCCGCACGTAGTAGTCGGTGCTCACCCCGGCCAGCTGCGCGACCTCCTCCCGGCGCAGGCCGCTGACCCGGCGCCGGGTGTCGCCGAGCACGTCCGCGTCCGCCGGGGCGGTGGTGCCGCGCCGGGCCCGCAGGAACTCGCCGAGGAGGTTGCTGTCGCTCATGGGACCAGGCTAGATCGGCAGCGGCGGCCGCGGGGGACGCAAAGGGGGTGTGGTTCTCCCACCCTCGCGGTACCCCGGCGCGCAGTGGTTCAAACCTTTCCGGGCCCGCTCTGCCCGCGCGCACCGGTGCCGCGGAACCGGCAGGCAGACTGTTTTGACTGGTCAACGGCGGCGGCCGACCCTGCTGAGACCACCCCTCGACCGGAAGGCGAACCATGCGCCGAACCCCGCTCATCCTGGCCGCCGTGGCCGCCGTGTCGATGGCCGCCGCGCCCGCGCAGGCAGCCGAAACCTGGACCACGGTGTTCGAGGACACCTTCGACGGCCCCGCCGGCACCGGTCTCGACCCGCAGAACTGGCTCTACGACAAGGGAACCGGCTACCCCGGCGGCGCGGCGAACTGGGGGACCGGGGAGATCGAGACGTCGACCGACTCGACGGACAACGTCTACCACGACGGAGCCGGGCACCTGGTGATCAAGCCGCTGCGGGACGCGAACGGCGCGTGGACGTCCGGCCGGATCGAAACCCAGCGCACCGATTTCGGCGCACCGGCGGGAGGGCAGATGGAGATGAGCGCGACGATCCAGCAGCCGGATCCCGAGCACGGCCTCGGCTACTGGCCCGCGTTCTGGGCGATGGGCGCGGACGCGCGACCGGTCGGCGCGACGAACTGGCCGAGCATCGGCGAACTGGACATCATGGAGAACGTGAACGCGCTGGACAAGCATTCCAGCACGTTCCACTGTGGACAGTGGGCGGGGGAGTGCCACGATCCGGACGGGATCAGCAGCGATCTGCTGGACTGCGGCGGCTGCAAGACCGGGTACCACACGTATTCGGTGGTGGTCGACCGCCGGGACGCGGCCGCCGAAGAGCTGCGGTTCTCCTTGGACGGCAAGGAAACCTTCGCGGTGAAGCAGAACCAGGTGTCCGACGCCACGTGGAAGGCGGCGGTGGATCACGGGTTCTTCGCGATCTTCGACGTGGCGATCGGCGGGTCCTATCCGAACAAGGTGTGCGGGTGCACCAGCCCGGGCGCGGACATCACGCCGGGGGCGGGGATGAGCATCGACGCGTTTTCGGTGAAGGTCAGCGAAAGCTGACCTTCGGCCGCGGATCGATCCGGACGCGGCCGAGCCGCGGCGTGGACCACTGGACGCGCTCGGCCGCGGCGGGATCGGTGAAGACCAGCACTGACTCGTCGAGCCGGATGAACGACAGCACGGTCCCGGATTCCACCAACTCGCCCGCGACCAGCACCAGCGGCTGGCCGCCGACACGCAGATCGACTTCGGCGAGCACGCCTTCTTCAGCGAAGACAACTACGTCCTCGACCCGGCCGGTCGGAAGTTCGCTCAGCGCCGTCCAGCGATAGATGCCGTCCGCCTCTCCCGGTTCTCGAGCCGGGGATCCGGACGGCGTTGCGGCCGCAACCCGAACAGGTCGTCGTCTTGGTACGTGCCGATCCTCAGCGCGCGGCCATCGTCCAGATACGCCTGCATGCCCCACAACTGCAGGCAGGGCACCGCCGGATCGGTGAACTGGGGACCGCCGTCCGGGCCGTATTCCCGCAGTGCCATCTCCACGCCCGCCCACGACTCGATGCGCCTGCCGCGCAGCGAGTCGAAATCCTGCGCCCGCTCGACCATCCACTCGGCGTACGTCACCGCGGCAGTATCTCGGAACGGCAGCCCGTGCTCCGCAGGTCAAGGCTGCTGCGCGCAGTCCCGGAACCCGGTAGGTACCGTGATCAACGCAGCAGCGGGCGGAGGGAACAACGTGAGCAATCCATTGGTGGCGCCGGTGAAGGAGACCTCGGCGATGGCCGGGGTCCCGTTGCTGGAGGACGCCACCGGGCTCAAGGACGCGATCGAGAGCAAGAACTGGGCCGCGGTCGCGATCGGGGCCGTCGGCACCGCGCTCGACGTTCTCACCGCCGTCATGGACCCGTTCGGCGCGATCTTCGCCGCGGGCGTCGGGTGGCTGATGGAGCACGTCGGCCCGCTCAAGCAAGCCCTCGACGCGCTCACCGGCAACGCCGACCAGATCAGCTCGCAGGCGCAGACCTGGACCAACGTCGCGAAGGAACTCGAAGGCGTCTCCGCCGACCTCGGCGACCTCGTCAAGAAAGACCTCGAGAGCTGGCAGGGCGAGGCCGCCGACAGCTACCGCAAGCGGGCCGGGGACACCTCCGCCCTGATCGCCAGCGCCCAGAAGGGTTCCGAGGGCGCGGCCAGCGGCGTCAAGACCGCGGGCGAGATCGTCGCGGCGGTCCGGTCGCTGGTGCGGGACACGATCGCGGATCTGGTCGGGCACCTGATCTCCTGGGCGCTGCAGGTCCTGCTCACCGCCGGGATCGGGATGGCCTGGGTGGGCCCGCAGGTCGCCGCGGCGGTCGCGAAGACCGCGTCCAAGATCACCCAGATCACCACCAAGCTGGTCAAAGCCTTCAAGGCGCTCATCCCGCTGCTGAAGAAGGCCGGGACGCTGTTCGAGGACGCCGGGAAGGCGTTGAAGGGGCTCAAGGGCGGCAAGAACGCTCCCACGCACACGCCCAAGGACATCAACGTCAAATCCGAGGGCGGCGGCACCCGGTCGAACCCCGGCGGCAACGACAGCACGCACGCCTCCGGAGCCGAAGGAAGCGGCGGGCATCACGGAAATACCGGCAATACCCACTCCAGCGGTTCCGAAGGCGGTGGCAGCCCGGACGGCGGGCACCAAGGCGGCCAGGGCGGCTCCGGATCGCACGAGACCGGCGGCAACGAAGTACACACGTCCTCGACGCAGCAGCCGAGGGGCAACCAGAGCCAGAACCCCGCCGAACACCACACCGACCCCAAAGAGATCAGGGACTGCGGCGACCCGATCGACGTCGCCACCGGCGCGGTGTTCCTCGTCCAAGAGGACCTGCGCCTGCCGGGAATGCTGCCGCTGACGGTGGAACGGACCCACCGCTCGTCCTACCGCTCCGGCGGGTTCTTCGGCCCCACCTGGTCCTCCACGCTGGACGAACGGCTCGAGATCCGCGATGACGGCCTGCACTACGCAGCCCCGAACGGCGTGCTGGTCCGCTTCCCTTTCCCACGCGGCATCGAGGCCGTGGCGACTGACGACGGGCCGTACCTCGCGCTGCGCCGGATCACCACCGGGTTCATCGTCGGCGACCCGCAGAGCAGCGTCATCCGCTACTTCACCGGCGACGCCGACGACCGCACCCTCCGCCTGCACGCCTTGGCCGACAGCTCGGGCAACTGGATCGTCTTCCGCTACGAGGACGGCGTGCCGGTGGCGCTGGAGCACTCCGGCGGCTACCGGGTCACGATCGACTCGGCGGACGGGCTGGTCACCGCGTTGCGCGTGCCGGCCGCGCCGGTGGCGCTCCGGGAGTACCGCTACGACTCCGCCCGGCGGCTCGTCGAGGTCGTCGACGCGGTCGGCACCTCGCACAAGTTCCGCTACGACGCCGACGGCCGGATGGTGCGCTGGGACGACGTCAACGGCCGCTGGTATGGCTACCAGTACGACAGTGCCGGCCGGTGCGTGCGCGCCCGGGGCGACGGCGGCTACCTCGACACCGAGCTGTCCTACGACCGGGAGAACCTGGTCACCACAGTCACCGACTCCCTCGGCGCGGTCCGCCGCTTCCAGCTCAACGAACAGCTGAAGGTCGTCGCCGAGACCGACCCGCTCGGCAACACCTCGACCACCGAATACGACGAATACGGCCGGGTCACCGCAAGCGTCAACGCGCTCGGCCACGCCACCCGCTGGGAGTACGACGTCCTCGGCAACGTCGTCGCGGTCACCCGCCCGGACGGCACGCGGCTGGCGAACGAGTACGACGAGCGCGGCCTGCCGATCTCGACGACCGGTCCAGCCGGTGACGTCTGGCGCTACGAGTACGACGAACAAGGCAACCTGGTCAAGGAAATCGATCCGGCGGGCGGCGTCACGGCCTACACCTACGACCCGGTCACCGGAGCGGTGGCGACGCGGACCGACGCGCTCGGCGGCGTCACCCGGATCGAGTCCGACGCGGCCGGTCTGCCCACGACGATCACCGCTCCCGACGGCGCGGTGACCCGGTACGGCTACGACGCGCTCGGCGGGATCGTCTCGATCACCGGCCCCACCGGCGCGTTCGTGGAACGGGTGCGCAACGCGGCCGGCGATCTGGTGCAGCAGCGCAACGCCGACGGCACGGTCAGCAAATTCGGTTTCAAGGCGGTCGGCAACGTCGAGGAGTCGGTCGACCCTCGCGGCGGCGTGCACCGGGTCGAGTACGGCGCGTTCGGCCTGCCGGTGTCCGAACAGGACCCGGACGGCGGCGTCCGGCGCTTCGGCTACGACACCGAACTGCGGCTCACGACGGTGACGAACGAACGCGGTCTCGTCTGGCGCTACGAGTACGACCAGGCGGGCCGGGTCGTCGCGGAGACCGACTACAACGGCCGGGTCCTCCGCTACGGCTACGACGCGGCCGGGCAGCTCGTCCGCCGGGTCAACGCGGCCGGACAGGCGATCGCGCTCGAATACGACGCGCTCGGCAGGCTGGTGCGGCGCACCGCGGACGACGACGTCGCCGAATTCGCCTACGACCACTCGGACCGCATGGTGCTGGCCCGCAACGGCGAGACCGAAGTCCGCTTCGACTACGACGCGACCGGGCAGCTGGTGTCCGAGTCGATCAACGGCCGCGTCGTGCGGTCCCAGTACGACGCGCTCGGCAGGCGGACCGGCCGCCGCACGCCCACCGGGGCGGAATCGTCGGTCGGCTACGACTCCGCGGACCGCCCGACCGCGATCACCACCGCGGGCCGCACGCTGCGGTTCGAGTACGACGCGGCGGGCCAGGAAACGGTGCGCCGGCTCTTCGCCGGGACCTCGCCGGTGGCGGAGCTGCGCCAGCACTGGACCTCGACCGGCAAGCTGCGCGGGCAGACCGTGCTGCGCGGCGAGGAGACGATGCAGCAGCGCGACTACCGCTACCTGCCGGACGGAAACCTTTACGCGACAGGCGATCTGCTGGCCGGGCCGCGTTCGTTCGAGGTCGGCCCCGGCGGCCGGGTCAGCGCGGTCCGGGGCCCGGGCTGGCGGGAAACCTACGGCTACGACGCGGCCGGCGCGCTCACCGAAGCCGGCTGGCCGGGAGACCCGGCCGCGGCGGGCCCCCGGACCTACCGCGGCACCCTGATCGAGTCCGCGGGCGAGACCCGCTACACCCACGACGCCGAGGGCCGGGTCGTGGCGCGGGAACGCCGCGGGCAGCGGTGGGAATACCAGTGGAACTCGGCGAGCAGGCTGACCGGCGTGCGCACCCCGGACGGCACGGTCTGGCGCTACCGCTACGACGCGCTCGGCAGGCGCGTCGCCAAGCAGCGCCTCGACCAGGCCGGCGCGGTGGCCGAGCAGATCGAATTCGCCTGGGACCACTACCAGCCCGCCGAGCAGGTGCACAGCGTCCCCGGCCGCCCGCAGGTCGCGACCGTGTGGGACTGGCTGCCGGACTCCGACGAGGTGCTCGCGCAGACCGAGCGGACGCTCGGCGAACGCCCCGCCGAACGGTTCCACGCCGTCGTCACCGACCTGGCCGGCACGCCCGCCGAACTGCTCGACGGCACCGGCGCGCTGGCCGGGCACCAGCGCACCTCGCTGTGGGGTTCGGTCATGGCGGAGGACGGGACCGCGCGAACCCCGCTGCGATTCCCCGGCCAGTACTACGACCCGGAAACCGGGCTGCACTACAACACGCACCGCTACTACGACCCGGAAACCGGCCGCTACCTCTCGCACGACCCGCTCGGCCTCGGCCCGTCGCCGGACTCGCTGGCCTACGTGGACAACCCGACCGCCATGATCGACCCGCTCGGCCTCACCGCGGCCCCGGTCGGGCCGTGCCCGAAGAAGCTCGCGGAAATGCAGAAGCAGCAGCAACAACAGCAGGCCGCCGCGAACGCCTCGCGAACGAACAACAAACGCAAACGCGGCAACACCGCTTCCGGCCAGCCCCCGGCCAAGAAGGCCGCCAAGGAACCGACGAATCCGCCCGGCACCTACGGCGACCGGAACAAGGAAGCGGCGCGGATCGGCGACGCGCACGGCTACAAGGTCGACGGGCAGCAGACCAACCAGCTCGAGCACGCCGGGCTCCACAAGGCAGCCGCGGAGGACGGCAGCGGCGCCGCGCGGAAGCGTTCCGACGAAAAGGCCCTCGAGAACGCCGGTTTCGGCTATTACGAAAGCCACGACTTCCACCGGATACACCCGGGCACCGGAAGCGGCAAGCAAATGCACACCTCCGGCTTCACCGGCGGGAAGACGCACGACGAGCACCAGCTGACCTATGCCCACGCGCAGCGGCAGGCCTACGAGCGCAAGGACACGTCCGGTGTGCTGCAGCTCAACCAAATGGGCTACTCGCACATGGAGGGCAAGTACACCCGGCCGACCTATCAGGTGCCCGGGCGGCAGCCGCACGACACCTATGTGAGCCCGCAGGACAAGGTCTACCACGGCGACGACCCGAAACACGTCCACCACCCGGACTTCCACGATCCGAAGCACGGCATCCACACCTACGGAACCGACACCAGGCCGGTGCCCGGAAAACAGCACCCGGACGGCTCCGAAGTGCGCGAACGGATCGAAAACACCCCGGAGCAGCGGCAGGCTTCGGCGGATGCGTACAAACAGCGGGCGGAAGACGCGAAGGCCGAACAGGCACGCCGCGACAATCTCAACGAACACCGCAGCGAAATCGAAAACGGCAACGACGCCAAGCTCAAAAAGGAGCTCAAGGACTTCGACGACGAGCAGCGGTGGATGCGCGGGTCCGAGGATTCCTATCACCGGATGGTCGACGAGATGTACGCCGGCGGCAAGGGCATGCCCTACGTCCCGGCACCCGGCTCCAAAGCGCACGCCGACATGACCGCCTCCGGCGATTCGTTCGCGCGGACCGACCCGCTCACCGCGGGCGGCCGGGCCGAGGCGCATTTGGCCTACGAACAGCGCCGGACCGGCGAATACCCCCAGGGATCGGCCGACGAACTGCTCGACAAGTGGGGATTCCAGGCCCCGAAGGACAAGAACGACCCGATGTGGCAGCGCTGGCAGAACGGCGATTACGACCCGCCGGAGCTGCGCGGCCACGACGGGAACACGCCTATTTCGGACGCGAAGCGCGCCGAGATGAAGGAAATGCAGGAAAAAGCGCTCGTGCAGCAAATGCGGACCATGGATCTGGACAAGAACAAAGGGGGACGCTGACGCGCCGGTCAGCCCGCGCCGGAAAGGTCCGTCGTCGCTGCCAGGCGGGTCACCACGTCCAGCAGCGCGGCCGGGCGCGGGCCGTCCGACCGCCATGCCACCACGGTGTGCGCGGACTCGCCCTCCAACGGCACGAACACCACGCCGGTGCGGCGAAGGCTATGGGCGGAGCGGGCTAGCCGGGTCACGCCGACCCCGGCGGCGACCAGCCCCAGCAATCCCTGCACGGTCGCGGTGCGCTGCACCACGTCGGGCGTGAACCCGGCGGCGGCGAAATCGGCGTCGTACTTGCGGTGCCAGGGATCCCACGACGCGCGCGGCGTCAGCACCCAAGGCTCGTCCGAGAGGTCGGCCAAGCGCAGGGACGAACGGTCGGCCAGCCGATGGCCGGAGGGCAGGACCGCGCAGACTTCTTCGGTCAGGAGGGTGTGCGTCTCCAGGCTGTCGACCAGCGGCGGACGGGTGAAGCCAGCGTCGAACCGGCCGTCGCGCAGGCCGTCGACCAGTTCGGCGATCGAGACTTCGGCGGTGGTGACGGTCAGCTCCGGGAGCTGTTCCCGCACCGCGCGCACGACCGGCGGAAGCAAGTAATTCGCCGTGCTGGCAAGGAAAGCCAGCCGCAGGGTGCCGATCTCGCCGCGGACCGCGCGGGAGACTGTCGCGACGGCTTGTTCGGCGCGGGCGAGCACCGCGCGTGCTTCCGGCAGGAAAAGTTCACCGATCGGCGTGAGCCGGGTGCCGCGGGCGTCGCGGTCGAAGAGCGTCGCGCCGAGTTGGCGTTCCAGCACGGTGATCTGCTGCGAGAGCGACTGCTGTGCGAGGTGGAGGGTCGCCGCCGCGCGCGTGAAGCTCGTCGTTTCGGCGACGGCGACGAAGTAGCGCAGCTGCCGCAGCTCAGGGGTCACAGGCTGAGACTGTAGCCCGCCAGCGAACCGGTGTTGGCGGACCCCGGCGGGCGCGCGCCAGGATCGGAGGCGGAAGAAACCACTGGAGGGACTGCTCAATGACCGAGGAAACCGACGGCCGCGTCTGGCTGATCACCGGGTGCTCCAGCGGCTTCGGCCGCGAACTCGCCCAGGCCGCGCTGGCCGCGGGGGACCGGGTCGTCGCGACCGCGCGCAATCCGGAGACGCTCGCCGACCTCGCCGGATCCGGCGGGAACCGCGTGCGCACGGTCGCGCTGGACGTCACCGATCCGGTGCGGATCGACGCCGCGGTGCGGACCGCGCTGGACGCGTTCGGACGGATCGACGTGCTGGTCAACAACGCCGGCCATGGATCGGTAGGCGCGGTCGAGGAACTGACGCTGCCCGACCTGCGCGCGGTGCTGGAAGTGATGTTCTTCGGCGCGGTCGCGATGACCAAGGCCGTCGTGCCGCTGCTGCGGGAACAGGGGAGCGGGACCATCGTGCAGATGAGCTCGATGGGCGGACTGCTCGCGCCGCCCGCGTTCGGGGCCTACTGCGCGGCGAAATTCGCGCTGGAAGGGATGTCCGAGGCGCTCGCGGCGGAAGTGGCGCCGCTCGGGATCAAGGTGCTGATCGTGGAGCCGGGGGCGTTCCGGACGTCGTTCGGCGGCGCGGCGATGCACCGCTCCCAGAAGATCCACGCCTACGCCGAATCGACCGCGGCCACCCGGGGCGCGATCGAGGGGATGGACGGGACCCAGCCCGGCGATCCGGCCAAAGCGGCGGCGGCGATCCTTCGGGCGGTGGACGCGCCTGACGCACCGCTGCGCCTCGCGCTCGGCGGCGACGCGGTGGACGCGATCCGGGGCAAAATCGAGGCCCTGGCCAAGGATCTCGACTCCTGGGAGTCGGTCAGCCGGGCGACCGCGCTGGACTGAAAGCTGGTGGCCGCCCGCGCGGGCGGCCACCAGCTCGGATCACGGATAATTCGGGACGTTGACCGGCTTCGTGCCGTCCGGCGTCACGTCGCCCGTGTCGTTCACGACGTGGGTGATCGTGCCGCGGTGGTTCAGCGACACCGTCAGCAGGCTGTGCAGCTTCACCCCGCCGTTCTGCGGCACCTCGAACGCGTGATAGCTCGAAACCGCCGGGTTGGTGTCGAAGAAGCAGTAGCTGCCCAGGCCCCAAGCCTCGTGCGACGTCACGTCCGGGCCGACCTTGTACGCGGCGTACCCGGCGGTGCCGGGCGCGGAATTCCACGAAGCCTGGTCCGGGACGTCGTACGGCATTTCGTTCTGGAAGAAGATCGTCTTCCCGTTCTGGCCGTTCCACACGACCTGGAACTTCTGGTAATGCTCCACGAACAGGCCGGTCGCGGTCACGTTGTCGCCGTTGACGAGCACGCCGGTGTCGGCGGTGTTCGTGGTCCAGCCGACAGTTCCGTTGTTGCCGTGGTCGGCGCGCCAGGCCCAGACGTGGTCGACGATCGTGTCGTCGCTGTTCACCACCAGGCTGTTGGCCGCCTTGCCCGCCAGATCGCCGCCGACGCGGAAGAACACGTCCTGCAGCGACGTCGGATTCGCTGCGTGGCTCGTGTGCTTCCCGCTTTCGCCGACGGTCAGCAGCGACTGCGAATTCTCCGTTCCCGCGTCGAACAGCAGGCCCTTCAGCCGCACACCGTCCACATCGGACACGTGCATCGCGTCGACGCCGTTGTCCGGGATCAGCGTCGGGTAGCCGATGCCGAGCACAGTCGTGCCCGGGCGGGTCACGTTCAGCGTCTGGTCGAGGTGGTAGGCGCCGGGGGTGAAGAACAGGTTGCAGCCGGAGTCGAGGGAGCTGTTGATGCTCTCTGCCGTGTCGCCGGGTTTGACGACGCGGAACTGGCTCATCGGGACGGAATCACCGGGCGTGCCGCCGTTCGCCCAGCTCGGCCCGGACGCGTTCGTGCGCAGCGACGGAAGGAAAACGCGGTAGTTGCCGCTGCTGTCCACGTACAAGTACGGCACGTCGCGGGACACCGGCGTGGTGTCGAGGGTCGTTTCCGGCGGGTTCGGGAACGAGTTGGCCGGTGCGCCCGTGGTCCCGGAGAAGACCATGTTCCACACGCCGCCGTCCCAGCTGCCCAGCGCCGAATCCCGCGTGTACCACTGCTGCTGCGAAACCGACGCGGCCTGGCCGGACACGCGGGTGTCGGCGACGTAGCCGCCGCTCGCGTAGCCGTAGCTCGCCGGGAACAGCTGCAGCCCGCCCTTGATGTCCATCCGGCGGAACGGCGCGGCCTGCGACACCGCCCAGCGGTCGCTGCCGCTGGAGGGCGTGACGGCCATGTTCTCCGCCGAGCGCCAGAAGTTCTGCAGCGCGGAGCCCTTGTCGGACTCGTTGAAGGCGTCCACGGTGATGTCGCCGTTGATCTGGACGTCGTCGGGACTCTGGCCGAGACCGGCGACGGAGGTGTAGAAGCCGACGTTGTCGTGCACCGAGTAGGCGCCCGGCTTGAACAGGTGCGCGACGCGGCCCGAGGCGAACTGCGCGGTCTGGGTGTCCTTCTGCGCCTCGAAGTCCTTGTCCAGCTGAGCCTGAATGGCCGCCGAGGGCATTCCCGGGTCGAAAACGTGCACGTTCGGCCCGAAATCCGGCTGGTCCGGCTGGCCGCCGCAGCCCGCCTGACCGGACGCTGGGGCCGCGGCGGCGGGGACGGCGAGCCCGGCCGCGGCCAGCAGGGCCAGCATCGTGACGGCCGGGCCACGGGATCGACGCGGTCGTGGTGGTCGATAAGTCCGGTTCACGTCGGGGACACCTCCGCGGTAGGGGATTTACCCACCAGTTTGTGGTCGGCCACAACAAATTAAACGCCCGGCTCCGTGGCGCCGGTCACAACTCGGTCACGGTTGTCTGGACCACCCGCGCGATTCCGGCTATCGGAATCCTGTTCACGTCCGGGTGACGCAGCCAGCCTCGCGCCGCGTCGTGCCGCAAGATGACCTTGGACCTGCCGCCGTGAAGATCGGAGTCTCAGTGACCCGGACAGCAACGGACCAACCCTGGCGGCTCGCTTTCGCCGCCGCCGCGTCGGCTTTGGCGATGGCGTGCGGCGTCGCGACCGCCGGACCGGCCGCCGCCGCGGACTACTCGAAGGCCGGCGAGAATGTTGCCGGTTCACAAATTCTGCGGCACGAGGGCGTGCGAACCGGGAGCCCGCGGCTCGACCCGGCGACCGGACAGACCCTCGGCCACGACGTGAGCGGCCACCAGGGCGCGGTCGACTGGGGCCAGGCCACCGGCGCGGGCGCCCGGTTCGCCTACGTCAAGGCGACCGAGGGCACCGGATTCGTGAGCCCGCAGTTCGGCCAGCAGTACAACGGCGCGCACGACGCGGGCCTCATCCGCGGTGCCTACCACTTCGCCCGCCCGGACGTCTCCAGCGGCGCGGAGCAAGCCGACTACTTCATCGCCCACGGCGGCGCGTGGCGCGGCGGCGGCACGACGCTGCCGGGCGCGCTCGACATCGAGTACAACCCGTACGGCGACGCCTGCTACGGCAAAAGCCAGGCCGACATGACCGCGTGGATCGCCGACTTCACCCACCGGTACCTGGCGAAACAGCGGCGCAGCGCGATCATCTACACCTCGACGTCGTGGTGGAAGCTCTGCACCGGCAACGCGGGCGGATTCGGCGACACCAACCCGCTGTGGCTCGCCCGGTACGCCCCGGAGGTCGGCGAGCTCCCGGCGGGCTGGGACAAGCAGAGCATCTGGCAGTTCTCGCGCACCGGCAGCCTGCCCGGCGACCAGAACTACTACAACGGGCCGATGAACCGCGTCGAGGCGCTCGCCAGGGGAGGCGGTTCGTCGGCGTGATCGCCGGAAAAGCCGTACCGGAGGGGGCCCGGTCGTAGTTGGATCACCGGGTGACCCTAGCCGTCGGACTCTTCGACCTCTTCACGTACGCGATCCCGGGCGCCCTGCACCTGGCGTTCCTGGCCTATCTCGCCGGGCGGCTGCACTGGCTCGACCTCGCCGCCGTCTCGCGCGGGCCGGGAGCGGTGCTGGTGATCGGGATCGTGGTGGCGAGCTACCTTCTCGGCTACCTGGCGTATCCGATGGGCGCGCGGGCGGCGCGGTGGTTGCCGCGGCGGCGGAAGCGCGACGCGCGGGAGGAGTTCCTGCGCCGCAACCCGGCCGCGCGCGGCCGCGCGTTCGTCGAAGCTGACTCGTTCCTGCTGCTTTCGGCGCTGCAGCTGCACGACGCCGACGCGGCGATGGAAGCGACGCGGTTGCGCACCGTCGGGCTGATGCTGCGCAACTCCAGCCCGCCGATGGCGTTCGGGTTCGTGGCGTCCGTCGTGGAACTGATCGTCGGAAGCCACCCGGTGTTCGCGGCGTGCGGCGCGGTGCTGTTCGCCGCCGCGTATCCCGCGCTGATCGCACAGGGCCGGCTGATGTCGCATTGGGCGAGCGTGAAGACGCTGGAACTCAGTTTCTGGGTGCCGGAGGTGGAGGAGACGCTGGCTGCTACGCAGAAGACGGAGTGAGCGGCAACTCGGCGAGCCGTCCGCGAAACCGCCGCCGTGTATTTCCCTGGACGGGCCGGAAAGAAATCGCGCTGCTGCGGTCAGCTGCTGGCGGTTTCGTGCCAGATCAGGCTGGCGCCGAGTGCTGCGGTGAGGCGCGTGATCGTCCGCCGGGTGCTTTCGTCGTTGACGTGCTCGGGGAGCCAAGCGCAGGCGAGGTAAGCGCCCGCGAGGTCGGCAGTGGCGACGGCGGCAGCGAGGCATTCCTCGATCTGGACGAGGGAAGGACCGGGGCCGGACGGGAAGCGCGCGCCGGAGAGGTCGGTGCTGTCGATGACGTCGATATCGAGGTGAAGGTAGACCGGCACCGGACCGAGTCGGCCGAGGGCGGCGGTGATCGCGGCGGGGTCGGCGGGGATGCGGTGGACCTGACTGGTGGCGAGGGCGTCGTTTTCGGCGGGGTCGAGGTCGCGGGCGTCGGCGAGGACGACGCTCGGGTCGGGGACTGGGCGCAGGCCGAGTGTGTCGTCGAACAGGCCGGAGGTCCGGCCGGTCAGCATGGACAGCGCCATTCCTCCGACGTAGCCGCTGGTGGAGATTGCGGGGGTGTTGAAGTCGCCGTGGGCGTCCAGCCACAGCACGGCCAGGTCGCGGTGGCGTTGCTGCAGCGCGGCCACCGCGGCGCGGCTGGTGGGGCAGTCGCCGGAGAGCACAAGGGGCTTGACCGTCTGCGCCACGGTGTCGGCTGTCGCCCGGTGCAGCAGGCTCATCCGGGCGGGGACGGGGCCGGAGGGCAGAACCGGCGGAACAACCTGGGTCGCGGTGGCGGGGATCGGGAAGTCCGGGAGGCGCTCGTCGAGATGCCAGGGCGTGACGATCAGGTCCCAGGTGCGTTCAGTCACGAGGTGTCTCTCTTTCGTCGCGGTGGGTGAGCAGGTCGAGCAGCCGGCCCAATTCGGCGGCACCGGCTTGAAGGTGCGCGGTGAGTTCGGCTCTGGCCTGGTCCGGGCTGCCGTGCAGCGCGTCCAGCAGCCGGCGGTGGTCGTCTTCGGTGCGGCCCAGTTCGCGGCGGGAGCGCTCGGCCAGCGCCAGGGCGAGGCGCTGTTCTTGCTGGAGCTGCGCGTGGAAGCGGCACAGCCGGGGACTGCGGGCGGCCGAGACCAAAGTTGCGTGGAAGAGCCGGTCGCCGTCGAGGGCGGCGGCGGTGTCGCCGTGGTCGAAAGCCGCTTCTATCTGGTCGACCAGGTCGGCGAGCTTCTGGTAGACCACCGGATCCCGGTGTTCGGTGAGGGCGTCGGCCGCGGTCAGTTCCACGGCGGTGCGGGCCGCGTAGATGTCGACGACGTCGGGACCGGTCACGTCCGCGACGACGATGCCGCGGTTCATCTGGTAACGGACCAGTCCCTCGCTTTCGAGGGTCCGCGCGGCTTCGCGGAAGCTGCTGCGGGAGATGCCCAGTTCGGCGGCGAGGGCGGCTTCGCGAAGCGGCGTTCCGGGCGGCAGCCGACCGGACAAAATGGCTTGCCGGACGGCTTCGGCGGCCTGTTCGGCGGTGCTCTGCCGCTGGATGTTCGCGCCGAGACCGGCGATCGGGTTCGTCAAGGTCGTGTCTCCTGCCCTGGGACTGCCGAGCAGGAGATTGCCAGATTGTCGGACAATATGGCAAGGCGTTTTGAGGCACGCTGAGCGGCCGATGTCTCGTTGCCGCACAGCTGTGGGCAGCTCAGTAGCGGCTGGTGGCCGGGCTGCCTGGGAGATGCGCTAGAAGAACGCGATCGCCGTCAGAACCGCCCATGCGACGACGAGGGCGGTCGTGATCAGCTTCGCGTAGTCCGTCAGCCCCGTCCTCTGTGGACGAGCGCGGAGGGGAAGGCTTCAGCGTTACGGGTGCGGCCATTGTCCGAGCTCCCGCCGCGACCGAAATTGCGGCGGGAGTCCACAACGGACAGTCGTCAGCGTCCCCGGAACCGCGCCGCCAGCGCCGCGATCGGCGACCGTCGGCCCCGCAGCGGGACCTCGCCGGAGGTGATGTCCGCGAGAAGCGTCGCCACGGTTTCCCCGGCGCACGTCCGGTTCGCGCCGATCCCGCCCGACGGGCCGCGCTTGATCCAGCCCACCACATACGCACCGGTTCGGCCCTCGACCCGGCCCGCGGTGTTCGGGATCGTCCCGGCCGCCTCGTCGAACGGCAGGCCCGGCACCGGACGGCCCCGGTAGCCGACCGCGCGCACGACCTGGCCGGCCGCGATCTCGACCGGTCCGGAAGGCCCGTCGACCCGCAGGCCGCGCACCTGGCGGTCCCCGGTGATCTCCACCGGCGCGGAGTGGAAGCGCAGCACGACACGGCGGGGGCCGTCGGCGGGAGGGGCGGTCCAGTCGACCGTCTCCTGGCTCAAACCCTGCAGCAGTGCGGCTTTTCCGGCACCGGCGTCGATCGCCGCGGCGGTGCGCGGGTCTTCGGTGTCGACCACGAGCGGAACGTTCGCCCGTTGGGCCAGCGCGATCAGCTCGGGGGAGGTGTAGGCGGCGTCTTCCGGGCCGCGGCGGGCCAGCAGGACCACTTCGCGGACCTTGCTGGAGCGCAACCGTTCCAGGGCGTGCCGGGCGATGGTGGTGCCGTCGAGATCGTCAGGGTCGGCGGTCAGGATCCGGGCTACGTCGAGGGCGACGTTGCCGGTGCCGATCAGCACGACCCGCTCCGCGGAGAGGTCGACGGCGTGCGGGGGGACGTCCGGGTGGCCGTTGTACCAGGCGACCACGGTCGTCGCGGCCAGGCTGCCGGGGAGGTCCTCGCCGGAGATGCCGAGCGTGCGCGCGGACGAAGCGCCGACCGCGTAGATCACCGCGTCGTGGCGTTCGGCCAGTTCGTCCACGGTCACGTGGCGGCCGACCTCGACCCCGAGCTTCAGCTTCAGCCGCGGGTGGTTGTGGAACCGCGAGAAGGCCTCGCCGATTCGCTTCGTGTCCGGGTGGTCCGGGGCGACGCCGAAGCGCACGAGGCCGCCCGCGACCGGCAGCCGGTCGATCAGCGTGACGCGCGCGTTGGTGTGCAGCAACAGGTCTTCCACCGCGTACATCCCGGCCGGGCCGGTGCCGACCACGGCCACGTCCGCGGGCTCGAGGTCGCTCGGGATCTCCCGGTCGAACGTCGGCGGGCCCCAGCGGTGGAAGTTCGGCGCCGGGTTCGCGGCGACCGGCGGGCGGTCGGCGAAGAAGTCCGCGTTGATGCCCGCGTACACCTTCATCGAGTCGGTCAGCAGGTCCACCGGGAAGATCGCGTCGACCGGGCAGGCGTCGGCGCAGGCGCCGCAGTCGATGCACGACGCCGGGTCGACGTAGAGCATCTCGGTGGTCCCGAAGTCCGGCTCGTCCGGCGTCGGGTGGATGCAGTTGACCGGGCAGACCGACACACACGTCGCGTCGTTGCAACAGGTCTGGGTGATCGCGAAGGCCATGTCAGATCAGGTTCGCCCGCTTGTAGAACACCAGCGCCGGCTTCGTCAGCAGCCCGCACGAGCCGAGGAACTCCATCAGCCCGGCACAGCTCGAGCGCATCATCGACTTGTGGTGCTCGTTGGCCTTCGCCTCGCGCAGCGCGCGCTCGGAGTCGAGCCCGGCGTTCTTGTACACGTCGCGGTTGACCATGCTGCTGACGATGAAGTACGACGCGATCGCGATGACCAGCGCGTTGACCTGACGGCGCACGGCCCCCGCGCCCTCCAGCTGCTCGCGCGTCTCATCGCGGGCGAACTTCATGTGCCGCGACTCTTCGACGACGTGGATGTTGTTGATGGTCCGCACGAACGGGACCACGCGCTCGTCGCGCATCCAGTCGCGCTGCATCACGTCGAGAACCTCTTCGGCGACCAGGATCGCCGCGTACGCCGCTTCGCCGCCCGCGACCGCCTTGAAGACGCGGCCCAGTTCGACGGCGAGCTTGCGCGGCCGGTACGGGGGAGCGCCGAGCTTCTGCGCGCCGCGGGCGAACATGATCGAGTGGCGGCATTCGTCGGCGATCTCGGTGAGCGCCCACTGGAACGCCGGGTCGGTCGGGTCCTTGGCGTAGAAGTCGCGCAGCACCATCTGCTGCAGGATCATCTCGAACCAGATCCCGGTGCTCGCGACCGACGCCGCCTCCTGGCGGGTCAGCTCCTTCTGCTGCTCCGGGGTCATCTCGGCCCAGTAGCTCGTGCCGTAGAGCGTGCTCCACTCCGGGCTGGCCCCGTGGAAGTCCTTGTCCAGCGGGGTTTCCCAGTCGACCTCGGTGGCCGGGTCGTAGGAAAGGGTCGCGGAGGAGTCGAGCAGCCGCTGCGCGGTCTCGTGCCGGCCGGACGGGGCCGCTTCCGGTGCTCGCTGCACGTCTGCGCTGGTCATTCGGTCCTCCCTGAGCGACATTGATTAGGCGTTACCGCGATTCACTGTTACCTAAGGTAACACCTATCTGGCCGCATCGCGAGAGGCGGCGGCGAACTGCGTGTCGTCCGTTCGGGCAATCCGGCCGGGCAGCGGCCGCTGACCTGGCAGGATGAACCGCGAATATCTTCCTGACCTCGGAGGAACCACCGTCGTGACGCAACCGCCGCAGCCGGGCCAGCCGCCCTACCCGGGCACGGAGCCGCAGCAGTACTCGCCGTTGCCGCCCGCTTACGGCGGGCAGCCCGGTCACAGCGGCCAGTTCGCCACCCAGCCGCCGATGTCGCAGCAGCCCACGCGGACCGCGCATTTCGGCGCGACCGCGGTCGCCGCCGCGACCCTGTCCGCGGTCATCGGCCTGGTGGGCGTCATCGGCGCTGTCACCGCGGCCATCCGGATGTTCCACTACTCGAACTCGACGACGCTGATCTCCAGCGGCGTCGTCGGCGTCGTGGACCTGGCGATCGCGGCGTTGACCATCGCCGGTGCGATCGCGCTGTTCAACCGTTCCCCGTCGGGCCGGATCTGCGTGCTCGTCGGCAGCGGCCTGGCGGTGCTGGACATCGTCGTCCTGATGATCGTCAGCCTCGGTTCCAGCTTCGTCCGGAAGAGCGCGCCGACCACGCTGCAGATGACGTTCCCGAGCGGCTTCCTGTGGCTGCTCGTCCCGGTGGCCGCGCTGGTGCTGGCGGCACACCGGGGGACCGGCGCGTGGCTGCTGCCGAAAACCCCGCCGATGCCGTATCACCCCGGCTGGTGACCGTTCGGGAGGAAATCCTCCGCACCGCCCGGCTGCGGCTGACCACCTGGCTGCCCGAGGACCTGGACGATCTCGCCGCCCTGCACGCCGACGCCGAGATCATGCAGCAGATGACCACCGGGCCGCAGACCCGCGCGGCGACCCGCGAAAGGCTGGACGCGTTCATCGCCGAACACCGGCAACGGGGCTGGTCGAAGTGGCGCGTCGAAGGCTCGGCGGGGTTCCTTGGCCGGGCCGGGTTCGGTCTCGCCCATCGCAGCGGACACCGGGAAGCCGGTTATCTGCTGGTGCGCACGGCGTGGGGCGCGGGACTGGCCACGGAGCTGGCGCAGGCACTGCGGCAGTGGCACGACCACCACCCGGAACCCGCTCTCGGCCCCGAACTGCGGGCGTACGTGCTGCCCGGCAACGCGGCGAGCTGCCGGGTGCTCGAGAAAGCGGGATTCCGGGCGATCGGAGAGGAAGACGGCCAGCTCGTGTTCGAGTCAGGCCGTCGGTGATCGGCGCAGCCGGGGCAGCACCGCCAGCCACAGCAAAACGGTTGCGACGCCGTACGCCACCGTCATCGTCAGGCTCATCGACAACGGCGTAGTCCCGCCCAGCGACACCAGCGGCGCGACGATCGGCCCGATCGCGAACGACGCCGTTCCGAGCAGCGCCGCCGCGGTTCCGGCTCGCTGGCCGTGATTGGCCAAGGCGAGCGCGTTGCCGTTCGCCTGCGTCGTCCCGCCCGCGAACATCAGCAGCGCCAACGGAATCAGCAACGCCGCCAATCCCGCGCCGAACAACACCGCGCCCAGCATCGCCAGCGCCGCCGCCGCGGTGAAGGTCGTGCCCAGCACGTACATCCGGACCGGTCCGGCCCGGCGCACTGCCGCCCGGTTCGCCTGTGCGCCGAGCACCGACATCACCGCGTTCGCCGCGAAACACGCGCTGAACAGCTGCGGCGACAACGAAAACCCGTCCTGCAGCACGAAACTGATCGACGCCAGGTAGGTGAAGAACGCCGCCCCGCCGCAGGTGCTCACGAGCAGGAAGCCCAGGAACAGCCGGTCTTTCAGCAGCACCCGGAACTCGTCGCCGCCGCGCCGCCGATGTCGTGCCTCCGGCGGCAGGCTCTCCGGCAGCGCGGTCGCGGCGACGATCAGCAGCGCCGCCCCGATCCCGGCCAGGACGCCGAAGATGCCGCGCCACCCGACGATCGCCGCCAGCTGCCCGCCGACCACCGGGGCGACGATCGGCGCGAGCGCCCCGACAGTGGTCAGCAACGCCAGCAGCCGCACGAGTTCGACGCCCTCGGCGAGGTCCCGGGCGACAGCCAGCGACAGCACGATTCCGGCCGACCCGCACAGCCCTTGCAGGAATCTCGCCGCGAGCAGCACCTCGATCGACGGCGCGAACGCGCAGACCACCGACAGCACGGTGAACAACCCGATCCCGGCCAGCAGCGGACGCCGCCTGCCGAACCGGTCGCTCAACGGACCCACGACGAGCTGGCCGAAGGCGAGCCCGAGCATGCACACCGACATCGTCGCCTGCGCCAGGCTCTGCCCGGCCCGGAGATCGTCCGCGAGCTGGGGGAGCGCTGGCAGGTAGAGGTCCATCGAGATGGGCCCGAAGACCTCCAGCAGGCCCAGCACGACTGCCATCCGGAACGCGCCTGGGCGCTTTTTTGGCAACACCGGCTCGACCAGGGCCGTTTCCGGGTGGAGTGGCTTCATCCGGCGCGCAGGATCCGGCGCAGCCACGAAAGCCGCGTCGCGACCGCGGAGCGGGAGACCTCCGCGTCGGGGGAGAAACCGGCGAACCCGTGGTAGCCGCCTGCCCAGACGTGCAGTTCCGCCTGTCCGCCGGTCGCCCAGATCCGGAGGGCGTACTCGGTCGTCTCGTCGCGGAAGATCTCCGCGGCACCGACGTCCAGGTACGCCGGTGGCAGACCGGACAGATCGGCCATCCGCGCCGGGACCGCGTACGGCGAGGCCGCGTCGGTGCCCCGCGCCGGGCCGAGCAGCGCGTCCCAGCCGGTGTCGTTGTTGTTGCGGTCCCAGGCACCGATTCCGTTGTACTGCTGGGTCGACACCGACTCGTTGCGGTCGTCGAGCATCGGGCACGCGAGCAGCTGTCCGGCGATGGCGGGGCCGCTGCGATCCCGGGCGAGGAGTGCTACGCCCGCGGCGAGACCGCCGCCCGCGCTGGCGCCGGTGACGACGATGCGCGACGGGTCGATGCCGAGTTCGCCGGCGTGCTCGACCGTCCACAATAGACCGGCGTAGCAATCCTCGACGGCTGCGGGAGCGGGATTTTCCGGGGCCAGCCGGTATTCCACTGAGATGCCGACTGCGCCGAATCGAAGTACGTCGTCGATCAGTCCGTCCAGGCCGAAGAACCGGTTGCCCAGCACCATTCCGCCGCCGTGGATGCTGTACAGCGCGGGGGCGTTAGCGACTCCCGAGGCGGGGCGGACGACGGTGAGCACGATGTCCGGCGCGCCTGCGGGGCCGGGGACGGTGTGCTCGGTCAGCTCGACCGGGCGGTCGGCGACCATCTGCTCGACCGGTGGGATGATCGTCGCGAAATGCGCGCGGTTGGCCAGGATCGTGTCCGCGCGCAGCGGGATCCGCTCGACCAGGTCGAGGAACGCGGCGAGCCCGGGCTCCAGCTCCGGGTCGTACGGCACGGGCGGGACGCTCATTTTCCTGCCTTCCCGAAGATCCGGCGCAGCCACGAGTTCCGGGTTTCGAGAGCGGCCTTGCTGATCGGCCAGTCCGGCACGTACATGTCGAATCCGTGGAAGGCTCCCGCCCAGACGTGCAGCTCGGCCTGTCCGCCGGTCGCCCAGATCCGCAGCGCGTACTCGGTGTCCTCGTCGCGGAACGGTTCCGCGCTGCCGACCTCGATGAACGCCGGAGGCAGACCGGACAGGTCGGTGGCGCGCGCCGGGGCGGCGTAGGGGGAGACGTCGTCGGTGCCAGCTGCGTCGCCCAGCAGAGACTGCCAGCCTGCGAGGTTGGATTCCCGCGTCCAGGTGCCGAGACCCGGGTATTGCTGGCTCGCGATCGTCGTGTTGCGGTCGTCGATCATCGGGCACAGGAGCAGCTGACCCGCGATCGCCGGGCCTTTCCGGTCGCGGGCGAGCAGCGAGACCGCTGCGGCGAGTCCGCCGCCCGCGCTGCCGCCCATCACCACGACGCGCGACGGGTCGATGCCGAGTTCGTCGGCGTGCTCGACTGTCCACACCAGACCGGCGTAACAGTCCTCGGCCGGCGCGGGGTGCGGATGTTCGGGCGCGAGCCGGTATTCGACGTTCACCGCGACGACGTTCAACTCCAGCACCAGTGCCAGCAGCCGACCGACATCCATGTTGCGGTGGCCGACCATCATGCCGCCGCCGTGGATGTTGTAGAGCACCGGCAGCGCGCCGTCGCTCTCGTGCGGGGAGAGGATGGTGATTTCCAGGTCCGGCGCGCCTTCCGGGCCCGGGATCGTCTGCTCGACGACGGTGACCGGTGCGTCGCCGACCGCTTCGGCGGCGGGCGGGAACATCTCGGCCATCGCGCGGCGCAGGCCGGGGATCGTTTCGGGAGTGAACGGGGGTGCGTCGGCCGGAACGATCTCGGCGAGCGCGGGCTCGATCTCCGGGTCGAACGGGACGGGGGGATAGGTCAAGGCAGCCTCCTGAGACGGGCGGGTTTGCGGTCTGTGAGGGGAACCCTGAGGGAATCTGATTCCCTCAGGGTTCCCCTCACAGACGTGAAGTTCGGTGGCGCTGGGGTGACCGGCGGCTCAGGGACCTTCGGGATCTACGGCGTCGCGGTCGGCCCAGAACGGCTCCACCAGTGCGCGGATCTGCTCGGCCCCGACCTTCTCGACCAGTTCGACCGCGGCGAGGTTGTCCTCGAGCTGTTCCGTCCGGGTCGCGCCGAAGAGCGTCGTGACGTTCGCCGGATGCGTCAGCGTGAACGCGACCGCGAGGCGGGCCGCGCTGGTGCCGAGTTCCTCCGCGACCTTCACGACCTTGGCCGCGTCGCGGGTGATCCTCTTGCGGACGTCGCCGGGGTCGCGACCGATCTCGCGGGTCAGTTTGGTGCGCCCGGCGAGGATTCCGCCTTCGAGGACGTCGGAGGCCTGCATGACGAAACCGTCGGCGAACAGCCGGGCGAACGGTTCGCCGTCCGGAATGGACCGGCGGCCGACGCTGTACTTCAGCTGCGCGATCTGCGGACCCGGCACCTGCAGCGCCTCGGCGATTTCGCGCAACCGCGCGATGTTCCCGGCCGACCAGTTGTTGACGCCCCACGCCCGGATCAACCCGGAGCGGGTCAGCCCGGCAAGGTCTTCGACCAGGTCCTCCAGCGCGACGTCGTCACGGCGCAGGTCGCCGAGGATCACCAGGTCCGCGACGTCGAAACCGCCGCGCAGGAAGGCGTTTTCCAGCTGGGGGCGGAATCCCTGGTCGCCGAAGCCTTCGATCCACAGCTTCGCCGAGACCAGGTAGTCCTCGCGCGGGACGCGGGCGGCGCGGATGATCGCGCTCCAGAGCACGTCGGTGAACACCGGCGGATGGCCGGGCATGCCGTAGACGCCGACGTCGAACAGGTTCACGCCGGCCTCGACCGCGGCGCGGATCATCGCGACCGAATCGGCGAAGTCCATCCGGTCGTAGGTGTGCCAGGAACCGAGCGACAGCAGCGAAACGTCCAAACCGGACTTGCCGACCTTGCGGCGGGGCAGGGGCGAGGATGCGGACACGAGACCTCCTTGGCTCGTAAAGGGGAAAGGACGATCAGGGAAGCCGGGGGTCGACGACGGCTTTCGTCTCGTCCAGCCGGTGCATGGCCTCGATCCGCTCGCTCGCGCCGGACAGTCCGACCGGGCCGCCGAACAGCCGGTCCCACGGCATCCGGGAAGCGAACGAACCGAAGAACTCGATCGCGTGGTGGTAATCGGCGATGTCGCCGTTGAGCGAGCCGACGACGGTCAATTCCTTGCCCATCACCGTGCCGAGCGGGACCAGTGTCGGCTCGGGGCCGGTGCTGCCGACGATCACGACCCGGCCGCGCTGTGCCGCCATCGCGACCGCCTCGCGGCCGATCGACGGTGCACCGGCGAAGTCCAGCACGAGATCGCCGCCGTGCCCGCCGGTCAGTTCGGTGACGCGTTCGACGATCGCGTCCGAACCTCCGGCGACATCGACCACGTCGTCGGCACCGAACTCCTTCGCCAGCTCCAGCCGCGACGCGGGAGCGCCGACGGTGATCACGCTGCCCGCCCCGCTGAGGTGCGCGACGGCGGTCGCGAACAGCCCCAGCGCGCCGGATCCCTGCACCACCACGCGAGATCCGGGCCGGACGCCGCCGACCCGGTCGAACGCGCGCAGCACCGTTTTCGCCGCGCACCCGGCCATCGCGGCCCAGGTGTCGGGCACTTCCGCGGGCAGCAGCAGTTTGGCCGCGCCCGGGACGACGTAGGCGTATTCGCACAATCCGGCAGTCGCGAACGGCGCGACGTCCGACCGCTGCAGAAAGCCGTACCCGCGCCGGGAACACGCGACCGGCTCGCGCAGCACAGTGCAGCCGTAACACTCGCCGCAGGTCGATTCCGACCAGCCGATCCGGGCCCCGACGGCGATCTCGCGGCCGAGCGCGTCGCGCGTGTCCGGTCCGGCGGCCACCACTTCGCCGACCATTTCGTGGCCCAGCACCATCGGCAGCATGCCGGGAAAACTCATCTTCCCGGACCAGATCTCGACGTCCGTGCCGCACAGTGTCGCGCACGAGACGCGGACCAGCGCCGCGCCGGCTTCCAGCTCGGCGGGCAGCGGGAGTTCGGTCAGCTCCAGCGGCGCGCCGTGCTCGGTCAGCACCGCGGCGCGGGTGGAAGTCGGGACGGTCATGGGAAACCTTTCCGGGGACTGGCGGGCCCGGGAGGGCCGTGTGATGGGTTAGTCTACGGACGTCGACAAAAATGTCGAGTCCCCGAATCCCTCCAGGAGCGCCTGTGCCGACCTCAGTTGCGGATCTCGTCTTGCGGGCAGCGGCGGTGCACACCATGGCCGGTGCCGCGCCCGCGACCGCGCTGGCCGTGCGGGACGGACGCGTGCTGCGTGCCGGAACCGACGCGGACGTGCGGGAGCTGATCGGACCCGGCACCAAGGTGCTCGACCTCGGCGACCGCGCGGTCCTGCCGGGCATCAACGACGCGCACCTGCACGGCGCCTGGCTCGGAGCGCTGTGGCCGGACACCCTGTTCGCCGACGACGGCGCGCCCGGACCCGGCCCGGAAAAGCCGCTGCGCACCGCCGCCGAACGCCGCGCGGCCATCCTCCGCGCGGGCGAAATCCTTGCCGCGCTGGGCATTACGAGCTACACCGAACCCGGCCTCGGCCCGGGGGAGGACAACGGGCACATCGGCGCGTTCGGCATGTCCGTCGTCGAGCAGTACCGGGAACTGGCCGCCGAAGGTCTGCTGCGGGCCAGGGTGACCGCGCTCTGGCTGTACGGCGAACTCGACGGCCCGAGCACGTTCGACAACTTCCGCACCGGACTGGCCACAGTGGACGGACCGGGCGCCGACCCGCGCCGGCTGAACTTCCGCGGGGTGAAGATCTTCGCCGACGGCATCCCGCCGATGCGCTCGGCCTACACCCACCACTGCTACGCCGACGGCAGCCACGCCCATCTGCTCGTCGGCGGCGCGGACGACCCGGAACGCGAGGAGAACTTCACCCGGATGGTCCGCACCGCGCACGAGGCCGGACTGCAGGTCGGCGTGCACGCGACCGGCGACCGGGCGATCGAGCTGATGTTGGACGCGGTCGAGCGGGCGCGGGAGGAACGCGACGTCGACCTCGGTCACTACGTCATCCACGGCGACCTGGTGAGCGCGGCACAGCTGAAGCGGATGGCCCGGCTGGGGGTCGGGCTGTCCGCACAGGCCGGGATCGCGGTGCGGACCGCCGGGGTGGTCGACGCGGCGATGGGGCCGGGCAGTTCGGATGCCGCGTGGCCGCTGCGGGAGGCGCTGGACGCCGGGATCCCGTTGTGCCTGACTTCCGACGCGCCGGTGCTGCCGCCGGACTGGCGCAAGGAAATCGCCGCCGCGGACCAGTGGATGGGCCCGGCCGCGGACGTGCGACAGCGGATGGAAACCCTGCTTCGCTGCTACACCGTGCACCCGGCTCAGCAGGACGGTGCCGCCTCGTGGAAGGGCACACTCGCGCCCGGGATGGCGGCTGACCTTTGCGTGCTGTCCGCGGACCCCTATGCGGTGACTCCCGCCGAGTTGCCCGAGGTGGAGATCGACCTGACTGTCCTGGATGGACAGATCGTCTTCGACCGCTCCGCGTAACGTCTGTGAGGGGAACCCTGAGGGAATCAGATTCCCTCAGGGTTCCCCTCACAGACGGCTGGCTCAGGTGAGCAGCTGGCCGCCGTCGACGGGGAGGCTCGTGCCGGTGATGTGGGCGGCGGCCGGGCTCGCCAGGAACACCACTGCGGCGGCTACGTCCTCCACTGAAGCCATTCGACCGTCCGGGATTCGCGCCACCCACGCGTCATGCGCGGGCGAGCCGGGCGGCATGGCGGCGGCGAGCATCGGCGTCGCGACCGGGCCGGGCGCGACCGCGTTCACCCGGATCTTGTGCTCCGCCAGTTCGATCGCGGCCCAGCGGGTCAACGCGTCGACCGCTGCCTTGCTGCTTTCGTAACCGCCCATTCCGGGCGTAGGCTGCCGTCCGCCGATCGACGACAGGTTCACCACGACTCCCGGCTCGCCGCGTTCGACCATCCGGCGGGCGACCAGCTGCGTCATCAGGAACGTGCCGTGCACGTTGGTCGAGAGAATGCGCAGCAGGTCCGCGCCGGGGAGATCCAGCAGTCGGCCGTGGACGCTCAGCAGACCGGCGTTGTTGACCAGGACGTCGACCGGGCCGAGCTGGTCGAGCGCCGCGGAGATCGCGGCCTCGTCGGTGATGTCGAGCCGGATTCCGCGCCCGCCAACCGGTTTGGCGGCTTCTTCGGCGCCGTCGAGGTCGGCGAGCACCACGGAATCGCCGGCTTGGGCGAAGGCGGCGCCGATCGCGCGGCCGATGCCGCCGGCACCTCCGGTGATCAGCACGGTACGGGCAGCGGGCATCGTCGTTTCCTTTCGCCGGGAGCGGGGTACGCGGGCTTATAGTATACAAGCGTAGAAAATAAATCCCTTGAATCGCAGGAGGAATCGTGGCGACGGATCGACCTGGACTGGGCCCGGAGTTCCCGCGCGTGCCGGCGTTGTCGCTCGGCTCGTGGAACACCTGGGACCGGATGGAGTTCGGCGACGCGGTGGCGCTGATCGCCCGCGCGGCCGAACTCGGGCTCGCCTTCTTCGACGTCGCGCACTACGACATGGGCCCGCACGCCGAGGGCTCCACGACCGATCAGATCTTCGGCCGCGCGGTGCGCGAAGCCGGGCTCGCTCGGCAAGATTGGCTCTACTGCGGGAAACTCTGGCTCTGGGACTACCCGAACGTCGGCTTCGCGCAGCAGATGAACACCTCGCTGGAGCGGGTCGGCGTCGAGTCGGCAGATCTGGTCGTGGTCGGCGACTACTTCGGCGAAATCGACCTCGAGCGAGTCGTCGCGGAGGTGGCCGAGCAGATCGAAGCTGGCCGGTTCCGCGCGTGGGGCGTGAACAATTGGCGGATTGACGATCTCCGCAAAGCTTTTGACATTGCGCGCAAACGTGGTTTGGAGCCACCGGTTTTCGCACAGCTCAAATACGGGCTCGCGCGCCGGTCGATGGCCGAGGGCGAGTTCTACGCGCCGCTGTTCGCTTCCGGGGAGCTGACGCTGCAGGCGTCGGACATTTTCGAAGGCGGGCTGCTGGTCGGGAATCTGAAGCCCAGCCGCAAGATCGGGGCGGACGTCGGCGGCATCCGGGAGAAGATCGCCGCCGCCTGGCCGACGGTGCGGAAGATCGCCGAAGAGCTGGAAGCGTCGCCCGCGCAGCTGGGAATTGCCTTCTGCCTGGCCAATCCCGCGACCGCGAACGTGCTTGTGGGCGTGTCGCGGCAGGCGCAGCTGGAGGACAACGCGGGCGCGATCGCATTGCTGGAACGCGTCGGCGCGGACCGGATTCGCGAGCTGACTGGGGAGTTGTGGCTCGACCGCGAAGTCGCCGCCGACGGAACCTGGTGAAGGGGCTGGTGTTTTTTGTCGACGTGCGTAGACTAAAGCTTCCCGGGGTGCCCGGAGAGGCATCCCCGACGCCCTGAGGAGCCGCCACATGACGAAACCAGCGCCGGACCGCATCGTCGACATCGCCATCGGGTACATGGGCGCGAAGCAGTTGTTCGCCGCCTCGCGGATCGGACTGTTCCGCGCGCTCGCCGACGGTCCGCGCACGGCGCCGGAACTCGCCGCCGCCACCGGCACGGGCGAGCAGCTGACGCGGATCCTGGCCGACGCGATGAACGCGCGCGGCCTGCTGGAGCGCACCGACGGCCGCTACGAGCTGGCCGAGGACGCGAAGGAGTACCTGGGAGGGAACGGCGCTACGGATCTGGCACCGTTCCTGACCTTCCTCAACGAAATCAGCTACGGCCACTGGCTCCAGTTCGACGCCACTGTGGACAGTGGCAAACCGGGCGACCTCCAGATGGACGAGGGCCGCTGGGCGACGTTCATGGCGGGCGTGATGCGCTACAACTCGCTGCACGCGTCGATGCTCGCGCGCGCATTCGATTTCTCGCCGTACCGTTCGATGCTCGATCTGGGCGGATTGTCGCCGGAATTCGCGATCGGCGCGTTGCGGGCGAATCCGGCACTGGCCACTCGCTTCGTTTTCGGACCCGAGTCCACGCAAGGGATCACCGACGCGGTGAATGCGGCCGGCTGCGCGGACCGCACGAGCATCGACCCCGCGCCGACCGAATCCGCGGAACCGGGCGGGGAGCACGATCTGGTGATGGTGAACCACGTAGTGCACCGGTTCACCGCGGAACAGAACCGGAAAATCCTGGCCAACGCCCGTGCCGCCGCCGGAGACGGCGCGACGTTGCTGCTGCTGGACTTCTTCCTCGACGACGACGAACGGCAGCGCCCGATCGACGCGCTGCACGCGGGGGAGTACTTCGTGATCGACGGAACCGTCGTCTATCCGGAGGCGGAAGTCCGCGAATGGCTGGACGGTGCAGGATGGCGCGTATGCGATGTTCTCGCACTGCCCGGAAGCCCGCGCGTTCTGGTCGCCGACGCCGTCTGAAAACGGCCGCGGGGCCGGGAGATAACAAACGCATCCGGCCCGTTGATTTTTTAGCCGACAATCGTAGACTATCCCGCACCACGGCGAGCCGGGCCGCACTCGAAGGCACGCCGTTCCCGGCGGGGCGCCGAGCGACCCCGCCGGCGGTCCAGCACCCTGAGAGAGGGACTCAATGACGAGGACAAGGACAGCGGCGTTGTTCGCGGCGGCCGCCGCGGCGCTGCTCGCGATCGCCGGATGCACCGGCTCGGGCGCCACCGGGGCGGGCGCGGGCACCGACGAGCTGAAGGCGGGCGTGTTCCTCGACGTGACGTCGTGGGACCCGGCCAACGCCGACATCGGCTTCGACGGCCCGTACCTGTCCGCGGTCTACGACCCGCTGGTCGCCTTGGACAAGGACGCCAAGCCGATCCCCGCGCTCGCGAAGTCGTGGGACTGGTCGGCCGACCGGCTGAGCCTCACGATGCACCTGCGCGAGGACGTCGCGTTCGACGACGGCCAGAAGTTCGATTCCGCCGCGGCGGTGGAGAACCTCAACCACCTCAAGGCGGGCACCCGGTCCGGCCAGGCCTACACCGACGTGAAGAGCGTCGAGGCGAAGGACGCGTCGACCGTCGTGCTCCATCTGTCCGAACGCGACGACGCGCTGCTGTACTTCATGGGTCTCGGGCGCAGCTGGATGGCCTCGCCCAAGGCGATCAAGGCCAACTCGCTCGCCAACGGCCCCGACGGATCCGGCCCGTACACCTTCGACAAGGCGTCCTCACAGCCGCAGTCGCAGTACGTGTTCAAGAAGCGCGCGAAGCACTGGGACAGCGCGACCTACCCGTTCCCGACCGTGCGGCTGTTCCCGATCACCGACCAGGCGGCCAGCTTCAACGCGATGCTGTCCGGTCAGCTGAACGTCCAGTTCGCCAACGCGGCGAACCTGCCGAAGGCACAGCAGAACGGCTGGAACGTCGCGAAGAAGCCGGCGTCGTGGGTGGGCGTGCAGTTCGCGGACCGCACCGGCAGCCAGGTGAAGGCGCTCGGCGACCAGCGCGTGCGGCAGGCGATCTCCTACGCCTTCGACGCGGCCGGGATCCTCAAGGCGGTCGGCAATGACGCCGGAACGGTCACCGACCAGCTGTGGCCGAGCGGCAGCCAGGTGTACGACCCGGCGGGCAACGGCAAGTACAAGACCGATCTCGCCAAGGCCAAGCAGCTGCTCGCCGAAGCGGGCTACCCGGGCGGGTTCAGCCTGAAGATGCCGATGTCCACGATCTTCCAGGCGTGGCAGCCCGCCGCCGAGCAGACGTTCGGGCAGCTGGGCATCAAGGTCGACTGGCAGAACATGTCGATGCCGGACTACCAGAAGAACGCGCCGACGTACCCGATGTTCCTCGCGGTGATCGCGATGGACGGCAACGACATGGCCACGCTGACCGACCAGGTCACCTCGTCGCAGTGGTACAACCCGAAGCCGTCGGTCGACGCCTTCCCGGAGGTGAAGGCGCTCGTGCAGCAGGCGGAGCAGGCCCAGCCCGGCCCGGCGCAGACCGCGGCGCTCAAGGCGCTCAACACGAAGCTCGTGGACCTCGCCTGGTGGAACGTCTGGTACCAGGCCGACAACCTCTACTTCAGCGTCAAGGGCATCACCGTCACGCCGATCACCGGCATGATGTTCCCGACGCTGCGGTTCATCCAGCGCGGCTGACGCGCCCGTCGTCCCCGGGTCCGTCCTTTATGGAGGGACCCGGGGGAGGAGCCGAACGACATGCTCACATTCATCGTCAAACGCCTGGTGTCCGGGATCCTGCTGCTCGTGCTCGTCACGAGCGGCACGTTCTTCCTGGCGCACACGGCGGTGGGGGACCCGACCGCCGGGCTGCTCGGCAACAGCGCGACCCCCGCGCAGCAGGCGGCGCTGCGCGCCCAGATCGGGTACGACCGCCCGTTGCTCGTCCAGTTCTGGGACTGGCTGTCGCACGCGGCCACCGGCGATTTCGGGACTTCCTGGCGGAATTTCCAGCCGGTCGGCGAACAGATCGCGCTGCGCGTGCCGGTGACGCTGTCGGTCGTCGTGGCCGCGACGCTGCTCGCCGCGATCCTCGGCGTGCTCGTCGGGGTCATCTGTGGCCTGCGTCCCGGCGGCGTGGTCGACCGCGTGCTGAAGCTCGCGTCGGTGGTGCTGTTCGCGCTGCCCGGGTTCTGGGTCAGCCTCGTACTGGTCACGTGGTTCGCCATCCAGCTGCAGTGGTTCCCCGCGGTCGGCTACGTGTCGCCGGACCAGTCGGTGGTCGGCTGGCTGCGGTCGATCGCGCTGCCGTCGATCTCGTTGTCGCTCGGCGCGATCGTGATGATCGCCGAACAGCTGCGCAACGGCTTCCTCCAAGTCGCCAACCAGGACTTCGTCCGCACACTGCGGGCGCGCGGCCTGTCGTCGCGCCGGGTCACGACGCACGTGCTGCGCAACGCTTCGCCGTCCGCGCTGACCGTGCTGGCGCTGATGTTCGTCGGACTGCTCGGCGGCGCGGTGGTCGTGGAGATCGTGTTCAACCTGCCGGGGATCGGCAGCCTGACGCAGTCGGCGTCGCAGATCGGGGACATCCCGGTGCTGCTCGGCCTGACCGCGGTGACCGTCGTGTTCGTCGTGATCGTCAACTTCCTGCTCGACCTCGTGCTCGGGTGGGTCAACCCGAAGGTGCGCGACCGATGACCGCTGCCCCGTTCCCCGCCACGCTCGCCCCGGTGAAGCGGATTTCCCTGCGGCGGCGGTACTTCCGCCGCCCGGTCGGGGTCGTCGCGCTGATCGTGTTCGCGCTCGTCGTGCTGGCCGCGGTGTTCGCGCCGTGGCTGGCCCCGTACGACCCGAACCACGTCGACTTCGCCCTGACGCACGCCGAACCCGGCAACGGGCACCTGCTCGGCGGCGACTCCGCCGGACGCGACATCTTCAGCCGCCTGCTCTACGGCGCGCGGACCACGCTGTACGGCGGACTGATCACCTGCGTCACCGGCGTCGTGCTCGGCGTCCCGACCGGCGTGGTCGCCGGGTACTTCGGCGGCGCGACCGACCGGATCTGCTCGTGGATCAGCGACGCGCTGCAGTCCGTGCCCGGCATGATCGTGCTGCTGGTCGTCGCGGCCGGCACCGGCCAGGACTTCACCGTGCTGATGATCGCGCTCGGCGTGTTCCTCGCCCCCGGCTACTACCGCATCACCCGCGCCCGCGCGGTGACTGTGCGCAGGGAGCCGTACATCGACGCCGCGCGCGTGGCCGGTGTCGGCACGATGCGGATTCTGCGCACGCACCTGCTGCGCGCGGTGTACGCGCCGATCATCGTGCAGACCGCGCTCACCGCCGGGCTCGCCATCGGCATGCAGGCCGGTCTGCAGTTCCTCGGCATCGGCTCGGCGTCCACGCCCAGCTGGGGCCAAGCGATGAACGACGGCTTCGTGAACATGCTGACGTACCCGCTGATCCTGCTGTGGCCGTCGATCGCGCTGGGCGTGACCATCGCCGCGCTGGCCTTCATGGGCTCGACGCTGGCGGATCTGGTCAGCGTCCGCGCCGAACAGCCGACCCGGCGCGGCCGGGCTCGCGTGCGGGAAGCGCTCGCGGCTCCTGCCCCGGATGCGCTGGGCGGGGGTGCGGCTTCGGGCTCGCACGAGCACGCGGCGGCGGATTGCGCGCTGCGGATCGAGAACCTGCGGGTCGGCTACGCGACCGACAAGGGCGTCAAGGAGGTCGTGCGCGGGGTGTCGCTGGACGCGGCTCCCGGCGAGGTGCTGGGGATCGTCGGCGAATCCGGATCCGGCAAGACGCAGACGGTGTTCTCCGTGCTGGACCTCTTGCCAGCGGGCGGAACCGCGGTCGCGGACGGGATCTGGGTCGGCGGCCGCGAGGTCGGCAAAGCAGCGGAGCGAGCGAAACTGCTCGGCCGCGAGATCGGGTACGTGCCGCAGGAACCGATGACGAACCTCGACCCGTGTTACCCGATCGGGCACCAGCTCGTCGAGCCGCTGCGCCGCGTGCACGGGCTGGACAAGGCCGCGGCGAAGAAGCGGGCGCGCGAGGTGCTGCTGCAAGTCGGTCTCACCGACCCGGACCGGGTGCTGGCGAGCTACCCGCACCAGATCTCCGGCGGCATGGCGCAGCGCGTGCTGATCGCCGGCGCGGTGGCCGGGCGGCCGTCGCTGCTGGTCGCCGACGAACCGACGACCGCCCTGGACGTGACGGTGCAGGCCGAGGTGCTGGAGCTGCTGCGCGAACTGCAGGCCGAATACGGGATGGCGCTGGTGATCGTCACGCACAACTTCGGCGTCGTCGCGGACATCTGCGACCGCGTCGTGGTGATGAAGGACGGCCGGATCGTGGAAACCGGTCCGGTGGAACGGATCTTCCGCGCGCCCGAGGACCCCTACACCGCCGAGCTGATCAGCGCGTCGCTGGACGACACCGAAGGACGGGACGAGTTGGACGAAGCCTGGGAACGGCGCGGTCTGGCCCACGCGACCGGAGAGGAGGCCGGGCGATGACCGACGGTGCGCCGCTGCTCGCGATCGAGGACCTGGCGGTCGACTACCGGCTCAGCCGCCGGGTGCGCTTCCGGGCGCTGAAAGGGATTTCGCTGGATGTGCGGCCGGGCGAATGCGTCGGGCTGGTCGGCGAAAGCGGGTCGGGAAAGTCCACTTTGGGCAAAGCCGTGCTGGGCCTCGCCGCACCGGAGTCCGGCCGGATCACCTTCGACGGCGAGGACATCACCCACGCGCGGGGCGCGGTCCGGCGCCGGCTGGCGAGCGACATCCAGGTGGTGTTCCAGGATCCGTACGGGTCGCTGGATCCGACCATGACTATCGGCGAAGTCCTCGCCGAACCGTTGGTGGTGGCCGGGACTTCGCGCGCGGACGCCCGCACGGTGGTCGCGGACATGCTCGATCGGGTGCGCTTGCCTGCCGACGCGGTGCACCGGTATCCGGGGGAGTTCTCCGGCGGACAGCGGCAGCGGATCGCGATCGCGCGGGCGCTGGTCCGGCGCCCGCGGCTGATCGTGTGCGACGAGCCGGTGAGCGCGCTCGACCTGACCACGCAGGCGACGATCCTCGACTTGTTCCTGGAGCTGCAGCGCGAGACCGGGGTGTCGTATCTGTTCGTGTCGCACGATCTGGGGGTCGTGCACCGGATCTGTCACCGGGTTTCGGTGCTGTACCAGGGAGAGATCGTGGAATCCGGGCCGACGGCCGTGGTCACGCGCGCGCCGGAGCATCCGTACACGCAGCGGCTGCTGCTGGCCGCCCCGGTGGCCGATCCGGCCCGGCAGGCGGAGAGACGGGCGGCTCGGTTGGGACTGGGGTAGGTCCTTCTTCTCTTGGCTGCCGCCTTGGGGCGCGGCGGCTGGTTGTCCGTGCCCGCATTCCCGGCCGCACTGCTCCCGCGGGCGGCCTGGCAGGCTCACATCCGTCGCGGGAGAATACGAGTTAGAGTCTGTAACCATGCCGAAGGTCATCGATCACGATCAGCGACGACGGGAAATCGTCGAGGTCGCCAAAAAGCTGATCATCGAAGGCGGGTTCGAGGCTGCCACGATGCGCAGCATCGTCACCGCGGCCGGGTTCGCGAACGGTGCCCTCAAGCACTACTTCCCCAGCAAGGACAGCATCATCGCGGCGACGTTCGAGAGCGTGCTGCAGGAGACTTCGCAGCGGATGTCCGAACTGGACCCTTCGCTGGGGCCGGTGGAGTCGTTGCGGGGGTTTGTGGAGGCGGCGATTCCGACGGACGCGCATCAGATCGCGTCGGCTCGGGTGTTGCTGGTGCTGTGGGAGCATTCCGTGGCGAATCCGGATCTTGCTCGGCAGTATCGGGATTTGCTGGACAGCTGGCGGGCTGAGCTGACTGTGCGGATCGCTGCCGCTCGGGGGAAGGGGGAGTCCGTTGACGAGCCGGTGATCGGGGTGTTGGCGGATGAGATTATCGCGGTTTCCATCGGGGCTAATGTGACTAGTTTGATGCATCCGGTGGGGAAGGTCGTGGGGCGGTATCGGGCTTATGTGGACGGGTTGATGGCTCGGATCGGGGATTGAGGTCTCGGGGGTTTCGGCTCGTCGCCTGGCGGCGACATTGCGCACGGGGCGTGGGCGGGCACCCCGAAGCTGATTGTGATGACGGGCGGAGGGTGTTTGTCAAGGCGGGAAAGATGCCTTGACAAACACCCTCCGCCCGCATTTTGGCTTCGTATCGGGGTGCGGGGGTGGTGTGGGTGCTTGGTGGGTTGGGTGCGCGGGCTGCGGTTTGGTGGTGGACCCCCTCGCGTCCGGCGGTTGGTCGTGAGGGGAACCCTGAGGGAATCAGAGTCTCTGAAGGTGGCCCTCACGGAACGCTGGACCGGGTGCGGGGTTTTGTCTACGCTTGGAGAATGACTTCCGCGTTTCCGGTTATTCGCACGCTTTCCGTCCGGCCGGTCACTGGGCCCCCGGTGGTGCTGATTCATGGGTTCGCGTCTTCGGCGACCTCTGATTGGCCTGCCGAGTACTGGGCGGATCCGCTGGCGGCCGCGGGGCGGGAGACGATCGTGGTGCATTTGCCGGGGCATCCTGGCGGGCCCAAGGTCGCTGAGGCCGCGGAGGTCACGGCGACGCGGGTGGTGGACGCGCTGGCGGTATGTGCTGGTGCGGAGGAGGTCGACGTCGTCGGGTATTCGCTCGGGGCGCGGCTGGCGTGGGACCTCGCGTCGCATCCCAAGGTTTCGGTGCGGCGGTTGGTGCTGGGCGGGTTGAGTCCGCAGGAGCCGTTCGCGGCGGTTGATCTCGGGGCCGCGCGTCAGGCTGTCCAAGGTGGACCGTCGCCTGATGATCCGCTTACCGGTGCGATTACCGCCATGGCGGCGGCGGGGGACGCGGTGTCGCTGCTGAATCTGGTTGAGGGGCTGGCTAGCGAGCCGTTCGATCCGGGGGCGGGGGTGCCGCGGGTGCCGACGTTGTTCCTCGCGGGGCGGCAGGACTTCATGGCGCACGGGATCGAGCAGTTGGTGGCGCGGGTGCCGGGGGCGCGGTTGCGGCAGGTCGCGGGGGATCACCGCGGAGCGCTGGTGGGGGTGGAGCTGCGGGAGGCGGTGTTCGACTTCCTCGGGGCCGAGACCGTCTGAGCGCGCCGAAATGGCCCCGGCGGCGCAGTCGTGCCAGCCTGGAGCGCATGACGACTCCGGCGCAGCTCCGCAGAACCGCCCTGTCCTACCCGGAGACGGCCGAGCTCGCCGTTGACGGCACGGTCGCGTTCACGGTGCAGGGCAAGGAGTTCGCTGCCCTGCGACCGGACCGGCAGGTCGTGCTCCGGATGACTGCGTCCGATGTGGACGAAATGCGCGGGCAGCACCCGAGTGCGCGCCGGGTCGCCCGGGCTGGGGTGCGGTTGCCGATCGAGGACATCAACGGGCAGCAGCTCAACTATTGGGTGCGGCGGGCGTGGCTGGCCCGGGCGCCGAAACGGCTGGCGGCTCCGGTGGCCGCTGCGGGAACAGCGGTGGCGGGGGAGGTCGGCGACTTGCCCAAGGCGATCGGCAGCCCGGCGACCCGCGCTTTGCACGGTGCGGGGATCACGACGCTTGCCCAGACTGCCGAATGGACCGACGCCGAGTTGCTGGCATTGCACGGCGTCGGTCCGAAGGCGGTGCGAATTCTTCGCGAGGCGCGGAACTGGAGCTGAGCGGGTCTCGTCAGCGGCGCAGGCGAGTGGCCGCAGCCAGGAGCGGGGTTCCCAAAGCGGTCGCTGCCGCGCCCAGTGCGGTGTCAGTGGCGAGGATCCACCGGACGGTCTTCATCGCCAAGGTCAGGACCTCGCTGCCGCGCTGCCGCATTTCGGCTTCGAACCGGCCGACGGCAGTGGTGACGTCGGCTTCGCTGAGGTGCCGGACCAGGCTGGCGGCGTCGCGAATCGCCGCGCCTGCGCCCATTCCGGCGGTGGGCGGGGTGGCGTGGACGGCATCACCGAGGGCGGTGATCCGGCCTGCGGGCCAGGGGGCGAGGTCGGCCGCGCGGGTGGAGGCGGCGCTGAAGCGGAAGGCGGCGACGCTGTCCGGGTCGGCCTTGGCGATGACCTCCAGGGTGGGCTCGGCCCAGCGCCGCTCGCGGAAGGTGGCCAGGAGCGCGGTCTGCAGGTCGCGGCCGCGCAGGGTGCGGAGAGCGTCGGCGGGTTCGGGGAGCATCGCGCCCCAGATGTAGGTGGGGCCGGTGGTGACGGACATCCGCGATTCCGGGGCGTCGAGCGCGGCGTTGCCGACCGGGTCGAGGAAACCGATGTACAGCGCGGCTCCGTGCGGGGCGATCGCGGTGCCGGAGCGAGACCGCAGCCGTTGTTGCTCGGCCTCGCTGAGGTCTCGGCGGAGAGTGCGGCCGGAGAATCCGATGATGCCTGCCGGACGGTTCGTCGGACCGCCTGCCAGGTGCCGGGCGACCACCGAGTGGGCACCGTCCGCGCCCACCACGAGGTCGGCCGCAACCGGTGCGGCGTCGGCGAAAAGCACCTGCGGTCCGTCGTGGCTGACGCCGGAGACAGTGCGGCCTAAGCGCAGATCGTCGCCGACTGCTTCGGCCAGCAGGGTGCGCAGGGTGATCCGGTCGACGTCCACGCTGCCGCTGTTGCTCAGGTCCGGGCCGTGTCCGAGAAGCCGGCCGCGGCGGTCCCAGAACGCGTCGCGCTCGCGGAGCCGGAGCGCTGAAGCCGAGGCCAGTAGTCGCTGCATGATCTTCGGTTCCACCAGTTCTGACAGCGCCGCCTGCGCCCGGTCGTCCAAGGTGAGGTGGTAGCCGCCGGTCGCGGTCACGTCGGTGTCCCGATCGAACACCGTCACCTCGAATCCCTTGCCGCGCAACCCCGCGCCGAGCGCGAGCCCGCCGATTCCTCCGCCGACCACAACTACCCGCATGCCTGGCAGTCCTTCCGCTCTTGCTGGAACGGAACCCACCCTGCCCTGGGTAGTGGACACCGAGTGGCCAGTACAGAATGGGACGATGGCGAACACCTCGCACCGGGCGCTGCGGCTGCTGTCTCTGCTGGGTTCCGGGCGGGTGTGGCCGCTGCGCGAACTCGCCGCTCGGCTCGAGGCCAGCGAGCGCACCGTCCGCCGCGACATCGAAACCCTGCGCGGGCTCGATTACTCGATCGCGACCGTGCACGGACCCGACGGCGGCTACCGTCTCGGGGCCGGAAACACGTCGCCGCCGTTGCTGTTCGACCATGACCAGGCCCTCGCGGTCGCGGTGGCGTTGCAAACCGCACCGAGCACGATGTTCGGCCTCGGCGACGACGCTTCGCGCGCCTTGGCGACGCTGCACCAGGTGATGCCTGCCGCGCTGCGGGCGTCCATGGAATCCCTGCGTCTGACCCGGCTGCGGAACTACTGGGAATTCCCCGGACCGCCCATCGATCCGGCTGCCCTGACCGCCGTCGGAACCGCGGTCCGGCAGCGCCGGGTGCTCCTCGCCGAAACCCTCCGCCCGGACGGCACGCGCCCGGATCCCGGCGACGCCGACTTCCAGCCCGCGCACCGGATCGAGCCGCATCATCTGGTCGTCTGGGCGGCGAGGTGGTACCTGGTCGCTTACGACCGCACCGAAAGCCAATGGCGAGTGCATCGGGTCGACCGGCTGCACCCCCGGCCGACCACCCGGCAGTTCTCCGCGCGTGAGCTTCCGGCCGAGGACCTGGCCCAGTTCGTGATGAGCACCCACGATCGCGGCGACACTCCCGCGGAGTGGCCGTGCACGGGCTCGGCCCGGCTCAACCTTCCGGCGGACGTCGTCGCTCGCTGGGCACCGGGCGGGTCAGTCGTGGAACACCTCGACGCCAAGCATTCACGGCTCACGCTCGGCGCTTGGTCGTGGGCCGGGATCGCGGGCATTCTGGCCACTTTCGACGCCGAAATGACCGACGTCCGCCCGCCGGAACTCGTCGAAGCTTGCCGGCGGCTTACCCGGCGGTGGGCCACGATCGCCGGATAAACGTCAGGACTGCGGTGCGTCGGCTCCGGTCGGCGCGGGATCGGGCGGGTCGCCTTCGAAACCATTGGCCCAGTACCGGCCGCGCAGCGAAAGGTTCTGCAGCATCCCCGTAGCCTCTTCGGCCGACATCGGCGCGGGTTCCGTTTCCAGCCACCACCGCAGCACGGCGAGTTGTTCCCCGACCCACGCCCTCGCCAGCACGCCGAGGTCGATGCGCGGTTTGACGTCGTGGTGGTCGGCGCGGGACTTGAACACCGAGCACACCGCGTCGATGCGCGCGTCGGTGAACTGCCGCAGCGCCCGGCCGTCGCCCTCGCCGCGCAGGATGAGCAGGTAGAGATCGCGGTTTTCGCGGGCGTGCCGGAACAACTCGAGTGCCGGTTTGCCGGTGAAGCCCACTGAGGACGCCGGGACCAGCGGGCGCAGCTGTTCGTCCAGTTCTTCCTGGAGTTCGGTGACCACGTGCCGCAGCAGCGCGTCCTTGTCCGGGTAGTGGCTGTAGAACGTCGCGCGGCCCAGGTCGGCCCGTTCGGTGATGTCCTCCACCGTCACGTTGGCGTATCCGCGTTCGAGCACCAGCGACACCAGCGCGTCGCGGAGCAGGCCGCGGGTGCGGCGGGTCCGTCGGTCAGTGGTCGGCACTGGGCCCCCCTTCGGTCGTTGCCGGCCCGAGTGTAGCGAACTGTTGACACCGCGACCGTTAATAGACACAGTGTTCAGCATTGGTCAATCTGACGGAAAACAGGGAGTCGCCGTGAACCTGGGCAGCTATGTCACCCGCGCCAGCACGTTCTGGCCCGATCAGCAGGCGCTGGTGTGCGGCGAGCGGCGGTGGTCCTACCGCGAACTGGAGGAGCGGACGAACCAGCTGGCGTCCGCGCTGCTCGCGTCCGGCGTCGAGCGCGGGCAGGCGGTGGCCACCTTCTCCGGCAACAGCGCGGAGCTCGTCGAGACCGAGATCGCTTGCTACAAGGGCGGTTTCCTGCGCGTGCCGATCAGCGCGCGGCTGTCGGCGGGCGAGGTCGAGCACATCCTGGCCGACGCGGACGTGCGGGTGCTGCTGGTCGACGCCGAGCATGCCGAGACGGCGCAGAAGGCGGCCGCCGGGACGTCGTGTTCGCTGATCGATTACGACGGCCGCACGCCGGACGCCCGGTCTTACGCCGACGTGCTGGCCGCGGGTTCGCCGGAGCCGGTCGCGATCGAGGTGGGCGCGGACGATCCGGCGGTCCTGCACTTCACTTCGGGATCCACCGGGAAGCTCAAGGCCGCGGTGCAGACGAACGGAAACCGGCTGGCGAACATGCGCAAGCGGCTGATGAGCCCGGAAGGCGCGCCGTCCGCCTCGGAGCGGTATCTCGCGGCGGGACCGATCACGCACGCCACCGGAATGGGTTTGCTGGCAGCGTTTTCGCGAGGTGCGACGGCGGTGGTGCTGCCGCGGTTCGGTGCGGTGGAGTTTCTCGAGGCGGTCGAGAAGGAACGGATCACCTCGACGTTCCTGGTGCCGGTGATGCTGAACATGGTGCTGTCCCATCCCGCCGTCCACACCGCTGACCTGTCCTCGCTGCGCTGTCTGCGGGTGGGCGGCGCGCCGGTGTCGCCGCAGCGGTTGCGCGACGCGGTGGCGGTGTTCGGTCCGGTCGTGATGCAGGGTTACGGCCAGGGCGAGACCACCAGCGGGGTCACGGTGCTGACCTGCCAGGACGTCGTGCGCGGGATCGAGGAGGACCCGGAGCTGCTGTCCTCGGCCGGGCGGCCGTTGTTCGACTCCGAAGTCCGGGTGGTCGACGACGAAGGACGGCCGGTGCCTGCCGGGGAACTCGGCGAGGTGGTGGTGCGCGGCCCGGACTGCGTGACCGAGTACTGGCACGAGCCGGACCTGTCCGCGGAGACGTTCCGCGACGGCTGGGTGTACACCGGCGACATCGGCTACCTGCGCGCCGACGGCTATCTGTTCATTGTGGACCGCAAGAAGGACATGATCATCTCCGGCGGCTACAACATCTTCTGCACCGAAGTGGAATCCGTGCTCTACGAGCATCCCGCCGTTTCCGAGGCGTGCGTGGTGGGCGTGCCCGACGAGCAGTGGGGCGAAGCGGTGAAGGCGGTCGTCGTCCGCCGGGCCGAGGTCACCGCCGAGGAGCTGATCGAATTCTGCGCGGAACGGTTGGCGCGCATCAAGAAACCCCGCTCGGTGGATTTCGCCGACGAACTCCCGGTGAACCGCAACGGCAAGATCGACCGGCGCGCGGTGCGGGACCGGTATTGGGCGGGCGAAGCCCGGAAAGTCCACTGAGGAGGCCCGGCATGTCCTTCACTCTCACCCCGGCTTACGACGACAACCCGCGGCTGGCGGAGCTGGTCGGCCGGCTGCGCGAATACCTGTCCGGCGAACTCGCTGACTACGAGGCTGCTCTCGGGCTGACCCCGGAGACGCCGCTGACCCGGTCGATGGTGGAACCGGTGTGGAAACGCTGCCGGGCGCTGGGTTTCTACGGCGTCCACCTGCCCAGCGAGTACGGCGGACTCGACCTGACCTACACCGAACTGGCCGCGCTCAAGGAGGAAGTCGGCGCGTCCGGCCGGATCCTCTACCACTGCGTGCTCGGCGACTTCGGCGGCCCGCTGCGCGCGGGCGCGATCTTCACGACGGCCACCGAAGACCAGCGCGAGCGGTACCTGCTGCCGGTGGTCCGCGGGGAGCGCGCGTGCTGCTTCTCGCTCACCGAAACCAATGCCGGTTCGGACGTGCGGGCCATGCGCACCACGGCCACCCCGGACGGCGACGGCTGGCGGATCAGCGGGCACAAGGTGTTCTCCTCAGCTGGTCCCATCGCCGACTTCTCCGTGCTGGTCGCCCGGATGGCGGGGGAGGAGGAGAGCTACTCGGCGTTCCTGGTCGATCTGGACTCGCCGAGCTGCACTGTCGCTGACGGCGAGGTTCCGATGTCCGGCCAGCACATCGAGTCCGACATCATCCTCGACGACTGCTACGTCGGCTCGCAGCAGCTGCTCGGCGAGGTCGGCGACGGCCTGCGCATCGGGCTCGGCCGGGTCACCACCAACCGGCTGCTGCATTGTCCCACCGTGCTCGGCCACGCCCGTCGCGCGCTGGAGCTCACCATCGAGTTCGCCCGCACCCGCCAGGTGTTCGGCGGTCCGCTGGCGGCGCTGCAGTCGATCCAGCACAAGATCGCCGACATGGCCACCGCGTACTACGCGGCTCGCGCCATGACCTACGACGCACTGTCCGAATTGGACTCCGGGAGCAAACCGGCTACGGAGGCGTTCATGTGCAAGCTTTTCGTGGCGGAGAACGCCTTCCGCATCGCCGACGAGGCGGTGCAGATCCACGGCAAGGCCGGGTTGGTGCGCGGGGCCGAGGTGGAATGGCTGTTCCGCCGCCTGCGGATGTTCCGGGTGCTGACCGGGTCGTCGGAGATCCAGAAGAACGGGATCGCCAAGGCCCTGCTCCAGCCGTCCGGGACGCAGCGGTGAAGCCCGCCGGGACTCGGCCGCGGTCCGCCGCGCCGACGGACGGCGTCGCGGGGAGCAGCTGGCTGCGCCGTTGGTCAGTGGTGGCCATGCTGCTGCTGTTCATGCTGATCAACTACGGCGACAAGGCCGTCCTCGGGCTGGCCGCGCGGCCGCTCATGCACGAGTTCGGGCTGAGCCCGTCGCAGTACGGCCTGCTCTCCAGCGCGTTCTTCTTCCTGTTCAGCGTGTGCGCGCTGGCGGTCGGCCTCGCGTCGAGCCGCATTTCGACCAGGTGGATCCTCCTGGTGCTCGCGCTGGTCTGGGCGGTGACACAGGTTTCCGTAGTCGCCGCGAGCGGAATCGGACTGCTTCTAGTGAGCCGGATCGTGCTCGGTGCTGCCGAAGGGCCAGCGCAGCCGATGGCGTTGCACGCCGCCTACAGCTGGTTTCCCAATGCCAAGCGCAACATCCCCAGCGCGCTGATCGTCGGCGGCGGCGCGCTGGGCGGGGCGATCGCGACCCCCCTGCTCACCGTGGTGATCGTGCACTTCGGCTGGCGGGCCGCGTTCCTGGCCATGTTCCTGGTGGGCTGTGTCTGGTGCCTGTTGTGGCTGGTGATCGGCCGCGACGGTCCGGTCGACCACGCTCCCGCCGGTGCTGCGCCGGTCCCGGCCACCCGGGTTCCGTACCGGAGGATCCTGCTCTCCGGAACGTGGCTCGGCGGGTTCACCGGCGCGTTCGGCGCGTACTGGACTTCCACTGTGATGGTGGCCTGGCTGCCGTCCTACCTCGAAACGGCGCTGGGCTACAGCACCGGCGAGGCCGCCGCGATCGCGACGATTCCCTGGGTGGCCGGGTTGATCCTGACCTTCACGCACGGCGCGATCACCCAGTGGCTGCTGCATCTCGGCGTGCCCAGCCGGATCGCCCGCGGCGTCCTCGGCGGCTGTGTGCTGATCTTGGCCGGGCTGGCGATGGTGCTGCTGCCGACCGTGACGCAGCCCGCGCTGCGGATCGTCCTGATCGCCGTGGCGTTCAGCTTCCACGGCGTCACCTTCGCCAACGGCCAGACGGTCAACAGCGAGATCAGCCCGCCCGCACAGCGCGGCGCGGTGCTGTCGGTCAGCGTCGCGCTGGTCACCATTGCCGGGCTGCTCGCGCCGTATGTCACCGGTCGGCTCGTCGAGGCCGCCGCCGGACCCGCCGCCGGGTTCGCCACCGCCTTCGCGATTCCCGGAGTCCTGATGATGGCGGGCGGGCTGGCCGCGCTGTTCTTCGTCCGTCCGGAACGCGACGCCCGCCGCATCGCGGCCTTCGCCGTAGCCAAGGAGAAACCGTGACCAGTCCGTACACAGTGGACAATGCTTACTGGAGCCGCGGCTACGTCGACCCGGCGTTCGTCCGCCTCGGCATGACCCGGGCCAGGGAAACCGGCCCGACCCGCCGGGTGTGGCGCGGCGCGGGCCCGCGCTGGGACCTGCCCGAGGACCACCACGACCTCGACGACCTGCTGGTCGGGGCGCCGGAGGTCACCCTGGCCGAGTTCCTGGCCAGCGCGGAGACCGACGCGATCTTGGTGGCACACCGGGGAAAGATCGTGTATGAGCGGTACTTCCACGGCATGCGGCCGCACGACGTCCACCTGTCGGCGTCGGTCGCGAAGTCGTGGACCGGGCTGCTCGCCGCGCTCCTGATCGACGAAGGCGTGCTCGACGCCGACCAGCCGCTGGCCCACTACGCGCCCGAACTCGGCGGCACCGCGTTCGGCGATGCCACGATCCATCACCTGCTGCACATGGGCACGGTGATGAACTACGGCGGGCGGCCGTTCTGCAAAACCCTTGAAGCGCAACGGTATTTCGCCGCCGTCGGCATCGTGCCCCGGCCCGCGGGCTACACCGGTCCCGCCAGCGTCAAAGAACACCTCGCCACCGCGCAGGCCGTCGCGCCGCCGGGAACCGAATTCCGCTACGACAACGGCAACACCGAGGCCGTCGCGGAAGCCCTTCGCCGAGTCACTGGAAGCACCCTGGCCGAGCTGTGGAGCGAACGGGTCTGGTCCCGGCTGGGCGCGGAGGAGGACGGCGCGTACTGCCTGGATTCCACCCGAACGGAGATCGCCTGCGGTCGCTACAGCGCCACCCTTCGCGACCTTGCCCGGGTAGGGGAGATGCTGCGTCGCGGCGGCGCGGTCGGTGACCAGCAGATCGTGCCGGAACGCGTCGTCGCCGACCTGACCGACGTGCCGCCCGGTCCCGCTCAGCGAGCCTTGCCGACCGGTGCCGCCCGGCCGATCGGGTACCACAATTTCTGGTGGGTCCCGGACGACGGCCACGGCACGTTCGGCGCGCGGGGCATCCACGGGCAACGGCTGCAGGTCAGCCCGGGGCGGGACCTGGTGATCGCGCACTACGGCTCGCACGTGATGTCGCCGTCGGTCCCGGTGCCGCCGCTAGAAGCGGTTTTCGCCCAGATCGGCGACCACCTGACCGGGTAGCGCGGTTCAGGAGCTAGGTCGCGCTGCGGAATTCGACAGTGGATGACCGGCGGACCGCATCGACGGCCCGCCACCTGCCGGGTCGAGCCGACGGTCTCGTCTTGGTCAGCAGCCGCTGCGTTCCCGAGCAGCGGTCCGTGCCCGGGAACGCGGTCGTTGGCCAGCACTGGTCGAGCGGGCAGGGCCACTCCTTCGGGCGCGGCTCGGCGGGACTGTCCCGCTGCGACACCACCCTGGTGCCGGCCGTACGCCACCCCGCTTCGGCGAACGAGGCGGATCGTTCACCGGCGGACGTCACGGGTCGAAGTGACCTTCTGCCTCCGCGGCCGGGCCTAGGCGCCGAGGTCGAGGACCTGGCAGTCCGGGACCTCGACGACCTCGAGCCGGTATCCGGGCACCAGCCGTGCCTGGCCTGGCGTGAATTCCACCCAGACCGAGCCAGGGCGCAGATCGGGGGAGCGGTCGACGACAATCCCCGCCATGCCTTCGAACTGACCGCCGTGTGCGCGTACGTGAAGTCCGGCTGGGAATCCGCCTGGCCGGGCAGGCCCTGGGTCTCGGGTGCGGCGGGTCATGTCGTCCTCCTCCCCAGAGGAAAGCAGCGGGTTGCTGCTTCAACGGTGCCGCTCGCCGGAGCGGCGCGGGCAGAGCCGTACGCCCGAGTCTTTCGCCCAGGTCTTGAGGGACCGGTTGACTGCGGCGCAAGCGAAACGGAGGCCGTGACGGCGTCCTCGGCAGCAAGCGGCGGCAGCGGAGGGGCCGGGGGCGAGGGAAAGAGCCCCGTACCGCCGCCACCGCTCGGGGCGAGAGCGCCGCTGCCGATTCGTCGGGGTGGCCCGCTGGCAGCTCTCGCACCTTTGATTCTTCTTCCCGCCTTCGTGGAACGGCAGGGTGCAATGTCCTCGCCGGAGAGGACAAAGGACCGCGCCGAGGCCCGGGTCGGGTCCGTTGTCTCTGCTAGCGTTGCCCTTGTGGTGCACAAGGTCCGGGTGTCCGAAGCGCGGTCGAGGCTGCTCGCGACGGCCACCCGGATCTTCTACGCCGAAGGCCTCCACTCGGTGGGGATCGACCGGATCGTGGCGGAGGCCAAGGTCACCCGGGCCACGCTGTACCGGCATTTTCCCGGCAAGGAAGACCTCGTCGTCGCGTACCTGCAGGGTGTCTCCGAGATGGAACGCGACGGGATCGGGAAGCTCCTCGTCGGCCACCCGCCCGCGGCCGACGGCCTGCGCGCCATCGCCGGGTTGATCGCCGAGAGCATCCAGTCGGTGCATTTCCGCGGCTGCGCGTTCCTGAACGCGGCGGCGGAGTATCCGGACCCCGAACATCCCGTGCACCAAGCGGTCCTGGCGCACCGCGAGTGGTTTCTCGGCACGGTCACGGACTTGCTCGCACAGATCGGCCAGACTCCGCCGGAACCCGCGGCACGGCATTTCGTCATGCTGCGCGACGGTGCGATGGCCTCCGGCTGTTTGACGGACGCGGCCCAGGTAGGCGACACGTTCCTCCAGGGCGCCGAGGGCATCCTGCGGTTCCGTCTCCGCTCTGCGGAGAGCCCGTAACACTTCTGAAAGACCGGTTGGCGTTGACGCTGCCCGGGGTCTGCCGACAAGCTCAGGGAGAACGAACGTTCTATCTCTCTCGGCTCTCGGAAGGATCACCGTGACCATCGTTGACTCGCCCGCCGGAACCGCTCCGGCGTTGCGTCGGCTGTACTTCGTGCGATTCGCCTTCGCTGTCGTCTGGGCCGCGCTGCTGTTCCTCACGGCCAAGGCGCACGTCGGCCCGATCGGGGTCGTCCTGGTCGTCGCGTATCCGTTGTTCGACGTCGCCGCCGCGGTCGTGGACGCGCGCTCATCCCGTGCCGCGGGGTTGTACGTGAACATCGCGATCAGCCTGCTGGCGGGGATCGGCCTCGCGATCGCCAGCGCGTCCGGCGTCCCGGCGGTGCTGCGCGTTTGGGGCGCGTGGGCCGTCGTCGCCGGTCTTGTCCAGCTGATCGTGGCGATCGGCAGGCGGGGGATGGGCGGCCAGTGGCCGATGATCCTCAGCGGCGGCATCTCGGTGCTGGCCGGGGCGAACTTCATTCTCAGCGCTGGCGCGCCGAACCCGTCGCTGGCGACTGTGGCCGGATATGCGGTGCTGGGCGGGATTTTCTTCCTGGTCTCGGCGATCCGCCTCGGCCGATGACGCCGTCGATGTCTTCGGTTCAGGCGAGCGTGAGGAAGAGCTTCTCCAGCTGTTCTTCGGTCATAGCGGTCTCGTTGCCTTCACTGTCGGTGGAGACGCATTCGCGCAGGCCGCTGGCGATGATCTTGAATCCGGCCCGGTCGAGAGCGCGCGAGACCGCCGCGAGCTGGGTGACTACATCCTTGCAGTCTCGGCCTTCGTCGATCATCGCGATGACTCCGGCGAGCTGGCCCTGCGCGCGGCGGAGCCGGTTGCGGACCTGGGTGACGGTGTCCTGGTCGCCGATCATGGTGTCCTCTCCCTGGCGGTTCGGTGGGGTTGAGGGGATGCGTTCAGGCGCGGCGTTTGCGCCACGGCTACGAGCGCGGCGGCCGCGGTTCGGCCGGATGCCCGGGGCACCACTGGTCGGCGGGAACAGCCGCTTTCACTTGGGTGACATGCTGGCCGCAGCCGGCCCAGGTGGTTTTGCCGCACGTGCGGCACAAGCACGCCCTTCGGCCGGGGCGGGCAGTTCGGTGAGCACCGGACCGAAGAGGGCTCGGCCGTCGATCTCGGTGATCGGGCTGCCGCCGGTCTCCCCGAGCGCGTCCTGGCTCGCCTGGTGCGCGCGGTGCACGGCCGGGTCCGAGTCGGCGGAATTCGCTTGGTCGGCAAGGTCTTCCGGCAATTCGGCGTCGCGCAAGGCCGTGCGGAGCAGCGCGCTGTCCAACGGTTGCCGCTGCTCGTGAAGGCGGCGGCCGAGCGCGACGTGGAACCGGGCGGCCGCGGCCGGGTCTTCGATCGCGGCGCGGACCCGGCCCGCGTGCAGCGAGTCCTCGACCCGCTGGCGGTGCGCCTACGGAACCGTGTTTCCTTCGTTGAGCACAGCGAGGCTCATCGGCCGAATGGAGAATTCCGCGCCCGTGCCGGCGAGCCAGCGGTACGCGAGCCAGGCGAACGGGCAGACCGGATCCCCGTAGAGCACCACGTCGGTCATGCCAGCTCCCGGTCGAGCGCGTCGAGTGCGGATCCGAGCCGTTCGGCGGCTTCCGCGGCGACCTCGCCCGCCTCGGGTGCGACCTCGGCCATGACGGCGGGATTGATCGCCTCGACGGTCGTGCCTTCGGGTTCGTTCTCGCGGACTACCACGTTGCAGGGCAACAGCAATCCGATCTCGCGGGTCGCGGTCAGCGCGCGGTGGGCGAGCGGCGGATTGCACGCGCCCAGGATGGTGTAGCGCTCCATCCGCTCGTCGAGCTTCTCGCGCATGGTCGCCTGCACGTCGATCTCGGTCAGCACGCCGAAACCGGCACCGGCGAGGGCGGTTCGGGTCTCGGCCAGCACTTCGTCGAAACCCGCGGTTGGGTAGGTGCGGGACAAGCTCAGCTTCACGGCGGCTCCTTTCTTCGCCGTTCACGATACCCCCGGGGGCATCGAGTATGCCCCCGGGGGTATCGCGGACCGCGAAGCAGGTCGGCGTCCGGCTTCGCCGCACGGCTGCGGTTGGAAACGGCCCGTCGCGCCCTGGCTTTCTCCAAGGGGTGCGGGATGTGCGCGCAGGAGTGGCCCTGTGACGCGATCGGTATGGCCCCGGAGAAGCGTGACCACCGCGAAACCCGGCGCCGGAGCATGAATCCGGCTACTGGCGTCCAGCTCGCACCGCGAGGTCGAGCACTGGAGGAACCGCCCGCACGACGCTGACCGCCGTACGCGACGGGGGATTCCTCACTGGCCGAACAGAGTGCGCGGAGTCCGGTAGTCGCGAAGACGGGCGATGAGGCCGGCCCGCCCGCGGTTCAGATCCGGCGGCGCGGGCGGCGGCGTGCGCCGGGTCCGCGCGCGGACCGAGCGGACGAATTCCCGGACCTGGGAAGGGGGCGGCACCAGTTCGCCGCCGAGGTAGGCCACCACGAGCAGGTCTTCGCCGGAATGGGTTTCGATGGTGAACGACCAGCCGTGGCGTTCGTCCCAGACCAGCGCCGTGTCGCGGCCGGGATGGACGGCGAGCTGCCCGTCGAGCGCGAGGTAGGCCGACATCGGCGAGTCGAGATCGATCGTGGAGGACTCCGGGCCGACATCGGCCGCGGTGCTCACCGCGTCGAGATAGGCGCTCATTCCGCAGAGCAGGCGGTATTCGTAGTCGGTGGTCACTTGCTGGACGCTCATCAACTCTCGTTTCTGCTACCGCGTGGCACGGCGGGTCTCTCGGCGCCGGCGGGTTCCGTCGGGCGGAGTTCGCCTATGCCCGGAACGCGGCCTTCCCGTTGCCGGCCCGGCCGCCGGTTCGCGACAGTCAGGCTGACAGCGGTGCCCGGCTGCCCGTCTCAAGGCTGCGCTTCGGGCGGACGCCGGAAAAGGGCCGAAGGTCCCCGGCTCCGCCCGTTGTGGACAGAGACCTGAGCGGCGAGCAGTCCGAAGATCAGCAGGATCGGCGGATATGTCAGCAGTTCGCGCAGGAGGAGGAGCTTATTTCACGCTGCCCGCGTCGTGGCCGGGCCCGGCGAGCCCGCGGTCCGTTCGCGCGGCCTGGTCGAGGGAGCCCTGCGACGCGGATTCCGGTGACGGGGAAGTCGCCGGGGTCATGGCCCGAATCTCCCGCCGGACAGGGGCGGGAGGCAGCGCCTCTCGGGCGGGACCAAAGACTCCGGCGCTGCGGACGTCCGCCCGCAGCGACCACGGGTCACGCCGTCTTAGCGTCGGCTTCGGCACGAGCGGGTCCCGGCCGGAGGAGGTGCGCGATGGGCGAGAGGGAAAAGGCTCTGACCGAGGAGAACGCCCGTCGCTGCGGCGGTGCCCGCGCATCGCGGACCAGCGGGCGGCCAAGGAGAACGAACGCGTCCTGCCCGGTCGCGGTGGCCGGCTGAACCCGAAGGAGGGCGAAAGGTCATGAGAATCGTTGTCGCGGTGGCGACCCGGCACGGGGCGACCCGCGAAATCGCGGAGCAGATCGCTGCTTCCCTGCGCGGAGAACTCGCGGAAGCGGGCACGGCCGCGGAGATCGTGGTGGCCGACGCGGGCGGGGTCACGTCATTCGACGGCTGCGACGCGGCGGTGCTCGGCAGCGCTGTCTACATCGGACACTGGCTCGAGCCTGCCCGTGAACTGGTCCGGGCGCGTCAGGACGAGCTGGCGCGGATCCCGGTATGGCTGTTTTCCAGCGGTCCGGTGGGGGAGCCGACCCAACCCGGCGAACAACCGGTGGACGTCACCGACGTGCTCGCCCGCAGCGGAGCGAGGGAACACCGGCTCTTCGGCGGCCGGATCGACCGGTCCCTGCTTCGGTTCCCGGAACGCGCGATGGTCGCCGCGCTGCGGGTGCGCGACGGCGACAACCGCGACTGGCCGGTCATCCGCGCGTGGGGCCGGGCCATCGCCCGCGAGCTGAGTGCGCTGGAGGCCGGTGACCTTCGTCCATCGCCTTCAGGCAATCCGGCCGCGTCGCCGCGCCGGGTGCCCGGAGTTGCATGAAGGTGCGACACCACCCGCGAAGAGAGAAACACGCACCGATCGCGATGAAGACGGATGCCATGGGGGCTGCTGCACAAAACGGCGGGCGGCGTGCTGCTCGGCGTGGCGATCCAACCGATGGCCGACCAAGGCCGCGAACTGCTCGTGGGCATGCGATCGGACCCGGTGTTCGGGCTGGGCGGGGTCGACACCGACCTGATGGCCGACCGCGCCGCGCGGCTCACCGGCCCGGGCGCGGACCTGCTGCTCGACGGCCCGCGCTCGGCCGAGGCGCGGTGGGCGTCCGGCATCGACCGGGCCGCCGGACGCGAACTGCTGCGGAAGACCGGACGGCTGGCGACGCTCGTGCCGGAACTGGCGGAACTGGACGTGAATCCAGTGGCCGCAGGGGGGACGGGTGCGCCGCGCTCGACGTCCGGGTCCGGCTGGAGCGCCGGAAGCCCGCCGATCCGCACCTGCGCAAGCTGTCCGGCTGACCGAGCGAGGAGAAGCCAATGCGAATCCTGACCCTGAACCCCGGGTCCTCCAGTTTGAAGGCGGCGGTCGTGCACGACGGCGCCGCCGTCGGCTGGGCGGCCTGGCAGAACGGATTGTCCCGCGCTGTCGTCGATGCCGTGGAGCGCTGGCCTCGGCCGGACGCGGTCGCGGTGCGGTTCGTCCACGGCGGCGCGCAGAAGACGCCGGTTCTGGTGACCGACCGGGTGATAGCGGACCTCGACCGGCTTGTTCCGCTGGCACCGCTCCACCAGCCGCTGTCGCTGGAGGTCGCCCGGCAGGTCCGGAAGCTCCTGCCCGGCGTGCCGGTGGTGGCCTGTTTCGACACCGCGTTCCATGCGGAGCTGCCCGACGCGGCCGCGCACTATCCGCTGCCGCGCGAGTGGACGCAGCAGAACCGGTTGCGCCGTTACGGATTCCACGGTTTGTCGGTGCAGTACGCGGTGCGCCGTACCGCGGAGCTGCTGCGGCGGCCCGTCGATGAGCTGCAGCTGGTCTGCGCCCACGTCGGAGCCGGGGTCTCGGTGACCGCGGTGCGTGGTGGGCGGAGCGTGGACACCTCGACGGGGTTCACCCCGCTGGAAGGGCCCGCGATGGCGACCCGGTCCGGTTCGATCGACCCGGGATTGCTGCTGCACGTCATGAAAACCGCGCCGATGGGTCCCGACGAGCTGGCCGACGCGCTGTGTCTCCGGTCCGGCCTCGCCGGGATGAGCGGGACCAGCGGCGACCTCGGAGAGGTGCGGACGGCCGCCGCGGCCGGGAACGCCGACGCCGCGCTGGCGGTCGAGGTCTACGTCCACCGGCTCCGCCGGGAAATCGGCGCGGCGGCGGTCAGCCTCGACCGCCTCGACGCGCTGGTGTTCACCGGCGGGGTCGCGCAATACCAGCCGGAAACAGTCGCCGAGGTCGCCCGCGGCCTCGGCGTGCTGGGGGTGCGAGTCGGAGGGCCCGGGCAGTCCGACGCGGACCGGGTGATCAGCGCGTCCGGCTCGGCCGCGCCGGTGCTCGTGGTCCGCGCCCGGGAAGACCTGGAACTCGCCCGCGGTGCGGAAACCGTGCTCGCCGATCTGGGAAATGAGGTGCATCGTGCACGTTCTGCTGACCGAAGCGAAGTTCGGTGACTGCGACGCGCTGAGCGGGCCGTTGCGGGACGACGGGTGCCGGGTCAGCCGGTGCCATTCGCGGGAAGGGATCTGCCGCGCCCTCGTGCCGGGCTGCTCGTGCCCGCTCGACGACCGCGCCGACCCGCCGGTGCTCGCGGTGGACGTCCGCGGCACCGGGGACGAGGTCACGGCGCGCGAGTTCGGGGTCGTGTGCGCGCTGCGGAAACTGGTCCCGGTGGTGCTCGTCCCGCCGGAGCCGGGACTGCCGGTGGCGGCGCCCGCCGGGCTCGCGGACCGGGTCACGGTGACCGATGCCGAGACTGTGCTGGCGACCTGCCGGCCAGCGTCCTCGATCCCGAGGCCGAGACCGAAACCCGCCGGAGCGATCGGATGACCGAAGTCGCTTTCTCCTGGGACCGCTGCGCGCGGGCGGTGCTCGTGGACGCGCTGGCCCGGCTGGACGTGCGCCGCTTCGTGGTCGAGACCCGGACCGGCGAGCTGGCGATCGCCCGCGTCGGCCGCCTCCGGCACGATCCCGGCGGACGGCACGTGCTCGCCGGATGCGGCACCGCGCTGTCCGCCGCCTGGATCGTGCTGCGGGGACTGGGAATCCGCCCGGTATTGACGTTTCCGGACGATCCGGGCCGCCCGGACGTGGTCGCGGCGGTGACCCCCGGAGCGGACGACCCGGCGACCGCGAGCGACTGGAACCGGTACCTCGCCTTGCGCGCGGTCGCCGGGCCTCCGCGAGGCCGTGCGGTGCCGGTCGACGATCCGGTCGTGCTCGCCGCGCTGGCGGAGGAGAACCCCTGGCCGCGCACCCGGGTGTCGCGGCACGCGGGCGGCCGGGGTCTCGGGGTGGTCGCCGAAGGCGCGAGCTGCGTCGACCGCGTTCTGGTCGGCGCGGCGGCCCATTCGCTGCGGGTCGCCGCCGCGGTCCGCGGACTGACGACTGAGGTGCGCCCCGGGGACCAGGGCAGGGTGCCGCAGGCGGTCCTTCTGGTGTTCGAGAGCTGATCCGGCGTTCGCCGAACATCTCGCGCGCGGGGCTCACGCCGGTTTCGGTCGACCCGGACGCCGCGTCCTGCCGGAAAAGGAGCGCCGAATCGGATGTGGAGGAGAAAACCATGACCACAGCGAATGAACACGAAATCGTCGTAGGCGTCGACGGATCGGCGGGCAGCGCCGCGGCGGTCCGCTGGGCACTGGCGGAGGCGAAGACGAGCGGCCGGACCGTGGTGGCGTTGCGGGCCTGGACGTTCGACCCGCTCGCCGACCTGGAATCGGCCGTCACCCGTTCGCCGGGCGAAATCGCGTCCCGGTACCAGCACGAACTGGACCACGTGCTGAGCGAGGCGCGGGCCGAAGCCGAAGGAGTGCGGGTGCGCAGCGGCACGATCGACGGCGCACCCGGCCCGGCACTGGTCCGCGCGTCAGCGGAGGCGGCGATGCTGGTGCTGGGCAGCCACGGGCACAGCCGGGTGCTGCGCATGCTGGTCGGCTCGGTCTCCGAGCACTGCCTGCGCCACGCGCGCTGCCCGGTGGTGATCGTCCCGGCCCGGTCGGCCGAAGAGCGGGAACCGTTGCCGGAAGCGGAAACCGCGGGCGTGTACTACCCCGGGCCCTTGTTGTGAGGAGAGGAAAATGGAGAGGGTGCGCCGGATTCGCTCGGTGACGACGACCGGTGTCACGCGGGTCGCGGCTCAGTTGATGGAGACGCACCGGCTGCCGGTGCTCGAAACCGGACGGCACGATGGCCGGGATCGTCTCCCGGGCGGACCTCGTGCGGGCGTGTTCGCGTCCGGACAACGACATTCGCGAGGAAGTGCGTGCACGAAGGGGTGGTCGAGGTGCGGGAGCAGCTGCGAGTGAAGCTGGACGACCGGAAGATCCAGCCGGGGAGCCCGCGGCGGGAGCGCTGTTCCCGGACCGGCCGATCCGTCGTCCGGGAGCTCGTCGGGCCGCGACCTCGTGGAGGTGCGGCGTTCCCCGCGACCGGGGCAGCAGGTCTGGCGGGCCGGTAACGTCGGACGGCATGGAACTCGTGGCGGAAGCGCGAGAGGTCGGCGAGAGGTTCGTCAAGCCGCTGGGGCGGCGTTGGGAGCACGTGCGAGCTGTCGCGAGTCGCGCGGAGGAGCTTGCTCGCGCGGTCCCCGAGGCGGAGCGGCCGACGCTCGTCGCTGCGGCCTGGCTGCACGACATCGGTTACGCGCCCGAAATCGGCCACACCCGCTTCCATCCGCTCGACGGTGCCCGGTACCTGAAAGCGAACGGATGGCCTGAAGCGGTGGTGAACCTCGTCGCGCAGCACTCCGGCGCGAGGTTCGAGGCGGAGCAGCGGGGCAGGTCGGAGCAACTCGCCGAGTTTCCGTTCGAAGACACCGCGCTCCTGGACGCGCTGGTCGCCGCCGACCTGACGACCGGCCCCGGCGGGGCTCGCGTTTCGTACGACGAGAGGATCTCGGAAATCCTCTCCCGCTATCCCGTTTCCGACCCAGTCCACCAAACCTGGCTGATCGCGGCGCCTGTCCTGCGCGTGGCGGTCGAACGCACGGAACGTCGGCTGGCTGCGGCTCAACGCGAGTAGATCTGCCAGCGTCGTCGGATCGCCCAGCCTTGACGAATTCAGCTCACCCGCGGAACAACGCCGCCTTCAACGCGCCGCTGTCCTGCGGATGCGCGAAAACGTCATACGCCTCATCCATCTCCTGCAACCCAAACCGGTGCGTGACCATCCGGCCGACGTCGAGGTGCCCGCTGGCCAGCATCGGCGTGCTGGACGTGTCGACGAGACCGGTGGTGATGGTGACGTTCCGGATCCGAGGGCTGGACGGTCACCTCGGCGCAGGCCGCTTTGGCCGCCGCGAGCCGGGTGGGTTCCTTGTCGGTCACGATGATCGACGACGGGCTGTAGAGCCGGGCCGCGGTGATCGCCGCGAGGCCGATCGGGTCCGCGCCGACGATCGCCACGACGTCGCCGGGGCCGACCTGTCCATTGCGGACTCCGACCTCGTCGGACGTGGGGATGAGGTCGGCCAGCAACAGTGCCGCTTCGTCGCTCACCGACGGCGGCAGCCGGTAAACGGAGGTGTCGGCGAACGGGACCCGCGCGAGCCGTCGACTAGTTGGCCGAGGATCCAGCCGCGTTCGATCTCGGGGACGTCGCCTTTCCGGATGAGCAGGTCGGTGCCGCAGAGGGGGACGGCGTCGGTCCGGACGATCGCGTCGGTCGGTGCGAGGATTTCCGGGTCCGGGTGGTCGGTCCACGTCCGGCGTCCGGGGCCGTCGGACACGAGTGCCTTCGCCGGACTGCGGGCGTCCGCCAGGACGGCGGACGCCCGGAAACGGTTCAGCGCAGCCAAGTCCGGTCGCCGACGAAGGCGGACCAGCGGCGGCCGATGCCCCAGGTGTCCCCGGCGCACGTCGCGGCGAGCGCGATCAGGACGAGGGCGTAGACCAGGTGGTAGTCGAGGATCGGGTTGGTCGAATGCGTGGGCGCACCCGCGCCGGTGGTGCGGGCGGGCGGCCATTCCGCGGCCCACATGAGCACCAGGAGCACGGTGCCGGAGATCGCGGCGATCCGCAGTCCGGCTCCGGTGACCAGGGCGAGTCCGATGCCGAGCAGGCTCAGCATGAACAGCCAGTCGGCCCACCAGGTTCCGGCCCACGCGTGGAACATCGGCGCGAACGGGCCGACGTCGACCTTGCTCAGGAATCCGTTGGTGGGCGAGCCGCCGTGGAGCCAGGCTCCGGCGGAGGGCGTGGAGTAGCCCAGGCCGAACAGTTTGTCGGCGAACGGCCACAGGAACAGCACCCCGGCGGCGATCCGCAGGACTGCGAGCGCCCGGGCCCCGTAGCTTGCCCAAGGCTGCTGCGCGACCGTTTCGGTGTGGCTGGCGGGAATCCGGCTGGCCGGGGGTGTGCCGTGCTGGGATTCGACGGACATGGGGACCTCCATTCGTCTCTGGCCCGAGTCTGATCCGTCGGGCGACGGCGGCTCTGGAGCCGAAAGTCCCCGCCGGACGGGCCGTTGGGCGCGGACCGGCGCGGAGAAGTCCTCCGGCGTCGACGTGCGGCCGGGGACAGTCCGGCTGAGCAGCTGCCAGCTCTGGCCAGCCGCTCGTCGGGGGAGGCCGCGGGCGCGGCGGACCGCTGCCCGGGTCCACTGGCGAGGCGGATTCCGAGCCGTTGCGCGAGATCCCGCCGGCCCGCTGCGGCGGGGCAGCACTTTGGACGGTCGCGGCGGAGACGGTCGGGAGCATCGGTGACGTTGGTCCCTGCATCCGGTGGCTTGCGACCGGCGCGCGGAGTGGGCCGCTGGGGGTTGGCTCTTCTTGTCCGGAACGACAGGAGTGACCGCGATGGAGAAGACAGCCACTGCGTCCGTCCGCCGGTCCGGCGAGTGGACGCTCGCCGAAGCGGAGGTGCTGGGCCGTTCAGTCCTGCGCGCGCCCTCGGTGCACAACACGCAGCCTTGGCGGGTCGAGCTGACCGACGGCGCGATCCTGCTGCGCGAGCGCACCGATGTCACGTTGCCGCACCACGATCCCCGCCGCCGTGATCTGGCGATCTCCTGCGGGACGGCGCTGGCGAATCTGGAGCTGGCGGTGCGGGTCCTCGGCCGCCGGGCCGAGGTGACCGTGCTGCCGTGCCCGGAGCAGCCGGACGTCGTCGCCCGGGTCGACGCGGCGGAGCCGTTGCCGCCGACCGACCAGGACCTGCAGCGCTACGGGGCGATCATGGTGCGGCGCAGCCACCGCGGCGCGTTCACCGGCCTGCCGGTCGGCACCGCGCAGACCGCGCGGGTTCTCCGGGCCGCGGTGACGACCGGGGTCGAGGCGACCCGGATGGGCGAAATGGATCGGCTGGCGAAGCTCTTCGAGCACGCCGCCCGGGCCCTCCAGGACGACGGACCCTACCAACGCGAACTTGAGCTCTGGACGATGCGGGACGAGGCCGCGCACCGGCACGGAGCGGGAATCCGGTTCTCCGCCCTGCCGCCCGGTGAAGTGCCGTGGGCGGGACTGGTGCGCCGGACGACAGTCGTGCCCGACCCGGTCGTGCTGCGGGAACGGCTGGAGGCCGAAACGGTGCTGCTGTTCACGACGGCCGGCGACGCGCGCATCGACCACATCCGCGCCGGCTACGCGTTGGAGCGCAGCTGGCTCGAAGGAGTCACCCTCGGATTGGCCGGTGCGGTGCTGACACAGCCGCTGCGAGTGCCCGAGGTGCGCTCGGCGCTGTGCGAGGACTGTCAGCTCGCCGGGTTCCCGCAAGCGCTGCTGCGGCTGGGGCGTTCGACCAGGGTGACGCCGTCGAGCCTGCGTCGCGGTGTCGCCGAGGTGCTCGGCGAGAGGTGGCGGGAGCGGTGATGGACACCAGCCCGATCCTGGTCGGCGTCGATGGAAGCGAACACGCCGCGGCAGCCGCACGATGGGCGGCGCGCGAGGCGGTCTTGCGCCACGTTCCGCTGACCGTGCTGGTGGCGTTCGGCCTCGCGGACAGCGGCTTCGCGGGCGGACGGTATCCGCCCGCGGAGTGGCTGGAGGCGAAAGAGATCGCAGCGGAGGAGGTGCTGCAAGCCGTCCGGGAGGATCTCGAGCAGGCCGAGCCGCGCGTCCGGATCGCCGTCGAGACGAGCCCGGCGGGCCCCGAGGTCGCGCTGCGGGAATCCTCGGCGAAAGCGCGGCTGCTGGTGCTGGGCGCACCGACCGGCACGCTGTCCGGGCTTCTCGCGGGATCCCCGGACATCGACCTCGCCGCGCACGCGCACTGTCCGGTGGTGGTGGTCCGGGGCACGGTCCACACCGAAGGCCCGGTTGTCGTCGGCGTCGACGGAAGCCCGCTCAGCGACGCGGCGATCGCCTGCGCTTTCGAGGAAGCCGCGGTCCACGGAGTGCCGCTGGTCGCTCTGCACGCCTGGCTCGACGCCGACCGCACCCGGCTGTTCGGCGACCGCGATTTCCCGTTCGAGGCGAGGGAAGCCGAGCACCGGCTGCTGGCGCAACGACTGTCCGGCTACGGCTCGCTGTACCCGGACGTGCGCGTCGAGCAGGTCGTCGAACAGGACCGGCCGCGCGACCGGTTGCTCGAGTGGAGCGCGCGGGCCTCGCTGGTGGTGCTGGGCAGCCGCGGCCGGGGCGGGTTCACCGGCATGGTGCTCGGCTCGACGAGCCACGCACTGCTGCACCACGCCGGATGTCCGGTGCTGGTCGTCCGGACGGGTGCCCACGCCGCGGACGACTGGTGAACGCGGTCCCCGAGACGGAGCGCCGTTGGCGAGAACCCGGCGGAAATTGGCTCTCCGGCCGGTTACCCACGCGGGCCCGCCGCTCTAGCGTCGGACTGTGCTCATCGTTTCCGCCGTTCTCATCGGCATTGCCTACACGCTGCTCAACTCCTTCCTCGCCGAGCCGCACCGCCGCAGTTTCAACGCGATCATGGTCGCGGGCGCCGGAGCCGCATACCTGAGCAGCGGCGCTTTCGGCCCCGTGGAACTGATCTTCACGGCCGCGGTGACGTACTGCGCCTATCGCGGCCTGAAATCCTGGGCGTTCGTCGGGCTCGCCTGGCTCCTGCACACGGCCCTTGATGTGCTGCACCACCTCAAGGGCGCGCCGATTCTCCCGTTCGCGCACACTTCGTCGCTGGGCTGCGCGATCTGCGACCCGGTGATCGCCATCTGGTGCTTTACCGGAGGAATGTCGGTAAAGGACGTTCGCGCGAAACTGGTCTCCGTACGGGCCTGACCTCGCTTCTGTCACCGAGGACATTGGTCCTTCGCGCCGATGACTCCGGACCGGCGTGCCGGGGCGGTCCCCCTGTCTATTTTCGAGGCAGCACAGGGAACACGCGGACCTCACGGAGGAACGATGAAGACGATCACGACACCGGTTTCCGAGGTGATGACGGCCCGCCCGCTCTGTGTGCGGGCCGAGACTCCGGTGAAAGAAATCGCCGCGATGCTGGCCAGGGAAGGGATCAGCGCGGTCGCGGTCGTCGACCACGCCGGGTCCCTCGTCGGCGTGGTGTCCGAAAAGGACTTGCTGCCGATGGTGCGGGGCGGCCAGTTCCGGTGGCGGCGCCGCGGGGAAGCCCGGAAAGCCGAGGGGCGGAGCGCGCGCGAGGTGATGACGGCTCCGGTCGTCACGATCGCCGCGGACGACACGGTGTCCGCGGCGGCGGCCAAGCTGGAGAAAACCGGGCTGCGGCGATTGTTCGTCGTGCGGGACGGCCGCCCGGCGGGAGTCGTCGCCCGGCGCGACGTACTGCGCGCGCTGACCCGTCCGGACCCCGAGATCGAACGCGACGTCGTGACCGGCATCCTGTACGAGACGCTGCACCTCGGCCCGGACCGGGCGCGCGCCATGGTGCACGCCGGAGTGGTCACCGTCGCCGGCCGCGTGGAGCGGCGCAGCGAGATCGCTCCGGTCACCCGGCTGATCGAAGCCGTCCCGGGCGTGGTCGCGGTCTGCAACGGCCTCGACTACGTCTGGGACGACGTCGCCTGACGCGAGTGGCCGCGAAACGCGGGAGGGCCCGGCTGCCCGGGCGGTCTACGAGGCGGAGCTGGCCCGCCTCCAGATCGAACTGGTGAAACTGCGGGAATGGGTGCGCCACGAGGGAGCCCGGCTCGTCGTGGTGTTCGAGGTATGCGGCGGGCAAGGGGAGCGCGATCAAGCGCTTCACCGAGCACCTCGGCCCGCGCGTGGTGCGGATCGCCGCGCTGCCCGGCCCACTGACCGGGAGACCACGCAGTGATACTTCCAGCGGTACGTCGCGCAGCTGCCCGCGGCGGGGGAGATCGTGCAAGTACTGGTTCTCCGCGAGCCGGGACGAACAGGAACGCCGCTTCCGCACACGGATCGAGGATCCGCTCCGCCGCTGGAAACTGTCCACAGTGGATCCCGAATCGGTGTCGAGATGGGACGGCTACTCGCGCGCCAAGGACGACATGTTTGTGCACACGGACACCCCGGATTCCCCGTGGTACGTGGTGGACGGCGACGAGCAACGGCGCGGCAGGCTCAACATGATCGCGCACCTGCTGTCCAGTGTGCCGTACCGGGAGGTCCCGCCTCCGCCGGTGAAGCTGCCGCCCCGCCCCCGCGGTTCCGGCTACGCGCGGACCGACCGGCGTTTGCTGCGCGCGGTGCCCGGCCACGCGGCGGCCCTGCGGACACAACATCCCGCTTTCGTCCCCGGGGGAAGGGACTTCGGGCTCTGACCCGCACCGGCCTCGGCGAGCGACGGTGGAAGGGGCCGCCGGAACCGGCGGCGGAACGGGAGGCGAGCGGTGACCGCGAACAAGCCCGGCGACGTGGTGCTGGTCGGGATCGACGAATCGGAGACCTCGCTGGCTCCGGTCCGCTGGGCGGCCGAGGAAGCGAAGCGGCGGGACTGCCGGCTGGAGCTGTTCCGCGCCGGGATCGGCGAGCCAGCCGACGTTTCCGGGGAAGGCTCGGAGCGGAAGGCGCATGAGCTGTTCGGACGCACGCACCGCTGGCTGAGCTGGGCCGCGCGGGTGGCCGAGGACACGGCTCCGGGGGTGCGGACCCAACTGGTCGCGAGCGTCGGATTCGCGGCCGATCTGCTCATCGAACTCTCCCGGTCGGTGTCGTTGGTCGTGCTCGGTTCGCACGGGCTCGGCGGGCTGCGCGGCGCGGCGATCGGTTCGGTCGCCTCGCGGGTCGCGGCGAGCGCGTCCTGTCCGGTGGTGGTCGTGCGCGGGCGCACGGTCGCGGACGGTGCGGTCGTGGTCGGCGTGGACGGTGACGAGCGCGTGCTGGAGTTCGCCTTCGACGCGGCGGCGACCGGGCAGACGCGCTTGGTCGCGGTGCGCGCGTGGCATGGGGCGCTGCCCGACGAGCCCGGGTGTCCCGAGGCGGAGGATCGCGCGCTGCGCGAGCGGATTGCCGTATGGGCGGAGAAATACCCGGCGGTCGAGGTCCGCACGCTGGCGGTGCGGGAGCGTTCGGCCGCGCGGGCGCTGATGGCGGTCGAGGACGCGCGACTGGTCGTGATCGGCAGTCGCGGCCGCGGCCCGCTCGCGGGAGGGCTGCTCGGGTCGACCGGGAACCGGTTGCTCGCGCACTCGGAGTGCCCGGTCGCGGTCGTGCACTGAGCCGCCAGTCCGACGAGAAGCGAGGAGAATGCCGTGCGAGCACGGGACATCATGACCCGGCCGGTGGTCCGGGTCGGACCGGGAACGTCGGTCCGCGAAGCGATCGCGCTGCTGACCGACAACTGTGTCGCGGCGCTGCCGGTGGTCGACGAGGGCAATCGGGTCGTCGGCCTCTTCACCGAGGCGGACGCGCTGGCCGGCGTCCTGACCGGCGAACCGGTAGCCCCGGATCTGCGAGTGGACGCCGTGATGACCAAATCGGTCGAGACGGTCGGCCTCGACGCCGACGGGAGCGACATCGCGGCGCGGATGCTCATCGACCGGTTGCGCAGCGTGCCCGTGGTCGACGAGGGCGGGCTGGCCGGGATCGTCAGCCGCCGCGATCTGCTGGCTCCGCTGGTCCGCCGCGACGACGCGATCGCGTCCCGGCTGCGCGCGCTGCTGAGCGATTACGGCGGGCATCAGCACCGGTGGGACGTGTCCGTCACCGGCGGGATGGTGAACGTCCGCGGCGCGTTCGCCGACGAAGCCGAACGCCGGCTCGTCTCCGCTCTCGCCCGGACCGTGGAAGGTGTGCTGGCAGTAGAGCTTTCCGCCGCGCGGTGAGTTCCGCGGGCATCCGGACCGAGGAGGAGAAATGCGCGCACAGCCCGGCGACTGGCTGGTGGTGAGGGGCGTCCGGCTGGATCTGCCGGAGAAGCGCGGCCGGATCGTCGCGACCGGGAAGCCGGACGGCAGCCCGCCGTTCACGGTGCGCTGGCTCGCCGACGACCGCGTCACGACGGTGTTCCCCGGATCGGACGCGATCGTGCTCACCGAGGCCGAGGTGTCCGAACAGGACCGGAGCGAACGCGACCGGTTCGACCGGTCGCGCGTGCTGCGGCGGGCCAGGAGAGGAGCGCGTGATGCCCGGACCTGACGAAAGAGTGGTGCTGGCCGGGATCGACGGTTCCGCGTCGGCGCGCAACGCCGCGGTGTGGGCGGCCCGGGAAGCACAGAACCGGAGCTCGCCGCTGCGGCTGGTGCAGGCGTACCTGATCCCGTCGCCGGGCCTTACCGATCTGTTCGTGGCCGACGTGCGCAGCGGGCTGGAGAGCCAAGCGAAGAGCTGGCTTGACGAGGCCGAAGCCGCAGTGCGGCAGCAGCGGCCCGCATTGCGGATCGAGCGAGTCGTCGCCGAAGGGAGCCCCGTCGCCGTGCTGCTGCGGGAAAGCCGCGGCGCCGAACTGGTGGTGCTGGGTTCGCGCGGGCTCGGCGGGTTCACCGGGCTGCTCGTCGGATCCACGGCGGTGGCGCTGGCGGCGCACGCGCTGTGCCCGGTCGTGGTCGTGCGCGGGCGGATGCCGGACGACGTCCCGCTCTCGGCCGGACCCGTCGTGGTCGGGCTGGACGGTGCGGCCGACAGCGACGAAGCGCTCGGGTTCGCCTGTGCCGAAGCGACCGCGCGGAAAACGTCGCTCGCGGTCGTGCACACCTGGAACGAACTGGGCCTGGACGGTTCCCCGCGGAGCATGGAGATCGTGCCGGACGAGATCGCGGCGGGCGAACGCTGCCGGATCGAGGGGCAGCTCGCGCTGTGGCGGGAGAAATATCCGGACCTGCTGATCGACGTGGAGATCGTGCGCGGACGGCCGGTGCGCACCCTGCTGGAGCACGGCGAGGACGCGCAGCTGGTCGTGGTCGGCAGCCGGGGCCGCGGCGGGTTCACCGGGATGCTTCTCGGCTCCACCAGCCAGGCCCTGCTCGCACACTCGACCTGCCCGGTGGCGGTCGTCCGGCCGAGGAGCCTGCCGTGACCACGGCGCGCGGCCGGGCCGCCCAACGGGTGCTCGCGACCTACGAGACGGTTTTCGCGGCGGGGGCACTGGCCGGCGGCATCTGCCTGATGGTCGGCGCGCCCGGGTTCCGGCTGCCGATCGCCGCCCTCGTGCCGCTTGGGCTGTCCAGCTGGGAGCTGCCCGGGCTGGCTCTTGTGATCGCGATCGGCGGCACGCTGAGCTGGGCCGCGCTGGCGGCGTGGCGCGGCGACCCGGGGGCGCACTGGTTCGGATACGCCGCGAGCGTCGTGCTCGCCGGCTGGCTCGCGATCCAGTTCGTCGTGCTGGGCTTCGGCGAGCCGGTGCAGTGGGTGACGCTCACCCTGGCCGTGCTGCTGGTCCTGCTGTGCAGGTTCGCGCAGCGGGCGGTGCCGTCATGACGCGCGCGGCGCGGCCGGTGACGTATTACGACACGACCGGCCTGCGGCTGCGGCGGAACGGAATGGCGATCAGCCGCGCGGGCAGCGCGTGGCAGCTCGATTTCGGCGACGGCCGGGGATGCCGCGTCGAGGCTCCAGGCGTGGAACAGGTGCCGCACGAGCTGTCGAAGCTGGTCCGCGCGTACAGCAGGGACCTGGATTTGGTGCCGATGCCAACGCAGCCCGGCGACGAACGGGGCGCTGGCGAGGAGCCCCGCACGGCCCGGCAGGTGGTGCTCGCTTATCTGGAGCGCCAAGTCGAAGCGCTCGCGCGCGCCGATCTCGCGGTGCGGCTGGAGGAACCCGAAAGCGTGCACGATCTTCGGGTGGCCGCCCGGCGGATCCGGGCCACGCTGGAGACTTTCGCGCCGGTGCTCGGCGGGCGGCTCGCCGGGAGATTCCGGTTGGCGTTGCGCTGGCTCGGCGCGAGTGTCGGACCGGCTAGAGACCCCGAGCTGCGACGTGCCCGGTTCGTCGCCGTGCTGGACCAGCTGCCGCCCGGTTCGGTTTCGGACGAGGTGCGCACCGGTGCCGAACAGGTTTTCGCCGCGCAGGCGGACGAAGCGGCCGCCGAGTGCGCGGTCGTCCTCGACTCGCCGCGGTACCTGCGACTGCTGAACGCGCTCGACGTGTTCCTGGTCGTGCTGCGCGAGCAAAGCGCTGGCGCACAAGGAAAACGCGCGCGTCGAGCGGCGGAGAAGGTGCTTCCGGGACTGGTCTGGACGGTGGTCGAGGAAACCGATTCCCAGGTCGGCGAGGGAACCGTGCACGCGGTGCGCACGAGCGTGAAGCGACTCCGGTACGCGGTCGAGGCGGCGGGCACGGCTTTGCCCGTCGATCGGTCCCAGGTGCTGAAGACCTTGCGGGGATTGCGAGAACTGCTCGGCGAGTACCAGGACGCCGTGGTCGCGCAGGGCAGGCTGCGCGCGCTCATCGAGGCCGGCGAGGGGACGCGGGCCCACACCCTGGTGCTGGAAGCCGAGATCCGCTGCGCCCAGCAGTGCGCCGAGGCGCTTCCCGCCGCATGGCGCGAGGCATACCGGCAGCTGGCTCCGCTGCGGCGCTGAGGACGTTGGTCCTTCGCACCGGTGACTCCGGACCGGCGTGCCGGACCGGTCCCGTTGCCTATTTTCGAGGCAGCACAAGGAAAGGACGGACCTGATGCGCGCACGCGATCTGATGTCCGCACCGGTGCGGACAGTCCACTCGTGGACGCCCGCGAAGGAAGCGGCCGAAATTCTCTCCGAGCACGGTTTCACGGCGCTGCCGGTGGTGGACGACGACGACCGGTTGATCGGCATCGTCACCGAGGCCGACCTGATCCGCGGCCGGATTCCGGCGGACGCGCGGTCGGAGTACCGCCGTCCGCACCACCCCGGCACGGCCGAAACGACCGTCGGTGCGGTGATGACCTCTCCGGCGACCGCGATGTCGTCCGGCACCGACGTCGCCGATCTGTGCCAGGCACTGGTGGACGCGCAGATCCGGGCGATGCCGATCGTCGACGGCAGCCGGGTGATCGGCATCGTCACGCGCGGCGACGTCGTGCGGGTGCTCGCCAGGGAGGACCACGCGATCGCCGCGGACGTCCGGCACCGCCTGGAGATCTACGGCGGAACGGGCCGCTGGGAGGTCGAGGTGCACGACGGGATCGTGCGGATCGCCGACCGCTACGCCGACGAAACCGATCGCCACGTCGCGACGCTGCTGGCCTTGGCGGTGCCCGGCGTGGTCGGAGCGGACACCGTGTCCGCGGAACAGGAGGTGGGGCGATGACTGACCGGATTCGCACGGTGCTCGTCGGGATCGACGGGTCGGAAGGCGCCGCGGCGGCGGTCCGCTGGGCCGCCGGGCTGGCGGTGGGGCGCGATCTCGAACTGGAGCTGGTGCATTGCCTGCAGCTGGCCGGGCTTGCCTACGGCGGCGGTCTCGCCGGCGGCACGGTGCTCTTCGAAGGCATCCAGCAGGACGGCGAACGCATCGCGGCCGAAGCGCGCGAGCTGGCGTTGTCCGTGGACCCCGCGCTCGAGGTCCGCAGCGAGGTGTTCACCGATTCGGCTCCGGCCCTGCTGATCGACCGCTCCAAGAAAGCCCGGATGGTCGTGCTCGGCCGCGCCGGGAGCGGTGGTTTCACCGGCATGCTCGTGGGCGCCACGACCTCGGCGGTGGTGAGTCACGCCGGTTGTCCGGTGGCGGTGGTCGGCGGGAAACACGGTGACGGCGCGGTGCCGCAGGACGGGCCGGTGGTCGTCGGTGTCGACGGCAGCCCGAACAGCGAGGCGGCGATCGCGGCGGCGTTCGAGGAGGCCAGCTTCCGGAAGGCCCCGCTGGTCGCCGTGCACGCCTGGGTCGACGTCGTCTACGACTCGACCGAGAGCTCGGCACGGCTCATGCCGCAGTGGGAAACCCTGCAGCCGACCGAGGAACGGCTGCTGGCACAGCGGCTCGCCGGCTGGCAGGAGAAATACCCCGACGTCGAAGTGCGGCGGAAGCTGGTCCGGGACCGGCCGCGGCACGTGCTGCTCGACGAGTCCGACCGGGCGCGGCTGCTGGTCGTCGGCAGCCGCGGGCGCGGCGGGTTCGCCGGGATGCTGCTGGGGTCGACCAGCCAGGCGCTGGTGCACCACTCGTCGTGCCCGGTGCTCGTCGTGCGGGAGCCGAAGCGGTGACGGCCACCGAGGTTACCGTCGCGACGCTCACCGACGAGGAATTGGCGCGCGTCGACGCCCAGTGGCGCGCCGCGAACTACCTCGCCGCGGGCCAGATCTACCTGATGGGCAATCCGCTGCTGCGGGAACCGCTGACCGCCGGGCAGGTCAAACCCCGGCTGCTCGGGCACTGGGGCACCTCACCCGGCCTGAACTTCGTCTACGCCCACCTCAACCGCGCGATCCTGGTCCACGACCTCGACGCGATGTTCGTGACCGGACCGGGGCACGGCGGCCCAGCGCTGCTCGCGAGCACCTGGCTGGAGGGCAGCTATTCGGAACTGTGGCCGGAGGTTTCGCGCGACGAGGAGGGGATGGACCGGCTGTTCCGGCAGTTCTCGTTCCCGGGCGGGGTGCCGAGCCACGTGTCCCCGCACGTGCCCGGCTCGATCCACGAGGGCGGCGAACTGGGCTACTCGCTCGCGCACGCGTTCGGCGCCGCGTTCGACAATCCGGGCCTGCTCGTCGCGTGCGTCGTCGGCGACGGCGAGGCGGAGACCGGTCCGCTGGCGGCGAGCTGGCAGGCGACCCGGTTCCTCGACCCGAGCCGCGACGGCGCGGTGCTGCCGATCCTGCACCTGAACGGCTACAAGATCGCGAATCCGACCGTGCTGTCCCGGATCCCGCCGTCCGAATTGGACTCGCTGCTGCGCGGCGCGGGCTGGGCCCCGGTGTACGTCGAGGGCGACGAGCCGGCGGCGATGCACCAGACGATGGCCGCCGCGCTGGACGCGGTGGTCGCCGATCTGGCCCTGCTCCGCCGCGACGGCGCGGGACCGTGGCCGATGATCGTGCTCCGGTCGCCGAAAGGCTGGACCGGACCGGCCACAGTGGACGGTCAGCAGGTCGAAGGGACCTGGCGGGCGCACCAGGTCCCGCTGACCCGGGTCCGGGAGAACCCGGCGCACCTGCGGCAGCTGGAAAGCTGGCTGCGGTCCTACCGGCCGGAAGAGCTGTTCGACGCCGCGGGCCGCCCGGCCGCGGCGGTCACCGCGCTGATCCCGTGCGGCTCGCGAAGAATGGGCGCGAACCCGCACGCGAACGGCGGAGTGCTGCTGCGCCCGCTCTCGCTGCCTCCGGTCGCCGAGCACGCGGTGGAGGTCGCTTCGGCAGGGGAGAGCCTCTCGGAACCGACCCGGGTGCTGGGCCGTTTCCTCCGGGAGGTGTTCCGCGGCAACGCCGAACGCGCGAACTTCCGGCTGTTCGGGCCGGACGAAACCGCGTCGAACCGGCTCGACGCGGTGTACGACGTGACCGCGAAGACGTGGGAGCTGCCCGCCGGCCCGCTGGACAACCGCCTCGCGCCGGACGGACGCGTGATGGAGGTGCTCTCGGAACACCTGTGCCAGGGCTGGCTGGAGGGCTACCTGCTGAGCGGCAGGCACGGGCTGTTCTCCTGCTATGAGGCGTTCGCGCACATCGTGGATTCGATGGTGAACCAGCACGTCAAATGGCTGCGGGTGCACCGCGAAATCCCGTGGCGGCGGCCGGTGGCGTCGCTGAACTACCTGCTGACCTCGCACGTCTGGCGACAGGACCACAACGGTTTCTCCCACCAGGACCCGGGTTTCGTGGACCACGTGGCGAACAAGGCCCCGGAGGTCGTGCGGGTGTACTTCCCGCCGGACACCAACACGCTCCTGGAAGTGGCCGCGCACTGCCTGCGCAGCCGGGACTACGTGAACGTGGTGGTCGCGGGCAAGAACGAGACTCCGGACTGGCTCGACCCGGAGGAAGCCGGGCTGCACTGCGCGCGCGGCCTGGGCATCTGGGAATGGGCGAGCACGCACGTGGACCGGGAACCGGACGTCGTACTGGCGTGCGCGGGCGACGCCCCGACGCTGGAAATCCTCGCCGCGGCGGCGATCCTGCGCGAGGAACTGCCGGAACTGGCGGTCCGGGTGGTGAACGTGGTCGACCTGATGCGGCTGCAACCGGAAGCCGAACACCCGCACGGACTGGGCGACCGGGAGTTCGACGCGCTGTTCACCCCGGACCGTCCGGTGATCTTCGCCTACCACGGATACCCGTGGCTGATCCACCGGCTGGCCTACCGCCGGACGAACCACGCCGGGCTCCATGTGCGCGGCTACACCGAACACGGCACCACGACGACGCCGTTCGACATGCTGGTGCGCAACCGGATGGACCGGTTCCAGCTGGTGATCGACGTGCTGGACCGGGTACCGGGACTGCTCGCGACGACCGCCCCGCTGCGGCAGCGGATGACGCGCACGCAGGAACGGCACCGGCACTGGATCACCGAGCACGGCGAGGATCTGCCGGAGGTGCGGGAATGGCGATGGTGGGGCCGGTGACCGCCGCTTCCGCGGCATCTCGGCTCCGGCGCGGCTGATACCGCCGGGTTCCCTGAGGCCGTTGGTCCCTCGAATTCGGGACTGGTTCCGCTACTCCGCGAGCCCGCGGGGAGAGACGCTCGGTTCAGTGCCCACCTTCACCCGGAGACCGCGATGAACGTTTTCCTGCCGCTCGTAGTCGACCAAGCGCTCGCGGCCGCCGTGCGCGCTCCGTCCCCGCAGAACACCCAGCCGTGGCGGTTCGTCGTCGACGGCGCCCGGATCGAGGTGTGGCTGGACCGGGACCGCGTCCTGCCGGTCGCCGACCCGGCCGGGCAAGAGGCTCGGCTGTCCTGCGGTGCGGCGGTGTGCAATCTGGTGCTCGCCTTGCGGGTCAACGGCGTGCGCAGCCGGGTGCGGATCGTTCCGGACGCGGCTGACCGCGATCTGCTGGCGGTGGTCTCGATCGAGGGGAACACCCGTCCGTCCACTCTGGACCGCCGGCTCGCCGAGGCGGTCTTCCGGCGGCACACGAACCGGCGTCCGATGTCCGACCGGGCGGTGCCGGCGTCCGCGCGGGCGATGCTGCGTTCGGCCGCGCTGGGCGAGGGCGGCCAGCTGGAGTTCCTGGACGGTTCGGGCCGCTACTCCCAGGTGTCCGCGCTCGTCCGGCGGGCGGAAACCGAGCAGGCCACCGACGCGAACTTCCAAACGGAGACAGCGAAGTGGACAGGTCGCGCGGCGGAATGTCCGGACGGCGTCCCCACTGCCGCGTTCGGTCCGCCCGCGGACGTCCCCGGCGTGGTGTCGCTCCGCGCGTCGCACGAGAACCGCTCTATCCCGCCGCGGCCGTTCGAGCAGGATCCGGTGCTGGCCGCGGTGCTGACCCGAGACCAGGGCGCGGCGGCCGACGTCCGCGCCGGGATGATCATGGAACGCGTCCTGCTGACCGCGACCGCGGATGGCCTGGCGACGTCGTTCCTGTCGCAGCCCTTCGAGGCCCGGTCCACGCGGGCGCAGCTGCTCGCGGTCTTCCGCGGCATTGGGCACGTGCACACGCTGCTGCGCATCGGGTACGGGCTGCCGACCCGGACGACCGCGCGGCGGCCCGTCGCCGAGGTGACGACCGTGCGCAGCTCGCCGGAGGTCCCGGCGTTGTGATCCTTCCAGCGCGCGGGATTCTTCTTTGGACGGCGCGCTCGCGGGGCGATCCGGGGGAGGGGCCGCAGGAAAGGCACGAGAGATGGAATCGTCGGCTGACCACGTCAGGCGGTGGTGGCACTTGCTCGTTCCGGGACCCGGTTCAGTGGCGCGGGCTTCGGATCGATTCCAAGCAGGTTTTCTCGCCGCGGCGGTTGCTGGCCGCGGTCCCGTGCGCGGCCGCCGCTGGGTCTTCGCTGGCTTGGCATTGACCGCAGAACTGGAGAAACACCCCCCATCCCTGAGCGTGGCGTTTTAGCGGGCGACCGCCCAAGCGAGCACCAGTCCGCCCGAGTTCGTGGCCACGTGCACGAGCGCCGGGGCGAGCAGACCGCGGCCGAGGTAGCGCCACCAGCAGAGAAACACGCCCACTCCGGCCGCAGCGAGCATCGCCAGCAGCGAGACGACCGCGAGCGGCAGGCCGCCGACGGTCTGGCGCACCGCTTCGTTCTGGGTGAGGGCGAGCGACGGGAGCAGATGCCACAGCCCGAACAGCGCGGACGCGCCGAGCACGGGCCGCCAGCGCCAGCGTTCGCCCGCGCCGAGCAAGGCCGGGAGCACGCCGCGGAAGGCGACTTCTTCGACGAGCACGGTGCCGAACGGGATCCGCACCAGAGCCAGCCACACAAGCTGGCCGAATCCGTGCGAGCCCACCCGCCCGTCGTGGAACAGCACCCGCAGCGGCGGGATCGCGACGGCGAGACCGAACCCCAGCGCCACGCCGGCGAAGCCGCCCAGCCCGAACCGCAGCGCCCGCCGCACCTGCTGACGGCTGAGCCCGATCTCCGCCCAGCGGACCCCGGTGACGCGCGCGAGAAGAAGGAGCACGGCCGCGGTGACCGTGCCGCAGACCGGATAGGCCCAGCCGGGCAGTACTCGATTGGCCAGCACGGTGGCCGTCGCGAGCAGCGAGACGGCGGCGCCGACGGCGAGGGCTCGGTGCCCGGCAGCGGTGGCTTCCGGCTGTTTCGGGGCGATCGCGGAGAAAGACATCGTGAGCCAGTGTGCCTGGGGAATGGGGCAACGGCGACGAGAACCGTACGTGGATCTTTCGCGGGCGGTCACTACAGCTCCCCGCTGACCACCGAGTCCGAGAATCAAGCGCTGGCAGACCGTCCAAGCAAGACGACGGGTTCCGTCCTGGTTCCCGCGTACCCGCCCGGTTTGCCCCGGGCCGGTCTTTGCGGCATCTTTACGCGTGGTGTGCCGGGAAGTCTGGTCGGCCTGCCCGTGTCCAGCCGGGCGACGGGCGGTCCGGTCGACCCCGAGGAGCCCCATGGCGTCAGGCGCGCGGAAAGAATTCCTGAGTCCCGGCGGCACCGTCCGCCCCGCCGTAGCCTGGGGGCATGCGCGCAGCGGACCTGGCCGAGGAGTTCCCGGTCGTCGACCTCGACTCGGACGCGCTGGCGGCCGCGCGCCTGCTGGCCGAGCACCGGCTGCCGGGGCTGGTGGTGACGGAGGCGTCCGGGTGCCCGCATACGGTGCTGCCCGCCTCCGACGTCGTGCAGTTCCTGGTTCCGCCGTACGTGCGCGACGATCCGTCGCTGGCCGGGGTGCTCAGCGAGTCGATGGCGGACCGGGTAGCGGACAAGCTGGGCGGGCGGACGGTGCGCCAGCTGCTGCCCGACGAACCGCGCGAGCTGCCGAGGGCGGACGGGGACGACACGATCCTGGAGGTCGCCGCGATGATGGCCCGGCTGCGCTGCCCGCTGGTGGCGGTCATGCGGGACCGGACGTTGCTCGGCGTGATTTCCGCGTCGCGGCTGCTGGAGCACGCGCTGACGCCTCGCTGACCGCTCGTTCACGGTCGACCCGCAGCGGGTCGCCGACGTCATGGCGCTCAACGAACGCGAGGCGATCCGGCAGCCGAAGCTGCTGATCAAATCCGGTGCCGTGCTGCTGCTGGTGTTCGCCGGGTTCGTGCTGCATTCGGTGGTGCACCTGGACCCGTCGGTCGTCGCCTTGCTGGGCGCGGGCCTGCTCGTGCTGCTCTCGGGCACGCCGCCCAAGCAGTATCTGGACGGGGTCGAATGGGAAACCCTGCTGTTCTTCGCGGGGCTGTTCATCATGATCGGGGCGCTGGTCAAGACCGGCGTGATCGACTGGCTCGCGAAGCTCGCCGCCGGCGCCACCGGCGGGAACGCGCTGCTGGCGGTCTTCCTGATCCTCGGGGTGTCCGCGCTGCTGTCCGGCGTGATCGACAATATCCCTTACGTGGCAACGATGAGCCCGCTCGTGCTCGCGCTCACCCACGACATCCCCGACCCCGCGCATTCCGACGCCCTGTGGTGGTCGCTGGCGCTCGGCGCGGACTTCGGCGGCAACATGACTGCGGTCGGGGCCAGCGCGAACGTCGTGGTGCTGGGCCTCGCCGCCCGCGCGGGCGCGCCGATTTCGTTCTGGGAATTCACCAAGAAGGGCGCGGTCGTCACGCTGATCACCGTGCTGGTCGCCGCGCCGTACCTGTGGCTGCGCTACTTCGTGTTCTGACGTAACGCGGTTTCCGGGCAAAACGGACGGAAATCCTTGCTGCGCCGAGGAGATCGCCGGGTGTGAGCGATCCCGCAACCATGTCCGTGCGCAATTGTTGCATACTGCACTGATGTTGTCGGGTGAGAGTGCGGGGCAACGCGGGCTGGTCGTGTCGGCGCGGCCGCCGGTGGGCCAGTGGGTGCGGGAGAGCCGGACCGGGCTGGTGGGGCTGGCGGTGCTGATCGGCGCGGGCGCGGGGCTGGGCGCGGTGGTGTTCCGGTGGCTGATCACCACGTTCACGCACGTGTTTTCCGGGCACGAGGACTATTCGGCGGCCGGGCGGGCGGCGCATTCGTGGTTTCCGGAGCTGGGGCCGTGGTTCCTGTTGCTGGCCCCGGTGCTGGCGGGTTTGGTGTACGGGCCGCTGGTGTACCGGTTCGCGCCGGAGGCGCGCGGGCACGGGGTGCCGGAGGTGATGTACGCCGTCGCCGAGCGGGGCGGGCGGATTCCGGTGCGGGTGAGCGTGGTGAAGGCGCTGGCGTCGGCGTTGACGATCGGCTCCGGCGGTTCGGTCGGCCGGGAGGGGCCGATCGTGCAGATCGGGTCCGCGCTGGGATCGGCGCTGGGCCGGGCGGCGCGGTTGCCGGAGTCGCGGCTGCGGGTGCTGGTGGCGTGCGGTGCGGCGGGCGGGATCGCGGCGACCTTCAACGCGCCGCTGGCCGGTCCGTTCTTCGCGATGGAGCTGATCCTGCGCGATTTCGCCGCCGAGTCGTTCGGGGCGGTGGTGCTCGCGAGCGTGACGGCGAGCGTCGTCGGGCGGGCGGTGCTGGGGAACGCGCCGTTCCTGGATCTGCCGCCGTTCACGTCGCGGAATCCGGTGGAGTATCTGCTGTTCGTGGCGCTGGGGCTGGTCGTCGGCGCGTGCGGGGTGCTGTTCACCCGGGTGCTGTACTGGATCGAGGACCTGTGCGACCGGCTGTGGCGGGGCCCGGAGTGGCTGCGCCCGGCCGTCGGCGGGATCTTCCTCGGCGGGCTGCTGCTGGCGCTGCCGCAGATGTACGGGGTGGGCTACCCGGTGCTGCGGAACGCGGTCGAGGGCAAGTACGTCTTCGGGTTCCTGGTGGTGCTCATGCTGGGGAAGATCGTCGCGACCAGCCTGACGATCGGGATCGGCGGGTCGGGCGGGGTGTTCGCGCCGTCGCTGTTCATCGGCGCGATGGCGGGCACGGCGTTCGGGATCGGGGTGCACGCGTGGCTGCCGTCGGTCACCGCGTCGCCGGGGGTGTACGGGCTGATCGGGATGGGCGCGGCGTTCGCGGGCGCGGCGCGGGCCCCGATCACGGCGGTGATCGTGCTGTTCGAGCTGACCGGGCAGTACACGGTGATCCTCCCGATGCTGACCGCGATCGTGATCGCCACCGCCGTGAGCCGGACGCTGAGCCGGGACACGATCTACACGCTCAAGCTCCGCCGCCGAGGCATCGATCTGGACAAACATCCCTCCGCGCGGCGGCTGGCCGACACCAAGGTTTCCGCGGTCACCGAACCTCTGCCGGAGCCGTTGCGCGAGAACCTGCCGCTGGAGCTGGCCGCACACGCGCTGGCGCTGTCGGGCCACGGAATCCTGCCGGTGATCGACGAGGACGGCCGGTACCAGGGCTGCGCCACCGCCCGCGCGGTCGCCGAGGCGGTGGCCGAGGACCATGAGGGCCGGGTCGGGGACCTCGCGGAGCTGCCCCCGCTCGTGACGAGCGACTCCACGCTCGCCGACGCGCTCGACGCGCTGGCTCAGGCCCCGGGCACCGGTCTTCCGGTGCTGACCGGAACCGATGAGCTGACCGGGTGGATCACGCACCAGTCGGTGCTGTCCGCGCTGGAACCCGCCGCGCACGGCAGTTGAGTGCGACGGGCCGGAAGAGCGAGCCGCTGACCTCGACGGGCACGCATCGGCCATAGGAGGCCATAGGAACTGAGCGCCTGGCTCGTGATCGGCCGAAAGTGGCCGGTTCGTGGCCTGGCATGGCCGGGCACCGGACGGCGATCCTTGGCCGCATGCCCATACTGGCGCTCCGCGTTGAACATGGACCCCTCCGGTGAGATCCCTGCCGCGCGTCCTTGCCCGGCTGGCCGCCGCCGTCGTGGCAGCTCTCGCCGTGCTGGCCCCTCCCGCCGCGCACGCCGACGAGTCGGTCCCGCCTGTCTTTTCCGACGGATTCGGCCTGACCCAGGTCGGCTCGGCGACCGGAACCGGCACTGCTTTCGTCCTCACCGTGACCACCGGACAGGTCGCGGGCCAGCACCACCTCAAGATCATTCTCCCGGCCGGCTACGGCTCCCACCCGGCCCAGCGTTATCCGGTGCTGTACTTCCTGCACGGATCCCCGGACGACCCGGCCGCCCAGAACTATCCGGCGCTGGCCTCGTCCGCCTCGATGATCATCGTCGTCCCGGACGGCGGCCACCGCGGCTGGTACGCCAACTGGCGCGACCAGAACACCGTCCTCGGCGCGCAGAACTGGGAGAACTTCCACCTCGACCAGGTGATTCCGTTCGTCGACGCCAACCTGCGCACCATCGCCGCCAAAAACGGCCGCGCGGTCGCGGGGGTGTCGATGGGCGGATTCGGCGCCTTGCACTACGCCGAGGACCGCCCGGACCTGTTCGGCCAGGTCGCTTCGCTCTCCGGGGACATCGACATGTCAGTGGACTCGATGGACCTGCGAATGGTCGCTGTCGCCACGGTGACCAACGCTGTCGGCGCGATCTGCGCTTCCGCGTCCGGTACCGACAATTGTACCCAGGATTCCTACGCGCCTGGCGTGGACAGCGACGCTCTGTTCGGCTCGCCCTACCCGGTATTCGACGCCGATCGGCTGTGGAACGCCGTCGACCCGTCGACTCACGTGGACAGACTGGCCGGCGTCGGAGTCTCGATCTACGTCGGCAACAACGACGCGCTGGAATTCTGGCTGGAGGGAGCGGCGAAGCACGTCAAGGACCACCTCGACGCGCTGCGTCTGCCCTACTACTACGTCGATTACGGCAACGGAGCGAATTGGGGCACTGGCTGCAACGGCGGCCACAACAGCCACTGCTGGGAACAGGACCTCGTCGATTACCTCCCGCGCCTGGAAAAGACGTTCGCCGCTTGAGCTTCCGGAAATCTCTGGCACCGAAAACAATCCGCTGAGATCGCCTTAACCGCGAGGAAGGACGGTTCGATGGCGAGCAGGAGGAGAACCAGACCCGGACGGTTGTTCGTTTTCCCGGCCGCGGTATTGCTGGCCGCGACGACGGCGGCGTTCCCGGCGATGGCGACGGACCACAAGCCGACGATCCGGTACACCGAGTACGGCATCCCGCACATCATCGCGTCGAACTGGGAAGGAATCGGCGAAGGATACGGATACGCCGCGGCGAAGGACAACATCTGCACTTTGGCCGACACCTACCTGACGGTCAACGGCCGGAGATCCCGGTTCCTGGGTCCCGACGGCAAAGCGAGTCCGGGGGAGCACCAGGACACCACCACCAATCTCAACAGCGATCTGTACTTCCAGCGCATCAACGACAATCACGTCGTCGAGCGCTTGGTCGCCAAGCCGGCCCCGGACGGGCCGGAGCCGAGCGTGAAGGAAGCCATTCGCGGCTACGTCCAGGGGTACAACCGGTACCTGGCCGAGACCGGGGCAAGCAACATCTCCGACCCGGCCTGCCGGGGTGCGGCCTGGGTCCGTCCCATCACGGAATCGGACGTTTACCGGCATGCGCACGCCGAGATCATCATGGGCAGCGCCGAGCCGCTGCTGGACGGCGAGGTGAACGCCGCGCCCCTGGGGGTCGCGGCGTCGCCGCGAGCACTCCCCGCGGAGGAAACCGCCCGGCGGATCGCCGACGCGATGGCCGCCAACCGTCGGCAGGGGATAGGCAGCAACGCGCTGGCAGTCGGTTCGCAAGGCGTGGCCGGGGGCACCGGCATGCTGCTGGCCAACCCGCATTTCCCGTGGCAGGGCAAGAACCGCATGTGGCAAAGCCAGCTGACGATCCCCGGTCAGGTCGACGTCTCCGGTGCCAGCCTGCTCGGGTTCCCCGCGGTGAACATCGGGCACAACAACGACGTCGCGTGGAGCCACACGGTCGCGACAGTCGCCCCGTTCGGGCTTTTCGACGTGCAGGTGGATCCGCTGCACCCGACCGTTTACCTGGTCGACGGCAAATGGGAGAACATGACCTCGCAGCAGGTCAGCGTCGAGGTGCTGAACAAGGACGGTTCCGTCGGCACGGTCGCCAGGACGCTGTGGTCGACCCGGTACGGCCCGATCACCACTTCGCTCCAGGGCGTTCCGCTGCCCTGGACGGTCAGCGCGCACGCGGTCCGCGACGTGAACATGGACAACCTCCGGGCGTTGAACACCTGGTTCCACCTCGATCAGGCCAAGGACGTGCACGACGTGGTCGACACCCTGGAGCGGACACAGGGAGTTCCGTTCTTCAACACCGTCGCCGCCGATCGCGGAGGCAACGCGCTGTACGCGGACATCCAGGCCGCGCCGAACATCACCGACGAGCACGCGCAGTCGTGTCTCACCCTGACCGGCCAGTTGCTGTTCAACCAGGTGAAGCTGCCTAACGTGCCGCCGATCTCCATCTTCGACGGCAAGCGCGGCGAATGCGACTGGCCCAACGACCCGAACGCGGCCGCCCCCGGCGTGCTGGACCCGCACCGGCAGCCGCGGCTGATCCGGCCCGACTTCGTCGGCAACGCCAACGACAGCCCGTGGCTGGCCAATCCGGCCCAGCCCTTGGCCTATCCCCGGGTCATGGGCGATTCGACGACGCCGCGATCGCTGCGCACCCAGCAGCTGATCTTGACCGCGCAGAACCGGATCAACGGCGCCGACGGCTTGCCCGGCCGGGGATTCACCCCGGAGACCATGCGGCAGCTGCTGTTCGCCGACCACAGCCGGGCCGCCGATCTGGCTCTCGATTCCGTGGTGTCGATGTGCCGCGACCTTCCCTTCGGGCTCATCCTGGTCGACGGCGTCCTGGTGAACGTGAGCGAGGCGTGCCCGATCCTCGCCGGCTGGAAGGACCACAGCTACACCGTCGACAGCCGGGGATCGTGGCTGTTCGAGAACTTCTGGTTCTCCCTGTCCGGGGGCAACCTGTTCGCAAGCGTTCCGTGGCGGGTCCCCTTCGATCCCCAGGATCCGGTGCACACCCCCAATTCGCTCGACACCGGCAACTCCGCGGTGCACGACGCGTTCGGCCGCGCGGTCCTCGCGCTGCGCAACGCCGGCATCCCGCTCGGCGCCCCGCTGTCGGACATCCAGAAGGTCACTCGCAACGGCGAGCAGATCCCGGTGCACGGCTCGCTCTCCGAACTGGGCGTGCTGAACGTGATCAGTCCGGGCCAGAACGGCGACGGCAAACCGGATGTCGTCTTCGGGTCCAGCTTCGTCCAGGAGGTGCGGTTCGCCGCTGAGGGACCGCCGCAGGCCTCCTCGGTGCTGACCTACTCCCAGTCGGCCGATCCGACCTCGCCGCACTACGCCGACCAGACAAAACTGTTCTCGGCGGGGCAATGGGTGCCCGAGCGGTTCACCGAAGACCAGATCGCGGCCTCGCCCGCGCTGAAAGTCGTGGTCCTGAACTGAGAACCGATGATCGGTTCCGGAGGATCCGAACAGCCACTGAAAAGCCATCGAACGGAGAGGGTCGAATGAGGAAGAAGAACATCGCGATGCTGCTGACGGGGTTACTCGCGATCACGGGGCTTTCGCTCGTGACCGGACCGTCCGCGCATGCCGACACGGCGCCGTGCGACGGGACGTACTCGATAGCCGTCGGCGGATGGCGGAGCCATTGGTGGGACGACCGTTTCTTCAACGTCACGCAGCACGTCGGGTATCCGACCGACATCCCCAACGGCGCCAGCACCCAGGCCGGGGTCAACGAGTTGAACCGATTGGTCCGCGAACAACGCGCGGCGTGCCCGGGCCAGCACGTCAAAATGATGGGTTACTCCATGGGCGCCGCGGTGGTGCACGTCTGGGTCACCACGAACTGGATGTCGTTCGACAACGTCAACGCCATTCTCGTCGCCGATCCCAAACGGCAGGGACCTCCGGGAGCCGACGGCGGAACGGGCGTGTTCGGCCCCGCGGTCGGAGCGCCGCTCGCCGGGGTCGACCGGTTCTTCGGCAATGTGCCGGTCAAATCGATCTGCACGGTGGACTACGTCTGCGACACCTCCGCCAACCCGCTGGGGTACCCGGCCGATCACATCAACCACTACGACGTCGATTTCGACGGCAACCACCACAACGACGACGCCAATGAGCAGTGGTACAACGGCGTTTGGATGCCCTGGTAAGCAAGCAGAACGGTGCCCCCGGCCCTGCGCCGGGGGCACCGGCGCGGAAATTCTGGCGCGCCTCGCGCGGGGCCGCGTTTGTGTCCGCAGTGGGTCAGCGCGGGTCGGCGTCGTTGTCGAGGGCAGCCAGTTGCCGTTGGACATAGTCGGCGCGATCTGTGCGGTGCTGGGTCCGGTAAAGCGCCAGGGCTTGCCGCCAGACCGCACGGGCCTGCTCGCGGCTCCCGAGGGCGAGATACGGGTGCCCGAGCCCGTCGAGAGCTTCGGCTTCGAAGAAGGCGTGGCCCTCATCGCGGCAGAGGGCGAGTGCTTGCCGGTAGTAGTCGAGGGCCAGTGCGTGGTCGCCGCGCTGGTGGGCGATGTAGCCGAGGCTGTCGAGGGTGTTGGATTCGGAGATCGGGTGGCGATGACGGCGAAGCAGGGCGAGCGCGGCCTCGCAGTGGGCGCGGGCCTCGTCGAGTTCGCCGAGCAGAGCCGCGCTCCAGCCCATCATGTTGAGCACGTCTCCCTGCCAGGCGGGCATGTCCAGCGTGTCGAAGAAAACGAGGGCGGCGCGCTCGTGCCGAAGTGCCCGGCGATGGTCTCCCTGTTGATCGCAGGCCGCCGCGAGGAAGCGGAAAGCGTGGCCCTGGCTGAGTGGATCGCCGGACTCCTCGGCCAGGGCGACGGCGCGGTGCAAGTGGTCCGAAGCGTCGTCGTGCCGGTCGAGCAGGGCGCAGGTCCACCCGAGGAACCGCCGGGAGAGGCTCTCGGCGACCGGGTCGGCGAGCCGGTGGGCGGAGGCCGCCGCGGCCGACCAGACCGCGAGCGAATCGTAGTTGTGCCCTCTGCGGTGGACGGACGGGGTGAGCGCCCAGGCCATCTGCCACACCTCGCGGTGCCAGCCGTGTTCGGCCGCGAGGCGTTGGGCGGCAAGCAGATTGGCGTGTTCGGCGTCGAACCATCGAATGGTCGCCACCCGATCGGCGGGCGGGCGCGGGCAGCAGCCGGGCGCCGGGGGAGCGAGCCGGACTGGCTGGCGGTGCGGGTCGAGCAGGTGGCCGCTTCCGGCCGCGGTGTGCAGGTAATGCTCGACCAGGCGTCGCAGCGCGGCGTCCCTCGTGTGCTCGGGCAGATCGCGGCGGGCGGTGGCCTCGGCGTGGAGCTTGACCAGGTCGTGCATCCGATACCGGCCAGGCAGATGGTGCTGGACGAGGGAGACCTGCTCCAGCGCCCGAAGCACCTCGCCGGTCTCGTCCTCGGGCAGGCCGGCGAGCCCGGCCGCGGCGGGCACGCCGATGTCCGGACCGGGTGCCAGACCCAGCAGTGCGAACACCGTCGCCTGCTCAGCGGTAAGTGCGCCGTGCGTCCAGGAGAGCGAGGCGCGGACGCTGGCCGCGGTGTCGTCGGCGTCGAGCGTGTCCAACCTGTCCGAGGTATCGCGCAGTTCAGCTGCCAGCGCTTCGAGCGGGAAGGAGGGTCGGACGGCAGCACGGGCGGAAACCACGGCCAGCGCCAGCGGCAGTCCGGCGCAGCAGGACAGAAGTTCGGCGGCGGCCTCCGGCTCGGCAGCGAGCCGATCGTGTCCGAGGCGGCTCGCCAGCAGGTGCCGGGCGTCGGCCGGGCTGAGCACGTCCAAGGGCACTGGCGTCGCGCCGTGGGCGGCGACGAGACCGGTCAGCCGGTCGCGGCTGGTGACGAGCACCGCGCAGGACGAGCCGCCGGGCAGCAGCGGCGCGACCTGCTCGGTATCGCGGGCGTTGTCCAGCACGATCACCATCCGTTTGCCGGCGGTCAGGCTGCGGTACAAGGCCGTCTGGGACGCCAGGTCAGGAGGGAGGGAGGCCGGTTCGATGTCGAAAGAACCCAGGAGCACCCGGACGGCCTCCCGCGCCGTCATCGGATTGTCTTGGGGCGTAAAGCCGCGCAGGTCCACGAACAGCTGCCCGTCGGGGAACTGTTCCGCGTTGGCGTAAGCCCAGCGCAGCGCCAGCCAGGTCTTGCCCACTCCGCCCCCGCCGATCGCGGAGACCACTGCCAGCCCGCTCGACCCGAGCGCTCCGAAAGCCTTGTCCACGGCCGCCAATTCGGCGCCCCGGCCGACGAACATTCCGGTTTGGGCGGGCAATTGCCGCGGTGCCGAGCTGACCGCGACCTGGGGGTCTTCCGCGGTCCCGGTCAGGGCCGCGGCCAGCAGTTCGTGCCGTTGAGCGGGGCTCGGGCACAGGGCGCCGGCCAGCAGCCGCGCCGTGGCCATGCGGGGTTCGCCGCCCTGTCCGAGCTCGAACCTCCTGATGGAGCGGACGGACACCCCGGAGCGCTCCGCGAGCCGCTCCTGGGTCAGCCGCGCAGCTTGCCGCAGTTGCCGCAGCAGCACGCCGAACCGGCCTGCCAACTCGTCTCCCCCTCGCTGGCTGGTTGAGGAACAGGACGCCAAGCGCGGCGTCCCGACTCGTATCGAGTTGTGAGCGCCTTCGCGCGGCCCTCCTCGTAATGGTTGCGGAGGGTGTCCGGGCGCGCAACGTCCGTAGTGGTGCTCGAACCCGATGTCATCGGGGAACTCGTCGTCACTCCGCCGCTTTGGGCTGGCCGCCAGCGGAAGGCCGGAGCCCGTCCATCAAGAGGTCGAGCAGACGAGCTGCCATCGCTTGGCGCTCGGGCGAACCGGCCACGGTGAAGATGCCGATAAGGGCGGCGGCGATGTCTTCGGCGGGGACGTCGGCGCGGAGTTCCCCGCTTGCGCGGCCGGCTTCGAGAAGGCCGTCGATGGCCGCGAGCAGCTCGGTTCTGGTGCGGGCGTGGGCGATCTCGCCGGATTCGACCATCGCGAGCAGCGTGTCGAGCATCCCGTTCTTGGTCGCGATCCAGTTCCCGAACAGGTCCATCCAGCGGCGCAGGGCCGCGGCCGGGCCGAGCTGGGCGAGCAGGTCGCGGGCGCCGCTCGTGAGCCGCGAGACCTGATCCTGGTAGACCGCGTCGACCAGCGACTCGCGGGTGGGGAAGTGCCGGTAGAGGGTGGCGATCCCGACACCGGCTTCGTGAGCGATCGCGCGCATCGACGGTTCGGACTCGGCCGACGCGAACAAACGAGTCGCCACGTCCAGCAGCTGCTGGCGGTTGCGGGTCGCGTCCGCCCGCGGTTTGGGGGACGATGCGGCGGGCAAAACGGATCACGCTCCACTTGTGCTAGCTTCGATGACGTAAACGGAGCATAGTCCGTTTGTGTTGCTTCAGGAGGCAGGCGAGCATGAAAGAACCGAGTGCCACCACGAGCCGGGCGGTGCAGTTCACGTCGTTCGGCGGATCGGAGACCCTCAGCGTCCGCGAAGTGCCCGTGCCGCAAGCCGGTCCGGGACAGCTCCGCGTGCGGGTCGCCGCGGCCGGCCTGAACCCGATGGACTGGTTCATGACCTCCGACGCGGAGACCGCCGCGCGATTCGGCTTGAGTCTGCCGTGCGGGTTCGGAACCGATTACGCCGGGATCGTGGACCAGGTCGGCGACGGAGTGCGCGAGTTCGCGGTCGGCGACCGGGTATTCGGCGGTGCCCTGTCCCGCGCGGTCGCCGATTACGTCGTCGTGGACGAGGCGGGGACCATCGCGGTGGGCGGAGAGGCGCACCGCACCCCGGACGGGGTCGACGACCGCACCGCCGCCGCTCTGGCGATCGCGGGCTGCACGGCCGCCGCAGCGCTGGCTGTGGTCAACCCCGGCCCGGGCGACACGGTGCTCGTCGGCGGCGCGGGAGGCGGGGTCGGAGTGTTCGCTGTCCAGCTCGCGCGGCTCGCGGGCGCGCGAGTGATCGGGACGGGGTCGGCAACCTCAGCCGATGCTCTGCGCGCACTGGGGGCAGAGCCAGTCGTCTACGGCGACGGTCTGGCCGACCGCGTCCGTGCGCTGGCTCCCGGCGGGGTCACCGCGGCCATGGATCTGCACGGGACCGACACCGCGCGGGCGGCACGCGAACTCGGCGTGCCCGACGAGCGCATCACCACCATTGCCGCGCAGATCGACGGGATCACGCCAGCGAACGGTGCCAATGCGGCCCCGGGCGCCCTCGAGGAGATCGCTGGCTTGGTCGCGGCGGGGCGGCTGCGGGTGCCGATCGCGGCGACCTTTCCGGTTGAGCAGATCCGCAGCGCGGTTGAGCTTCAGGCGGAGCGGCACGTGCACGGGAAGGTGGTCATCGATCTCTAGGTAGGGAAGCGGATGCCTGCCGTCGCCTGGCTCCCGGGGGAGGTGCGAGCCCTTCGCGGACGACGACGCGGTGGTCGGCTGTCAGGCCAGCGAACCCGCACGACGGCCGAAGACGCGGTTGGCCGCGACGAGGTACTTCGCCAGCTTCAGCGCCGCGGCTGGTAGCTGGGATCGGCTTGGGCGAGCGCCGTGCTGCGCGGCAGCAACAGCCTCGTCGTGGCGGCCAGCGGCCGGGCGTCGGAGAAGCTCCTTCTCAGGAGCGTCCGCCCGCGGCTAGGCGCATGAGGTCGGTGTCGAAGTCCAGATCGGCCGCGTTCTGCTCGGCGCGGCTGGCGTTGCCGCCGAATTGGTGCTGGTACCCGTCCCAGTTGTCGGCGGCGATGTGCCGCGATGTGTCAGCGCGCAGCAGGGCGGTGAGTTCTCCGGCCGCGCGGGCGACGCGCTTGCCGAGGTCCGGGGAGCCCCAGTCCTCGGGGGCGGCGTAGATCGATGTCGGGACGGGCAGCGCGCGGAGGAACGCGAACAGCGGCCGGAGGTGGTCGTCGGGGACCATTGCGTGGCGTGCGGTCCCGCCGGTCGCGGCGAGGATCACCGGTGCCCCGATCAGGAGGTCGTTGTCCAGGACGTCGGCGAAGGTCTTGAACAGGCCGCTGATTCCCGCCTTGTAGACCGGGGTGGCGGCGATGACCGCGTCGGCGGTCGCGAGCCGGGAGACCGCGTCGCGCACCGGTTCGGCTGGGAAGCCGGACACGAGCGAGCGGCCGAGGTCGGCGGCGAGCGGCGCGAGGTCGATGAAGCTCACCGCGGCCGGGATTCCGGCGGCACGCAGCGTGTCGAGGCTTCGCTGGGCGATGCGGGCGGCGAGCCTGCGGGTCGACGATTCCTCGCTGACCCCGGCGTTGACGACTGCCAGCGTGCGTTCCTCAGTCATTTCTTCTTCCTTCGCTGGACGCGGGCGGGGCTGGCGGCGACGAGGGCGTCGGTCAGCTCCCGCAGGGTTTCGAGGGCGGCCGGGCCGAGGGCGCGGGTCATCGCCTCGCGGACCTGGCGGGCGTGGGCTCGGCCTAGGGTGCGGTAGATCTCGCGGCCCTCGGCGGTGAGGGCGATGCGGCAGGCGCGGGCGTCGGTCTGGTCGTCGCGGCGCTCGACGAGGCCGCGCTTCTCCATCCGGGCGACCAGGCGGGAGATGCCGGCTTGGGTGAGCAGCGCGTCGTCCATGAGTTCGGTGATCCGGAGGCCTTCGTCCGAGGCGGACAGCGCGTGCAGGACGGCGTATTCGCGCGGGAGGAGGTCGCCCCAATCGCCGGTGTATTCGAATTCGCGGGCGAGCGTGGCCTGGGCTCGCAGCAGCGATTCCCAGGCCTCGACCGCGATGCGGGCGGTGCTGCGCATCAGAGCACCGCCGGGAAACGGGCTTCGACCGACGGGTCGGAATCCTGATAGGGCGAGGTGCCGGAGAGGTTGTCGCCGCGGTTCGGGTTGGGTCGCGGCTGGCGGGGTTCGGCGTCCCCGTACTTGGCGGTCACCAGTGAGGCGTGCGTCGGCGCGTCCGGCACGCCGGGGGCGCGGCGGGACTCCATTTCCTTGCGCAGCACCGGAACGACCTCGGTGCCGAGCAGTTCGACCTGCTCCAGCGCCGTCTCCACCGGAAGCGCGAGACCGTCCAGGGCGAACAGTTGCCGCTGGTAGTCGCCGAAGCCCTCCTGAAAGGTGAGGACCTTGTCGATCACCTGCTGCGGGCTGCCGACGGTGATCGGGGTGGCCGCCAGGTGGTCTTCGAGGCGAGCGCCGCGGAAGACCGGGTAGTTCTCGAAGTACGGCCGGAAGCGCTCGATGGCGTCCTGCGAGCGCTCGGCGATGAACGACATCCCGCCGAGCCCGACGATCGCCTGCGCGGCGGTGCCGTGCCCGTAGTGCTCGAACCGCTGCCGGTAGAGGTCGACGAGCGGTTTGAAGTGGAAGTTCGGGGCGAGGATGTGGTTAGCGAAGAACCCGTTGCCGTAGAACGCGGCCTGCTCGGCGATTTCCGGGGTGCGGATCGAGCCGTGCCAGACGAACGGCGGCACGTCGTCCAGCGGGCGCGGCGTCGAGGTGAAGCCCTGCAGCGGGGTGCGGAACTCGCCTTCCCAGTCGACCACGTCCTCGCGCCACAACCGGTGCAGCAGGTTGTAGTTCTCCAGCGCGAGCGCGACGCCCTGGCGGATGTCCTTCCCGAACCACGGATACACCGGCACCGTGTTGCCGCGTCCGGCCATCAGGTCCAGCCGTCCTTTCGCGACGTGCTGGAGCATCGCGTAGTCCTCGGCGATCTTGACCGGGTCGTTGGTGGTCATCAGGGTGACCGCGGTGGACAACACGATCTGTTTCGTGACCGCGGCGACGTAGGCCAGCAACGTCGTCGGCGACGACGGGATGAACGGCGGGTTGTGATGCTCGCCCAGCGCGAAGACGTCCAGCCCGGCCTCGTCGGCACGGCGGGCGATCCGGACGAGGTTGTCGATGCGCTCCGCCTCGCTGTAGGTGTAGCCGGTCACCGGGTCCGGAGCGATGTCCCCGACGCTGAAGATCCCGAACTGCATGACGGTCTCCCTTCGTGCGCGTCCGCGAAGTGCATGACTGCGCATGCAGGTTAACAACATGACTGCGCATGTATTCCCGTCTGTCCGGGCGCGCTCGTGTCCTGGTCGCACAGGAACATGACCGTTTCTTCGAACGGTGCTCTCCCGGGGCGACTCTCCGCGACGCTCTCGCACTGTGCTGGCGCGCAACGGCGTCGGGTTCGGGTGGTCTCGGTCAGCGCCATCGACGGGGCCGTCGATCGCGTGATGCGGATGCTCAACCCCGAGAAAATCGCGACGGCGACCGACCCGAGCGCGTCCTCGACGTCGCGAACCGATGTGCGGCCCGGTCTCCGACGAGCGACGTCGAAGAACTGACGATGCCCGTCACCGGGTACCTGGGCGCCCGGCGGACGGGCCCGGACTGTTGGCACGCAGGTAGGCGGTGACGCGGATGCGGAGACCGCGGATGTGCGGCAATTCGATCGTGAACGTGCGCGACGGTCGGTAGGGCGCGGTCGTGGCACCGTATCCGCAAGGGCCGGTGACGAAGACGATCTCGTCGTCGGGGTCCAGCCACGGGTTCGACCACAGGTCCGGGCCGGCGAGACCGGGTTCGCGGGCGTTCCAGTAGGCCGGGAGTTTCATCACTTCGGCCAGCGCCGCGCGAAATGCCTCCAGCGCGCTGGCAGGGATCGCTAGGCCGCGTCTCGGCCACACCCGCGGCAGCAGGCTTGCGGCGGCGGGCCTTTCCTCTGTTGGCGTGTAGCCGAAGGTTACGGACCCGCTTGAGATCTCGGCGCTCCAACGGTCCATCCCGGGCGTGGTGATCGTGAACATGGCAGACGACAACCCGATCTACGAGAGAGGTTCACGACGCGACAGCGCGTCTGCAGAGTGCACGTGACCTCCGGCGTGCTCGCATCCGGAGGGCGCGGACCGTGTCCGGCACCGTCTCAGCCTGCCGGAGGCGGTGCACTGGCACCAAGTACGTCCGGCGCGCAGTTGTTGTGGTTTCGCCGGGTTTCGTGGTGATTCTGCCGCCCCGCAACGGGTTTGTGTCCGCTGTGCCCGTCGACGAGCGGCGGGTGCGAATTCCGATTCCGCCACTCTGGTGCGTGCAGAGCGGAGCATCTCCGCCTAGCGTGATCGAGTTGCTCAGAGGAGTCGCGCTTGGCTTTCTGCCGCCTCTGCCTTGACAGCCTCGAAGAACTCGGTGTCGAGGTGATCGTCATTGTCTCCGGCTTCGTTGTCTCCGGGTTCGTCGTCGGTGAAATCTTCTAGGTCGTCATCGTCGTAGTCGGCGCACTCGCCGTAGAGGAGCCATCAGCCACGAATCCCGTCGAGCAGGTCTTCCAGAAGGTCGTGCGCGGGACGCATCGGGTCCAGCGGCGTGATTCGGGGCATCAGGGCGGCGAGCAGTTCTTCGTCGCCGGGTCCGAACTGTTCGGCGTTCTGCCTTGCCTCCTGGATTTGGCGCACCAGTGCGTCGGGGTCGGCAAGTCCGCCTTCGGCCGCGGTCATAGCCGCTTTGATCAGGCGGCCTGCAGCCAGTGGGCCGCGGCGCTGACCTGAACGGGGGATGCGTCTGCCCGAGTCAGGAGCACTGCCTGCTTTGCCCGGCCGGTCAGTTCGGCGCGCTCAACCGCGGCGAGCTCGTCCTCGACGTCGGCGACGACGCGGTCGGTCAGATCCTGATCGTCAAAGTGCGTGTAGCGCACGGCCTACCCGATGTGCAGCTTCCTCGACGAGGACGTAGGACTGGACGATGTGGTCACCGTCGGGCAAATTGGGGTTCCGCAACGATTTGACAACCTCGGCAAAGGCGTCGCGTTCGCCTTCGCGGCGCCAGCCCTCGGTGTTCGGTTCCAGACCGTCGGCTGCGCTCGCCGGGTGGGCGTAAGTGCGCCACACCTGACGCGACAGGCCGGTCAAGCAAACGCCAAGCCGATCGGGGCGTCACGCTCAGCGGACTTAGGCAGGTCGGCAAGCGCGGAGGCGATGCAGCCGACACCGGTGTCCCAAGTCGTCGCGAGGACACCACGTGCTTCATCGTATGCATAGGCTATGTGCATAGACCGTCATGGTGGAATCTTGGCAGGTTCATCTGCACGCAGGTATCGCTTCGGCCGTATCGCGTCCCGCTTCTCCCGCATCGGCGGGCGCGCTGATCCACACGACAGCGCCGAGCTATACGGCCCACATGTTGCGAATCTCCACCGCGACCTGCCGTGTCCTGTCGGGCCAGGTGTTGTTGCACTGTAACGGCCTTGAGTTCGTGATCGACTTTTCTGGGAAACGGCGAGCGCTGCCGCGGAAGCCGGACTTCTCGACGGCGCCGCCGTGCTCGCGCGGGATCGGGGCGCAGTCTGTCGCCTTGCCGACCACCGGCGCGCCGATCGCCGAACCCTCGCGCGCCCGGGGTCCGCGTGGCAACCTCCCCGCGCGCGGAAACCCACGGACTGAGGATGATCTCGCCTGGGCAGAGACCGCCCTCGGGCGGGAGAGCTGGGCGCGCGACTCCCTGTCGCGAATGCTTGCGAACCCCGGCTTGCGCAGAGAAGATCGCTCGCCAATCGGCCGGGAGCACCGCTCGTCCGGCGTGCTTGCTGGCAGGCGTCGCGTTGCGGTGATTTGAGCGGGTCGCCCGGGGCGATGGCGGGACCAACAAGTGCTGCTCGCAGCCGATCCGGTTTGCGCTCGTCGATTCCCCGGCCGGTTTGAATCGTGCCGCCGGCCGGATCGGGAAATCGTCGTGGGCCAGTCTTTCTCCCACGGCTCCAGCCGGTCCGTGATATTTCCCGGAGTGTCGCCGAATGCGAGGTCATGTCGCTGAACGGCTCAACATGACGAGCGATTTGTTGCCACTCGGCCAAATCCTGCTCAGGCGGTATCCGATCCGAAGGCGTTGTCGCGCACCAGGTGCCGTCGAGGTGCGGGTCGTCTCGGCATCTCCACTCTGCCGGGTGGCGGGAACGCTCGGCGAGCGCCGGGGGTTTCCCGCACGTATTTCCGCGCGTCGCCGACCTCTCGGGTACGTAATCCGCAGGTTTGCGTCGACATCGTCAGCGCTATCCGTCAACGTGTTCCCTCAATCGCGAGTGCGTTCGGAACCAGCGCGACTGGACGTTCGCTGAGTTGGTTGCGGAGCCGGAGCGGGGCATGGGAGTCTCGCGTAGCGATATCGCCATGGCGCGCATAGCGGCATGCCCGCACGAAGGGGATTCACTGAATGAATTGGCGTAGGCGGCAGCGTGCGGGGGGCCCTGATATCGCACCGCTTGAAGCAACGTGGTCCCTGACCCACCCGGTCCGGGAGGTGCTGCTGCGGCGACGAGCGACTGGAAGCAAGCCCGAAGAGCGGCAGGACGATTTCAAAGTCGGGCTTGCCGTCGAGGGCGGGGGGCTGCGCGGGGTCATATCCGCGGGGATGCTCACCGCTTTGGAGGACCTCGGATTCGCCGACGCGTTCGACCACATCTACGCTTGCTCGTCCGGTGCGGTCAACAGTGCGTATTTTGTCATGCGCCGGACCTGGTTCCCGCTCACCATCTACTACGACGACTTGACGACCGGAGAGTTCCTCGACTTCCGGCGCGTGCTGCGCGGGCGGGGGCCGATGGATCTCGATTTCCTGTTCGACGAGGTCCTGGCCCGGCGAAAGCCGCTCGATTACGCCGGGATCATCAAGTCCGACCAGCGGTTGCACGTCATGGTCACCGACGTCGACGAGCTCAAACCGCTGGACGTATGCGACTTCGAGTCGCCGGAGGATCACCAGTCCGCGCTGCGCGCCAGCACATGGCTGCCGCTGGCGATCCGAGGCACGGCGACGTTCCGCGGCAACCGGGCGATCGACGGCGGGGTGCTGCGGTTTCATCCGTTCCGTGCGGCGGTCCTCGACGGCTGCACGCATGTGTTGTCACTGAGCACCCGCCCGATCGCGACGACGCGAAGGATCTCCATGACCAGCCGGTTCGCCGCACGGTATCTGGAGAGGGTTCGTCCCGGGCTCGGATCGGGGTACCTGGACGGTGTGCGGGAGTACCTGGACACGGACAAGCCTTACCTGGCGCGGAGCAGGACGGCGCCGGACGCGGACTGCGCGGTCCTGGACCTGGCCCCGCACCCGGGCACCCGAGAGGTGGTCCGGCACGAGATGGGCCTGAAAAACCTCATGGACGGTGCGCGGTCGGCCTACCAGGTAGTGCATGCCGCGCTGGAGGGAACCAGCGTCGTCGTCGTGCCCCGTCTGACTGTCTACGAGTCCTCGAGCAACCGGGAGCAGCCGGATGAGTGAGCTCGCCCCGGAACGGGCGAACGACGTCGACACGCTTCGCCGAATGTTCAGCCACGTCATGGAATTGGACAGTGCGACCGGCCTTGAAGTGCTGCGCGAGATGCGGGACCTTCTGCCCGACCCGGAGGCCTGGCGGCGGTTCCTCGCCAGCTTGCCGCTCGATCGGGTCTCCTTTCGCCTGGACGTGGGGTTCGACCGGGCCGAGGTGATCGGGCGCCTGTCGCGGTGGTGCCGCGCTTTCAAGGCGACCAGCGGCCGAACTCGGATGCAGGCCGATGTCCACGGCTGCCTGACGGTTCTGCTGATCACTCTGATCACATTGGAACGCGCGCGTCCGAGCGCGACGTGGGAGGGGCACGACTGCGACGAGCTCTGCCGTCCGCTGCTTCGCGACGCCGAGGTGGCCCGGACGCTTCTGACGCTCTACGCACCCGTTGACGACGACCGGCAGAGCCCCCAGGACCTGGAAGAGTGGCACCGGGTCCAGTCCGTCCCATTCGAGTTCCACCGGCACGGCTCGACGTCGTTCATCGTCAGCGGGGTGTCGAGGCCGTCCGCGGGCCGGATGATGAAGTTCGCCCTCAAGTGCGTCCTGATGCCGTACGCCAGCATCCCCGCGATCGGCGAAATGACCCGGACGTACGCCGCGGACCACAACGCGCTGGACGCCGACGGCCGCACGGTCGAGGGCATGGTCCAGGTGTGGGCGAGCACGAGCCGGTGGATCTTGATGGACTTCGCCGAGGGGCACACCCTGGCGGAGGAGATCGAACGCATCCGCGGCGACGAGGCTGTCGCCGTGGTCACCTGGGGCGGGCGAAGGACCGTCTCCCCAGCGGGAAACGTGCGCTTGGACATCCTTCGCAAGCTCGGTCTGCCGCTGATGCGCGCGCTGGCCGAACTCGACTCGCGCGGCAAGATCCACGAGGACCTTTCGCCGACCAACATCATCGTTCGACGTAGCGACAACGCTGCTCCCCGGCACGAGTACGACATGAAGTTCGTCGACTTCGGCCGGAACTACCTGTATCTGGGAGCCACCAGCACCGCCGAGCACTCCCACGAGAGGTACGTCGCACCGGAGGTCCGGGACAACGCCGACGACACGACTCGTGCGGACCTGTTCTCCCTCGGCCGGATTCTCATCGCACTCGGCGACGTCGGGGAGAATGCGGACGGGTCGATCCCGGACCGGTTCTACGGTCAGGCGCCGCTGGTCGCCCGGTTCATCGAGGACCTGGTCGAGCGTCGCCCCGAGCGCAGGCTGCTGGTGTTCAAGATCGCTCCGCGGAACCGGGACGTGTACCGCTCGCTTTACGAAGTGCTGGAGCAGGAGCTCGACGTCACCCAGGCCGAGCTGGTCGCCGACCCGGTGTTGCGCCGGAGCGCCGTCCCCGACAGCAGGCAGTCGTTTCGCACGACCGTCGTGTCGTTGCTGGTTCCGTCCCGCGAGCGGAAGAAGCGGCGTCGCATCTATCGGCTGAGAAAAGAACAGGGGGTCCTGGATAATCCGCGACGGTCCATGCATGCCAAGTGGCTGCTGGTCTTCTCGGTCCTGTCGTCGTTGAACTTCTCCGTCACCGCGCTCGTCTGCGTCTACTGGTCGTTGCGCGACTGCGGGATCGGCTTCCTGAACCCGCAGAGCGAGATCGCGGTCCGGCTGATGGGGGCCACGCCGGAGGCCCTCCCCGTGATCGACGGGCTGCGCAATCCCGGGTACCGCTTGGGCGAGCTCGCGCAGAACCTGCCCGCCCGGATCGTCTGCCTGAGCTTCGCGTTCATGTCGGTGCGGCACTACCAGAACATTCTCAGCGGGTTGACGACCAGGATCGCCAGCTCGCCCGCCCTGGCCGGCAGCGGATTGCGGTTCAGCGCAGAAGTGTCCATCCGGATGATGGCCGTCTGGTCGTCCTGGCTGATCCTGCTGCCGAATCTCGTCGACATCCGCTGGTGGCCGCTGGCGACGGCAGCCGGTTACTCAGGCGCCGTTCTGACCAACTTCGTGAGCGCCCGGTTCGCCACCCGGTATCTGGAACTTGCCAGGCAACGAGGGCTGAGCACTGTTCCGCCGCGCCACCAGAAGATCACCGGGCTCGACGGCTACGTGCAGTGGGGGCCGACGATCACGTTGTTCTCGACGATGGTGTGGGTGATCGCTGTTCCGCTCTACCTGGGCATCTTGAAGGACGATTTCGTCTACGCCGGTTTCGTCGTGGTGGTCAACATCGGTTTGTTCTATGTCGTCAAGACCGGAATCAACGCTCTCGACGTACGCACCGGCCTCAACCGTTGCTTCCTCGCCGCGGAACGCCTGAGGTACGAGGCAGAAGAAGACGGCGGACTCAAGAGCCCCACCCACCAGTCCGCGCCGATCCGGTTGGTCAGCCCGGGCTGAACCCCTGGGCTGGCAGGCCGACGCTAGCGCCGAATGACGCGGCCTGTCGCTTGGATCCAGCGATCGATCTCCCTTCCGCGACAGGGATGTCGGTCACCAGAGCCGTACTGGTTGCGCGAAGGATCGCGTCACGCAGAGCGTGCTGCCGGACTACGCTCTCCTCGAGAACCTGCGACTCGAAGACACGGTGGATCAGACGAAGCGAGATGGTCTGCTGAGCGACCGGGCACATCTTCTCGCCGGGTTTGTTGTCCCGGTGTCCAATGTGGTCGGTGACGTCGTGAGCGGAGGCACCGCAGGAGGCACTGCGGTGCAACGGAGTGCTTTTCGCTCCTTCTGGCTTAGGCGCCTGGTGTCTGGTCGGGTCGAGGTGTTGAAGTTGGGTGCGGCCGTTGTGTGCGTGTCAGCAGTCGTTCGATTTCGGTGGCTTGTGGTGCTTTGAGGCGTCGGTAGATGTCGAGTGCTCGGCGGAGGCCGGTTGTTGCTCGTTTGTGGTGTCCGGGGAGGAGGCATCGGGCGATGCCTTCGAGGGCGCGGGCTTCTTCGAGTTGGGTGCCTGCGTCGCGGGCGGTGGCGAGGGCTTCTTTGTGGAGGCTCAGCGGGTTGCCGGTTTGGGGCCAGCTGAGGGCGAGGTTGTTGAGGGCGAAGGCTTGTTCGGTGCGGTTCTGCAGTGCGAGCGAGAGCTGGCAGGCGCGTCGGAGCATGGTCATGGCTTGTTCGTGGTCGCTGTGCTGGTGGAGGGCGCGGCCGAGGTAGTTCAGCGAGATGCCTTGGCAGGAGCGGCTTCCGACGGTTTCGCAGAGGCGCAGGGCTTCGATTGGTGGTCGACGGCGGCGTCGCTGTGGCGGTGGGAGCAGGCGATGGCGCCGAGGGTGATGGCGTGGCCGCGGGGTCGCCGAGGGTGATGTAGAGCTTCTGCGCCCATCGGGCGGCGTGTGCTGCTTCTGTGTACATGCCGATGGCGTGGCGGAGGGTGGGCGACGACGTTGAGGACGTTGGCTTGGCCGAGGGGGTCTTCGAGGGACCGGTAGAGGGTGTGCGCGGATTCGAGGCTGGCGATGCTGTCGGTGTAGGAGTCGAGCAGGTAGTGGATGGCGCCGAGGTTTGCGCATGACGGCTTCGTTGCGGCGATTGTGGCTGGGCCGTAGCGCCCGGAGCGCGGTGGTGTGGAGTGCGCGTGCCTGGTCCCAGCGCCCGCAGGGGCGCAGGAAGGCGTGCAGGGCGGTGGAGAGGCCGATCGTGTAATGCGGGAGGTCGTGGTCTGCGGCGTAGTCGGCGCAGGCGAGGAGGTTGACGCGTTCGGCGTGCAGCCAGCGCAGGGGGTCGTCGGTGCAGGCGATGGCGTCGTGGTGGTGGCGGGGAGGGCGTGTGCCGTCGCCGGGCATGAACGCGGCCGCGTGCGCTGCGGTGCAGTGGCAGTGGTCGAGGAGCCGGGCCCGGGCGCGGTCCCGTTCGCGCGGTGGCTCTTCGGTCAGCACGACCTCGGCGTAGGCGTGGATGAGGTCGTGCAGGCGGTAGCGGCCGGGCTGAGGTTCGTCGACGAGGCGGTCGAGGTAGAGGGCGGAGGCGGGGTCCGAGCCGTCGAGCGCCGCGGCCGCGTGCGCGTCGATGTCGGGCCTGGGGTGCAGGCCCAAGCGGCTGGCGGGTGGTGCTGTGCTGGAGACGACGGCGGTGGAGGGGGAGCGAACGACTGCGCCGACCCGCTGGCACCCGGAGTTGCCACGGACGGCTGGTGTCCGCCTCTGCGCTGGTGCGGATCGAATACCTGGTCGAAGGCCGCTACCCGGAGCACTGTCTGGTCCCGGACCAGGTGCTTCGACATGTCGGCGACGCGCTTCGCGATGAGGTTCGCGGAGACGATTTGTACGGACGCCTTGGCCGTGCCGAGTTCGCGGCTCTGGTACCCGGCACTCAATCACGCGTACTTTTCGCTGCGGGGGAGAGAATTCGACAGCGAATCGTCGATGGCTGCTCGGAATATGCTGACTCGTCCACTCGAGTCTGTGTTTCCATCGGTGCGGTGTCGTTTCCCGGGGCAGGACGAACGCTGCAGGGGTTGATGACTGTGGCCGACAATCGCTGAACTCGCTATGCGGTATAGCGGGTGCTCGGCCAGGAGCGAACCGAACTGAGCGAAGACTGGGCTGTTCAGCGGTGGTTTCTAGGACATATGGTCCTTCCTGGTTAGCGAGGTTATGTTTGCGGCCAGAGTTTCCGGTTCGTTCGGGCCAGGCGTCCGTGTCGACCGGAAATTCGCTTCTCGTTCGCCGTATCCGCCGAGTGCAGCCCAGATGAACATCCCTGCCGCTGCACCATCGGACCGGGGAAATCCCGTATCCTGGTGCTGTTGCTTCGAGTCGGAAAATGGCGAATCCGGCCGCCGGACGAGCGCATGGCAGCCAACGGGCGGGGTCGTCGGCTGGTATCCCCAGTATCGCCAAACCCAGGAGAGGCTGAATAAAGCTGTCCTGGCGCGGGCACAACGGCGGTTGGGCTTATGCGAGGAGGGACGGAACACGGTGGGAAGACGGGGTTTGCCGAGCGCGGCAGTTACCGGTGGGTTCTCGGTGTTTCTGGCGCTGGCATTTTCTGGGATCAGCGCGGGCGCTGTGCCTCCGCGCGAGGACGCTGCGACGGCACGGCACGCGCAGCAGCGTGGTCCGGGAACCGCCGGTCAGGACAGTGACCTGCGCGCGGAGTTGGGGACGACTTTGGCTTCGGCGAAAGCGGGTGGTGCGGCCACACGGCCGATGCGAGACGCGCTCGCCGCGTCGATCACTGCGGGGAAGAACGAGCGCAAGCCAGCACCGTCGGCGACAGCGCCGGACGAGGAATGGCGGCAATGGTTCGACAAGTACTACCCGATCAACGGATGGCGTGCGGAGGAAGCGGCGCGGTATTGGAACCCGGGTCGTCTGGCCAAGGCCGCGCCAGTCGTCTCCGCGCACGGTGCGGACGGCGCGATCGCTCCCGGGAACCGGATCCCCACCGGAAGCGAGCCGTTCGACGGCTACCCGGTGACGGGACAGATTGTCACGACAGACGACCGCAACAGGTTCTGCACGGCGAGCGTGGTGTCGAGCGCGGGCAGGAATCTGCTGCTGACCGCGGCGCATTGCATGATCGGAGAAACGAAGAAGGCCTTGGCTTTCGTGCCGCAGTCTCGCGGCGGTCAGGAGCCGTTCGGCCTGTTCCCGGTGAAACCCGGGCACATCTGGATAGACCAGCGGTACTTGGATCTCGGCAACGAGAAGGCCGCGCGATGGGATGTCTCGTTTCTGGAACTGGAGCCGCAAGGCGGCCGCAACGTCGAGGACGTCGTTGGCGGTCTGAAGCTGAGCACCGATGCGGGCTTCGACCATCCCGCTGTGCATCTGGTCGGCTACCCCGGCGACCAGCCCCGGCCGTTGCGCTGCACCTCCGCCACGACGAAACACAGCTCGCCGGGACCATGGCCCGGAGACTTCCTGAAGATCTCGTGCAACGGCTACAGCGGCGGCACGAGCGGCGGGCCGTTCGTCAACGACTTCAACGGCGCCACTGGAGATGTCATCGGAGTGATCGGCGGCTTTCACGACGGCGGGCCCAACGACAACGAGTCCTACAGCTCTTACTTCGGCGCGGACGCCCGGAGGCTGTACGACGCCGCCGTGGCCGGTTCCGCTCCCAGTCCGCCTACCGGCGGGCTGCCGCCTGGCGAGGTGTGGCGGCAGCACGAACGCGGCATCGCGTCGGGGAATTTCGTAGCCGGCAGCAAGCTCGACAGCAAATTCAGCGACATGGTCGTGCGATGGGCGGACGGCGAAGTCAGCCTCCACCATGCGGCGGGGGACGCCCGGTTCGACACCGAGTACACGCTCGCCGCGCCCAATGAACTCTGGAAGAACGCCGCCGTCATCGCCTCGGGCAGGTTCGCCGGCCGAGCCACCGACGATCTGCTCGTACGCTGGGTCGACGGTGAGCTGACGCTCTACCCGGGGGTGGACCAATCCGGTTTCCACGGTGAAATCCAGCTGATGCCACCGAATGAGCTGTGGAAAAACGCCGCGGCCATCACCGGCGGCAGGTTCGGTGTGGCCGACGCTCGCCGCGACGATCTGATCGTGCGGTGGTCCGACGGTGAACTCACCCTGTACTCCAACCTCGACCAGACCGGCTTCCACGGCGAGAAACAGCTGGCCGCGGCCAACGATCTCTGGAAGAACACCCGAGCGATCACCAGCGGCGACTTCGCCGGCAATGATGCCTGGGACCTCATGGTTCGCTGGGCAGACGGCGAGGTCACTCTCTATCCGGACATCGACGACGCCGGCCTCCACGGCGAGCACCGCGTTCAACCGCCGAACACGGTGTGGACCAACGCGATCACCCTGGCCGCGGGCAACTACGACGGCAACGACCACCCCGATGATCTGCTGGTCCGCTGGATCGACGGCGAGGTCAACATGTACGTCGACTCCGGCACGCAACTGGGCAGGGAAAAGGTTCTCGTCGTCGCGAAGTAGCTTCGGCGGGAACATCGCCCTCGGCGACAGCAGGTGCCGCCGCCTCGCCGCTTTAACCGGAGATTCTCGAGGCGGCGGCATCCGCGACCCGCCTGGCGAACGCGCAGGTCTCGGCCGGTTCCGGAGCGTCCGCACTTGGAGTCGAGTCCACCCTCAGATGAGCCTGCGCGCGCAGATTCACCAGGACCAGGCAATTCATCGGTGCTTTCCGAAATGCGACTACCTTCGCGTCGCGCCCGCGGATCTGCTCCTGACTCACCTGCGCCTCGGGCGAGAACATGGTGTTCTGCGGGATGTCGGCGTCGTGGAAGGTGAGGTCCAGCTCGGCGCCCTCGCTGGTCCACTGGCATCGGGCGCGGCGCGTGCCGCCCATCTTGTGCGGCCGGTCCCATGCCTGGCTCGGGCCCGCCAGGCCCAGAGTCTCCTTGTCCGCGGCGGTGAGCAATGCGCACAGGTCCGCGCCGGTGAAGTTCTGCGAGGAGGACGACATCGACGTGCTGCCGGGCGGAGGTGCCGCGCTCGCGCCGGTGTGGTTCTCCGGGGAACCGCATGCTGCGAGAGACGCCAGAGCGGCCACAGGGAGGAACCGCAATGGTCGCGTTCTGTTCATTTTTCCGCCTTCGACAGTGAATACCTGAAACTGGCGATCCAGATGTCGTGCTCGGCGACCATTCAACCACGCTCGCCAAGCTGATCTCCACCGAACCGCGGATCCGGTGCAGTCCCGCTTGACGAGCAGTTGCCCTGGGATCGTGCTGGTATAAGGAAAATTCATCATTGGGCGACGGCCGTCAACGCACCGTCAGCGAGACGGCGGCGGAGCACTCGAAGCGCAAGCCACATCGTCGGGTGTGGTGCGAGTTGCCGGGCCGGGTGGACGTCGAGGCGTTTGTTGTCACGGACACATGCGCCACGGAGTGCCGGCGGCGATGTGCGAGCGTGCGCGCTCATTCTGCGGCTGGCGGTGTTGTCAGCACAGGCTCAAGTTCAGCGACCAGCGCGCGGAGCGTCGTGACGATGCGCGCCTGATCAGTGCGTCCGCGCCAAGCGTGACCAAGATAGTCGGCGGCTTTCCTCTCGCACACCACGAAATCCGCGTAAGCGCTCGCGCAGCCGAGATAGAGAAGGTCAGCGAGATCGTGAGCGTTCCATCGATCGCCGGGGTTGCGCAGGCGTGCATGCGTCGCTTCGTAGACCGTGCCGAGGTATGGTCTCTCAGGCGGGTCCCGCCAACGGCGCGTGTCACCCGCGCGCTTCGGGGAGTTCGACGACAAATCGCGCCCCTCCGCCGGGCCTCGCTTCCGCCCACACCCGGCCGTGGTGGCGGTACACGTGGTCCGCGACGATCGCCAGCCCGAGCCCTGTTCCCGAATCGGGATCCCGTCGTCCGGCGTGCAGTCCCCGAGAGAACCGCTCGAAAATGCGTTCCCGGAGTTCAGCGGGCACCCCTTCGCCGGCGTCGTCCACCTCCAGCCGGACGACGCCGCTGCGCGCGTGCGCGGCCACTCGGACGGCACCGCCCCCGTAGCGGGCCGCGTTGTCGAGCAGATTCGCCAGCACGCGGTCGAGACGGCGCCGGTCGGCGGCCACCAACAGGGGATGCGGGGAGAGGTCCAGCGCCGGGCGCGGGGCGGGACTGCTCGCGATCCCGCTGCGGACGAGCGGGCCGAGATCGACCAGTTCGCGTTCCTCGCCGTTGTCGGCCTGGTCGACGGCGGAAATCTCCAGCAGGTCGAGCACCATGCCGCGGAACCGGTGCAGTTCGGACAGCAGGAGCTGCAGCGCTTTCTGCGCGGGCGCGGGCATGGCGTCGCGACGGCGGTCGAGGACTTCCGCGACAGTGGTCATCGTCGTGAGCGGGGAGCGCAGTTCGTGGCTGACGTCGGCGGCGAACCGGGCGTCGCGGCGGACCCGCTGTTCGAGGGCGTCGGCGGTGGAGTTGAACGTCGCGGCGAGGGGCGCGAGGTCTGGCCCCGCCTGTTCGGGCAGCCGGGCGCGCAGGTCGCCGCGGGCGATCCGGGCGGCGGTCTCGGTGAACGCGGCGAGCGGCCGGAGCGCGCGCCGGGCCGCCCACGCGCCGAGAGCGACGCCGAACAGCCCGCACGCGAGCGTGCCCGCGACGAGGATCATGCGCAGGTGGTGGAAGGTCCGTTCGAGCCCGAGCAGCGGATGCAGTTCGACGTAGAAGCCGTTCGACCCGGCGAGCGGTTGTGCGACAGCGAGGACCGGAACCCCGTCGGCGATGAAGCGCTCGTGCGCGGGCGTGCCCGGACGGGCCCGGGAGAGCAGACCGGGCGGGAGGTCGTTCGGCCCGATCGGGCGTCCGGCGATGCGCCAGCCGCTGGGCAGGGACACGAGAATGGTCGAATTCGGCCCGGTGGCAAGGCCCGAAAGCAGTTCGGCGAGACCGTCGGACTGGGAGTGGACCTCGTGGTCGACCAGCCGCGCGTTGACGCGGGAATGGCGGTCGGCGCTCTGTTGGCGCTGGTTCAGCAAATAGCCGGTGGCGAGGTGCCAGGTGGCGGCGGACAGCGCGCTGACCACGACCAGCAGGCCGAGCCCGAACGCCGCGGAAACGCGCCAGCGCAAGGAAAGCCGGGTCCGGTTCACTGCTGGGGATTGGCGCGGTAGCCGATGCCCCGGACAGTCAGCACGAGGCGCGGACAGTCGGGATCCGGCTCGACCTTGCGCCGCAACCGCCTGATGTGCACGTCGAGCAGCCGGGTTCCGCCGAAGTAGTCGCGCCCCCAGATCCGGTGCAGCAGCTGTTCCCGCGTGACCACCTCGCCCTCGGCCGCGGCCAGCTCGGCCAGCAGCCGGAATTCGGTGCGGGTGAGGCGAATCGGTGCGCCGTCGCGGGAAACGGTCTCGTCGTGCGTGCTCAGCAGCAGATCGCCGACTTGGAGGCAGCACCGCCGAACCGGCGCGGCCCGCCTCAGCAACGCGCGAATACGGGCCGCCAGCTCGCCCGCGACGAGGGGCTTGGTCACGTAATCGTCCGCGCCTGCCTCCAAACCCGCGATGACGTCCTGGCTGTCGGCACGGGCGGTAATGATGATGACCGGCAGTTCGCCGCGCTCGCGCAGCTCCTTGCAGACGGCGAGCCCGTCCATGCCGGGCAGCATCAGGTCGAGCAGGACCACGTCCACCCTCGCCGCGTCGAGAGTCTCCAACGCTTCTTCGCCGGACGAAGCCTGCGTCACCGCGCAGCCCTGGTCAGCGAGCGCGAGCGAAAGCGCTTCGCTGATCAGGGCATCGTCCTCGACCAGCAAGACTCGCACCGTCATCGGGCCGCCCCTCCGCCGCAGAATATGCCCTAGAAATTGTTCCCTATCGCGGCAAGAGCGGGCCGGGTGCGGATTCCTTCGTGTACAGCCGCAGAAGGCGGGGTTTTCGGCGGGGCGAGCCCTTGCCGGTAAGAGGCAGTGACTCAACGAGGGTCCTTGGCCTCTCGAACGGCCGGGCAGCCGTTGCCACGATGAGGCATCAGCGGAATCTCGGACGACGGGAGAACGACAGTGATCTCGGCCCGGTACCTCGTAATCGGCGGCGTCGTGGCCGCACTCGCCAGCGCGACCGGTGTGGCCCAGCCAGCTTCCGCGCTCACGGCGTCGTGCCGGACCAGCGGATTGCACGTCGCCCTCGGCCGGGGAGAGGGGGCGGCCGGGCACCACTACGTGCCGATCGTCTTCACCAACTCCGGCCGCAGCGCCTGCGCCTTGGCCGGTCACCCCGGGGTTTCCTACGTCGCGGGCCCGGACCGGCACCAGGTGGGCGATGCCGGGATACGCGAACCTGGGGTGTCGCCGAGGCTGACGTTGGCACCCGGCCAATCCGCCACGGCGTGGGTCGACCAGGTCGACGTTGACGTTTACGATCCCGCGAGCTGCGCGCCCCGTCCGGTCTATGGGTTGCGGGTTTATCCGCCGGGCAACACCGAGTCGGCGATCGTGGCGGAGCCCAACGCGCGGGCGTGCGCGAAGCACCTGCCCGGGCAGCGACCGCTGGCTGTGCGGGCGGTTCAAGAGCGCTGACGACTGGAGGTGCGCTGCCCAGCCGGACAGCGCACCTCCAGATCAAGGCAACTGCCGCACCAAGTAATCCCACACCGCCTGCACCGCGCGCGGGTGGTAAATGTGCTCCCGCTTCGCCCGCGACTCCTCCGGTGGCGACCAACTAGGCCAGCCGCCGAACGACTGTGTCAGCAACTGCTGCTCACACGCCCGCTCCAGCACCACAGCCGCGACCGTCGCGCTTTCGACCGAATCTCCGACCGCCACGATTCCGTGGTTCACCAGGAATACCGCGCGAGCGTTGCCGAGTTCCGCGGCCAGGGACTTGCCCAATTCGGGCGTCAGGATCAGATCTGCGGTCTCGGTATAGCGCGGCACCTCCGGCGGCACGAACAGGTTCGCGGCATGGCTCACCGGCCGCAGGTCCTGTTCGGTCGCGGCCAGGGCGACGGCGTGCGGCGCATGGGTGTGCACCACCGCGTTCACGTCCGGGCGCGCGGCGATGACCTCGGTGTGGATGGGGTATTCGCTGTGCCGCGGGCCGGCCCCGGAGACGACCTCGCCGTCGGCGTTGACGAGGTGCACCCGCTCCGGCGTGACCTCCTCCATGCCCCATTCCGCGGACTTGATCCACACGCCCCGCCCGTCGGCGTCGCGGCACGAGACGTGGCCCCAGATGAGGTCGCCTTGTCCGGCGGCGGCCAGGATCCGGGACGACAGCGCGACGAGTTCCTGTTGCGTGCTCATCGGTGCACCAGCCCGCCGTTGACACTGAGGGTCTGGCCGGTCAGGTAGCTCGCGTCGTCGCTGAGCAGGAACGCGGCCAGGCCGGTCATGTCGTCGGCCCCGGCGGGGCGGTGCAGGGATTGTGCTCGCAGCATGGCCTCGCGTTGTTCCGGGGTCACGGTTTCCCGCGCGACTTCGGTGTAGACCGGGCCCGGCGACAGGGTGTTGACCCGGATGCCGAATTCGCCGAGTTCGCGCGCCATCGAGAACGTCATGCCGTGCACGCCGCCCTTGCCGGCGACGTAGTGCAGGTAGCCGGGGCGGCCGAGTCGCACCGCGTCGGAGCCGATGTTGACGACGCTCGCCGACGGCGAAGCCTGCAGCAGCGGAAGCAGTTCCGACACGAGCAGCCACGGGCCGCGGAGGTTGACCGCCATCAGGCGGTCCCATTCGTCGTCGGTGATCTCCCAGAACGGTTTCATCTTGATGGTGGAGAAGATCGCGGCGTTGTTGATCAGGCCGTCGACCCGGCCGTGCGCCTCGGTCAATAGCGCGGCGAACTCCGCACAGCTGGCACGGCTGGAGACATCGAGGGCGTACGCGCTGGCTTTGCCAGGACCGGCGAAAGAAGCCGCGGTGGTTCGGACGCCCTCGAGGTTGAGGTCGGCGAGGACCACGGTCGCGCCTTCGGAGACCAGGCGGCGGGCATAGGCCGCGCCGATGCCTTGGGCCGCGCCGGTCACGACGACGACCTTTCCGGCGAGTCCGTCGAGGGTCATGCGAGGCTCCAGCTTCGGTAGGAGGGTTCGCCGTCCGGGACGATCTCGGTGGACAGCAGCGTCAGGCAGCCGGGGCAGAACGCTTGGCGCAGCAGGACTTTCCGGTCGACGAACGCGGCGGGGTCGGCGTGCACGCCCGGTCCGGCTTCGGTGGAGGGGCGTTCGTGGCGGCGCGCGTGGGCCATCGGTTCGGCGGTGGTGTCGCCGATTCGTGTCGCGCAGTGGCGGCAGACGACCGCGCCGGTCGCGTCGTCCACGCGGAGGTTGAGGTCGAGGTTCATCGGTGCGCTCCTTCCGGCGGAGTGAGCCCGGCGCGCTCGTACCGCAGCCGGTCGCGTTGTGCCGCAGTGGCCGCGAAGTCGGGTCCGCCGTCCACGAGCATGACGCCGTAGACCTCCGTCGCCGCGAGAGCGGACACCTTGCCGTTGCGGACATCCGCGGCGACACGTTCGGGTTCGCGGTGCAGCGGGTCGCCGATCCCGCCGCCGCCTTGCCAATGGGTGAAGTAGACGTCCGCTTCGGCGAGATCGGTTTCGAGATGCGGCGGGAGGGTGTCCGCCTGGCCGCTCAGGTCGTCGATCGTCTGCGGGATCCGGCCGTTGGCGAGCTGGTCGCGCACGGTGGTGTCGCGGACGAGGACGTCCCATTGCGTGGCAGCGGGGTAACCGCCGGAGATGCCGGGAGCTTGCGGCACTGCCTTTCCGTTGGCCGAGACGACGAGGTGCACGCTGCGCGTGGGGGAGTCGTAGGGGATGAAGCAACTCGACGCTCCGACGCCGCCGCGCCACCGGCCCGGTCCGCCGGAATCGACCTCCTCGCGCCGCCAGAGGTAGAGCATCGGGAAGCTGAACTCGTTGATCTCGATGTCGGCGATGCGGCCCATCGGGATGCAGTTCTCGCCGCCGGTGTCGACGCCGTCCCCGTCGACCTTCGCGCCGAGCCCGCCGGACATCGCGTCGCACAGCATCGTGGCGAAGCCGCCGCCGCGCTGGTCGACTCCGGCCAGCAGGGTCAGATCCCAGGTGCCGCAGCAGACGCTCATCGCCGACCGGCTCAGTTCGGCGTGCGTGCTCAGCATCTGCGCGACGGTTTCGGAGACCGCGTTCTGCGTGGACCAGGCCGAGTTGACCGACGCTTTCCCGATGCCGGCCGGGAAGGCGCAGTTGTTGATCGTCCCGGGTTCGCTGACGATCTCGACGCACCGGTAGATCCCGCCGGGCGACCAGGAGATGTCCGGGCACAGCATGGTCAGCAGGATCGGCAGGATCCCGCCGCGCAGCCCGGCGAGAGTGCAGTTGATGATCCCGTCGACCTGCGGGTCGGTGCCGGTGAAATCGAACGTCAAGGTGTCGTCCTGTTTGGACATCGCGACGACGATCTTGTGGATGTCCCGGTCGCCCGCCCGCGCACCGTCCTGGTGCGCCACGGCCGACCACGTTCCGTCCGGCAGCGAGCGCAGTTTCGCTCGCAGCTGGGATTCCGCGTTGCCCATCATCTTCTTCATCACGGCCTTGACAGTGTCCGGGCCGTACTTGTCGATGAGCGCGGTCAGCCGATCCTGGGCGACGTTGTTCGCGCCGATCTTGGCGCGCAGGTCCAGCCCGACCAGTCGCGGGACGCGGGACCGCCGCAGGTACATGTCCTCCATGTCCGAGCGCAGCGTGCCGCCTTCGACGATCTTCACCGGCGGGATCGGCAGAGCCTCCCAGAACACGTCGTGCCCCTCGACGGACCAGCTTCCCGGTGAGACCCCGCCGAGGTCGACCTGGTGCGCGACCGCGCCGGTCCAGCAGAACAGCTGACCGTCGTAGAACAGCGGCGCGAGGACGGTGACGTCGTTCTGGTGCAGGCCGCCGCCGATCCACGGGTCATTCAGGAGAAACTGGTCGCCCGGCGCGATTCCCGGGTTCTCGGCGCGATGTTCCAGCGTCCAGCGCACCGCCATGTCCAAAGCGGACCCGAGCTGCATGTTGTACAACCCGACCTGGACGGTTTCGCCGGTCTCGTCCATGATGCCCGCGCCGAAGTCGTTGCAGTCGGTCACCACGACCGAGCCGGACATCCGCTTGATCGCGTCGCCCATGTCGTCGGTGATCGCGACCAGCCGGTGCCGGACCACCTCGTAGGTCAGCGCGTCGACGTCGTGGGAGCTGACGCGGTGCAGGTTCAGATCGCCGAAGCGGGCTTCGGGGTCGAGGGGAGCGCCGGACTGGACGAATCGCTCGGAACCGGCGACGGGGATGACGGCCATCAGGAGTGTTCCTTCCGTTCGGGGAAACGGATCACGAGGTTGCCCAGCCGGTCCACCGTGGCCTGAGTGCCCGGAGGCAGGGCGACCGTGGTGGTGGGCGCTTCGACGACCGCCGGTCCGCGGATCTCGTGTCCGGTGCCCAGAGCGCGGTAGTCGTAGATCGCGGCGGGCTGCCGCCCGGTGCGCACGTCGAGCAGGACGTCCCGCTCGCCGCTCGTGGCGGGCTCGCCGGGCAGGGTGGCGTGTTCGGGCAGTTCCGGCTGGATCTGCAGGATCCCGGTCGCGCGGACGCGGTAGGTGATCAGCTGCAGCCCGGCGTCGGGGAAGCCGGATCCCTTGCCGTACAACGCTTCGTAGCTCGCTTCGAAGTCTCGGCCGAGCTGCTCCACCGACTCGCCGGTCAGCTCGCCGCCGGGCACCGGAGTCGCGACTTCCGCGAGCTGCATGGTGTAGCGGATGTCGGCTTCGCGTTCGTAGCTGATCGCGGAGAAGGTCAAGCCTTGTTCGGCCAACCGGCGTTCGAGTTCGCGTTCCAGGCCGGTGAAAACCTCGTTCCCGGTCTCTGCGGGTACCGGCATCGCGCCCGGCTGCGACTGCTCGGCGGTCAGCACGATGTCCGAGGCGGCAAGGCCGTAGGCGGAGAACACCGCGGCGGTGGAACCGAGCGGAACCACGACCTCCTTGACGCCGAGGTCGGCCGAATAGCTCGCGCAATGCATCGGGCCCGCGCCGCCGAACGCGTAGAGGGTGAAGTCGCGAGGGTCCTGGCCGGAGTTGACCACGACCTTGCGCACGAGGTCGGCGGTCTGGGCGTTCTGGATCGCGTAGATCGCCGCCGCCGCGTCCTCGACGGACATGCCGAGCGGCGTCGCCACCACCTTGTCGATCGCGTCGCGGGACAGCTGGACGTCCAGTTTCTTGCGCCCGCCCAGGAAATTGTCCGGGTTGATGATGCCGAGGACGAGGTCGGCGTCGGTGACCGTCGGCTCCCAGCCGCCCTCGCCGTAACAGGCGGGGCCGGGACGGGCGCCCGCGCTGCGCGGCCCGACGCGGAGGTTGCCGCCCGGGTCGACCCAGGCGATCGCGCCCCCGCCGGCGCCGATGGTGTGCACGTCGACCATCGGCGTGCTGATCGTGTACTGGTTGAGGATCGTGCTCGTCGTGGTCACCGGTTTGCCGTCCACGACCAGCCCGACCAGGAACGTCGTGCCGCCCATGTCGGTCGAGATCACCTTGTCGTGGCCCAGCGACGCGGCCATCCGCGTGCAGCCGACGACGCCGCCGGTGAGCACCGAACCGATCGTGGTGATCGCGTGCGCCGGAGCGTCGGCGGCCGTGACGCAGCCGCCGGAGCCCTGCATCACCAGCAGCGCGCCGGTGAGCCCGCGGGCCCGTAGTTCGGCTTCGAGCGGACGCAGGTAACTGCCGAGCCTCGGCCCGACCTGCGTGTTCATGATCGTCGTGACATTGCGCGGGTACTCCCGGATGCGCGGGCTGACCTCGCTGGACAGCGCCACGTACACCTCCGGCGCTTCCTCCCGCACGATCTCGCGCACCCGCTGCTCGTGCGCGGGATTGCGGAAAGACCACAGGAACGAGACCGCGATCGCTTCCGCGCCGTCGGCGAGCAGGTCACGGACTGCGGTCCGGACGCCGTCCTCGTCGAGCGGGACGACGACGCGGCCCTGGTAGTCCACGCGCTCGTCGATCTCGCGGATCCGTTGCCGGGGCACCAAGGACGCGGGTTTCGCGGTCCGGGCCATGTGCTGGATGTCGTCGCTGCCCAGACCGGCGTAGCGGCCTTCGAGGTTCATGATGCTGATCGAGTCCGCGTGCCCGCGGGTGGTGAGGAAGCCGACCTGCGCGACGTCCCCGGTCACCAGCGCGTTCAGCGTCGAGCTGGTGCCGTGCACGAGATAGTCGGTGTTTGCGAGCAGTTCGCGCACCGGGACGCCGAGTTCCGCGGCGAGTTCGTCGATCGCGGTGAGGAAGCCGGTCGCGAAATCCGGGGGAGTGGACGGGGTTTTGGCCGCGGCGAGCCGGTTGTGCTGGTCGGCGACGAAGGCGTCGGTGAACGTTCCGCCGGTGTCGATGCCGATGACGTACGCCATGAGGGCCCCTTTGCCTTCGATGGTCAGAACATGACGTTGATGGACTTGGTTTCGGTGTAGCTGAGCAGTTCTTCGAGGCTCTCTTCGCGGCCGACGCCGGATCCCTTGACACCGCCGAAGGGCACGTTCGGGAAATGCCGGGACGAGCCGTTGATCCAGACGAACCCGGCTTCGAACGCGCGGGCGACGCGGTGCGCGCGCGTCACGTCGGCGGTCCAGACGCTCGCGGTCAGCCCGTAGTCGACGCTGTTGGCGATGCGGACCGCTTCCGTCTCGTCGGCGAACGGGATGACCGACAGCAGCGGGCCGAAGACCTCCTCGCGGGCGATCCGCATGTTCGGGCGCACACCGGTGAACACCGTGGGGGCCACGAACAAGCCTTGATCCACGCCAGCCGGACGGCCGCCGCCGGTCGCGACCCGCGCACCCTCCGCCACCGCGATGTCGATGTAGGACAACGACTTCTCGTACTGGGCCCGGTTGATCATCGTGCCCTGTTCGGTGCGTTCGTCGAACGGGTCGCCGATCCGCCGCGCCTCGATCAGCTCGACCACGCGGGCGACGAGCGCGTCGTGGACGTCCTGGTGCACGAGCAGCCGCGAGTTCGACCCGCAGGACTGTCCGGACCAGGTGAAGTTCATGCCGAACACCGCACCGGCGGCCGCGGCTTCGAGGTCCGCGTCGGGGAACACCACCATGGCGTTCTTGCCGCCGAGTTCGAGGCTGACGTCCTTGACGCCGCTTTCGGCCGCCGCGCGCTGGATGGCGCGCCCGGTGGGTTCGGAGCCGATGAACCCGATCCGCCGGACGTGCCGGTGCCGCACCAGCGCGTCCGGCACCGCGGGACCGTCGCCGACCACCACCGACAGAACGCCGGGCGGGAAGATGTCCTTCGCCAGCTCGGCCAGCCGCAGCGCGGACAGCGGCGCGGCCTCCGGCGGCTTGAGGATGGTGGGATTGCCCGCGACCAGCGGGGCGGCGATCTTGCCCGCGAACATCAGCGGATGGTTGTAAGGCACGATCCGCGCCACCACGCCGACCGGCTCGCGCGTGGTCACGTGCAGCGCCGTGCTGGCTGGAATTGTCGTGCCTTTGAGTTCCAGCGCCTGCCCGGCGAACATGCGAAGCTGGGCCACCGTCACGCCGACGTCGACGCGCGAGTTCGAGATCGGCGAACCGGCGTCCACCGTGTCGAGCAGGGCCAGTTCCTCGCCGTGGCGCTCGATCGCGTCGGCCAGCTCGACCACCAGCTTCGCGCGCTCGACGGGCAAGGTGTCCCGCCAGACCGCCTGGGCGTCGGCTGCGGCGCGTACTGCCTCTTCGACGTCGTCGGGTCCCGCGTCGGGGACCTCGGCGATCACGGTGCCGGTGTAGGGGGACACCCGGGAGAAGGTGGCGCCGGACCGCGCCGGGACGAGCTTGCCGTCGATGAGCAGGCGCCACTCGCGGTCGAGAAGTTCGGCGGCCCGGGTCGGGATTTCCGGGCCGGAATGTGCTTCGAGCATCGTCGCTCCTGCGGTTCCTGAGTCCCGCGGGGATCTGGAGCCCCGCGTGCCGTTGGCTCATGCTAACCCCGGGGTCCGACAGAAAGTCTAGTCTGCGGACTCGAATTCTGTTCTACAGAAACTATGCGAACTCTTTCCCCGGAGAGCACCCGCAAACGCCCTGGTCCAGATACTCTGTCTGCTATGCAGACATCCGCTGCCGAGGCCGGTCCCGCGCGGCCCGCTCCCCAGTACCCGATCGAATCCGTGGACCGCGCGCTGCGGCTGCTCCGGATGTTCAGCGCCACCAGGGAACTGCGGCTGTCCGACGCGAGGGACGCCCTCGGCGTGGGGCAGTCGACCGCGCACCGGCTGATGGCGATGCTGGTCCACCACGGATTCGTCGACCAGGATCCGGCCAGCCGCGTCTACCGCGCCGGTCCCGCGCTGGTCGAGATCGGGCTGTCGGTGGTGAACCAGATGGACCTGCGCGCGGTCGCGCGGCCGGTGCTGCAGTGGCTGTCGGAGACCACCGGCGAGACCGTGCATCTCGGCTCGCTGGAAGGCAACCAGGTCCGCTTCCTCGACGTGATCGAGAGCGACCGGGCGCTGCGGGTCTCCGGCCGGGTCGGGCGCACTCTGCCGGCGCACGCGACGAGCCTGGGCAAGGCGATGCTCGCGCATCTTCCCGACGACCAGATCGCCCAGCGCTACCCGGACGACGTGCTCGGCCAGGTCACCACGAAGACGATGACGAGCCGCAGCGCGCTGCTGGCCGAGATCGAACGGATCCGGCGGCGCGGTTACGCGCTCAACGCGGGCGAAAGCGAGGACGGCGTCAGCTCGATCGGCTGCGCGGTCGCCCGTCCGGACGGTCCGCTGCTCGGCGGGCTGAGCGTCGCGGCGCCGACCGGGCGGATGACCAAAGCCCAGCGGGACGAACACGCGGTCGCGCTGGTGGAGGGCTGCCGGAAGCTGGCGGAGAAGCTGGCCTGAAACGGCTCGCTGACCGTCCAAGGTCCGTGAGGGGAACCCTGAGGGAATCAGATTCCCTCAGGGTTCCCCTCACGGACTGCTGGCTTCACCGCTGGCCGCCGGTTTCGACTTATCGGGTGGCGGTCAGATCGTCTGCGGCAGACAGCGGGACAGGGTCGAACATCGCCGGTTCGTCTTCGGGAAACAGGGCGGTCGGGCCGTAGAGCCAGTCGGTGAACGCGTAGTCGTCCGTCTCGCGGGTACGCAGCAGAGTGTTGCGTTGTTCGCGCTCGGCACCGTCCAGATGCCACAGGTTTCCCCAGGCGCGGGCGGTCAGCACGACTCGGCGGCAATGTTCCGTCCGGACCGCCTCGTACGCGGCCAGCGCACCGTCCCAATCCCCAGCGCCCAACCGCTTCACGTGTTCGGCGAGGACCCAGCCGTCCTCGATGGCCATGATCGCGCCCTGCGCCAGATATTGCAGGGGCGGGTGCGCGGCATCGCCAAGCAGGGCCAGTCGGCCGTCGACCCAAGTCGAGATCGGGTCGCGGTCGTACATGCGCCACCACTTGTCCCGCCACATGCGCGGGACCCCGGCCCGCACCTCGTCGCAGGTGGCGGCGAAGGCGGTGTCCAGTTCGTCCGGCGTACCCCAGTCTTCGAGTCCTGCCACCGCCTTCGGCGATTCGAAAACGGCGACCTGATTGAGCAAATCGCCACCGCGGAGTCCATAGTGGACGAAGTGGCAGCGCGGCCCGACGTAAACCACGACTTCGGACAGATCGACCGGACGCCCGACCTCGGCGCTCGGCACCGTGCCGCGATAGGCGACGTACGCCGACGAGACCGGCTGGTCGTCCGCGAAATGCTTCCGAGCCACCGAGTGCAGGCCGTCGGCGGCGATCACGACCGGTGCGGTGTGGACGGTGCCGTCGTCGGTCACCGCGGTCGCGGGGTCGTGCGTGTACGACACGATCCGTTGCTCGGTAAGGAGTTCCACGTCGGCCTCCCGGCAGGCGTCGAGGAACAGCCGGTGCAGGTCGCTGCGGTGGATGACCAGGTACGGGAAGCCGTAGCGCCGTTCGAGGTCGCGCAGGTCGAGCGCGGTCAGGTCGCGGCCGTCGACGGCGTCGCGCATGACCATCCGGTCCGGGACGACGCCGCGCGCCTTCGCGGTGTCCAGCAGGCCGTAGGCGTCGAGGATCCGGGTGCAGTTGGGGGCGAGCTGGATGCCCGCGCCGACCTCGCCGAATTCCTTCGCCTGCTCCAGGACCCGGACCCGCAGGCCGAGCCGGGACAGCGCGAACGCGGTGCTCAGCCCGCCGATCCCGCCGCCGACGACGAGCACGTCAGGGGTGTCCATGGGCTCTCCTCACAACCAGGGACCGAGGTCGGGGACCCCGGCCAGCGAATGCGGCCGCCCGGCCAGATACGCCGCGACGTCGGGCAGCGGTCCGTCCGGCACCGCGTCGAGGCCGCGCTTGGCCTGGATTTCGGCGACGAGCGCGGACAGGAAGGCATCGGGCAAGTCGGCGAACGTCAATCTGGTGCCGAGATCGACCGCGTGCACGCACACCTCGCGGGCCCGCAGCCACGGGACCTCGGCGGCGGGAACGGTCCGGCCCTGTGCGGTGACCACCTCGGCTTGCCAGTGCGACGGGGTCAACGCGCCCATCGCGGACTCCAGCGAGCGCGCCGAATCCTGCAGCCACGACGTGAGCCGGGCTTCCGGCAACCGGGAACCTGCTTCGATATCGGCGTTGCGCTGGTCCATCGAGGCATACATCGGGGTGCGCTCGCCGGTCCGCGCCCAGTGCACGAGGTTGCCGAGGGCGTCCGCGTTGGCCGCGACGTGCGCGGCGAGGTGTTTGCGAGTCCAGCCAGGCAACGCGCTCGGCGCGGACAGTTCCTTCGCGTGGGCCAGGAAAAGCTCGGTCCCGAACGAGACCCACTTCCGCGCATCCCCGGGTGTCATCAGGATTCCTTCACGATCTGGTTGACGCACGCCCCGATCCCGGCCACCTCGGTGACGACGGTTTCGCCGCCGGTCAGGCAGACCTTCGGGTCGCGGGCGTGGCCGACCCCGGCGGGGGTGCCGGTGGCGATCAGGTCGCCCGGGTTGAGCTGGACGATCGTGGAGATGTACTGCACCAGGTACACCGGGTCGAACAGCAGCGTGCCGGTGGTGTCGTGCTGCATGACGCGACCGTCCACAGTGGTCTTCACTTCGAGCGCGGGCCGGACGCCGCCGACCTCGTCCGGCGTGACGACATACGGGCCGACCGGCGTCGAGGACTGCCAGATCTTGCCCTGCGTCCACTCGATAGTGCGGAACTGCCAGTCCCGGACCGAGACGTCGTTCATGACGGTGAACCCGGCGATCGCCGCCGCGGCCTCGTCCTCACTGGCCCGCCGGACCGTTTTGCCGACCACCACGACGAGTTCGACCTCCCAGTCGAGCGCGTCGGTCTCGGGCGGTTTGCCGATGGGGTCGGCCGGGCCGGTCAAGGTGTCGGCGAACTTGGGGAACAGCGTCGGGTACGTGGGCAGTTCGCGGCCCATTTCCTTGATGTGATTGGTGTAGTTGTGCCCGATGCAGACCACTTTGGACGGATTTGGCACAACCGGGGCGAGGTCCGCGCCGTCGGCGGGCCAGGTCTCGCCGGTCGCCTGGGCGGCGTGCGCTTCCCAGCCGTCTCGGGCGAACAGCGCGCCGAGATCAGGGGAGCCGAGGTCGACGAGCACGTCGCCGTCGAGGCGGACGGCGCGCGTGCCGCCGTCGACACGGAGGGTGGCGAGCTTCATCGGAGAGTCTCCTGACGGTCGAGGTGGAGCGCCTCGAAGACGGGCGCGTCCGAGAAACGGAACAGGTCGAGGGCACCGGAGTCGGAATCCGTGGCACCGGCTTCGGACTTCACGGAGAACGGCTGCCACGACGGGACGACGAACAGATCCCCACGCGCGACGGTCCACGAGGTGTCGCCGACGGTCACCGTGCCGGAGCCGTCGAAGACCTGGCAGACCGAGGAGCCGGTCTCGCGCACCGGCGCGGTCTCGGTGCCCCGGGCCACGCGGTGGAACTCGGCGCGGATGGTCGGCAGGACATCGGAACCGTTGTGGGGATTGGCAAACCGGACAGCTGCGTGGCCGGGTTCGACTGTTCCGCCGTAGCCTTCTTTCTCCAGTTGCAGCTGATCGCGCAAGGCGGCGTCGGTGTGCTCCCACTTGTACGCGAGCAACGGCGTACCGGGCGCGACCGTGCCGACGGACAGCGGCCGCAGGCCCGGATGCGCCCACAGCCGTTCGGAACGGGACCGCTCAGGGGCGGTCCGTTCGGCGGCGCTGATCGTTTCGCGGCCGAACTCGAAGAACTGGGCGTCGATGCCGTACTGGAACGGGATGTCGAGGCCGTCGAGCCAGGCCATCGGCTCGCGGGTGGCGTTGTGGTGCGCGTGCCAGTTCCAGCCAGCCTGCGGCAGGAAGTCGCCGCGGCGCATCGGGACCGCGTCGCCGCCGACGACCGTCCACACGCCCGAACCTTCGACGACGAACCGGAACGCGTTCTGCGTGTGCCGGTGCTCCGGCGCGTCCTCGCCGGGCATGAGGTACTGGATCGCGGCCCACAGCGTCGGCGTCGCGAACGGACGGCCGCCGAGCCCCGGGTTGGCGAGCGCGATCGCGCGGCGTTCCCCGCCGCGCCCGACCGGCACGATCTCGCCGGCCTGCTCGGCGAGCCGGAGCAGGTTCTCCCATTGCCATCGGTGCGGTACCGCCCGCGAGCGCGGATGGGCGGGCATCAGGTCGCCGATCTCCGTCCACAACGGAACGAGCAGTTCCTGCTCGAAACCGCGGTAGAGGTCCTCGAGGGCGGGCGTGACCGCGGGCTGGTCCGGTGCGTCGACCGCGGCGAGCTGAACGGGAGTTCGCGCTGGAGTGCTGGTCATGGGGTTATGGTGGGCGCGTCCCGGTCTGCGGAAAACGGGATTCTGGTGTGCGGAAAGGCGGCCCGGATGGACAAACGGTTCAAGGCCCCGCCGCCGTATGCGGTGGCGAGCGTCGACAACGCCCTGCGGATCGCGGCGATGCTGCAGCTCGAAGGCCCGTTGACGGTCTCCGAGGTGGCCGAGCGGATCGGTGTCGCGCCCTCGACCGCGCACCGGCTGCTCGCGATGCTGGTGTACCGCGATTTCGCTGTCCAGGACGCCAACCGCGCCTATCGGGTGGGCCCGGTGCTGGAGCTGGCCGCGCACTCACAATCCGCCGCCTCGAAACTGCGCGCGGCGGCGCTTCCGCACCTGCGGCGGCTGGTGGACCTGCTTGACGAGTCGGTGAACCTGACCGTCCGGACGGGGGCCACGGCCCGGTTCATCGCGAGTGTGGAGTGCTCGCAGGCGTTGCGCGTCGGATCCCGCGAAGGGATGGTTTTCCCGGTTCACCAGACGACAGCCGGCCTGCTGCTGCTCGCCGAACTGCCGCCGGACCAGGTCGAGGAGCTCTACGCGGTGGACAAGCCCGGCGAACGACCGGACCCGGCCGAGCTGCGGGCGGACCTGGCGCGCGTGCGGCGCAGCGGCTTCGCGCTGAACCAGGGGCGTTCGGAGCGAGGCGTAGCCGCGGTCGGAGTCCCGGTGCACGGCGCGGACGGGACGGTCGTCGCCGGGTTGTCGGTGTCGATGCCGAGCGTGCGGTACCAGAAGGATCGGCTGCCGACGTTGGTGTCCGCGCTGCGCGCGACGGCGGCGGCGCTGGAAGCGGATCTGCGCGGCTAAGTCCTACTCAAGTGCCGCCGCGAAAGCCGCGTGCACGTTGAGGAATTGCTGCACCGGCAGCTCCGCCGCGACCCCGGGACGCTGCGGGGCCAATCTCTTGGCCGCCCAAGCACTCCAGCGCACGTGCGCCTCGGCGACGCTCAGGTGGGCCGCTTCGGCGGCATGACGCGCGTTCACGCCGTCCAGGATCGCTTGGTGCATCAGCGCGGGAGTCGAACGTTGTTCCCACGCGCGCAAGGACGCCATCGAAGAAAGCCGGTGCAGCGTCGAGGACACAGGCCGCGGCGCCGAGCGGGGCAGCGGGAAACCGCGTTCGAGCGGTCCTCTCCTCTGCGTCGCGCCATCGGCGTTGTCAGTGATCAAGCTCGTCATCAGAGTCCCTCCGACGTGCGGTTACCCGCCACGGGACGGGCGAAACCTTGATCGTCGCGCGGTGTGGGCGCTGGCGGGCAGGAGCGGGTCGATCTCGACCGGGTCCAGATGCGGGTCGCGCAGCAGGGAACCGATCGCGGCCTTCGCGAAGGCCAGGATCGGCACCACGAGCAGTGCCCCGACGATCCCGGCGATCTCCAGGCCGAGCGCGATGCCCAGTACTACGGCCAGCGGGTGCAGCCGGACCGCGCGCCCGAGCAGGAACGGCTGCAGCACATGGCTTTCCAGCTGCATCACCGCGACGACGATCGCGAGCACGATGCCCGCGGCGACGAATCCGTCGGCGACCAGGGCGATCAGCACGGCGACGGCCCCGGTCACCACCGCGCCGAGGATCGGCACGAACGCGCCGATGAAGATCAGCGCCGCCAGCGGAACCGCGAGCGGAACGCCGACCAGCCAGATGCCGACGCCGATGCAGACCGCGTCCGCGCAGGCCACGGCCACGGTCGCGCGCACGTAGCTGACCAGCGAGGCGAACCCGCGGCGACCGGCGACGTCGATCTCGTCGCGCAGCGAGGCGGGCACGATCCGCAGGAGGAAGCGCCAGACCTGATTGCCGCTGTAGAGAAAGAAAATGAGCACGAACAGGGTCAGCAGCATCTCGGTCAGCACGCCGCCGACGGTCGCGGCGGTGGAGAGCACGCGCGCGGAAAGTTCGGCGGTGTTGCCCTGGATCGCGTTGACGGCCTTGTCGAGCAGCTGCTGCAACTCGGCGTGGTGCAGGTGCAGGGGCCCGTTCTGCAGCCAGTTGTTGATGCTCGCAAGACTGGCCCCGACCTGGCTGCCGAGCTGCGGCAGGCTCGCGGTGACCGTGGTGACCACGAGCGTGAGAACCCCGCCGAGAACGGCGAGCCCGACGACTATCGCGAGAAGCGTGGCCAGCGCGCGGGGCACGTGCCAGCGCACCAGCCGCTCCACCAGCGGCGCGAACAACGCCGAAAGGAGCAGGGCGATCCCGATCGGCACGGTGACGGTCGCGAGATAGCCGAGCGTCCACGCGACGACGCCGAGCATGGTCAGGACGACCAGGAACCGCCAGCTGGCCGCCGCCGCGACCCGCAGCGACCACGGCACCACGTCAGTGGCTTCGCGACGCCGATGGCGGTTTCCGCCCGCGATCCGGCGGGCCGGGACGCTCATCTCGCCGCTGCCTTGGCCGACCACGGTTCGGCCACGCCGCACGCGATCATCATGCTCGCGCCCAGGCCGTGCCCGAAGGCGACATTGCCGGCCAGTCCGTCCTCGTCGGCTACCTCGGTTCGCACCCTGTCGATCACGTCGATCACCTCGCGCCGCGAATTCCCGGCGGAGATCGCTCGCAAACGGCGCGGCCGGAACCAAGTCGACGGCCCGGACCAAGGGCACAAGGATCGCCGCTGCACCGAGCCAGGGGGCGGGCAACGGGCACGACGCCCCGCCCGAGGTTTGTTCGGCGTCGGGCGCGGACGGCGGTAAACCCGGCGGGATTGTTCCTGGCCGCGAATATTCCGATTCCCAGCCGTTTTTGCTCGACCGGTGCGGACATCGGGCGCAATCGGAGCAGGCGGAGGAGTGCAACCGGCGGTGGCGGATTTCGTTCTGCACCAATGCTTTCGCGGGTCCGTCTCGGTGAACGAGACGGCCCTGTCGCTGCCGCCGCGTTGTCGGCAATCTTTATTCAGGTCATCGGAAATCCCTGGAAGAGGGGAACATCATGACAAGACCGAGAACAAGACAACTGGCCGCGGCCCTCGTACTGGCGGGCTGCGGTTTGGTGGCGGCTCCGGCAGCGTCCGCGGACAGCGCGGCCGTGCCGTCCAGCGGGGGCCACCCGCAGCGAGCCCAGGCGAATTCGCTGGGCATGGCATGGCGTGGCGGGGATCGGGCACTGACAGCTTGATCTGGTGGTCGAGCTTCGACGGCAGTGTGTGGTCGCCGCAGCAGCCCCTGACCGACCGCCGGACGGAAACGGCCCCCGCGCTGGGACGTGCCGGGAACGGGCAGTTGGTGATGCCGTGGCGCGGAGCCGGCGGCGACAACCTGATCTGGTGGTCGACCTATGACGGGAGCACCTGGTCGTCCCAGCAGGCGCTGACCGACCGCCGGACAGAGGCGTCTCCGGCGCTGGGCCGGGCAGCGAACGGGCAGTTGTTCATGACCTGGCGCGGAGCGGGGAACGACAACCACATCTGGTGGTCGACGTACGACGGCTTCACCTGGTCGCCGCAACAGGCGTTGGTCGACCGGCGGACAGATCTGGCCCCGGCGATCGGCTGACGCGGGCCTGTGCTGCTCGAAACAAGGTTCGCCACGCGCGCAGCGAGGTCGCCACGCGCGGGGCGACCCCCCCTCAGACCGCCCGTACCGCAGAACCAGCCTGCGTGGCCGTCCCCGCCGCTTTCGACCGGGGAAGTTCCCGCAACAACAACCCAGCCACTACGGAAATCAGTGCCGCCCCGCCGTTGTAGATCGCCACCGTCGTCCAACTGCCGCTCGACTTGAACAAGGCCGCCGAGATCAACGGTGCGAACGAACCGCCCAGCACCGCGCCCAAGCCGTAGGACACCGCCAGCGCGCTGTACCGGATCGAGGGCGGGAAGGCGAGCGCGAAGAACGTCGGTTCCGCCGCGGAGTTCGCGGCGACCGCCATGAACAGCAACACAAAACCCGCCACCATCGGGAGGTAGCTGCCACTGCCCAGCAACGGGTAGAACGCGAACGGCGTCAGCACCAGGCCGATCCCCGACACGACGAACACCTGCTTGCGGCCGAACCGATCGGCGAGCAGGCCGAACAGGGGCGTGGTCACCATGTACATCGCGGTCACGATGAGCAGCATCGACAGCAGCATGGTCTTCGGATGGTGCAGCACCGAGGTGCCGTAGGTCAGCGAATACACCGTCACCACATAGAAATTCACGTGCGTGCCGAGGCAGCACAACATCACGAGGATCATCGGGCGCCAGCCGCGCTTGAACGCGTCCGCGAGCGGGACCCGCTTCACCGCCTGCGCGTTTTCGACGCGGACGAACTCGGGGCTTTCGTCGAGCTTCACCCGGATGTACAGGCCGACCAGCACGAGCACCGCGCTGGGCCGCCGGCGAGGAAACCGAGGAAGACCACCGGCAGGACCGCCCGCCAGACGCCGTGCAGCAGGATCCCGGCGAACGCGGCCACGACCTCGGCCGCCCCCGGTGACGGCCGCCGCGGCGAACCGCGAACGGTTGTGCGGCATCAACGCGGCGATCCCGGCGAGGAAAGCGCCGACGCGGACCAGCACCTGCGCGGGGAAATCACGGAGGGAATACCCCACGGCCGCGGCGACGAGCATCCCGGCCGCCACTCGCGCCAGCCGGGCCGGGTCCCGCAAGGCCGTCCCGGCGCCAGGCCGCGGACAGCGGCGCGGGCGAGCGGTGCGAAATCCATTCCAGGCCTCCGGACAGAACCCCTCTGCCGCCCATTTTCCGCGTGGCGGCAGGGGGAATCAATTGACGAGATCCGAAGCCAGGGTTCGGGAACGGGCAACTCAGCCCGCCGAGGCGCGCAATACCTCGTCGTTGTGCTGTCCCACTTCCGGAGCAGGCCGCGGATCGAGGCGCGCACCGTCCACTTGGACAGGTGACCTCGGTGCCCAATGCTGCCCCGCACCGGGTTGGTCGATTTCCCCGAACAGCGCCAGTTCCCGGAGCGCCGCTCCGCCGTCGCGGCCGAGTTCGGCGAAACTGCGGTAGCGCTCCCACAGAATCCGGTGCCGCGTAAGCACTTCCGCCACCTCGGCGTACGGCGTCTGCCCGAACCACCGTGCCAGCAACGGCGTGATCACGTCCCGGTGCCGGTACCGGTCGGACTCGGAGGCGAACGAGATCCCCAACGCCTTGCCCAGTCCGGCGAAGGCGTCCGCGAGCCCGGTGGCGGCAAGCATCTTGTCCCAGTGCCGTTCGGTGAGCAGCACGATCATCACCCGGACACCGTCGGCAGTCTCGAAATCATCGCCGTAGGTGCCGTAGATTTCGTTGCCGGACTTGGTGCGCGAGTGGTCGGTCAGCTGCGCTTCGGCGAGGTAGCCGAGATTCCCGGCAGTGGCGAGCGCGACGTCCTCCAGCGCGACCCGGATCGACCGTCCTTCCCCGGTGAGCTGCCGGTGCCGTTCGGCGGCCAGCAGCCCGATCGCCAGATACAGTCCCGCGCAGACGTCCCAAGCGGGCAGCACGTGGTTGACCGGCGCTGTCCCGGTGCCGGTGAGCAGGGGGAAGCCGGTCGCGGCCTGCACGGTGTAGTCGACTGCGGCGCCGCCGTCTGCTCGGCCGTCCAGCAGCACGTGGATGAGGTCCGGACGTTGCGCGCTCAGAGCCTCGTATCCGAGGTCCGCGTGCCGCGAAGTGTTCGTCACGACCACGCACGGGCCGCCATCGACGATCAGTTCGGCGACCCGGCGACGGTCCACTTCGGACTCCAGGTCGACGGCGACGGCACGCTTGCCCTTGTTCAGCCCGGACCAGTAGAGGCTCGTTCCGGTGTCGGACAACGGCCAGCGCGTGCGGTCGGCGGCTCCGCCGAGCGGTTCGACCCGCACGACGTCCGCGCCGAGCTGGGCGAGCGTGAGCCCGCACAGCGGCGTGGCGACGTAGGCGGACAGCTCGACGACCCGCAGCCCGGCCAGCAGTGCGGGGTTCATGCGTCGTGCACCCGGGAGAAGTCGGGCTTGCGGCGTTCGCGGTGCGAGGCGAGTCCTTCGTGCACCTCGGGGCCGCCGAAGCCGTAGAACTCCAGTGCCAGCGAGGAATCGAAGATCCCGCTGGCGAGCTGTCGGTACCAGAGGTTGAGGCTCTGCTTGGTCCAGCGGATTGCGGTGGGGGCGCCGCACGCCAGTTCGTGCGCGATCTCGCGCGCGGTGGGCAGCAGTTCGGTTTCGTCGTCGACGCACAGCGACACCAAGCCGATCCGCTCGGCTTCGGCGCCGTTGAGCGGGCGGCAGGTCATCAGGTAGTACTTGGCTTTCGCCATCCCGCACAGCAGCGGCCAGCAGACCGCGGCGTGGTCGCCTGCCGCGACGCCGAGCCGGGTGTGGCCGTCGATGATCTTCGCGTTGGCGGTGACCACGGAGACGTCCGCGAGCACTCCGGCGACCAGCCCGGCGCCGACGGCGGGGCCGTGGATCGCGGAGACGATCGGCTTGGAGCAGTCGATCACGTTGTAGACCAGATCGCGGGCCTCGCGCATGGTGCGGGAGCGCGCTTCGAAGTCGGTGGCCAGCTTCTCGACCAGGTCGAACGATCCGCCCGCGGAGAAGCCCTTGCCTTCGCCGCGCAGCAGGACGGCTTTCACCGCCGGGTCGCGGTCGAACTCGCGCCAGACGTCGGCGAGGTCGGCGTGTGCGGCTTCGCTGACCGCGTTGAGATTCGGGGCGTCGAGGACGAGTTCGATGACGCCGTCCTCGTCCGGGCCGTCGACCCGCAGGTTCTCGAACTGTGCGTAGCGGCTCATGCCGGTCCTTTCCTGCCGTCGCCGAGGAACAAGCCCTCGCGGTCGTATTTGCGCAGCTGCTCGACGTCGTCCGCGGTCACCTCGGGCAGTTCGGTCAGGTCGTCCGCCACCGCGAGGTCCCAGCCGCAGCGCGAACGGACCTGCGCGACGCGGTCGGCGAGCGGTTCCGGCCCGGGTGCGATCGCGGTGAGCACCAGCTCGCCGTCGCGCGGGGTCAGGATGCCGAGGTCGGTGACCACTGCGCGGACCCGCGCGCCGGGACTGGTGACGTAGCTGCAGTTTTCGATGAAGCGCCGCGGGCTCATCGTGCCGACGACGTACGTCTCGTCGGCACCGGTCACGACGTCGTTGCCGCCGCCCGAACCGACGAGGTACGGGCCGCCTTCGATGCGGGTGGTGTTGATGTTGCCGTGCCGGTCGATTTCCGCCGCTCCGACGCAGGCGATCGACTTCGTCGCCGGGCCGTTCATGAGCGTCCCGAGCGCTTGCTCGGTGTCGAGCAGCATCGAGGACGATGGGAAGTTGGCGAAGCTGAAGATGAACGGGTCGCCGGGCGTCGGGGAGTAGTCCCAGAGGCCGAGTTCGGCCGCCAGCGCGACCTCGTGCCCGTCCGCTTTCGCTTGTTCGACGGCCACCCAGGCGGCCAGGTTCGCCAGTCCGGCTCCGGCGAGCACGCCGTCGGCTCGAGTTTCGGCGATCCGTGCCCGGACCAGTGCGGCGAGCCAGGTCGCCGCCCGTTCCGGCCGCGTCACGGGTCCGGTGTGTTCGCCGCGGCCGGTGGGCGGCGTCGGTTGCCCGAGCGTGCGGGTCAGTGTGTTGAGCCGCGCTTCGCCGAGTTTCGCCAGGTAGGTGTCGTGGTCGAGGAGAATCCATTCGCGGATCCAGTCGTCGAAGTCGGCCGAACGGCTGGCTTCCCGGGCGGCGATCCAGAACTCGACGTCCTCGGCGTAACCCTCGACCGGCAGCCGCGCGCCCTCGGTGCCGGGGAAGACCCCGCCGGGATGGGCCCCGAACGGAGCCTCGACCACGGCCAGCACGCGGTGTGCCGGAATGCGGACGAACGGAGCCCACGGACGCAGGTCGTCGACGACCTTCTCGACCGTCGCGAGCACTCCGCGCCGGGCGGCGAACGCGCCGATCGAGCCCTCGAACATCGGCGGCGCGATGGCCAGATTGCCTTGCCGGTCGGCGACCGCGGCGTGCACGATCGCGACGTCCGGGGTGATCGGCGCGACCAGGCCGACGCGGCCGAACGGCGTGTCGACCTCCGCGTAACCGGGGTTCCCGGCCATGGACGAATCGCGCACCGAGCCGGTGACCACGGCGGGCACGCCGGTCGCGGCGGCGCGCAAACCCTGGATGTAGCTCAGGAACGACCAGTTCTCGACCTCGACCGAACCGTCCGCATAGGACTGCTGGAACACCGGATTCGGCGTGAACACGGGAAACGAGTCTCCCGAGTAGACAGTCACGACCTTCTCCAGGCAGCCGGAGCGGAACAGCACCGCGCCGAGCGACGACAGGCTCGCCATGATCAGCGTGAACCGCGACGGCCGGTGCCAGTGCTGCCGCGCGATCTCGCGCACGAGCGCGCTCCATCGGCTGTGCCCCAGGATGACGTGCAGTGCGTCGCCCTCGCGGACATGGCGCGAGACCGCTTCGTCGAGCTGGCAGAAGTCGGTCATCAGGCCACGACCACCAAGGTTTCGGCGACACACGCCGGTTTCGCCGCGCCTTCCAGCTCCACTGTGTACCGCGTGGTGACGGTGACCCCGGCAGCACCGTCTTTCACCTCGGCGAACGACGCCCGAGCGCGCAGCCGTGAGCCGACCGGCACCGGCGAGGGGAACCGGACCTTGCCCAGCCCGTAGTTGATCCGCGCGGACCCGAACTCGAGCCGGACCAGCTGCGCGCTGAAGAACGGAATTAGTGACAGGGTCAGGAAACCGTGCGCGATCGTCGACCCGAACGGTCCGTTCGCGGCCCGCTCGGGATCGGTGTGGATCCACTGGCGGTCGCCGGTGGCCTCGGCGAACGCGTCGATCCGCGCCTGGTCGACGGCGAACCATTCGGTCGGCCCGATCTCTTCGCCCAGCGCGGCCCGGACCTCGTCCGCCGAGCCGAAGACGCGGGTCACGCGGTCACCCGCTCGAACACCGCGGCCAGGCCCTGCCCGCCGCCGATGCACATGGTCTCCAGCCCGTAGCGGGCTTCGCGGCGCTGCATTTCCCGCGCCAGGGTGGCGAGGATCCGGGTGCCGGTCGCGCCGACCGGGTGGCCCAGCGAGATCCCGGAGCCGTGCACGTTGAGCCGGTCGAAGTCTTTCTCGCCGAAGCCCCATTCGCGGGTGCAGGCCAGTGCCTGCGCGGCGAACGCCTCGTTGAGTTCGATGAGGTCGATGTCGGAGATCTTCAGCCCGGCGCGGTCCAGCGCGAGCGCGGAGGCGGGCACGGGACCGATGCCCATCACCTTCGGTTCGACCCCGGCCACGCCGTGGGAGACCAGCCGCACCAGCGGGCGCAGGCCCAGTTCGGCGGCGCGTTCCCGGGTGGTCACGATGCACACCGCGGCGGCGTCGTTCTGGCCGCTCGCGTTGCCCGCGGTGACGGTGGCGTCCGGGTCCTGTTTGCCCAGCACTGGCCGTAGCTTGGCGAGCGTTTCGACGGTGGTGTCCGGACGCGGGTGTTCGTCGGTGTCCACGATGACGGTGCCCTTCCGCGTTTCCACCGGCACCGGGATGATCTCTTCGGCGAACACGCCGGACTGCTGCGCGGCGACGGCCCGCTGGTGCGACCGGGCGGCGAGCCGGTCTTGTTCTTCACGGGTGATGCCGTACTGCCGCCGCAGGTTCTCGGCCGTCTCCAGCATCCCGCCGGGCACCGGATAGTGCTTGCCGCCCGGAGTCTGACGGCCTCGGGTGAGGGAATCGTGCAGGTGGACGCCCGCGCCGGTGGCTCCCCAGCGAAGGTCGTTGGCGTAGAAGACGGTGTTGGACATGCTTTCCGCGCCGCCCGCGACGATCAGGTCGCTCGCGCCGGCCTGCACCTGCAGCGCGGCCAGCAGCACCGACTGCAGGCCGGAACCGCAGCGGCGGTCGACCTGCATGCCGGGAACGGTGACCGGCAGTCCCGCGTCGAGCGCGACGACGCGGCCGATCGCCGGGGCTTCGGCGCTGGGGTAGCAGTGGCCGAGGATCACGTCGTCGATCGCGTCGGCGGGCAGGCCGGTGCGCTCCAGCAGGCCCTTGAGCGCGACGGTGCCGAGGTCGGCGGCGGGCACGCTTTTGAGCGAACCGCCGAAGCGGCCGATCGGGGTGCGGACAGGTTCGCAGATGACGGCGTCACGCATGGGGAGTGCCTTCCTCGTGATAGTCGGCTTCGAGGCTGGTGCGCGGTCCGGCAGCCCCGGTGAGGGTCAGGTTCGCGCCGCCGGGACGGGGCTCGGCGCGCAGTCGCGCGGGCTGGCCGCAGAACAGCGGGGCCAGGTTGCGGTGCGCCAGCCGGGTCACGCGTGCGCTGGGGGAGTCCAGGCGCAGCACCTCGGCGAGGGCGAGGGACATCAACGGCCCGTGCACGACCAGGCCGGGATAGCCCTCGACCCGGGTCGCGTACGGCCAGTCGTAGTGGATGCGGTGCGGGTTCGCGGTGGCTGCGGAGAAGCGCATCAGCAGCGTCGGGTCGGTAGCGAAGTCCCAGCCGTCTTCGCTGCGGCGGAACGGTGCGCCCACCAGATCCGCAGGCTCCACCTGCGCTGCTTCGGAAGTGACAGCGCCCGCTTCGCGGTAGATGAGGTCCTGCCGCTCCTCGACGAGCGGCGAACCGTCCACACCGGACAGCACGGTCCGTACCACGACGATCACCAGCTGCCCGGAGCGACCGGATTTCTCCGTCACGGAGTCCACAATGGACCGCCGGGTGACCGTCTCGCCGATCTTCGGGGCCAGGCGCACAGTCACCTCGCCACCGGCGAACATCCGCCGGGGCAGGTCGATCGGCGGCAGGAACGTGCCGCGCGCCGGGTGTCCGTCGGGGCCGAGTCCGGAGGAGACCGGCCAGCGGGGGAGTGCGACCCAGTGCCACAGCGGCGGCAGGTCGTCGCCCGGCCGGGGTGCGGGGAGCCCGTTGTCGAAGAGCGCGGCCAGCGCCGCGACCGGGGCCGGGTCGACCAGTTCCGCGGTCGTCACCGCATGGGGTTCCCAGCCGGTCACATGAACCGTCCGCCGGTCACCTCGAGCACCGTGCCGGTCATGTACGACGACAGGTCGGACGCGAGGAACAGGGCCACCGAGGCGATCTCGCCGACCTCGCCCGCGCGGCGCATCGGGATCTCGGCCATCTTCTGGTCCCACGCCTTCTGCGGCATGGCCTCGGTCATCGCGGTGCGGATCAGGCCCGGCTGGATCGCGTTCACCCGGACGCCGTGGTGCGCCATCTCCTTCGCCGCGGCCTTGGTCAGCCCGACGATCCCGGCCTTGGCGGCCGAGTAGTTCGTCTGCCCGACCATGCCGACCTTGCCCGACAGCGACGACAGGTTCACGATCGCGCCGCTCTTGCGCTCGCGCATGATCGCGGCGGCCTTGCGGGTGCCGTTCCAGGTTCCCTTGAGGTGCACGGAAATGACCTGGTCGAACTCGTCCTCGGTCATGGTCCGCATGGTCGCGTCGCGGGTGATGCCCGCGTTGTTGACGAACACGTCGACCGGGGAGAACGACTCGGCCGCGGCGGCCAGCAGAGCGTCCACATCGGACCCTTTGGTGACGTCGCAGGCGACGCCGACGGCTTCTCCGGCCAAGCTGTCCGCGGCTTTCGCGGCCGCGTCGCCGTCGATGTCGCCGAGCACCACCCGGGCGCCCTGGGCGACGAACAGCTGGGCGATGGCGAGTCCGATGCCTTGTGCGCCGCCGGTGACGACAGCGGTCCGGCCGGTGAGCAGAGTCATGGGGTGTCCTCAGATCTTGTTGCGGGCGACGAGCTGCGCGGCGATGACGTTGCGCTGGATTTCGTTGGTTCCTTCGCCGACGATCATCAGGGGTGCGTCGCGGAAGTAGCGTTCGACGTCGTATTCCTTGGAGTAGCCGTAGCCGCCGTGGACGCGGATGGCGTCGAGGGCGACCTGCATCGCGGTCTCCGAGGCGAAGAGCTTCGCCATCCCGGCTTCCATGTCCGCGCGTTCGCCCGCGTCGAGTTTTTCGGCGGCGTCGAGGGTGAGCAGCCGGGCGGCGCGCATTTTGGTGGCCATGTCGGCGAGGAGGTTGCCGACGGATTGGTGTTTCCAGATGGGTTTGCCGAACGATTCGCGTTCTTGGGCGTAGCGGACGGCGTCGTTCAACGCGGCCTGCCCGACGCCGAGCGCGCGGGAGGCGACCTGGATCCGGCCGACTTCGAGCCCGCGCATCATGTGCGACCAGCCCTGGTTCGGCGTGCCGCCGAGGACCGCGTCCGCGGGCACCTTCTGGCCGTCGAAGACGAGTTCGCAGGCTTCGACGCCGCGGTAGCCGAGCTTGGGGAGTTTCTTCGAGATGGTGAGGCCGTCGCCGGGTTCGACGAGGAGGACGCTCATGCCGCGGTGCGCGGGTTTCGCGTCGCGGTCGGTGATGCAGAGCAGGCCGATCAGGCCGGAGTGGGCGGCGTTGGAGATCCAGGTCTTCGAGCCGGTGATGGTGTAGCCGTCGTCGCCCGGCAGTGCCTGGGTGCGCATGGCTTGCAGATCGCTGCCGCCGCCGGGCTCGGTCAGCGCCATCGTCGCGCGGATCCGGCCTTCTGCCATGGCGGGCAGGTACTTCTCGCGTTGTTCCGGGGTGCCGAAGGTCTTGATGAGATAGGTGATGACGGAGTGGCCGCCGATCGCGCCCGCCAGGCTCATCCAGCCGCGCGCGAGTTCTTCGGTGACGCGGGCGAAACAGGCGGTGCTGACGTCGACGCCGCCGTATTCGGCCGGGACGAGCAGGCCGAAGAAGCCGAGTTTCTTCATCTCGTCGATGAACTCGGCGGGGTAGATGTCGTCGGCTTCGAACTCGCGGACCCGGGGCCGGACCCGTTCGTCCGCGAACTCCGCGACCAGGGCGACCATCTGCTGTTCGTCGTCGGTGAGCGTCATGAGGATTTTGACACCTGCCCGTTCCCTTCTCGTGCCTGCCGGAGGACGCGCTGGGCGCGCTCCAGCACCGGCTTGTCGACCATCTGCCCGTTCACCGCGACCGCGCCGTCCGCGCCGGCGTCGAGGATCGATTGCGCCCAGCGGATTTCCTCGCGCGTCGGACGCAGCGCCGCGGCGGCGACGGGTACCTGTTTCGGGTGCACGCACAGCTTTCCGGCGAACCCGAGCCGCCGTGCGTAGCGGACTTCGTCGGTGAGGTGTGCCTCGTTGTCCAGATCCGCGGTGACGCCGTCGATCGGCCCGGGCAGTCCCGCTGCGGCGGAAGCCAGCACGAGCGCGCCCCGCGCCGCGACGAACGCGTCCCGGTCCGCCGGATCGGCGCCCAGCTCCGCGGCGAGGTCGAAGCTGCCGAACGCGAGGCGCTGGACGTTCGGGACGGTCGCGGTCTCCCGCGCGTCCAGGATCCCGCGCGCGGTTTCGACCAGCGCGATCACCACCGGCAGGACGCCGAGCTGCTCGGCCGCGGCACGGGTCGTCGCCGGTTCGGCCTTGGGCAGCATCACGGTGCACCGGCGCTGCCTGAGCACGGCGAGGTCTTCGTCGTGCCAGACGGTGCCGGCGGCGTTCACCCGCACCGCGCACTCGGGGTTCTCCTCGAGCCACGCGACGATTTGTTCCCGCGCGTACTCCTTGCGCTCCGGCGCGACGGCGTCCTCCAGATCGAGCACGACCAGGCTCGGCCCGGCCGCCATCGCCTTGCCGAACCGCTCCGGCCGGTCGCCGGGGACGAACAGGAGGGTGGTCGCTTCCCGTGCCCGCGTCGCCGCGCGGCTGGTCATTTCCGCGCCTTTTTCGCCTGCCGGACGAGGCCGCCGCCGATGATGAGACGCTGGATTTCGCTGGTGCCTTCGTAGAGCCGCAGCAGCCGGATGTCGCGGTAGATCCGTTCGACCGGCACGTCGCGCATGTAGCCGGTGCCGCCGTGGATCTGCACCGCGAGATCGGCGACCTTGCCCGCCATCTCCGTGCAGTAGAGCTTCGCGGCGGACGGGCCGATCCGGCGGTCCTCGCCGGACACGTAGCGCGCGGCGGTCTCGCGCACCAGCGCCCGCCCCGCCATCACTCCGGTCTGCTGATCGGCCAGCATTGCTTGCACCAGCTGGAAATCACCGATCGGCTGACCGTCCTGGGTCGCCGAGGCGGCGTACGCGACGGACTCGTCCAGCGCCCGCTGTGCGGAACCGACGGCCAGCGCGGCAATGTGGACGCGGCCGCGAGCCAGCGACGTCATCGCGGCGCGGTACCCGGCGTCCTCGTCCCCGCCGACGAGCGCGGAGGCAGGCACCCGGACATCGCTGAAGGTGACGTCCGCGGTCCAGGCGCCTTCCTGGCCCATCTTCTTGTCCTTGGGCCCGACCTCCAGCCCCGGCGTGTCCGCGGGCACGAGGAAGACCGCGATGCCGGGCCCGGAGTCGTCCGCCGGGCGCGTGCGGGCGAACACGACGAACAGGTCCGCGATGGGTGCGTTGGTGATGAAGCGTTTCTGCCCGTCGATGACCCAGTCGTCACCGTCGCGCACGGCCTTGGTGCGCAGCCCGGCGGGATTGGACCCGGCGCCGGGCTCGGTCAGCGCGAACGACGCGACCACCTCGCCCGAGGCGATGCGTTCCAGCCACTGCGTCTTCTGCTCGTCGGTGCCGAAGCCGACGAGGACCTGCCCGGCGATGCCGTTGTTGGTGCCGAACATCGACCGCAGCGCCAGCGACGTGTAGCCGAACTCCATCGCCAGTTCGACGTCCTGGGTCAGGTCGAGCCCGAGCCCGCCCCATTCCTGGGGGATCGCGTAGCCGAACAGGCCCATCTCCGCCGCCTGCGCGCGCAGATCGCCGGGGATGGCGTTGCCGTCCATGATCTCCTGCTCGCGCGGAACGACCTTCGCCCGGACGAAGTCGCGCACCAGCTCCAGAATCGGCCGGAAGTCCTCGGGAGTCACCGCTGCTGCCATGCCCCCACTATGACTCAGCCGGGCCGCTCAGAAAATACTTTATCAGAAATCATCGAATGCCTCACACTGTCGGGCGACCGCCTGGTGACGGAGAACCTGCAGGTGGAACCTGGATTTTGCCGGTATCTGGACCGCGCGACAAGGCGGAAGGGACCGCCGGATCGTGCCACGGTCGTGTAATACTTCATCCGATGCAACCGTCGGCGCAAGGATGGGAGAAGGCCGTGGCGATGCCCGGAACCGCGAGTGCCGGACCGCGCCGCACCGGCCCGGCGAACCTCAAGGCGATGGCCGCGCAGGAGATCCGGCGACGGGTCTTCTCCGGCCAGCTGCGCGCGGGCGCGAAGATCGACCAGGAAGCGCTCGCCGACGAGCTCGGCATCAGCAAACTGCCCGTCCGCGAAGCGTTGATCACCCTCGATCACGAGGGCGTCGTCGAGCACATCGCCCGCCGCGGCGCGTTCGTCGCCCGGATGACGCGCGACGACATCCGGGACCACTTCCGGGTGTTCGGCGTCGTGTCCGGATTGGCCGCGGAGCGCGCGGCGAAGAACCTGTCCCCGGAAAGCCTTCAGGCGTTGCACGATCTGGCGGACCGGATGGAGTCCGCAGTGGACCGTGCCGACCAGGAACGGCTGAACTTCGAATTCCACCGCCGGATCAACTACGCCGCCGACTCGCGCCGGCTCCTCTCGCTCCTCGGCATCCTGGGCAAGACGGTGTCGCACGGGTTCTACGAGGCGCACGAGGACTGGCCGGACAAGGCACGGGCCGACCACCGGCTGATCCTCGACGCGCTGTCCGCGCGCTCGGCCGCCCGGGCGCGCTCGCTCGTGGAGAAACACCTCGCCGACGCGGGCGAACGCGCGGTCGCTTTGCTTGAGCAGCAAGGATTCTGGGACCACTGACCGGCTGGGGCTTCAGGCCGGTTTCTGATCCATGTCTCTGGCGAGGAGGGCGTCGGTGACCGCGATGCGGACGTACCGGCCGTCGCGCCAGGCAGCACCCGCGACCCGGCCCCGCCCGTCCAGTGTGGACGATCACTCGCGACGAGCGTTGGCCCCGTTGTGCAAATTCGCGTTTTATGGCTTCTCCAGGTACCCGTTACGGTCAAATTCATGGAGCGGAACTTTCACTCGGCCGAAGAACTCACGGCCGCCTTGCGTGCTGGAGAAGTGACGTCGGCGGAACTGACCGACGAGGCGATCGCCCGCATCGAGCGGGAAGACAAGGCGCTCAACGCGATCTGCGTGCCGGACTTCGACCGTGCGCGCGCCTCCGCCCGCGACGCCGACCAGGCGCGCGCCCGCGGCGAAGACCGGCCGTTGCTCGGCATCCCGGTGACCGTGAAGGAGTGCTACAACATCACCGGGCTGCCCACGACCTGGGGCATGCCGCAGCACCGGGACTTCATGCCGGCCGAGGACGCCGTACAGGTCTCGCGGCTCAAGTCCGCCGGCGCGGTCATCCTGGGCAAGACCAACGTGCCCTTGGGCTTGCAAGGTTTGCAGAGTTCCAACCCGGTCTACGGCACCACCAACAACCCGTGGAACCACGACCGCACCCCCGGCGGATCCTCCGGCGGATCGTCGGCAGCACTGGCGGCCGGTTTCGGCGCACTGTCCATCGGCTCCGACATCGGCGGCTCGCTGCGCACCCCCGCGCATTTCTGCGGGGTCTACGGGCACAAGCCGACCCTCGGACTGGTGGCGAACCGCGGCATGGTCGCACCGCCCGCGCCCGCGTTGCCGGTCGACCTGGACCTCGCCGTCGTCGGCCCGATGGCGCGCACCGCCCGGGACCTCGCGCTCCTGCTCGACGTCATGGCCGGACCCGACCCGCTGACCTACGGCGTGGCACACGAGTTAGCCCTGCCGCCCGCCCGCCACGAGCGGTTGAGCGACTTCCGGGTCCTGATCCTCGAAGACCACCCGCTCATCCCGACCGGGTCCGCGGTGCGCGCAGGCGTAAACCGGGTAGCCGACGCACTAGCCGACGGCGGCGCCCGCGTCGAACGGCACAGCCCGCTGCTTCCCGACCTGACCGAAGCCGCGACGCTCTACACCCAACTGCTGTTCTCCGGCTCCGTCGCGCGTTTCCCAGTCGACGCGTACGAGCAACTGCAGACCCGCGCGGCCGGACTGAGCGCCGACGACCAGTCCCTCGACGCGTCCCGCCTGCGCGGAATGGTGCTCACCCACCGCGATTGGATGGAGGTCAACAACCGCCGCGAACTCCACCGCCACGGCTGGCGGCAGCTGTTCACCGAGTTCGACGCGGTGGTGTGCCCGGTGACGCCGACGCCCGCGTTCCCGCACGACCACAATCCCGACCTGCTGGCGTGCCGGCTCGGCATCGACGGCGTCGAGTACCCGTTCTTCGACCAGCTCGTCTGGGCAGGCCTGGCCACCATGCCCGGCTTGCCCGCCACGGCGATGCCCGCGGGCCTGTCACCGGAGGGCTTGCCGGTGGGAGTGCAGGTGATCGGGCCGATGTTCGAGGACCGGACACCGTTGAAGCTCGCCGAGTTGCTGGAGGAGCGGATCGGCGGGTTCCAGGCGCCGAAGTAGGGGATCGGTGTTCGCCTCGAAGGCTCCGCGGTCGAGGCGAACACCGAGGTCGCCGCGGGAACCCTTCCATCCCGTTTTTCGGCCTGCTATCCCGTGCTGGCCCCAGAACGGCGAGAACACCTCGGTGCAGAGGAGCCGCGTCGCCCCGGTCGCCAGGAGAATGGCCGCGAGTCCCGGTCTCGGGAAGAACCCGATTGCGCGGCCGCCCGAGCGGTCAACGGGGGTCGCGGCCCGGCGGCGGGGGTAGGTAGCGGTACGTGCGGCAGGCAGTGGGAAGCGGGCCGGTGATCGTTTCCGGAGCGATGGCGAATCCGAGTCGCCGTCCCAGGATCGCCATCATCGCGATCGAACTGTCGGCGATCGCCGCGTCCGACGCGAAGTCGATGAGGCCGGAATCGACCATCTCGTCGTCGAACAGGCGCGGGTGCGTGCCGCCGCGGGAGTCGTACCCGCCCCCGCAGGTGAAGGTGAAGACGAGATCGCCGTGCGAGAGGTAGCTGACCACCGCCGGGTCGTCTTCGTTCGCCGCGATGAAGACGACGTCGGTGTTCCTGGCCAGCTCCCCGGCGATGTAGTCGATGTGGGTTTTCTGCTGGATGTGCTCCACGGCGACGGTCCACCCGCCCGACTCGGCGACGCGGATCCATTGCGGTCCGTCGAGGAACCCGGCCGTGCTCAGCACCGGGTCGGCGAGTGCTTGCTCCGCGGTCATGACGCGTGCCGAGCCGGAGTCGAGGTCGAAGGTGCGGAACACCTCGGCCGGGGCCATGCCGCGCACGAAGGTCAGGGCTCCGCCGTCGAGGACGACACCGGCCGGGGTGGCCAGCCACGCCCAGTCCGGATCGAGGCGGTATCGCGCGTCGACCGGTGACGTCTCGTTCATCGTGCGCTCCTAAACGGACAGTCAGGACCAGGTGACCGGGAGTTCGTGCACCCCGTAGATGTTCATATTCGTCCGCAACGGCACCTCCTCCGCCGGAACCGCGAGCCGCAGGTCCGGGAAGCGGCGCAGCAACCCCTCGAACCCGGCCCGCATCTCGATGCGGGCCAACTGCTGCCCCAGACACTGGTGAATGCCGTGCCCGAACGCCACCTGCCCCCGGACCTTCCGGTGCACGTCAAGCGTGTCGGGGTTCTCGAAGCGCTCCGGGTCGCGATTGGCGGCGAGCAGCGACACGACCACAGTCGAACCGGCCGGAATCGTTTCGCCGCCGAGTTCGACGTCCTCCGTCGCATAGCGGTAGAAGATGTCGGCCACCGACAGGTAGCGCATCAGCTCTTCCACCGCGTTGGAGAACAGTGCCGGGTCGGCGCGCAGTTCGGCCAGCGGGCCGGGGTTCTCGAGCAGCGCGAAGGTGCCCAGCGACAGCATGTTCGCGGTGGTCTCGTGGCCGGCCAGCAACAGCAGGAACGCCATGCCGGTCAGCTCTTCGACGCTGAGCTCCTCGTCGCGGGCCAGGTCGGAGAGGATGTCCTCGCCGGGTTCGGCGCGCTTGTCGGTGCACAGCTGGCCGAGGTAGCCCATCATCGCGCCGAACGCGGCCATCTTGTCCTCGAGGTTCACGTCCCGTTCCATGAACTTCGAGGAGTTCGCCTGGAAGGTCTCGCGGTCGGCGTAGGGAACGCCGAGCAGCTCGCAGATCACCAGCGACGGCACCGGAAGCGCGAACTCCCGCACGAGATCGACCGGCGGCGCCAGCCGCGCGACCGCGTCCAGTTGCTGTTCGGTGATCGCGATGATGCCGTCTTCGAGCTGCTTCATCCGCTTGACGGTGAACGCGCCGGTGAGCTTGCGCCGCAACCGGGTGTGGTCGGGGGCGTCCATGCTGATGAACAGGCCGGGGATCTGCGGCGACGGCTCGGTGGCGACCGGCATGCCCGGCGTCTCGTACGGAATGTGGAGCACGCCGAGGTCCTGGCGGCTGCTGAACCGGGCGTCGGACATCACCTGGCGGACCGCGTCGTACCCGGTGATCAGCCAGCCCTCGTGGCCGTCGGGGAAGAGCATCGGGCTGACCGGGCGGGTCTCGCGCAGCGCGGTGATCGCGGCGGGCGGGTCGAACGGGCCGGCGTCGCGGTCCATCGGCAGGCCGTGGACCGGGGAAACCTGCTGGCTCATCGGAAAATCCTCTCGTGGTGGCTTGATGTCACCACGATCTCCGAGAGCCCAGACACCGGGCCGTCACGGCGCTGACACGGGCCGGGCGCCGCGTCAGCGCGCGAGCGGCGCCGCGACCAGTTCGGTCCACTCGCCCGCTGCGCCCTCCCGTGTGGCCTGGTCGAACGCTTCGTCGCCGAGGTGGGTGCGCGCCTCCTGCTCGATCCGCGTCGCGTCCGGGTTCGACCGGTCTTTCCGGCCGAGCACCTGCGCGCTCGCCGCCACCAGCCGCGCGGCGTGGTCGTACTGCGCGCGCCGCGCGGCCAGGTCAGCGACCCCGACGATCATCTGCGCGATCACGGGCGCGCGTCCGGTTTCCGCGGCCGCGTCGCAGGCCGCGGCACGGTGTTCGCGCGCCTCGTCGAGATCGGCGGCGAACCACGCGTGCAGGTCGTGGCTCGCGGCCCGCAGATGCGGTTGCCGGGCTTCCTCTCCCAACAGGCTCATCGCCTGGCCGAACTGGTCGAACGCTTCCCTCTCGTTGCCGTTCCACCGGGCCAGTTCAGTCCGGACAAGCGCGAGCGAGGCCAGCGTTCCCGGCCACGTGACGCCTTCCGCGAGATTTTCCGCCTCGGCCACCGCGGCGGCGCTGGCTTCCTTGTCGTCGGCGAGCCAGTACAGCCGGGCCTGCCGCATCCGCATCTGGACGACGTCGTCCAGCGCGTCCAGTTCGGTGACGACGGCGATCGCCTGGTCGAAGTGTTCGCCGGCCTCGGCGAACTCGCCGCGCATGGCGACGCAGTCGGCGAGTTCGGTCTGCGCGAACGAGATGCCGAACCGTTCGCCGAGCACCCGGAACTCGACCAGGGATTCGTCGAACCAGGATTCGCAGTCCTGGCCGAGCATCATCCGCAGCTTGCCGATGTGCAGCCGGGACAACGCGCGCACCCACGGATCCTCGTCGTCCAGCAGCGACTCCCAGGCCGGCAGGAGCGCGTCCAGGTCGCCCAGCATCATTTCCAGCGGAACCACCAGCCGCAGCGCCGCGTGGTAGTGCCGGCCGTGCTTGCCGAACTCGTACGCCTTGTGGATCCACTCCGCGGCTTCCGGCACGTCGCCGGGCCCGGACGTGATGAACATCGAGGTCAGGGCGTACACCACGGCCTTGATCTCGTCGGGGGCCTCGCCGGGAGTCGCGATCGCGGCGGTGATCAGCTCCATGCCCTCGGCCTTGCGGCCCACGAGCCACCAGTACCAGCCGCAGGCGGCGGCGAGCCGCATCGCCGCGTGGGCGTCGCCGGCCGCGAGCGCGCCGCGCATCGCCGAGACGAGATTGTCGTGCTCTGCCCTGAGGACGGTGAGCCATTCCAGTTGCTCACCGCGTCGGAGGCGGGGTTCCGCGGTCTCGGCCAGTTCGGTGAAGTACGCGAGATGCGCCTGCCGGGCGAGGTCGGTCTCCCCGGCCTCGGCGAGCCGTGCGGCGCTGTACTCCTTGATCGTGCCGAGCATCCGGTACCGCGGCGCGTCTTCGCCGAACGCGACGAGCAGCGACTTGTCGCTCAGCGCGGTGAGCAGGTCCAGCACCTCGTACTCGTCGACCGAGTCGCTCGCGCAGACCCGTTCCGCCGCTTCCAGGCTCGCGCCGCCGGCGAACACCGACAGCCTGCTCAGCACGAGCCGTTCGCCGTCGCTGAGCAGTTCCCAGCTCCAGTCGACCATCGCGCGGAGCGTCCGGTGCCGGGGGAGAGCGGTGCGGCTGCCGCCGGTCAGCAGCCGGAACCGGTCGTCGAGGCGGTCCGCGAGCTGCTCGGCGGAGAGCGTGCGGAGCCGGACCGCGGCGAGTTCGATCGCGAGCGGCATCCCGTCCAGTGCGGTGCAGATGCGGGCCAGCGTCGCGTCGTCGGCGAGGTCCTGGCGGCGTGTCGTCGCCCGGTCCCGCAGCAGCTGGACGGCCTCGGCCCGCGCGAGCGGTTCGACCGGCCACAACGCCTCTCCGGTGATCGCCAGCGGTTCCCGGCTCGTCGCGAGAATCCGCAGCCCGCGGCACTCGCCGAGCAGCCGGTGCGCGAGGGCGGCCGCGGACTCGACGACGTGCTCGCAGTTGTCGAGCACCAGCACCATTTCGCGGTCGCGGATCGCGGAGACCAGCCGGTCGACCGGATCCGCGGCGGACGCTTCGCCGAGCAGCGCGTCGCGCAGGCCGAGCCCGGACAGCGTGGTCTGTGCGACGTCGTCGCCGGTTCCGATGGCGGCCAGCTCCACCAGCCAGGCGCCGTGGTGCAGATCGGCGACCAGGGTGCGGGCGGTTTCCGTTGCCAGCCGGGTCTTTCCCGATCCGCCGGGGCCGATCAGGGTGGTGAGCCGATGTCGCGACACCAGGTCGCGGACCGCGGTGACATCGGCCTCTTTGCCGACGTAGCTGGTGAACTCGGCGCGCAGGTTGGTCTTGCGGCTTTCCTCGCGCCGTCCCACCTCGCCCCGCAGCAGCGCGACGTGCAACGCGGACAGCTCGGGCGACGGGTCGGCGCCCAGCTCGTCGGCCAGCGTTTCCCGGAGGCGCTGGAACGCTTGCAACGCCTCGGTGTTGCGGCCGGCGGCGGCGAGCGCGCGCATCAGCGCGGCGACGAGCCTCTCCCGCACCGGATGCGCGGCCACCAGGTCGGTCAATTCCGACACGAGGTCCGTGCCGTGCCCGAGATCGAGCTCTGCCTCGAACCGGTCTTCCATCGCCGCCAGGCGGAGGGCTTCCAGCCGCGTGGCCGCCGCGTCGAACGCCTCGCTGTCCTGCAAGCCGACGTCCTGCATCGCCGGACCGCGCCACAACTCCAACGCCTCGCGCAGCCGCCCGGGCCCGTGGTCCTCCCGGGCCTGGGCGACGAGCCGCTCGAAGCGCACCGCGTCGACCTCGTCCGCGTCGAGCGCCAGCCGGTAGCCGTCGGTCAGCCCTTCGACGACGGCCCCCGGCAACGCCTTGCGAAGCCGGGAAACCAGGCGTTGCAAGGCGTTCGCCGCGTCGGCGGGCGGGTGCTCGCCCCAGATCCAGTCGATCAGCGTCGCCTTCGGGACGACCTGGCCCGGCCGGAGCGCGAGGGCGACGAGCAGCCCGCGCAGCCGCGCGCCCGGAACGTCGGCCGGGTCGCCGTCGAGGACCTCGAAGGGACCCAGGATCTTGATCTGCACCTGCTCGATCCTGCCATCCGATCGGGTGGTCAGGCAGCGGGATAGAGAACGATGTCGTCGAGCCGCGTGCGAGCGTGGACCTTGAGCGTGCCGCGAGCGCCGTCCGGCGTGCCGAGCGTGCTGCGGACCAGGCCCTTCGTGCTCTTCGCGTCCACGTCGGCGGCGATGCCCGCACTGATGCCGACCTCGATGCCGCCCGCCGCGTTCGACAGCTCCACCTGCCCGTGCGCGACCCGGCCGATCCGGATCGGGCAGTTGGCGGCCTTGGCGATCACGCTGCCGTCCGCGGTGCCGATGTCGAAGCTGCCGTTCGACCCGCCGAGGTCGACGTCGGACCGGGCGTGGCCGATCCAGACCTTGCCGCTCGTGCCCTGGTAGCGGATCTCGCCGTCGGCCTCGCCGATCCGCAGGCCAGCAGTGCTGCCCTCGATGACCGCCTCGCCGGCGACGTGGCCGACGGCGAGCCCGCCCGCGCCGAGGTTGCCGCGCAGCGCCGCGACCCGGTCGAGCTGAACCTGGCCCGAGCCGATGTTGACCTCGCAGTCGCCGAGCGAGCCGTCCGCCCGCACTTCGGTCCAGGCCGTGTTCAGGACGAGCTTGGACCCGGCGGGCAGTTCGATCGCGATGTCGACGGAGCCGGTCTGGCTGCCGGACTTGGTGGTCTTGACCGACAGCACGCCGTCGGCGAACTCGACCTTGGTCCTCTCGGCGACCTTCACGTCGGTGGGGTTCGCCGCGTTGACGGGCTGCACCCGCACGACGGTGTCGGTGCGCTCGCTGGCCGCGATCCGGACTCGGGCACCGGCGGTGGTCAGGGCGGCGGTGATGGGGGCGGGGGTGGTGAACGTGGACATTTTCGGTCTCCCTGGCTTGCTTGGCGGTTCGTTGTGACCACATTCGCCCGCTGGGCGGACACGCGGCTGTCACGGCTCAGACGCCGGGGACGAGCCCGTGTCAGCACCGGTGTCAGGGCGGGCTGAAGCCCCCTGCGATACCCGCCGACGATAAGAAATAGTGATCGAGAACAATGCGAACGCCAGCGAAAGGGAACGGATTTCCTGCGCCACTCGGCCCAATTCGCCGCGGAATCGCTTTCGGCGATCCCCGGTTGTGGTGAACTGCGGTCCGCCAGAAAGTATTCGCGAGCAAAGGGGATAAGTCGTGGTGATTCGTTCCTTGCTGGGTTCGAGCGTGCTGGCGGCCGGCGTGCTGTCGACGTCCGGGACGGCCGTCGCGCCGGTCCCTTGCGACGCGGCCAGCCTCAGTTCCGCCATCACGGCCGCCAACGCGCATCCGGGCAGTTCGCTCGACCTGACGGAGAATTGCACGTACCAGCTCACCGCGGCGCTTCCCCCGCTCACCGCGCCGACGACCGTAAACGGCCATCACGCCACTATCTCCCGCACGCAGACCGCCGCGCCGTTCCGCATTCTGCGCACCGACGCGGCAGGGGTGTCGATTTCCGATCTTTCGGTCACCGGCGGCCGCACCGCGCCGGGCGAAGACGGCGGCGGCATTCTCAACACCGGTGCGCTGGCTCTGGTCCGGGTGACGATCCGCGGCAATTCCACCGGTGACGGCCCGCCCGCCGCTGACGGCGGGGCCGGGGGCGGCGTGTTCAGCTCGGGCGGCACGCTGTCGGTCACCGACAGCACGGTCGCCGGCAACGCCACGGGCAACGGCGGGCCCTGGGCCAGGGTTGGCACGGGCGGTTTCGCCGGTTCGGGCGGCAACGGCGGCGGAATCGCGGTCCGCCAGGGCGCCTTGACGGTCGAACACAGTTCGGTCGGCGGAAACCGGACCGGGAGCGGCGGAGACAGTTCGACAGCTCCCGGCACTGAGGGAGACAGCTGGGCGCACGGCGGCAACGGCGGCGGGATCTGGAGCACCCAGCGCACGACTGTCGCCGACAGCGCCGTGTGCGACAACAAGGCCGGCCGCGGCGGGATCGGCGGGCCGGTCGGGGGTTCGCCCAGCGGATCCGCCGGTCACGGCGGCCCCGGCGGAAACGGCGGCGGGGCTTACGTCGCGGGCGAGACCACGTTCGCCCGCAGCACGGTGTGCCGCAACACCTCCGGCGACGCGGGCGCCGGAGGCACCGGCACGACCCGCGGCTATGACGGAAACGCGGGCGACGGGGGCGGAATCTGGACCGGCGCGGGCGCGGCGACCCTCGACGGCACGACGGTCGCCGACAACCGCACCGGCTCGCCCGGCACCGTCCGGCCGGGAACCCCCGGCTTCGGCGGCGGGGTCTACGACCACATCGGCGAGCTGACCGTCACCGGCGGCCTGATCGCCCGCAACCGCGCCGGGCAAGACGGCGGAGGCGTCGGCCTGCACAGCACTCGGAAGCGCCCGGCCGCGCAGTTCCGGATAACCGGAGCCAGGATCGCCGACAACGTCGCGGACGGCAGCGGCGGAGGCATCGCGGTCTCCAGCGTCCACGGCGCCACGGCACACGTGCTGGCCGACACCGTCGTCACCGGGAACACCGCGTCCAGGGGCGGCGGGATGCACGTCGGTTCCGGCAACACGGTGAAGCTGGACCACGCCACCATCACCGGCAACCGTCCCGACGATTGCGATCCGGCTGGCTGCCAGGGGGCCGCGCGGGTGGGATGAGGACGGCTGTGGTGGAGGCGCGCTGAGCTGGCCGGGCGCGGCAACCCGGCCGAGATCCGGAGAACGAGCAAAGTCGCCGCTGGGCTTCGAGCGGCGACTTTGCTCGTTTTCGCGTCTCACGTTTCGCGGGCCGCGCGCGTCTACAAGGCGGAAGAGGGGAAACGCGAATGAGCACACCGCCGTCGAGGCCAGGCCGATCGCTCCGGTCGCCGCGGGCGATCTCTGGGACGCTCGTGGCGACCGGCGATCTCACCGCGGCCGCCCCGAACACGTCTTCAGCGGGATGGACATGCAACTGCCTTTCGAGCACATAGTCGCGCGGCACGGCGCGACCGTGCTGCGCGTCTGCCGGGTCGTCCTCGGCCCGCACGACGCGGACGACGCGTGGTCGGAGACCTTTCTCTCCGCCCTGCGCGCCTATCCCGACCTGCCGGAGACGGCGAACGTCGAGGCGTGGCTCGTGACGATCGCGCACCGCAAGACTGTCGACGTGCTGCGTGCCGCCAAGCGGAATCCGCTGCCGGTCGGCGAGATCCCGGAGGAGCCGGGGCCGCCGGACTTCTCCGGCTTGGAAGACCGCGAACTGTGGGCCGCGGTGCGCGGTCTTCCGGACAAGCAGCGGCAAGCCGTCGCCTACCGCTACGTCGCCGGGCTGCCGTACGCCGAGATCGCGGAGATCCTCGGCGGGACCGTCGAGGCCGCGCGCAGAGCCGTCGCCGACGGCATCAAGAACCTCAGAAAGAACCGTACCGGCGCGATCGCGAGAGGAGCATCGTCATGAACGGCATCCGGAACGACCACGACCTGGTCGCGCTGCTGTCGACGCGCGTGTCCGCCGATCTCCTCGATCGGCTGCACCGCCGCTTGGAACGGGAGGCCGAGCGATCCGGGCTCGTCGACGTCGCCTACTCCACTGTGGACTCGCCGGTCGGCGAACTGCTGCTCGCCGCGACGCCGGCGGGCCTGGTCCGCGTGGCTTTCGCCAGCGAGGACCACGACCGGGTGCTGGAGACTCTCGGACAGAAGCTGAGCCCGCGCGTCCTGCGCGCGCCGAAGCGGCTGGACGAGGTCGCGCGGGAGATCGACGAGTACTTCGCCCGGGGCCGCCGGACGTTCGACGTGCCCTTGGACCTGTCCCTGTCGCGCGGCTTCCGGCGGCTCGTGCAGACGCGGCTGCCCGAAATCGGTTACGGCGAGACCCGCAGCTACCGGGACGTGGCCGAACTCGTCGGCAGCCCGAAGGCGGTCCGCGCGGTCGGCACCGCCTGCGCGACCAACCCGCTGCCGATCGTCGTCCCGTGCCATCGCGTGCTGCGCTCCGACGGCACGCTCGGCGGGTACATCGGCGGGATCGAAGCCAAGACCGCGCTGTTGACCTTGGAGGCGGCATGAGCACCGCGCGGCGAAAGACCGACCGCTGGCGCGACCGCGTCGAGTCGGGCGACTGGGACGCGATCACCGCGGAGGTCAACGAGTACGGCGGCGCGCTGCTGCCGCAGTTGCTGGCCCCGGAGGAGACCGAGGAGATCAGGGAGCTGTACGAGCGGGACGAGCTGTTCCGCAGCACGGTCGACATGGGACGGCATCGGTTCGGCCGGGGCGAGTACCGGTACTTCCACGCGCCGTATCCGGAGCCGGTCGAACGGCTCAAACAGGCGCTGTATCCGCGTCTTCTGCCGATCGCCCGCGACTGGTGGGCGAAACTCGGCCGTCCCGCTCCGTGGCCGGACACGCTCGACGAGTGGCTCCGCCTGTGCCACGACGCGGGTCAGCGGAAGTCGACCGCGATCCTGCTCCGCTACGCCGAGAAGGACTGGAACGCGCTCCACCGCGACCTGTACGGCGACCTGGTGTTCCCGCTGCAGGTCGTGATCAACCTGAACGAACCGGGCGTGGACCACACCGGCGGGGAGTTCCTGTTGCTGGAACAGCGTCCCCGCGCCCAGTCCCGGGGCACGGCGACCCTGCTGCCGCACGGGCACGGCTATCTGTTCACCACCCGCGACCGGCCGGTCGAGTCCGCCAGGGGCTGGTCGGCCGCGCCGGTCCGGCACGGGGTGTCGGCGATCAGATCGGGCGAACGGCACACCCTGGCGCTCGTTTTCCACGACGCGGCATGACGAAGACCTACACGCTGCTCGGGCCGGACGGCCGCCGCTACCAGTCCCGCACCAAGGGAGGGTGGGGCGGTCACCGCGCTTCGAAGATCTACGGGCGGCTCGACTGCCCGTCCGCGCTGCGCGCGATCGCCTCCGGCGGCTACGTCCGGCAGCGGGTCTTCTTCGCCGACGAGGCCACCGCGGCCGCGGCCGGTTTCCGCCCGTGCGGGTGCTGCTGCGAACACCAGTACCGGAAATGGAAAACCGCGCGGGAGAACGGCGAACCATGGAGATGCTGAACAGCCCCTTGCTGAGCGGGTCCGCGGCGCACGACTCGGATCTGGCCGCCACCGAAGCCGAGGTCGAGGCCCTCGTCCGGCTCGCCAGGGCCCGCGGCGCCAGGGACATCGCGATCGGCTCCGGCCGCACCGCCCGCGCCGTCGAGGCCGCGCGCTCGGTCGAATCCGCCTGGGACCGGGCAGGCGGCCGGACCCTCGGCACGTTCGCCTGGCCCGAGACCGCGGCGTCCTGGCTGCGCCCCGCGTCGCGCTTCGCCGCGGCGGACCCCGATCTGTGGATCATGGCCGGACCGGCGACCGGCTGGGCGCAGATGACCCGGCGGCTCCTGTGGTCCACCCGCTGGAGCCCGGACCGCACCCTGGCGACAGCGGCGATCGGCGATCCCCGCACCCTCGCCCTCGTCGGCCTCGCCAATCTGGACGGCCTCGCCGGCGCCACCGCGGGAGGCGCTTCGTGGCGGGTGACGCACGGCTCCGTCGCCGGTGCCTCGCGCGCTATTCCCTGGGCCTAATACCCAGGTTGGCGACCTGCGGTGGTCGGCGTTGTCGTAGCAGAACGGCGGTGCCCCGGAGCGCTGCCGGATGGGTGCTCGGACTCCGTTCGGTCAGGGGCTCGCGGTGCCACGTGCCGACGACTGTCTGGCGTCGCTAGGTCTCCGGCGGAGTTCGCCGGGCCCGGTTCCGGCCGCGACGGGGCGTGCGCCGCATGGGTAATCCGTCCGGCCGTCGAAACTTGCTCGGTCGCTGTCCTGCCAGCCCCCCCGGCGATAAGCGGTCATCTCCGCTTCCCCGGTGCGTTGCTACTCGGTTGGAGCAGGCCCTGCTCCAATTCGGGGAGCCTGCCGGAATATGCATGGTGAACCCGAATAAATTACGCGTGTGCGTCCGGGTTCTCCATTGTGCACGATCGGGGAGTTCTTCGCGGAGCGATATCCCGCGATGTCGCCGGGGAGCGGCCCGCGACGGGCTCGATCTGGTGAATCCCGGCCAGGAAAGAGAAGCCGGGCAACGCGATGCCCGGTAGCCGACAGGCACTCGGACGGATGCATTCAATGGCGTTCGTGGCAATGGTCTTTCCCTGACCTCTCCCGGGCGGGGACCATAGTCAAACGCGGCGCTGAAACCTGGGCGGATCGAAAATCGCTGAGAGGTGTTGACATGGAATAGACCATCGCGGCCGCGTTTGCCGTGGCGGACCCGACTCGGCGAGCGCGGCCGTGCTGTTGGCATTATGTTTATTGCGCTTGGTTCTCGCCAGTTCGCCGATTCGCGCACGCCGACCGGTGGAAATATTCTTCCCTGAGTTTTCCGCGATTCCGCGCCGCGAACAGCTACGCCCTGTCGCCCGGCGACAGCTCTGCCCGGAACAGCCGAACCCCTTTCAACCGTCGTCACCCGTGGGCAAGGAGCAGTCATGACCGAGATCGGCCAGTCCCATTTGAGCCGGGAGTCCCTGGAGATCGCGCTGTGGCAGACGTCGTTCCCCGAACTGGAGGCCGCCGCGCGGTCCGCGCTCCAGGAGTTCGACCCGGACGGCAGCGCCCAAGGGGTGGGCAACAAGGCGGCGGGGGACAACAGCTTGCTGCCCGACCTGGGGCCGCTGTCGAAGTTCGGCTCGTGGGAGTCTGTCGGCAGCACCATCGTGCACCGGGCCGTGACCCTCAGCGGCTTCAACCCGGGAAGCGAGAAATTCGACCCGGTCGCTTGGAGTATTTTCCTCCAGAAATTCTCCACGATTCCGTTCTTCCTCACCTACACCTTCGACAACCGGGACGCGTCCATCAGCAAGACCTCGTTGAAAAAGGCCGTCGAAGCGGTGTCGGACCTGGTCGAGAACATCATGACGCCGGAGAACTTCCAGGGCATCGTGACGACCATCCAGAAGATCGGCCAGCTGGCGCTCGAGAACGAGGGGAGAAAACAGAAGAACTCCAACCAGCGGGTCGGGGTCCTGTCGCGCCATCAAATCTCGCTTTACCTCGGAGCCGTCCGGACCGCGGTGGAGATGGAGTACAAATCGGGCAAGGGGTACGAGCAGCTGAATCAGACTATCTACGTCTACCGCGGCTACGGCGTGCTCGACTTCGAGAAGTGCAAGCGCCACGCCGACACGCTGCTCAAATGGGACGGCCAGGACGTGGACGACTGGGAGAAAGACACGGCCAGCGCCCCGAAACCGCCCAACGAGAGCCCCGCCTGGAAGCACTGAGCCGGTTCGAGGTCTTCCCGTGTTCCGCGGGCTCCCGGGGCCGCTGCCCCCGGGAGCCCTTGACCCCAGGCAGGTCCCATGGTGTTTCCGCAATCGCCGCCTCGCGAAGGAGCGACGGCTTCGACCTTCGCGCAAGTCCTCGCCGAGAACCTCGGCCGTCCGGACGGCGGCTGCACCTTCGTCCAAGAGGACGGGCGCGAGCATTTCGTGAGCTGGTCGGAGCTGTCGCGGGAGGCTCTGCGCCGGGGGCGGCAGCTGCTCCGGAGCGGCCTGCGCAAGGGAGAGCGAGTCGCGCTCGTCGTCCCCGGGCAGCAGGAATTCGTTCTCGCCTTCCTGGGCGCGGTCTCGGTCGGCGTCATCCCGGTCCCGATGAGCCCGCCGATGGGCCTCGGCAAGTTCGAGGCGTACTGCGAGGACGCCGCCCACATCCTCCGCGCGGCGGGAGCGCGCGCCCTCCTGATTCCCCAGAGCCTGGCGGACCTGCTGAACCCGCTCCTGAGCGCGGTGGACGGCATGCAGATCATCGATCCGGAGGAGTTCTTCGCCGAGCCCTTGCCGGGCGACCCGCCCCAGCCCGAGGCGATCCTCCCCGAGGACGTGATGTTCTTGCAGTTCACCTCGGGGAGCACGGCGGCTCCCAAAGGAGTACGGGTCACGCACGCCAGCGCGCTCGCCAACTGCGAGGCCATCATCGGCGCCCTTCGCCTCGAACGCGGGCGAGACCGGGGCGTGAGCTGGTTGCCGATGTACCACGACATAGGGCTGGTCGGTTTCGTGCTGGCGCCGCTGCTGGCGCGCTGCCCGGTGACCTTCCTCCCGACGCTGCGCTTCGCGCTCTCGCCGAGGCTCTGGCTGGAAACGGTGAGCCGCCACCGCGCGACAGTGACCTTCGCGCCCAACTTCGGCCTGGCGCTGGCCGTCAAGCACACCCCGGCCGACGAGGTGCGGCGGCTGGATCTGTCCTGCCTGAGAGTCGTGGGCTGCGGCGCCGAGCCCACCCACCCCGACACGCTGCGGTCCTTCGCGACGCACTTCGCGGCGGCGGGACTGCGGCCGGGGGCGGTGGTGCCGTGTTACGGCATGGCGGAGGCGACGCTCGCGATCTCGTTCGGCGAGATCGGAGTTCCGCTCGCCCCGGATGTCATCCAGAAGGAGCCCTACCACGCGCGGCCTCGCGAGGGCCGCCTCGGCGGCCTCCGAGAAGCAGGTGGCGTTCGTGCCCTGCGGACGTCCCGTCGCGGGCCACCGCGTCCTCGTCGTGGACGACGACGGGAATCCGCTTCCGGAGAGGCACATCGGCGAGGTGGTCTTCCAGGGGCCGAGCGTGGCGGCGGGGTATCACGGCGACGCGGAGGCGACCCGGCGGAGCTTCACTCCTCGCGGCCTGCGCACGGGGGATTGCGGCTACCTGGCGGACGGCATCCTCTACGTGACGAGCCGCAAGAAGGACCTGCTCATCGTCAACGGGCGCAATCACGACCCCCCAGACAGTGGAGTGGACCGCGGCCGAGGTGCCCGGCTTGCGCAAGGGCAACGTCGTGGCCTTCACCCGGCCCGGCCGCACCACCGAGGAGGTCGTGATCGTCGCCGAACTCCGCGGGGGCGACGCCGCCGCGGTGGCGCTGCGGGTCCGCAGCCGCGTCCAGACGAAGCTGTCCCTGCCGGTGGCCGAGATCCTCCTGGTGTCGCCCGGGGAACTGCCCAAGACCTCCAGCGGCAAGGTCCGCCGGAACAAGACACGGCAGGACTATCTCCAGGGAGTTCTCCACCGCAAAGCGCCTTCCGCCGCGAACCGGACGCCGTCCACACCCCCTCGAGAGGAGCCAACCATGGACCCCCGTCTGACCCCCCAAGAGCGAGAGCAGCTGTACTCCCTGATCCGCGAGAAGCTGGAACTCGGCGGCGCGGAGCGTGCCGAGGAGATCGACGACACCACGATGGTCAGAGAGCTGCCCGGGGTCGACTCCGTGAAGGTCCTCAGCCTGGTGGGTGCGGTCGAGCTGGGCTTCCGGGTCAACCTGGGCTTCGAGGCGATCCCCCAGGTGCAGACGGTGCACGACATCGAGCGGTTGATCTGCGATTCGCGCGAGCAGTACGCCGCGCGAGCGTCGTGAGCCGGCCGTGTGCACTCCAAGCGAAGAGCAGTCGCGACGGGAAGCGTTCGAAATAGCCGTGTGGGCGGAGGACTGGCCGGAGCCCTCGCCGGGGGCGCTGGCGAAGTTCGGGCTGCCAGGCTCGGACAGTCGCGACCTCAATCAGGAGGCAGGGGTCGGCAACGCCTGCGGCGGGGACGGCAGTGGCTTGCCCGACCTGGGACCGCTGGCTTCCTTCGGCTCGTGGCAGTCCGTGGCCGCCACCATCATGCGCAAGACCGCGGACTCCGCTCGCTTCGACCAGTCGTCCACGATATTCGATCTCTTTCGGTGGATCGTCTTCGGAAACCAGTTCACCACCATGCCGTTCCTCACCTGCATCACGGGCGACAGCCGCAGCGTGTCCATCTCGTCGCTCTCCCTGTCGCCGGCTATTTCGGCGGTGACCCAGCTGGTGGGAGAGCTGGTCATCCCGGACACGCTCACCGGCATCGTCAACTCCATCAAGAAGATCGGCCAGCTGGCGGTCGAGAACAAGGGGCTGCCGGAGAAGAACAGCAACGTGCACCAGGGAGTCCTGACCGTGGTGCACGGAAATCTCCGCCTGGGGCGGCTCCAGACGACAGTGCGGATGGAGTACAAGACAGGCAAGGGATACCAGCAGCTCAACCAGCAGCTCAACCAGCACCTCACCGTCAGCCGCCTCTTCGGCACTCTCGACTACGGCCTCTGCATCCGCAACGCCGAGATCCTGCTCGCTTGGGACAGGCAGGACGTGGACGACTGGGTGAAGGGCGCCTCGAGTTCTCCCTATCCTCCCAATGACAGTCCCGCATGGGGCAACTGAACCGACGCACCCCCCATTCGTTCGTCAGCGCGGGGGAGCGGTCATCGGGGCGAGGACGACGCCGGGAGCGACAGCGTTCAGCGCGATGCCCTCGTCTGCCCATCCGCGGGTGCGCCGGAGTCATTGGGCCAGTGCGGCTTTCGATGCCGGATGCCACTCGTACCCGCGCCCTTCGGCCAACGCCGTGCGCAACCCACCCAGAAGCCTTTCGGGCGGCGTCCTGTTACCAGTTCACAGCTACCGGGCGGGCGATGTCGCCGTCACTGAAGGTATTGGTGCCACCGTTTCCGGGGCATGTCCGCGTTCGTCAGGCACAGGGTGCGAACCGAGGGTGCTGGAGTACGGCTTTGCTCGATAGCGAGTGCGTGTGGCGAGGCACGGGGCCTGGCGGAGGACACCCTCTGCGGTTCGTGCCACGTCCACGCAAAACTCCCGCCCGGCCGACGATCCAAGGCTTTCGACGGTGATCAGGTCAGACCGGCTTCGCCGAGATCAGAGATCGAGGACCGTCACGGTCACCTGGGCGACGTCGCCGGGATCGAGCTTCTCCGCTTCGCGTACCGCGCGTTTGACCGGCAGCACGTAGCCGCGCGTGCTGTCCGGGAAGATGGACGTCCGCCAGGTGGTGGCGCCGACCCGGACCTGCACTCGCATCGACCCGAAGCTGCGGCGCGGTCCGCCCAGTTCGCGGAGTTCGTCCGAGACGTCGCCGGGCAGGCTCACGAAGGTCCAGGTGTCGGTCCGGCGCGCTTCCCAGATCCACAGTTCAGCGTCGAAGTGCACTTTCACGAGATCAGCTTCGCACGAGCCGCCGACAGTTTCCGGGACGATCTCGCACACGGCTCGCAGACCGCGCGCGACGGACCGGCCCTCCGACGGTCAGCGGCCGTAGCGGCGGTTCCGTCGCGCGTAGCTGCGAAGGGCCCGGAGGAAGTCGACTTCGCGGAAGGCGGGCCAGAAGGTGTCGCAGAAGTACAGTTCGGAGTAGGCGCTCTGCCAGACCAGGAAGTTGGAGAGGCGTTGTTCCCCGCTGGTGCGGATGACCAGGTCGGGGTCGGGTTGCCCGGCGGTGTAGAGGTGCCGGGACACGTCTTCCATGGTGATGGTGTCGGCGAGTTCGTCCAGCGTCCCGGCGGCGGCGTGTTCGGTCAGCAGGGCGCGCAGCGCGTCGACCACCTCCTGGCGGCCGCCGTAGCCGATGGCCAGCGTGATGTGGTGGCCGGTGTCGCAGTCGCGGGTGACTTCGACAGCGTTCTTCAGAGCGTGCGCGGTGGTGTCCGGCAGGGCGACGAGGAGGCCGGCGACGTGCACCTGCCAGCCTGCGTCGGGCCGCGCGAGCTTGTCGGTGATGACCTGCTCGATCAGGTGCATCAGGTAGGACACTTCGGCGTCGTCGCGGCGCGCGAGGTTCTCGGTCGAACACAGGTAGATCGTCACGTGCCGCACGCCCGCGCGTTCGCACCAGGACAGCACGGTTTCGACGTGTTCGGCACCGTGCTTGTGCCCGATGCTGAGATCGGCCATGCCCATCTGGCGGGCCCAGCGGCGGTTGCCGTCCATGATGATCCCGATGTGTCCCGGCAATTCGGCGCCCACGAGCTGCTTTCGCAACCGCTGCGTATAAATTCCGTAGACGATTCGCTGGACCAGGCCAGGCAGCACGATGCGCACTCCGTTCGCCGTTGTGTCGCGCGGGTTGCAGCCCATCGTATCCAACCTCGTTTCCCTTCCGCGGACCCGGTTCCCCGTGGTGGTAGCGTCGCTGGAATCGTCGGTTAAGGTCGGTTTTCGACCGTCTGGCCCGCCCGCGTGCCGCCACCGCCGGATTCTCAGGAAATGTTCGAAAGGCGGCCTTCCTTCCGTCAGGACCGACGGCAATAACGAAAACGACGGCTAAGCCGCCGGGAGAGCCGTCCCAGAACCCGTGGCCAAGGCAGAAGCGGCTGCGGGCGGGGAGCGCGTCGAGGCTCACCGGGTCTCGCGTTCGGCGTGTTCTCTACCGGCGAGCACGAACGGATCCGCGTCTACGACCTCTTCTGTCTTGGCAGGCGGCGAAGATGCCCCGTGCTAGGCGACGTGGACGTTGCCCGCGGAGATGCCCAGCATCCAGTTGCGGCCGGCTCGCGATCCTTATACCGCGCGCTAACGGCAGAATAAAAAGCTCAGCCGGTTTTCCTGCCGAGTGTTTCATTGCAATCACTCGAGAATCGATATCCATTCTTTATCGTCACTGCTCTTGAGTGCTCTCCCCACGCCTCCCGTCGATGCTGCGAGAATGGCGAAAGCGCCCGTGGCGACAACACTGGCAAGGAACCGCCCCGCAGCCGAGCCTGCACACCGCCCCCTGGTCCCGGCGCGCTCACAACGCACTGAAGCCGAGGTCCCGACCAAGTCGCAGCGACCTCGCCCAAACGCTTGACCTGAAGGAAACATGCCTCGTGCCGACCGGACCAGAGGACGCCGAACGTCGCTCCCGGAGACGGGAGAACGACCGGCCTGCCGTTGCGGTCGGGCAGCGGAACCCGCCCCGGCTCCCAACGCCTTCCTGCTCGCCGAGGTAGCGTGAGCCGTGCCCGAGGATCTGGACTTTTCGCCGTTTTCCGCCCCAGTTGATCCGGCGGCGGTGTTGGCCCACGCGGAGCGGAACGGCGACCGCCCAGGTCATGACGTGGCCTGCTGTGCGCTCTGGCTGGTTTTCCTCGCCGTTGTCTTCTTCGGGCTCTTCAGCGTGCCGCTGAGCATGTACCTCACGGACGCCTATCCGGGCGGCGGGTTCGGCGTCCGGATCCTCGGGCTGTCGCCGTTGCTCGTCGGGCTGGTGCTGGTCGTTCCGGTGGTCCGGCTGATGCGCAAGGGCGGCACTCAGGAGCGGATCAGCCGCTACCGCATCATGCAGTTCGCGACGCGCAACGGGCTGGGCTACCAGTGGGCCGTCGAGAATCCGGAGCAGGCGGCCGGGATCTTCACCGTCGGCACCCGCCGGGCGGCGGGCGACGTCGTCGTGTTCGACCGGCCGCGTCCCATGGAGTTCGGGTGGTACCAGCATGTCACCGGGATCCGCGAGATGGCGGCCGAACGCTGGTACTACGCGACCACTCCGCTCGACGCCGAGCTTCCCCACCTCCTCCTGAACTCGCGGGCGAAGCGCACCGGCGTCCTGACCGGCGGCGCGAACGACGCACTCGGCCATCCCGACCTCGCCGGCCCCGGCACGGCCGTCTTCTCCGTCTCCGGTCCGTTCGGCCGCGCCGGCCAGATCCAGGCCGTCTTGGACCGCACCCTCTTCTCCCCGGATCTCCTGGACCGGTACACCGCCCGCCCGGTCCACATCGAAGTAGTCCGGAACCGGCTTTACCTCTTCGCCCGGAAACCGTTTGTCACCACCGATCCGGACGACTGGCGCTGGATCGTCCGCCTGCTCATCGACACCGCTGAACGCCTGGAATCCCCAGCCGCCTGACCGGACGGGTGTTCATGCGTTCTGCTCGGAACATGAAAAGGGCCGTCGGTACCGGCCACGCGGGGAAGGTCATGGCGGCGTCGACTACGGCCGGTTCGTGGTCGAGGTGCAGGGGCTGGAATGGTCCCGCACGCTCGTGGACGGCAGGGGATTGCGCGTCATAGGGAGGGCGGAGGGTTCCGCTAGGACCTTGTCGGGGCGGCGGTGTTCTGCGGCCCTTTCGCTGTCGTAGCTGGGGAACTCGACGGGAACACCGCACCTGTTCGCGCGACCGCCAGCGGGACATCGGGCGCATTGCTTGCGGCGGCGGTTCCGCACGACGTCCTGCGCGCACTCAACGCCGCCACCGACGGGCATCGGCTCACCGATCCTGAGGTCGCGGCGCCCGCTGCCCCGCCCGGCCCCAGTCGTCGCCGGATCAACGCCGACGAAGCCGGCGAGAATCCTGTCCAGCCGCCGAACGGTCTCTGACCGGGCGTCAGACCTGGCAGCGGCCGGCCGGCGGCGGCGAGGCTAGCGCGTCAGTGGCAGGGCGGCACGATGTGGTTGTGGAAGTGCCACGCGTTGTTGACATACGGGGCGAAGGTCCACCACGGATCGGTGCCGTTGTTGGGGACTGTGGAGCCATTCGGGTTGGGGTAGGAGACCTTCCAGGTGCGGTACCACACATCTCCGGCGGTGCCGACCTGTCCGGCGGAGACCCAGCAATCGATGTCCACCGAGCCTCCGTAGCTGTCGTCGGCGAGCCCGACTTTGTTGCCGGGCGAGTCATACGGCTGCCAGTAGATGCCCACATGAGCGCCGGTGTCGATCACCGCCCAGAAGGACGGGAGCGGGTCGGCATCGGCGCTCGCGGCGCTCCCGAGGAGCCCGGCCGCGACAACGGCGGTCGCGACGGACGTGGTGAGGAATTGACGCAGTCTCATGATCAATTGCTTTCTTTTTCGGATAGACGAGTGAATTGCGAAATAGGCACGAACGACCCGGTTCTTCTCGCGGGAAGGCGGTCGTGCGCAGGTGAACCCCGCGACGTCCTTGCCCGCTGTCGGGCACTGGGTGAGCCCGGCTGTACGACGCTATGGGCCCGGGTCCGCTGGTCGTCCTAGATTTGTCCTACTGCGAGGTCAGCCGTAGGCCACGCTGATCGCCCAGTCCCGGAGGGGACGCGAGGTCAGGCGTGCTGGAGTCGCTGCGCACTCTGGGATCACCGGGCGCGAGGGGCAGCTCGGCCGACCGCGACAGGCCCAGATGCCGCCCGGCTCGTCGCGGTGACGCGGACCACTGGAGCTGCGCAGCGCGGCCCGTGCACAGCTGAGGCATCCGACACGATCGCGAATGCGGGCAATGCCCGCGGGTATTGCCCGCATGTGGTGGCGCGAGGGCCCGTCCCGCCGGGCTCGGCGGCGGGTTGCCGCAGCGTGACGCGCACTCGGCGTCCGACTGGTCCGTGCCGAAACTACCCTGCGTAGTCGCCGGGCGCGATTCTTTGCGAGCACTCCGAATGGCGTCACATACAGCCTGCACGCTTTCCTGGTTCGCGTTCGGAAGCAATTCTTCTCATCTGTCCACTGCGAACGGTCTGGGACGTGCGGGGTTCAGTTTCGGCCCGGGCCAACCAGAGGCAATCGAGGCCTGGCCTGCGGGAATGTTCAGAAAAGTGCGAAATGCTCCGGCGCGGGCCTGTACGGCCCGGCACCGGAGCGTCGGCGGAGGAGATCAGCGGGGCTGTTCGGCCCACCACCGCTGCCCGGCTTCGGGCAAGGTCTGGATCGGGTCGTAGTACGGGTAACGCTGCTGCAGAGCCTCGGCGCGGTCGTCAGTCGCGGCGACATCGACGCTGGTCAGGTAGTTCTTCGTCCAGTACGAAATCCCCCGCTCCCGGTCGTACTCCGCCAGCTGGTGCACCCACCGCTTCCCGACATAAGGAACGTCGCACACGATCCGCGGCGTGGCGTACCCCGGCAAATACCCCATGATCGAGTGCTGCAATTCCTGCGCCTCATGCACGGAAACCCGCCAATGCTCAGCATTCGGAATCATGTCGCACATATAAAAATAGTACGGCAAAATATTTGCCTCGCCCTGCAAGGCAAAGCAAAGATCCAACAATGCGGCAGGCGTAGCATTGACCCCGCGCATCAGCACGCCCTGATTCCGCACATCCCGCACACCCACCTGCAACGCCGTCCGCGCCGCCTCCGCGACCAACGGCGTCACCGACTGCGCATGGTTCACGTGCGTGTGAATGGCCAGGTTCACCCCGCGCGCCTGGGCGGTCAGGGCGACCCGCTGCAACCCCTCGGTCACCTTCGGCTGCAGCCAGTGCTGCGGCAGCGCCGCGAGCGCCTTCGTGGCCAGACGGATGTCGCGCACCGTCTCGATGTCCATCAGTCGCATCAGGAAGGACTCCAGCTGCGGCCACGGCACGTTCGCCACGTCGCCGCCGGAGACGACCACGTCGCGGACTCCGGGGGTGCGCTTGAGGTAGTCGATCATCGCGTCCTGCCGGTCGACCGGCTTGAGCGTGAGCTTGTGCTTCTCGACCTGTTCGGTCGAATTGCCGACGAGGTCCATCCGGGTGCAGTGCCCGCAGTACTGCGGGCAGGTCGAGATCATCTCGGCCAGCACCTTCGTCGGGTAGCGGTGGGTGAGCCCCTCGACCACCCACATCTCGGCCTCGTGCAGCGAGTCGCGCTCGGCGTGCGGATGGCTGGGCCACGCCGGGTGCCGATCGCTGCGCACCGGGAGCATGTAGCGGCGGATCGGGTCCGCGTAGAACGCCTCGGTCACCTTCGCCGGGTCGGTGCCCGCGTGCGGGGCCATCGTGTTGATCATCTGCGGCGGCAGCAGCATCGACATCGTGGCCATCTCGCGCTGGTCGGCGAGCAGGTCCTCGTAGAACCGCTCCTCCAGCAGATCGCCCATCAGTGCGCGCAGCTGCTTGGCGTTGCGCACGCAGTGCACGCGCTGCCACTGGGCGTCCCGCCACTCTGCTTCGGTCACGTCGTGCCAGCCGGGGAAGCGGCGCCAGTCGGGTTCCACCAACTCGGCGCGGGCGTACTCGTACGGCTGGTCGAAGGCGGCGGCAGTCGGCACAGGTTCCTGGATCGCAGTCATCTGTACTCCTAGTCGTCGGGAACGCGTGAAAATATCCTGCCATAACGTTAGTCGACCATAAATATTTCTGCATGACGACCCGGTCTGTCCTGCCCGGAAGGCCAGGCGGGAGACTCGGCGAGTGAACGACAGCACCACGCTCCTGCTCGGCGGCCGCGTCTACACCCCGTCCTCCCCGGACGCCACCGCGATGGCGGTCTCCGGCGGCACCGTGGTCTGGGTCGGCCAGGACGCTCCGGCCCGCGCGCTGCACCCGGACGCCGAGGTGGTCGACCTGGAGGGGGCGTTCGTCGCGCCGGCGTTCGTGGACGCGCACGTGCACGCCACCTCCACCGGCCTGCACCTGACCGGACTTGACCTGACCGCCGTCCGCAGCTCGGCCGACCTGCTCGCCGCGGTGCGCGGGGCCGTCGTTCCCGGGCAGGTCCTGCTCGCGCACGGCTGGGACGAGTCGTCCTGGACCGATCAGCGGCTCCCGAGCCGCGCGGAACTCGACGCCGCCGCCGGGGACACGCCCGTCTACTTGAGCCGCGTCGACGTCCACTCCGCGCTGGTGTCGAGCGCGCTCACGAAACTCGCGCCCCGCGTCGAGTCCGCCGCCGGGTGGTCCGCGGACGGCCCGCTCACCCGCGCTGCCCACCACCTCGTCCGAGGAGCCGTCCGCGCCGCGGTCACCCGGCCGCAGCGCCAGGAAGCCCAGCGCGCGTTCCTCGCGACCGCCGCCGCGCGCGGGATCGTGTCGGTGCACGAATGCGCGGGCCCGGACATCTCCGGCGAGGACGACTTCGCCGACCTCCTGGCACTGGCGGGTCCGGGACTGCCCGAGGTCGTCGGCTACTGGGGCGAACTGAACGGCCTCGACACCGCCCGCCGCCTCGGCGCGCACGGCGTCGCCGGAGACCTTTTCGTGGACGGAGCCCTCGGCTCCCGCACCGCGGCCCTCACCGCGCCGTACTCCGACGAGCCCGGCACCTCCGGCTCCCTCTACGCCGACGCCGCGGTCATCGCCGACCATCTCGTCGCCTGCACCGAAGCCGGGCTGCAGGCGGGCTTCCACGTCATCGGCGACGCCGCCGTCGGCGAGGTGATCGACGGTTTCCGGCTCGCCGAGAAGCAGATCGGCCAGCGTCCCCTCGCCGCCCGCCACCACCGGCTGGAGCACCTGGAGATGGTCACTGCGGACCAGGCGCGGCAACTCGCCGGATGGGGCGTCGTCGCGTCCGTGCAGCCGCTGTTCGACGAGGCATGGGGCGGCGGTTCCGGGATGTACTCGGAACGCCTCGGCGCCCGCGCGGCAGCGCTGAACCCCTTCGCGCAGCTCGCTGCCGAGGGAGTCGTGCTCGCCTTCGGCAGCGACGCCCCGGTGACCGCCGTCGACCCGTGGGCCGCCGTACGTGCGGCCGTGCACCACCACACTCCCGAAGCGCGCCTCTCCGCCCGCGCCGCGTTCACCGCGCACACGCGCGCCGGACACCGCGCGGCGGGCGTCAATGACGGCGTCACCGGCAGCCTCGTCCCCGGCGCGCCCGCGCACTACGCGATCTGGGACGCGGCCGACCTCGTCGTCGCCACGGCCGACAGCCGCGTGCAGCGCTGGTCCACCGACCCGCGTTCGGGCGTGCCGCCGCTGCCGAGGCTGGAGCCGGGCACGCCGCTGCCGCGCTGCCTGCGCACGGTCCGCGGCGGGACGGTCATCTACGACGAGTTCACACCGGCCGCTTAGAGTTCCGGGTGTGGCAGTGAGCGTGGCGGACGCCGATTCGGGCGTTCCGCACAAGACCAAGCGAAAGCGGGCGTGGAAGCCCCGGCTCGCGCGCGTCGCGGTGACGGCGGCGACGGGCTACGGCTACTACCTCAGCTTCGCGCCGCGCCCGCTGTGGTGGCTGGCCCCGATCGCGTTCGCCGCGTTCGCGCTGGTCCTTCGTGGACGGTCGTTCCGCGGCGCGTTCGGGTACGGCTTCGTGTTCGGCATGGCGTTCTTCGTGCCGCTGTTGGTGTGGCTGCAGGATTTCCTGGGCCGCGACTTCGGGCCCCTGCCGTGGCTGGCGCTGTCGTTCGCGCTGTCGCTCTACTTCGGACTCGCCGGGTGGCTGATCCGGGTCGTGGCGCGGCTGCCGCTGGCGCCGCTCTGGGGCGCGCTGGTGTTCATCGCGCTCGAAACGCCGCGCACGTGGTTCCCGTTAGGCGGGTTCCCGTGGGGCCGGGCCGCGTTCAGCCAGCCCGAGGGCGCGTTCCTGTCGCTGGCGTCGGTCGGCGGCGCGCCGCTGGTCGGTTTCGCCGTCGTGCTCACCGGATTCGGCCTAGCGGCGCTCATCGCCCGGCTCTGGCGCACGCGCAAAGCCTGGGACCGCGCGCTGGTGTGGCCTGCCGTGTTCACCGTGCTTCCCGCCGCCGCCGGGCTCGCGGTGTGGCCGACGGTCGGCACCGAGGCGCAGAACGGTTCGCTCACCGTCGCGTCCGTGCAGGGGAACGCGCCGGACATCGGCCTGGCTCTGCAGGGACAGCGCGGGGTGCTGCGCGCGAACGCCCTCGCCGAGAGCGCCCGCCTGCTGCAGAAGGTCCAATCTGGACAGGCGCCGAAGCCGGATCTGCTGCTGTGGCCGGAAACCTCGACCCCGCTCGACGGCGACGACCCGGGCGTCGACCAGATGCTGTCGGCCTTCGGGGCGCCCGGGATCATCGGCGCGCTCGTGCGCACGCCGGACGGGGCGGCGGAGAACTCCGCGGTCGTCTGGGATCCGAACACCGGCCCGGGGCAGCGTTACGTCAAGCAGGATCTGGTGCCGTTCGGCGAATACGTGCCCGCCCGCGCCGTCGCGCGGCTGGTGACGCCGTTCATCGACGACACCCGCGACATGCGTCCCGGCGACGGCTCCAACGCCGCGCTGTCGGTCGCGGGAGCCAGGATCGGCGTGTTCATCTGCTACGAGTCGGCCTTCGACGATCCTGCGCGCGACGCGACGAACGCGGGCGGCGAACTGCTTGTCGTGCCGACGAACAACGCGTGGTACGGGCCGGGGGAGATGAGCTACCAGCAGCTGGCGATGGCGCGGCTGCGCGCGGTCGAGCACGGCCGCGCGGTGGTGGTGTCGGCGGTGTCCGGGGTGAGCGCGTTCGTCGCCCCGGACGGGACGATCACCAGCTCCACCGGGCTTTTCACGGCGGATGCCCTGGTCGGGCGCGTCCCGCTGCGCACGCAGACTACGCTGTCGGATCGAATCGGTGCGTGGACGGAGTACGGACTGCTGGCGTTGGCGATCGCGGGTGTCGCCGGCGGGTTCGTGCTCCGTTTTCGCACCCGGCGCGGCAAAGCGGTACCGGCCGCGAAGACGGGGACCACAGCAGGGGAAGCGGCGGGCTGATCCGCCGGATGCGGAGGAGACGGATGGCGCAGGCGCCGCGGGGGGCCGAAACGATCGAACCGGTGCTGGTGGTGATCCCGACCTACAACGAGCGGGACAACCTCGGCCCGGTGCTGGACCGGCTCCACAAGGCACTCCCGGACGTCGACGTGCTCGTCGTCGACGACGGCAGCCCGGACGGCACCGGCGAGCTGGCCGACGAGCGCGCGGCCGCGGACAAGCGGGTGCACGTGCTGCACCGCACCGCGAAGGAGGGCCTCGGCAAGGCCTACATCGCCGGGTTCCATTGGGGGATGGAGCGCGGCTACGCGACGTTCGTGGAGATGGACGCCGACGGTTCGCACGCGCCGGAGGACCTTCCCCGGCTGCTGGACGCGGTCGGCGACGCGGACCTGTCGATCGGGTCGCGGTACGTGCCCGGCGGCAGCACGGTGAACTGGCCGCTGCGCCGGACGCTGCTCTCGCGCGGGGCGAACCTGTACTCGCGGATCGCGCTCGGGATCAAGGTGGCGGACATGACCGCCGGGTTCCGCGCGTACCGCCGTCCGGTGCTGGAGAAGCTGGCGCTGAGCGACGTCGCCTCGCACGGCTACTGCTTCCAGATCGACCTCACGCGCCGCACCGCGGACGCCGGGTTCGACATCGTCGAGGTGCCGATCACCTTCACCGACCGGGAGATCGGCGTGTCGAAGATGAGCGGCGGCATCATGTCCGAGGCGTTCTTCCGGGTCGCGGAATGGGGAGTGCAACGCCGCCTGGCCCAGCTGAAGAAGCTGCTGGGCCGAGGCTGAGGGTGCGTTACTTCAGGACGCGGTAGGTGAGGTGTTCGGCGCCCGGCGTCGACACCGCACCGAGCGCTTCCAAGCGCAGCGGTCCGGGATTTCCCTTGGGGAACAACGGGGTTCCGTCGCCGAGGACGATCGGCGCGAGGTGGATCCGCAGCACGTCCGCCAATCCGGCGTGCAGGACCTGCGACGCGATCGACCCGCCGCCGATCACCATGACGTCCTTGCCGCCCGCGGCCGCGCGGGCCTGTTCGACGGCGTGCTCGAGGCCGTCGGTGGCGAACCGGAACCGCTCGCCCAGCCGCACTTTTTCCGGGCGGGCGTGGGTGACGACGAACACCGGCGGCGCGGCGACGCGGTCTTCGCCCTCGCCGTAACCGTCCTCGTCGGCCCAGCCGTGCGGGCCGTCCACGACGTCGAACATGGTGCGGCCCATGACCACCGCTCCGGTCTCGGTGAACGACCGGTGCAGGATCTCCGCGTCGCGCGGCGTCGGCTCGGACACCCACGCGTGCAGCGGTTCTCCGCCGGCGCCGAGTCCGTGTTCGGGGCTGGCGCCCGGGCCGGTGACGTAGCCGTCCAGCGACATCGAGATGTCCACGACCACCCGGCTCGCCTCCGGCCGGTCCGCGTCGCGCGCGAGTTCGTCGAGCCGGTCCATCGAATCGCGGATCCCGCGTTCCATCCCGCTGGCGACCATGGCGTCGCGCGCCTCGACGCTCGGGAAGACCGACCGGGTACGCAGCCGCGTGCGGCCGTCGAGGTCCTCGAAGGTGAGCGTCTCCAGGCTGACGTTGCCCGGCGCGCCCTCGTACTCAAAGGTCTGGATGATCCGCTCGGCTCTCTCCACCGCGTGGAAGACGCCGCGGAACGCGTACTCGCCGCCGTCGGTGTCGAGATGCACGTAGCGGTAGGCCCCGCCAGAGTGCGCGTCGAACTCCAGGAGGCGCATCTCGACGTCGCGCGGCCCGAGCCAGCGGGTGAGCAGGTCCGGGTCGGTGTAGGCGCGGAAGAGCTGGGCGGGCGTCGCGTCGAAGTCGCGGACGACCTCGATGAACGGGCTGCCGGGCTGGGCGGTGATGGTGGTCGGGTTCGCGGTCATCGGTCCTGCTCCTTGGTTTCTTCGAGAATGCTGTCGAGGCGGCGGAACTCGCGTTCGCGGGTCAGCCGGTAGGTGTCGAGCCAGCTGGTGAGCTCTTCGAGAGCGGCGGCGTTGAGGTGGCACGGGCGGCGCTGTCCGTCTCGGCTGCGCGTGATGAGCCCGGCCGCCTCCAGCACCTGGACGTGCCGGGACACGGCTTGCTTGGTGACCGGGAACGGCTCGGCCAGCTCGTTCACGGTCGCTTCGCCGCGCGAAAGCCGGGCGATCAGCGCCCGCCGGATCGGGTCGCCCAGCGCGGTGAACGCCCGGTCCAGCCGGTCCTCGACTTCATCAACGGACATCTTTATCAACCGATCTCTTTATCAAGCAGTCAGTTGACAATAAGCCGGTCGCGCGCCGAGGGCAAGGGTCAATCGGAATTCAGCGGACCTTGCGCACCGAGGTCGTCCTGACGTCGACTGCCGCGCCGTTCACCGCGACCGGCTCTAGCAGCGGGATCGGCCGACCGGCCTCGTCGACCAGCACGGAGTGGTTTTCGCCGGGGGAGAAGGCGTGCCGCTCGCCCCATTGCCGGAGGGCGACCACGACGGTGAACAGGTCGCGTCCGGCCGGTGTGAGCGAGTAGACCTGCCGTTTGCCGGACTCCGCGGTCTGCCGGTCGAGGACCCCGCGCTCGACGAGGCGGCGCAGCCGGTCGGTGAGGATGTTGCGGGCGATGCCGGTGCGCTGCCGGAAGTCGGTGAACGCCCGCGCGCCGTCCATCGCGTCGCGGACGATCAGCAGGCTCCACCGGTCGCCGACGAGGTCCAGGGTGCGGGCCACCGGACACGACGGGTCGGTCCAGGCGGGGGTGTCGACCACGATCGCGTGCCTCCTTGATGAGTTGCTCTTTGAAACTATTCTGCCGTACGGTGCGATCAGTTGCAATTCGCTACCGATTGAGGGGAACCATGGGTCTCACCACGGGCCGCCGGACGGTGTTCGCCGCCGTGTGCGCGGTCGCCGTCGCGAGCATTTACGCCGCTCAGCCAGTTCTGGCCCAGATCGGCGGCGACCTGGGCGTGCCGGACGCCGGCCTGGGCTGGATCGTCGCCGCCGGACAGCTCGGCTACCTGGCCGGACTCGCCGTGCTGGTCCCGCTCGGCGATCTCGTCGACCGGCGCAAGCTCATCGCCGGACACCTGCTGCTGACCGCCGTGGGCGCCGCGGTGGCCGCGGCCGCGACGCAAACCTGGTTGCTGCTGGCGGGGCTGGTGCTCGCGGGGCTGTTCGCAGTCGTCGTGCAGACGACAGTCGCCTACGCCGCCGCATTGTCCACTTCGGACGAACGCGGCCGGACCCTGGGCGTCGTGACCTCCGGAGTCGTCATCGGGATCCTCGGCGCACGCGTCGCGGCTGGTGCGCTGGCCGAACTGTGGGGTTGGCGCAGCGTCTACGTCGCCCTCGCGGTGCTGCTGGTGACGCTCGCCGGTCTCGTGCTGAAGACGATGCCGCCCGACCCGCGCCGCGACGGCACCACCTACCGGCAGGTGCTGACCTCGCTCGGCGGCTTGTTCCGCGAGCCGCTGTTCCTCTCGCGGGGGCTGATCGCGTTCTTCCTGTTCGCCTCGTTCGGCGCGCTGTGGAGCGGCCTGTCATTGCCGCTCGCCGCGGCCCCGTGGAACCTGAGCACGGCGCAGATCGGCCTATTCGGGTTAGTCGGCCTTGCCGGAGCACTGGGTGCCGCCCGAGCCGGGCGTTGGGCCGACGGGGGACACGCAGGCCTCGTCACCGGCAGCGCGCTGGTCCTGCTGGCGGTGTCGTGGCTGGCGGTCGGGCAACCGTCGCTGTGGCTGCTGGGGTTAGGGGTGCTGGTGCTGGATTTCGCGGTGCAGGCGGTGCACGTCAGCAATCAGCACCTGCTCACCGCGGCGCATCCGGACCGCACGAGCAGTGTCATCGGCGGCTACATGATCTTCTACTCGCTCGGCTCGGCCCTGGGAGCGGCCACGACGACTACCGCGTTCGCGACGGCGGGTTGGACCGGCTCCAGCGTCCTGGGCGCGGCTTTCGCCGGGTGCGCGTTCGCGGTGTGGGCGCTGGCTAGGGCCGGTGCTCGGCGGCTGTCGTTGCGAACGCCTTGACCAGAGCGGTCTCCCCGGCGCTGCGCCACATCAATCCCCACTGCGCCGGCGGTGTGTCGCGGAAGGGCACGAAAGCGATGCCCGGTCGTGCGAAGTACTCCGCGGCGTGCGCGGCGAGCGGGCAGATTCCTTCGCGCGCGCCGATGACCAGCAGCAGTTCCTGAAAGGTGCGATAGGCGCGCCCGCGGGTGACGGGGACACCCGCGGGCGTCGTCCACGGCTCGGGCGGCTCCCGCCAATAGGCAGGCGGCGGGTGCGCGGCGCGCAGGACCGTGTCGCGGCCGAGATCCTCCAACGTGACGAACTCCCGGCGCGCGAACGGATGCCCGGACGCGACCGCGAGCACCATCGGCTCGGTGTGCACCACCGGTCCCGTCGTGATCGAGGGGTCGGCGACCGGCAGCAGGACCACGGCCAGGTCGGCCTCGCCGGAACGGAGCGTGGCGAGCGGGTCCTCGAACGGCGCCTCGCTGATGTCGACCTCGCAGCCCGGATACCGGGCCCGGAAAGCGGCCGTGACATCGGAGATCAGGTTCGCCACCGCCGGAGCCTCGAAGGCGAGCCGCAGGGTTCCTTCGACGCCGCGTCCCGCCGCGACGGCGCGCTCGATCCCGGCCAGCAGCTGCCGGTAAGCGGGCCGGATGTCGGCCTCCAGCCTGCGGCCGATCGGAGTCAGCGAGACCCGTCGGCTGGTGCGGTCGAACAACCGCGCCCCGATCCGGCGCTCCATCGTCTTGACCGACTGGCTGACCCTCGCCTGCGACACCCGCAGCCGTTCCGCGGTCCGGCCGAAGTGCAACTCCTCGGCAAGCGCGAGGAAAACCTCGATGTCCCGGTGTTCCACCCACGCCCTCCGATCAATAACCCAGAGCTTATCAACCGATCCGCGGTTCGCCGTTGTTCGCCCAGCTCAGCACCGGAAAAGTAGCCCTTGTCAGACCCGCACCCCACGGAGGAACCGATGTCCGAAACCACCCTGATCCGCTCCTCCGCCGCCGAAGTCCTCTCCGACGCTCCCGGCAGCCTGATCGCCCTGCTGGCCGACTCCGGCACCACCGGCGACCGGTTCACCGCCAACCGCGCCACCCTGGACCAGGGCGTCTTCGGCACGCCGGCGCACTTCCACACCCGCGCGACCGAGTTCTTCTACGTCTTCGGCGGCGCGCTCCAAGTCCTGGCCGGTGACGACCTGCACACCCTGGAAACCGGCGACTTCCTCGCCGTGCCGCCGACCGTCCCGCACGCCTTCGGCCCGGCCGCGGGCTCCGCCGCCGACGTGCTGGTGGTCTTCACGCCCGGCATGGACCGCTTCGACTACTACCGGCTGCTCGACCGCGTCGCCCGCGGCGAGGCGGACCCGAAGGAGATCGCCGCTTCCTCCGAGCAGTACGACAACCACTACGTCGACAGCCCCCGGTGGCGGCAAGCCCGCTCCGACGCGGCGGCCTGAGCCGCGGACAGCGCGACCCCGCGCACCGAGCGGGTGGTGCGCGGTCTGGTGTCCGAGCAACTGTGGGTGCCGCGCCTGCTCGGCGGCGCGACGCTGGCGGAGGTCCTCGCCCCGCAGCCTCACGCCGGACCGGCTGGACGCGCTGTGCGGCCGCGAACCGCACTGAAGCCGCGGGGGACGAGGACGCGAAACGGCCCCCGCGGGGGGAGGTCGCGGGGGCCGTTCCTGTTCGGTGGGAGCCAGCTACTGGCCGAGGCTCAAGCGGACCGGCTGGTCCGGCGTCCCTTGAGCTCGGCGAGACGTTCGTTCAGCAGGTCCTCGAGCTCGGGGATGGAGCGGCGCTCCAGCAGCATGTCCCAGTGGGTCCTGGGGGGCTTGACCTTTTTTTGCTCGGGCTGCCCGCCGTCGACGATCTCGGATTCGCTGCCGTGCAGGCGGCACTCCCACACCGTCGGGATCTCGGCGTCGTCGGAGAACGGCACCTCGAACTCGTGGTTCTTGGGGCAGGAGTAGCGCACGGTACGGCGCGGAGCGAGGTCGTGATTGCGGTCGGTCTCGTAGCTGACCGCTCCCAGCCGGCTTCCACGGAGAACACGGTCGGCCATAGTGGGATTCCTTTCAGTCAGCTCCGGGTGGAGCCAGGGTGATGCTCACCCTATGCAACGAACGAGGCATCCGAGGGATTCCCGGCGCCCCATGTCGCTGCTCACGATGAGCTGCGTCACCCGTGGTCTTCAGCTTCCTCCAGAGGGAGTCCGTTCGCCCTCTGACGTGACGCGGATACCGCCTTCTTAGTGCGGATATCCCCCAGTCGGGCTAGTTAGGTTAGCTCTAGGACAACCGTAACTGACCGTACTGGGCGGCAGCGGGTCCCAGATCCCCCGAGCGGAAGTGGCGACGGCACAGTACCTGATAACGGACCGTGACCGTTTCGGCATCAGACCGTGGTGAAGCTGAAGATTCAACTACGGAGTGTTCGGTATCTGCTACCACAACGGTGTCTCCGTCACGGAGAATCACATCGTCGCGGACCCGCGCGTTGAACCGGCCGGGCAGCCCGCACCAGCAGAGCACCTCGACCTGGACCGGCTGCAGCTCGTCGGCGAGTTCGAACAGCCGGGCGGCGCCGGGGAACAGCCGGCTGCGGAAGTCGGTCGCGATGCCGAAGCAGTACACGTCGATGCCCGCCTCGTCGGCGAGTTCGGCCAGCTGGTCGACCTGGACGGGGGAGAGGAACTGCGCCTCGTCCACGATCACGTAGTCCACGTGCTGCCCGCGCGCCCACTGCTCGCGCACCAGGTCCCGGATGTCCGTGCCGGTCGCGACCTCGGTCGCCCGCCGCGCGAGGCCGATCCGGCTGGTGATCTGCGGCGCGCCGGACCGGTCGTGGCGGACCAGCACGAGCCCGCGGCGGCCCTGGCGCGCGTGGTTGTGGTCGATCTGCAGCGCGAGCGTCGACTTCCCGCAGTCCATCGGGCCGTAGCAGAACTTCAGCCGTCCCCGCGCGGGACCGTTGCGCCGGGCCCCGGCGGGCGGGGCCGCGGATAGCGCGTCGGTGGGGTCCTCGAGCACAACGTCGTCTGCAGCGGTCACGACGCCCGACCCTATCTGGGCCTCACAGCACCTCCGGCGGACGGTTGCCGGCGGCCGCGATCGCGCGCCGCACCGGCACCAGCGCGACGAACACGAACCCGAGCACGAAGAACACCACGAGCGCGATGATCGCCAGCCGGAACGACCCGGTCGCCTGCCCGACGCCGGCGAAAACCAGCGGCCCCAGCCACGACGTGCCCTTCTCGCCCACGACGTAAAGCGAGTAGTACTGCGCGTCCTTCCCGGCCGGGATCATCTGGCTGAACAGCGACCTGGCCAGCGCGTTCGTCCCGCCCAGCACCAGCCCGATGCCGATCGCCACGGCGAAGAACTGCAGCGGCTGCCGCGGCTGCACGAAGTACGCCCCGCCCAGCACCACGACCCAGAGCACGAGGCTGACCAGGATCGTCCGCTTGGCGCCGAGGCGCCGCGCGAGCAGGCCGTGCAGGACGCCGCCGGCGTAGGCGAGGAACTGGATCACCAGCACCGTGATGATCAACACTTCGTCGGAGAACCGCAGCTCGTCCTTCCCGTACTGCGCCGAGACCGTGACGACGGTGTTGATGCCGTCCGCGAAGAGCAGGTAGCTGCCGAGAAAGGCGAGCGTGAGCGGGTACGCCTTCGCCTCGCCGAGCGTCTGGCGCAGTTCGCGGAAGCCGGACCGCAGCACGGAGACGCCGCGTTCGGCCGCGGCCGGCACATGGATGCGGGGTAGCCGCCGCAGGGTCGGGACGGTGAAGACGGCCCACCAGATGCCCGAAGTCAGGAAGCAGATCCGCACCGCGAGGCCGGTGTCGATGCCGAGGGACTCGCGGCTGAGGTAGAACGCGAGCTGCAGCGCGAGCGCGAGCCCGCCGCCGAGATAGCCGAACGCCCAGCCCTTGGCCGAAACGTCGTCGCGCTCGTCCGGTGTCGCGATGTCCACCAGGAACGAGTAGTAGACGACCAGCGAACCGCCGTACCCGATGTTCGCGACGATGAACAGCGCCGCGCCCAGCTGCCAGTCCGAACCGGCCATGAAGAACATCAGCGCCGACGCCACCGCGCCCAGCGCGGCGAACCCGCCCAGGATCTTGCGCTTGTTGCGGCTGCGGTCGGCCACCGCGCCCGCGATCGGCAGCACGAGAACCTGCACCACGGTCGCCACCGACAGCAGGTAGCCCCACAGCGAACCGGCGGGGAAGTGGAGACCGAACAGCGACACGTCGCAGTGGTTCAGCTTGTCGTCCACTCCGGACGCGTCGAGGCAAGCCCTGTCCCCGTTAAGGGTGATGTTCTGCTTCGCGTCCGCCGCCGCGACAGTGCTCATATACAGCGCGCCGAACACCGTCGTGACCGATGAGTAGAACGGCGAGTTGGCCCAGTCGTAGAAGTACCAGCCCCACCGTTCCCGCTTGGTGTCCCGGGTCTCGGCCAGCGTCATCCACGGCTCCTCGTTCGGTGATGAATCTCCAGGTCGCGCCGGACATTACTGCCGCGAGGGCAACCGGTACCGCCGAAGGGGGCAAACCGTGTCCGGTTCGTCGCTTCCGGTTTCCGCCACGCCGCGCGCAGGAACCCGCGACACGCCGGGCCGGGCGTGTCGCTGCCGGGAAATCCGGGCGTGTCATGTGAGACTGCTGGGCGTGGTGTGACTCTTGTGGTCGGTGGGTCACGTGCTTAGTGTGCGTGGCATGACCAACCGCGTTCGCACTGCCAGACGGGCCGCCGCTCGAGCCTTGCTGCTCGTGGTCGCCGTCCTCGGCATGGAACTCGTCGTCACCGGAGCCGCCTCCGCCGACCCCGGCTCGGGCACCTGGGCCAAGCTCCGCATGTGCGAGTCGAGCGGCCGCTACACGATCAACACCGGCAACGGCTACTTCGGCGCCTACCAGTTCGACCTCCCCACCTGGCGCAGCGTCGGCGGCCGGGGCCGCCCCGACCAGGCCAGCCCCCGCGAGCAGGACTACCGCGCGCTGTACCTGTACCGGATGCGCGGCTGGCAGCCCTGGGAATGCGGCGGCATGCTCGGCCTGTCCAACGACGGCGACGCCCGCAGCAAGCGCGTCCCCTCCTGGGAAGAGGCCGCCTACATCGGCGGCGGCGGACTGCCGGCCCCGCCCGCGCCCAAACCGCAGCCCACCCCGCCTCCCGGACCGCCCGGCGCGACGCCCGCCTGGCCCGGCCTCGTCTACGCCTACGGAGACTGCGCGCCCGCGCTGCGCACTTTCCAGCTGCGGATGAACGCCTTCGGCTACGGCTTCAGCGGCACCGGCTGCTACTACGAAAAGACCCGCACCGCGGTCCTGGACCTGCAGCGCGCCAACGGGATCAACGATTCGGGCCGGCTGGGCCCGAAGACGTGGAAGGCCGCGTGGGAGGGCAAGGCTCCGCGCTGATCCGCGCCGCTTCGGCGTAGCGGGAGGCGAGCTGCTGGAAAGCTGTCTTCAGTTCGGCCGGGCCGACGACTTCGAGGTCAGCGTCGACCCGGCCGAAGGAAGCGGCCAGCCCGCGCCACGACCAAGCCCCGAGACTCACCCGGCACCGGTCCGGCCCGAGCGCCTCGATGACCCCGTCGGCCAGGTAGCTCGCCGCTTCGGCCGCCGGGAGACGCAGGATCACCTCGCCGCGGCAGGGCCATTCGCCGGACAGATCCGTCCCGCGGAACTTCGCGGCCACGAACGCGGCGACGTCGGCCAGCCCGCGCTCGGCGAACCGCGGCCCGGTGGGCGTACGCGGCGTGATCCGGTCCGCGCGGAAGATCCGCCAGTCCTCGCGATCGAGATCCCACGCGACCAGATACCACCGCTGACCCCACGTCACGAGATGATGCGGCTCCACCCGCCGAGGCGGCGTATCCGTTGGGGCGTAATCGAACCGCAGCACCTCCCGGGCACGCACAGCAGCGCTCAACGCCACAAGCGTCCGCGGGTCCACGCTGGGCGCCGGACGCTCGACAGCGGTAAAGCTCAAGGCGTCCACCCGATGCCGCAACCGCGCGGGCATCACCTGCCGCACCGTCTGCAACGCCCGCTTGGCCGACTCCTTGATGCCGGCCCCGGTCGCCGCCTGCAACGCGATGGCCAGCGCGACAGCCTGGTCGTCGTCGAACAGCAACGGCGGAAGCCGCGCCCCGGCGTCGAGCCGGTAACCGCCGTCCGGCCCCTTCGTCGTGACGATCGGATAGCCGAGCTCCCGCAACCGGTCCACGTCGCGCCGCACCGTGCGCGGACTGACCTCCAGCCGCTCGGCCAGCAGCGCACCCGGCCAATCCCGCCGGGCCTGAAGCAACGAGAGCAGCGACAACAGCCGCGCGGAGGTCTTCGGCACGCCGCCGATCCTGCCTGAGGTAGCGGTCAGGTTCGGTCCGCTACTTCCACGCGCCCCGCTCCCGCAGCACCTCGCGCAGCAGATCCGGCCGATCCGTGACGATCCCGTGCACCCCGAGGTCCAGCAGCGTCCGCATCTGGTCCGCGTCGTCGATCGTCCACGTGTGCACCTCGAACCCGCGCCGCACCGCCGACTTCACGAACGACCGGTCGACCACCGTCAACGGCCCCTGCCGCACCGGGACCTGCGCCAGCCACCCGGACGCGAACCGGCTCACCGGCAGCAGCGGAGCCCAGCCGTTCGCCCACACCAGGAACGCCGAGCGCGGCCCCATCGCGGTCAGCAGCTTCGGCCCCGCCAACCGGCGCAGCCGGGCGAGCCGGGAGTCCGAAAAGGACGCCGCGGCGACCCGCTCGATCGCCCCGGTCCGCCGCAGCGCCCGCACGAACGGGACCACCGCGTCGTCGGCCTTCACATCGATGTTGAAAAACGCGTCCGGCAGCTCCTCGAGCAGATCCTCCAGCCGCGACAACGGCACCCGGCCGTCGATCTTGACGTCCTTGAGCTGCGCCCAGGTCTGAGTAGCGATCGCCCCGCGCCCGTCGGTCGTGCGATCGAGCGTCGCGTCGTGGTGGACGACGACCACCCCGTCCGACGTGGCGTGCACGTCGGTCTCGAGATAGCGGTACCCCTCGGCGACCGCGCGCTGGAACGCCGGCAGCGAGTTCTCCAGCCCCTCCAGGTCGCCGAGATGCCAGCCGCGATGGGCGAAGGCACGGGGGAGCGAGTCGGCGAGGTACGGAAACGGTGGACGCATGCTTCCAGTCTGCGCCATCGGTGTGGCCCCGTCGTGAGAACGTGATGGACAGCTAGAGTCCGGCGCGTGAGGGAACTGGCCGAAGGCGCTCTGACCGGCGACGAACGCGTCGTGCCGCGCCGCACGAACGCCCCGAAACACTGCGGCTGGTGCGGCCGCCGCCTGCCCGAAGCGGGCAACGTCGGACGCCGCCGGCGCTACTGCGGGCAATCCTGCCGCCAACGCGCGTACGAACGCCGGACCGCCCTGCAGCGCAGCGGCCTGCCCGAGGACGCGGTCGTGCTGTCGGATACGGAGATCGCCGCCCTGCAGGACCGGCTGTTTCAGCTGCGGTGCGCTGCGGAGGACATCGTGACCGCGGCCCAGGACGGTGCTTCGGCGGACGAGCTGCGGCAGCTCGCGGAGGAGATCGCGGCTGCGGCGAAGGACCTCGAACAGCTTCGCTGAGGACACTTTATCGCCCCGAAAATCTGGCCTGACCTGCTGACTATTTTCTGTTATGCCAATTGACACAAATGCTCTCCGGGCTCTAGTGTTCCCGCCATGGCCGAACCCCGAGGGCGACCCCGCAAAAATCCTGCGGCCCCAGCACGCTGGACGCCCCCGGAAGGCTGGTCACGGCTGGTCGCCTGGATCTCCCCGGAAGAGAAGAAGGCGCTGAAGCACGTCGCGGTCGAAGCAGACGTGTCGGTGGCGGACCTCGTCCGGTCACTGGCGAGCGGGCTGGCCGAGGGCGTCATCGGCCATGAGGAATTACTGGGGCACGTCAGGAGGGGGAAACAAGTCATGGAGAAGATCCCGACGCTCTTCGAACGCGACGAGCGCTTCCAGGTGGTCGACCGGCCCCGCGCCGAATGCGCGTGGGTCTTCGACGGCGCCGGAGTGGGGACCGAGAAACTCGACGGCACCAACGTCCGCCTGACTGTCCGCTCCGGTCGCCTGGTCCGCGTCGAAAAGCGCCGAAACCCGAACAAAGCCCAGAAACAGCAAGGAATCGTGGACGGCTGGTACGTCGACACCGACGAATCGTCCGCCGACGACAAGTGGATCCTCGCGGCCGCCGGGAACACCGACGTGTCGGAATGGGCGGACGGGGAACACCCGTGCGAAGCGCTCGGGCCGCGCATCCAGGGCAACCCGCTGGCTTTGCCGGATCACCTGTGCGTGCCGTTCGACTTCCAAGCACCCGCGGTGCCGGACGTCCCGCGCAGCTACCAGGGCCTGCGCGAGTTCCTGACCACTTTGGACAGCAAGTTCTCGCCGGGCCAGCTCGCGGAAGGGATCGTGTTCCACCACCCGGACGGACGGCGGGCGAAGATCAAGCGCAAGGACTTTCCCCGGAGCACGACGGTCGCCTGAATTCGGTGGACCTTCCAGCGAGCGGAAGGCGCGGATTGAGGGCATAGACGAGGCGACCGACCGCTACCCGATCGGAGAGCTCGCTCGCCGCACCGGACTGTCAGTGCGGAAGATCCGGCGTCGGAACGGTCCGCGGGCGGCTACCGGCTCTACAGCGCCGACGCGGTCGGTGGCCTGCACCTGGTCAAGACACTGCGCGAACTCGGCCTGGGTCTGGACGAGGTATTCGACAGCGAATCCACGCTGGCCGAAGTCGCCGCGAGCCACGTCGAGGCTCTGGACGCCCAGATCCGGACGGATCGGGCCTGCCGATCTCGGCGACGGGGAGTCACAGGCACTGCTCGAATGGCTGGACGTCGTCGCCGAACCCCGTGTCGAACGCTACTGGGAGCTGCCGAGGACCTGTCGTCAACCGATGTCTGAGCGAGGCGATCTGTGTGCGGCTGAACAGGACAGCCGCGAAAATCCTGTTCAGCCGCGCCGGTCGTAGGGGAGAGGCTGGTCTCCGCACGGGCAACGGTTCCTTGACACGGCCGAGCACCAGCGTCGGCGCGACTCATTGCCAACGGGGGTCGCTGGCATCCGAGCCAGGACCGCCTGTCGAGCACAGTGCGCACTCGTCGTAAGCCGCGCAAATCCCGGCTTACGACTGCGGAAGTTCCGCCGCCTTCGCCAAGTTCTCCAGCGACGCCGCCAAATTGTCCGCCGTCATGGACCGGGCGCGGGTGTTGCGCATCGTGTCGTGGGGGTCCAGCTCGGACCAGTCGTAGGTGTGCGTCACCTCCGTGCGCGTCGCGCTGAGCGGGTTCAGTTCCCAGCGCCACAAATGCCCCGGCGGTTGCTTGCCCGGTTCCGACGGACGCCACGCCACCCGGCGGGCCTCCTCGAACTCCACGACGCGGTTCTCCCGAACCCAGCCGTTCGTGAGGGTCATCGTGAACACGTCGCCGACCGCGTGGACGCGCTGGCCCGGCTTCGCCTCGGCCAGGTTGTCGTTGCCGTCCCAGCCGGGCTGTCGCGACGGGTCGGCGATCAGCTCGAAAATCCGCTCCGCGGGGGCCTCGATCTCACGGCTGGCGCGCACGACGCGCGAAGGTTCGTCAGTCACGCGCTCATGCAATCACATCGGCCTCCCGCGCAGTGCCCTCTCGAGAAGAGTCCTCCCGAGCCAACCCGTTGAGCGCCCGATAAGTGCGGTTGCTCGCCGCGGCGGCCCGCTGCTCCCGGCCGGTCGCTTCGATGTAGTTCTGACTCGTCGCGAGGCTCGCGTGGCCCAGCAAGGACATGATCTCCGACGCGGTCGCACCGTCCTCGGCCAGCCGCGTGGCGAAGGTGTGCCGCAGTGCGTGGAGATTCGCGCCTGTCGGCACGCGGTCGTGCAAACCCGCCCACCGGTAACACGACTTCACCAGATACTCCAGCGCACCGCGGCCGATCGGATCGCCCGCCCGGTCCCGCAGCAGCGGCTCGTTTGCCGAGAACCGTTGCCGGGGAAAGCGTCGACGGCACGACGCTTGATAGTCCTCGATCAGTTTCGCCATCGCCGGCTGCACCGGGATCGACCGGTCCCGGCTGCCCTTGCCGTGGACGTGCAGCCGCAGTTCGCCGTCTCGTCCGACCACCGATCGTGGGGTGAGCGCGCGCATTTCCGCCGCCCGCAGCCCCGCGACCAGCCCGAGCGCCAGAACCAGCACGTCCCGCTCCGGCCAGGGATCCCGCGCGCGCCGGGCACCGTCGGCCGCCGCGGTCAGCAGTTGCTCGGGAGTTTCCTCGCCTCGCAACGGTTTCGGCGTGAGCGGGGGAGTCTTCGGCCGCGCGACGGCTCCCATCGGATTGCCCGGAAGCAGTCCGTCGGAGACGCAGAAGGTCAGGAACTGGTTCCACGTCGACCACGCGCGCAGCACCGAGCTTTTCGCGTGGTTGTCGGCAAACGCGCCGAAAGCAGCCCGCAGCACCGGCGCTGTCAGCTCTTCGACGTCCGCTTCCTCGCGACCCAGCTCCACCAGCAGGAGAGCGGTGATCCCGGCGAGGTCGCGCCGATAGGCGGCAGTGGTGTGCGGCGAGTCCTTGCGCGGCCGCCGTGCCGCGAAGAACGCTTGCTGTGCCTCGGAAACGAGCATAGTGATCTTGTACCGCACAGCACCGACAATTTCGACGCTACCCACTGTCTGATATATGATGCATAATAGCGATTATGCATGAAACATGGCCATGGAAGGGGTCGGGCCGAGCTTGAGAAGGGGCTGAATCCCCTTGGGGGACAGCGCTTTTCGATCAATCCGCTAGCGCCTGGATACTCCCTGTGCAATGTTCAAAGTCAGTGCTCAGGCGTTGCTTCAACGCCGCGAACGAGCCTGACGCTGAGCCGGATCTGCGACGCGTTCATCTGGTCGAGTGGATCTTCAGCCCGGCTGAGCCAGCCTCGGCACGCAGAGAAAGTTGTTGTGCTCCAACCTCAACGTCCAGCCAGTCGCGCTTAATTCGTCACGGTGACGAATTAAGCGCGACCACACTGACAGATCCCGTCGGGGATCCCAGGTTCTTCTCCGAGGCGGCACCTGGGACCCATGGGATCTTGGCTCAGGCGTCGACGTACGACGCGAGGCGAGTCAGCCGATGTTCAGCGTGCGCCAGGAGCGCTCCAGACAGGCAAATTCCAGACAGGCAAGTGCCGACACAAGTCGCGCGACCGCATCAGAGCCCCCGGAGAAACCCCTCCTCAGCATGCTGATCAGCAGGTCACCAAAACGCCGATAATGTACATTATGTCAAGTAAGCGGTCTGACGTGCTGCCCCGTCCGCTGAGGCCGGTCACCACGCCAGCGGGCCGTCGATGTCCGTGTAGGTGCCAGTCGGCCCGTCTGTCCCCACCTGGGCCATCCGGACGATGATCTCCGCGCCTTGCTCAACCGGCTGTCCGCCCCGGCGTCCGTTGATGTCCGTCCGCGTGTAGCCAGGTGCGACGGCGTTGATCCGGATCTTCGGGAACGCCTTCGCGTACTGCACAGTCACCATGTTGACCGCGGCCTTCGACGCCGGGTACGCGACACCGCCGTACGCGTGCTGATGCGTCGCCTGATCGGTCATCCTGCCCAGCGACCCCAGCGCACTGCTGACGTTCACCACCACCGGCGCGGATGAACGTTGCAGGAGCGGCAGAAACGCATGGAGCACTCGTACGACACCGAAGACGTTGGTCTCGAACGTTTCGCGCATCAGGTCGGCTGTCACATCCGATGCGCCGACCGGTTCCCCATCGCTCCGCAGTTCGACGGCGATGCCCGCGTTGTTGACGAGGACGTCCAGTCCCCCGTCCGCCTCGACGGTTTTCGCTGCGGCGAGCACCGACTCGTCGTCGGTGACGTCGAGCTGAACGGTTCGTGCGCCCAGTTCCTCTGCGGCCTGCTGACCTCGAGCGGCGTCGCGCGCGCCGAGGTAAACGGTGTGTCCGGCAGCGACCAGGCGGCGGGCGGTTTCGTAGCCGAGTCCTTTGGTGGCACCGGTAATGAGCGTTGTCGTCATGTTCGCGAAAGTAGGTGCTGGAGCGCGGACCAGGTCAAATTTCGGTGGCAGGATGGTCTGATGCCGCTGCCTGAGCCGACGACGCACGACTGGTCCCGTGATCACGATCCTGAGCACCTGCGGTTGATCCGCGAGAACCCGGATCGGTACGCGCCGACCGGAATGTGTCACTTGATCCTCGAGGTGCTCGCCTGCGCCGCGGACGAGGCCGAGGATCGGGGTGCGGGCCGGGCGGTCGTCGAATTTCACCCGGACGGTTCGGTTTCCGTCTCGGACGACGGTCGCGGGACGCAGATGGCGGCAGGCGAGGACGGGCGGCCGGTGCGGAAGCCGGTGATGGCGACGAAAGACTTCCGGTACTTCGACTCCCCGCCTGCCACTCCCCTCCCGGACGGGCATCCGCGGTACGGGATGTCGGTGGTCGCGGCGTTGAGCGAGTGGTTGGTGCACACGAATCGCCGTTCGGAGGGCGCGTGGACGCAGCGGTATCGCCACGGCGTCCCGGTTGACGAGCTGGTTGCGGTGCCGACGGACGGCGCTACCGGGACGACCGTTCGTTTCCTCCCGTCGGCCGGTCTCGACCACGGCGTCTCCGCCGAGTCGGTGCGGCCGTTGGCGGAGCGGTTGAGCGGGGTTCTGGCGGTCGAGGTCTAGCCCACTCCCCTTGGCGGGCCTTGGCTGATGCGGCGCAGGGTGGGTTCGAGGCGGTCGAGGTCGCTGGTGGTGATCAGTTGCCGTTCGTCCCACCAGGTCGCGGGCGCGGGCCGGGTCGCCGGGGGTGCGGCCGCCGACGACGAATTCGAACTTCTCCCCCGCGCTGTGTTTTCGGGCGCAGGAAACGACATCGCGGACGTCCTGCGCCGCTGGGATGACGCCGTGGGTGGCGTTTTTGAACAGCGGGGCGATGCCGTCCCAGCGTGCGGCGCGGCGGACCGGCCGGCGGTTGGGCCACACGGCGGCGAGCCAGACGGGCGGGCGCGGCTGCTGGACGGTGGCGGGAAGGAGGGTGACGTCGCGGACTTGGTAGTGCTTGCCGTCGTGGCTGACGGGGTTTCCGGACCAGTATTGGTCGAGCAGGCCGAGGCTTTCGTCGAGATGCTCGGCCAGGACGACCGGGTCGGTGGGTTCGCCGAAGCTGCCGAATTCGTCCTGGATCGGTCCGCCGAGGCCGGCGCCGAAGATGACGCGTCCGCCGCTGAGGGCGTCGAGGGCGGCGACCTGGCGGGCGAGGTGCTCGGGACGGCGGCGGGGCACGGCGGTGACCAGCGTGCCGATCTTGAGCGTGGAGGTCGCGAGCGCGGCCGCGGTCAGCAGCATCCAGGGATCGCCGAACGGCTGGCCGTGGCGGGTTTCCTTGTCGTGGACGACGTGGTCCCAGAGGAACAGCGCGTCCCAGCCTTCTTGTTCGGCGGCCGCCGCCACTCTCGCCACGGTCCGGGCATCGGCGAAATCGCCGAAGTTCGGGATGTTGATCGAGAAGCGCATACCGGGCATGGTCCCGGCGGAAGAGGCGGTGCGGCAAGCGATTAAGCCAGTCGGCCAGAGTGCGGCGAGAACCGGGCGGTCGGATCCAGTCGTTGACGCAAGTTGTGAATCGATGGTTCACTTCTTGCCGTGGCCTACCGCAGAACGCCCAAAGTCCAGGAGCGCCTCGACGCGCTCCGGGAGACGATCCTGGACGCCACCGTGCAGCAGTTGGCCGAGCACGGCTACTCCGGCTGTTCGGTAGCCGCCGTCGCCGAGCGGGCGGGTGTTGCTGTCGGCACGGTGTACCGGCACTTCCCCACCAAGGCCGATCTGGTCGTGCGGGTCTTCCGGCAGGTCGTGTCGCGCGAGGTCGAGGCCGTGCGGTCCGCGGCGACGGGACCGCACGATCCGGTCGCGCGGGTGGTGGCGGTGTTCGAGACGTTCGCGCTGCGGGCGTTGAAGGCGCCGCGGCTCGCGTATGCGTTGCTGGCTGAGCCGGTGGACGCCGTCATCGACGCGGAGCGGCTTGAGTTTCGGCGGGTGTTCCGGGACGTCGTGGCCGAGCACGTGGCCGAAGGGGTGCGGACCGGGGTGTTGCCCGCGCAGGACGCGGCGGTCAGTGCGGCGGCGTTGGTCGGCGCTGCGGCGGAGGTGTTGATCGGCCCGCTGACCAGCGGCGGGTCGGCGGAGGTCAGCGAGTTGAGCACGTTCGTCGTGCGGTCACTGGGAGGTTCGGATGCCCGCAACGCATGAGGTCGTCAATCAGGTTCCGCCGCTGGAGCACGACGTCGCCGCCGATCCGGCGCTGGCGGAGGCGGTCGGGCGGACGGAGGCGTCGTGGGTCGTCGGCGAGCTGCACGAGCTCGGGCGGCTGGCGGGCAGCGGGCAGGTGCAGGAGTGGAGCCGGCTGGTCAACGAGAACGAGCCGGTGCTGCGCACGCACGACCGGTTCGGCCACCGGATCGACGAGGTCGAGTTCCATCCGCATTGGCACGACCTGATGAACGTCGCGGTGTCGCACGGGCTGCAGGCCGCGCCGTGGCGGGACGGGCGGCCCGGGGCGCACGCGGCGCGGGCGGCGAAGTTCTACGTCTGGAGCCAGTCCGAGGCCGGGCACACCTGTCCGATTTCCATGACGTACGCGGCGGTTCCGGCGTTGCGCGCGAACCCGGAGCTGACCGAGAGGTACGAGCCGCTGCTGGCGTCGACCGAGTACGACTTCGGGTTGCGCGAGCCGAGCACGAAACGCGGTCTGATCGCGGGCATGTCGATGACCGAGAAGCAGGGCGGTTCGGACGTCCGCGCGAACACGACTGCCGCGCGGCCGGCGAGCGACGGCAGCTACCGGCTGGTCGGGCACAAGTGGTTCACGAGCGCGCCGATGTCGGACATGTTCCTCACGCTCGCGCAGGCCCCCGGCGGGCTGTCGTGCTTCCTGCTCCCCCGCGTGCTCCCGGACGGCAGCCGGAACCCGATCCGGTTGCAGCGCTTGAAGGACAAGCTCGGCAACCGGTCGAACGCGTCGTCGGAGATCGAGTACGACGACGCGGTGGGCTGGCTCGTCGGCGAGGAGGGCCGCGGTGTCCGCACGATCATCGAGATGGTCAACAACACCCGGCTCGACTGTGCGCTCGGCAGTTCGTCGGGCATGCGCCTGGGCGCGGTGCGGGCGGTGCATCACGCGACGCACCGGTACGCGTTCGGCAAGGCGCTCGTGGACCAGCCGCTGATGGCGAACGTGCTGGCAGACCTGGTGATCGAGGCGGAAGCGGCGGTGGCGGCGTCGATGCGGCTCGCGGCCGCCGGAGATCGGCGCGACGACGAGCAGGAGCAGGCGTTCCGGCGCCTCGGGCTCGCGGTGACCAAGTACTGGGTGTGCAAACGCGCGCCGATGCACGCGGCCGAGGCGCTGGAATGCTTTGGCGGCAACGGGTATGTCGAGGAATCGGGCATGCCGCGGCTGTACCGGGAAGCTCCGCTGATGTCGATCTGGGAGGGTTCCGGCAACGTCGCCGCGCTCGACGCGTTGCGCGCCATGGGAAGGCAGCCGGAGTCGGTGGCGGCGTTCTTCGCCGAGGCGGAGCTCGCGGCGGGCGGGGACGCGCGGCTCGACGACGCGGTCGACCGGCTCAAGAAGGATCTGTCCGATGTGGACGATCTGGAGTTCCGGGCGCGGCGGGTGGTCGAGTCGATGGCGTTGGTGCTGCAGGGTTCGCTGCTCGTGCGGCACGCGCCGCGCGCGGTGGCGGACGCGTTCTGCGGCACGCGGTTCGGCGGCGACTGGGGCCTGGCTTTCGGCACTTTGCCCGCTGGAACCGACACTTCCGCGATCATCGCCCGCGCCCGCGTCTAGTCCGCGTGTTTCGCCGGACAGGGCGCGGCGGGCAGCGCTACTGTCCCTGCCCGTGACCGAACCTGTTTACGTAACCGAGACGCGGACCGCGTACGACACCGTCGCCGAGTCGTACGCCGAAATGCTGAAGGATTTCCTCGAGTCGAGCACGTGGGACCGGACGATGCTCGGCGCGTTCGCGGAGCTGGCCGGAGAGGGACCGGTGGGTGATCTGGGCTGCGGCCCCGGCCGTCTCACCGGGTACGTCGCCTCGCTGGGAGTGGACGTCTTCGGCGTCGACCTGTCCCCCGCGATGGTCGAGGTCGCCCGCCGGACGCATCCGCACCTGCGTTTCGAGGTGGGCTCGCTGGCCGCGCTCGACCTCGCCGACGGTTCGCTCGCCGGGGCGCTCGCGTGGTACTCGCTGATCCACACGCCGCCGGAGGAGCTTCCGGTGCTGGCCAAGGAACTCGCCCGGGTGCTGCGGCCTGGTGGCTGGCTGCTGACCGCGTTCCAGGTGGGCGACAACCAGCGCCGCCGCATCGAGAACGCCTACGGCCACGACATCGCGGCCGACGCGTACCGGCTCGACCCGGACTTCGTCGCGCAGCTGCTCGCCGACGCCGGATTCGTGGTCGACGCGCGCCTGGTGCGCGAGCCGGGGCCGAGCTACGAAGCGACGCAGCAGGCGTACTTGATGGCCCGCAAGGAGGGCTGAGGAGCTCCGCTGGGGAGAGAAGGGGGCGGGAGTTTTCCCTGCCCCCTTCAACATATAGCGGACCCCGGGGCTTGCGGCAAGGCCCGGGTGGTGCTCCACAATCGTCCGCCGGAGCCGCTGCCTGCGGAAAGACCGCGGGCGGGAGCGCGGCTCCGGTACAGGGGACGAGAAGTTGACGGTGGACGTGATCGTGGTGGGGGCCGGGCCGGCGGGCGTGCTGCTGGCCGCGGAGCTGCGGCTGCACGGGGTGCGCGTGGTCGTGCTGGAAAAGGAGCCGGAGCCGCCGAGGTTCGTGCGCGCGCTGGGGATGCATTCGCGCAGCATGGAGGTGCTGGACCAGCGGGGGATGCTGGAGCCGTTCCTCGCCGAGGGCTCGACGCATCCGGTCGGGGGTTTCTTCGCCGGGATCCCGCGTCCCGCGCCGGAGCGGCTCGACACCTCGCATCCGTATGTGCTGGGGCTTCCGCAGCCCATCACCGACCGGCTGCTGGCCGAGCACGCGGTCAAGGCGGGCGCGGAGATCCGGCGCGGGTGCGAGGTCGTGGGGCTGAGCCAGGACGGCGACGGGGTGAGCGTCTCGCTGGCTGACGGCAGCGAACTGCGGGCGCGCTACCTCGTCGGCTGCGACGGCGGGCGGAGCACGGTGCGCAAGGCGCTCGGCGTCGCGTTCCCGGGCGAACCCGCGCGGCGAGAGGTGCTGCTGGGCGAGATGGAGGTGACGGCGGATCCCGCCGAAATCGCCGCTCTGGTGATGGAAATCCGCAAGACGCAGCTGTGGTTCGGGGTCGGACCGGTGCGTGACGGGATGTTCCGCGTGGTCGTGCCGGCGGCCGGCGTGGTCGAGGACCGGGAGGCGCGGACGCCGACGCTGGACGAGGTGAAACACCAGCTGCGCGAGTACGCCGGGACGGACTTCGGCGTGCACTCCCCTCGCTGGCTCTCGCGGTTCGGGGACGCGACCCGGCAGGCCGAGCACTACCGCGTCGGCCGGGTGCTGCTGGCGGGCGACGCGGCGCACGTCCACCCGCCGCTGGGCGGGCAGGGGCTCAACCTCGGCCTCCAGGACGCGTTCAACCTCGGCTGGAAACTCGCCGCCGAGGTCAACGGCTGGGCCCCGGAGGGACTGCTGGACACCTACGAGGCCGAACGGCATCCGGTCGCGGACGCCGTGCTGGACAACGTCCGCGCGCAGGCCGTGGTGATGTCGCCCGACCCGGACGGGCGCGCGATGCGGCGGCTGATGACGGAGCTGATGGCCTTCGAGGAGGTCAACCGGTTGCTGCTGGAGAAGGTGCTCGCGCTCGACATCCGCTACGACTTCGGCGACGGGCATCCGCTGCTCGGGCGGCGGATGCCGGACGTGGCGCTCAAGCGAGGACGGCTGTACGAGCTGATGCACCAGGGCCGCGGGCTGCTGCTGGACCAGAGCGGGCGGCTGTCGGCGGAGGGCTGGGCGGACCGGGTCGACCACGTCGTGGACGTGAGCGAGGACCTCGACGTCCCGGCCGCGCTGCTCCGTCCGGACGGGCACGTGGTCTGGGCGGGCGAAGATCAGCAGGAACTGGACATGCGGATGTTGCAATGGTTCGGCGCCGTGCGATGAGGACGTAGCGGGGCCCGAGCGGGTTTCCCGGCTGCCCTGGGGGTGCCGGGAAACCCGCTCGGGCGGCGGTCAGAGGTGCGGGCCGCCCCAGCAGTCCTGTTTGCCCAGCCGCACGGACGTGTCGGTGTACACGCCGTCGGCGATGGTGTCCTCCATGATCGACCGGTGGTCGGTCGGGCGCGGCCACTGGTAGCACCAGTGCTGGGCCAGATAGCCGCCCGCCGCCTGGATCGGGTCGAAATCGCAGATGCCGTCGGTCTGGATGCAATAGCGGATGGACCGGACGCCGTCGAAGCCCGGGCGGCCCGCGCCGAACGACACGTATCCGCCGAACGGCGACGGCAGGCCGGCGCCCGGCGGGAGCGTCGCGCTGATCCCGGTTCCGGCCGGGCCGGGCGGCTGCATCGGGTCGGCGAAGAGTTTCGCGCTGAACTTCGCCTTGTCTACGCCGAGCTGGCCGTCGGCGAGGTCGTTGAGGATCATGTTCGCCACGATCGCGCCCTGGGAGTAGCCGACCACGGTGAACTCGGCGTCCGGGTTCTCGTGGAAGGCGTCCTGGACAACGTGGCGGCCGCGGTCGTGGCCGATCGCGACGCTCTGGTCCATCGGGGTCTGGTCGCAGTTCGGCGCGCCGGCGGCTCCGGCGGGATAGTCCACGACCCGCGCGATGCCGCCCCGCAGCCACTCCGGACGGTAGACCGACGCCTTCCCGTCGCAGGTGCCGCCGATCAGGATGTAGTAGTGCGCGCCGTCGGCGGACGCTGGCGCCGCGCTGGCGAATCCCGCGCCGAGCGTGGCGACGACAGCGCCGATCAGCGCGATCCTCCTGGCCTTCTTCACCATCGGGTCCCCTCCGTTTCGAATGGTCAACACGTTACTGAACGTGTTCGGAAAGCTACGGAGAAGCTATGAAATCCTGCTGAACGCAGGATCGCCCGGCGAGCGGCCCGACGAGCCGATGCCGCTGGTCAGACGGCACCGGCGGCGGATCCGAGTCCACCGGATCGGGTGAGCCGCCGCGAACGCCCACTGCCGGTCAAGCCGGGCTTCTCCCCTGACGCGCGCGGCGGGCAGGAGGAACGTCGTGCAGGGGCGGGCCGGCGACCACGGTGTTCTGGACAGTGCCGATCCCTTGCACGGTCATGCGGACGGTGTCGCCGATGCGCAGCGGCGCCGGTTGCCGGTCGCCGCGCCAATCCCACAGTTCGGCGAGGCAGCCGCTGCCGCAGGTCCCGGAGCCGAGCACGTCGCCAGGCCGGACCCAGGCGCCCCGGCTGGCGTAGGCGAGCAGCTCGGCGAACGTCCAGGCCATGTTCGCGAGCGTGTCGCCGCCGACGCGGGTGTCGTTGACGAAGACCTCCATGGCGAGGTCGTAGCGGCCCCCACTCTCGCGGCCGGCCAGTTCGTCCGGGGTGACCAGCACGGGGCCGAGGGTGGTGGCGGTGTCCTTGCCCTTGGCCGGGCCGAGTCCGACGCGCATTTCGCGGCTCTGCAGGTCGCGCGCCGACCAGTCGTTGAGGATGGTGAACCCGGCGATGTGGTCCGCGGCCTCGGCGACGGACAGGTTGAAACCCGCCGTGCCGATCACGGCCGCGACTTCGAGTTCGAAGTCCAGCACGGCGCATCCGGGCGGCATCGGGACCGGGGCGCCGGAGCCGATCGCCGCGTGCGGGTTGGTGAAGTAGAAAGCGGGCGCTTCGTACCAGGCGTCCGGGACTTCGCTGTATCCGGTGATCGCGCGGAGCGAGCCGGCCGTGTGCTGTTCGAAGGTGATGAAGTCGCGGATGCTGGCGACCGGCACCGGGACGGCGATCGACGCGGTTTCGTCCCAGGCCGACCGCTCGCTCGCCGCTGCGGCGTCCCCGGCGGCGAGCACCTCGAAGACATCCGCGGTCACGGGGAGCAGATCGATGCGGTCGCCGTCGACGACGCCGTAGCGCCGTACGCCGTCGACGAGCAAGGACCCGATTCTCATTCCGTCTCCTCGTCGAAGATCGCCACCGCGCGGGTCCAGCCCGCCGACGCCGCGTGGATCTTGACCGGGAAGCAGGCGATCTGGAATCCGGTGGCCGGGAGATTCTCCAGGTTGTGCAGCTTCTCGAGGTGGCAGTAGCCGATGTCGCGACCGGCCCGGTGGCCCTCCCAGATAACGGAGGCGTCGTGGTCGCGGGCGTAGCGCTCGGCGGTGAACCGGAACGGGGCGTCCCAGCTCCAGGCGTCGGTTCCGGTCACCCGCACCCCTTGTTCGAGCAGGTGCAGGGTGGCGGCGCGGCCGACTCCGCAGCCGGAATCGACGTAATCGTCCTGGCCGTAGCGGGCGCCGGCCCGGGTGTTGACCACCACGATGTCCAGCGGGCGCAGCCGGTGGCCGATCCGGTCGAGTTCGGCGTCGATGTCGGCGGGCGTGACGACGTGGCCGTCGGGCAGGCGCCGGAAGTCCAGCTTGACTCCCTCCTGGAAGCACCAGTGCAGCGGCACCTCGTCGATCGTCATCGCCCGCCAGCCTCCGTCCATAGTGGACGCATAGTGGTACGGGGCGTCGAGATGGGTGCCGGTGTGAGTGGTGGCCTCGATCCGCTCGATCGCCCAGCCCTCGCCGTCGGGCAGGTCCGCGGCCGTCGCCCCCGGGAAGAAGCGGAGCAGCTCCGGGACCGACTGCCGGTGGTCGACGTAGGTGATCGAGGGACGGTGGCCGGGCGGGTCGGAGGCGATCCCGCCCCGCAGCGGGACCGAAATGTCCACGAGCTGTCGCATGGCGACTCCTTCCAGGCCTCTTAGCGCGGGATGACGGGGACGAGCAGATGGGAGGCGTGGTCGCCGCCGAGGTGGATCGCGGCGGCGGTCGCCGGGCGGGCGAGACCGGGATGGTCGTGGGTCATGAAGCCGAGGTCGCTGTCCCCGGCGACCAATTCGAGGCGCAGCCGCTCGCCCGGCGCGAGGGTGATGCTGGTGGGCCAGATCTCGACCTCGAGCAGAGCAGGCTCGCCGGGCACGAGGGGAATCTCGCGGGCGTGGGTGTGCCACGGCCGGTGCGGCAGCGACCGCCCGGGATCGGTCTCGCGGTGGGAGGCCTTGAGCCAGCCCATGGCCATCGGAATCGCCCGGGCTCATCAGGTCCATCCGGCCGGCCGACTTGCCGGTGCCCCGGGTGTCGGCGCGCAGCACCGCGTAGCCGCGGGCCGTCCACCACTCGGGATCCGGGGTCTCCCAGACCATGTGCTCGTTGTGCGGCACGAGGTCGTAGAGCGGATAGCGGTCCGGCCAGTGCACGTCCTTGCCGTACGGGCTGATCGACGCCAGCACGGGAAAGGCGCCGTCGTCGTCGGGAAGGAACACGTCGGCCAGGATCGGCGGGCCGCTGCGGGCGGGGACCTCGATGTCCCGTTCGATGCGCATCTCAGTACTCCAGGGGGTGACCGTTAAAGCAAGTCGGATTGCGTCAAGGAGTATGGCGACTGGCTCGCGCTAAAGCAAGCGGACTTGTATTAGAGTGGTGCCCCGTGAGCGATTCGGAAGTCCGGCGACGGCCCGGCGGACGGGCGGCCCGGGTGCGCGCCGCTGTCCTCGAGGCGACCAACGAGCTCCTGCGGGACCAGGGCCTGGCTGGCCTGAAGGTGTCCGAGGTGGCACGGCGCGCGCAGGTGAACGAGACGTCGATCTTCCGGCGGTGGGGCACCCGCGAGAACCTCGTCATCGACGCCCTGCTCGCCGACGCCGCCGAACAGCTTCCGGTGCCCGACAGCGGGACTTTGCGGGACGACCTGATCGCCTACGCCACCTCGCTCGCGAAATACCTGACCTCGCCCGCAGGCAACGCCCTCGACCGGACACTGGCCTCGGCCGGCGACGACCCGATCACCCAGGAGTTGCGCGACCAGTACTGGGACGCCCGCTACGCCCAGTCCGGCCAGATCGCCGCGCGGGCGATCGAGCGCGGAGAGCTGCCCGAGGACACCGAAACCCGCTTCGTACTGGAAATGCTTGTCGCGCCGCTGCACTTCAGAATCGTGCTCACCCGCGAGCCGCTCGAACCGGACTTGCCCGCACGCATCGTCGACACCCTCCTCCGCGGGCTCGTCCCGGCCGCCGACAGCCCTCGATCGAGGGCGTAAATTCCCTGAGGCACGCGGCCCGAGCGCATTGTGGCCCGTACGGTCCAGAACCAGTATGGTCGGCACATGGCCCGGCCCCGCGAATTCGACGAAGATCGCGTGCTGCTCGCTGTCCGCGACGAGTTCTGGGACAAGGGCTACGCGGCGACGTCGCTGGGGGACCTGCTGCGCGTGAGCGGGCTCGGCAAGGGCAGCCTGTACGGGGCGTTCGGGGACAAGCGAAGCCTGTTCCTGCGAGTGCTGCGCGACTACGACGACGCGAACCTGCTGACGCTGCGCGAGGGTCTGGCGTCCGCGGCGCGCGGGATCGACGTGGTGCGCGCGTTTCTGCTCGGCCCGACCGCCGACCCGACCGGAGCGGTTGCGCGTCGAGGCTGCTTGCTGGCCAACAGCAACGCCGAACTGGCCACCAGCACTCCGGACGTGGCCGCTGAGGCATGTCGCAGCTACGACGCGATCGCGGACATTCTCGCCGAGGCACTGGAGCGCGCCCAGCGAGAAGGCGACCTCTCCCCTGACGCCGACCCCGCCGAGACCGCCCGCGCGGTCGTCGTCGCCCAACTCGGCCTGATCGCGCTCGGGCGCACTGGCATGGGCATCGACGTGCTTGCCGAGGCGGCCCAGTCCGTCCTGGTGCGGCTGCTGCCTGCTGCGGCGCAGTAGTCGCAACTCGCCGGGCGGCGCGGCAGCCGGGAAAGGCTGCGCTCCGTCGCTCTTGCCAAGGAGCACGGTCGCGGAACGGGTGCCTGCCTGACGAATCCAGGTCCATGCATGCTCGCACCCTGCGACGCGGCTTCTCGCCGTTTCAGGTTATTGACCACTCGGTCCAGATCTGCGACAGTTATGGACCTTACGGTCAATAACCTTGAAGGAGGGCGGCATGGCCGTCTTGGCAGACAAAGTCGCCGTGGTCACCGGCGGCAGCAGCGGCATCGGATTCGCGACCGCACGGGCGTTCCGCGACGAGGGGGCCAAGGTCTTCGTCACCGGCCGCCGCAAGGACGCGCTCGACGCGGCGGTCGGTGAACTCGGGCCTGCCGTGACCGGCGTGGTCTGTGACGTTTCGGCGCCCGCGGAGCTCGACGCGTTCTACCGAACCGTGCGCGAGCAGGCCGGCCGCATCGACGTGCTGGTCGCCAACGCGGGCATCGGTGCCGCGGCTGCTCTCGGCGAGGTGACCGAGGAGCTGATCGACTCGGTGTTCGCCACCAACGTCAAGGGAACGATCTTCACCCTGCAGCAAGCGCTGCCGCTGCTCAGCGCGAACGCCTCGGTGATCCTCACCGGTTCGACCGCCACGACCCGGCCCAGCCAAGGACTCGAGGTCTACGCGGCGTCGAAGGCCGCGATCCGCAACCTCGCCCGAGGCTGGGCTCTCAGCTCGCGCAAACACGGCTTTCGGGTCAACGTCGTGTCCCCCGGCGGCACGCGCACCCCCGGCCTCCTCGAGCTGGTCCCGCCAGAGGCGCTCAGGCAGGCCGAAGGCGAAGTCCCGCTCGGCCGGCTCGCGGAGCCCGAGGAGATCGCCGCCGTGACGACGTTCCTCGCCTCGGACGCGTCGAGCTACGTCAACGGAGCCGAGTTCTTCGCCGACGGCGGTTTCGCGCAGGTGTGAGCACTCTCGTCAACGCGCGCGAACCGCTGCCCAGCTCAATCCGCGAGAACATCGCCGAAGCCGAAGCCGAAGCCGAAGCCGAAGCCGAAGCCGAAGCCGAAGCCGAAGCCGGAACCTGATCCTGCCGCCTCGCCCGCAGCCGCCGGGCGAGAACGAAAACTCACTGCCCGGCAAGGAAAACAGCGGGCAGACCGGATCCGCCGACGTCAAAACCACCGGACGTCGACCGCTGCCGGAACCTGGCGAGGCTGGCTGGCAAAGCCACACGGCCCGATCTTTCCGGGTGCTGCGGGGATCCTGGCTCCGCAGCACCCGCCTTAGCGGACGCGCGGCGTGAACTCCGCGAGATCCGGCAACGGCGGCACCTCCCGCGCATACGCGTCCGCGGCCAGCACGCCGGTGGTGACCCGGGTGGCCGTGCGGCGGCCGAGTTCGTCGAGGATCTCCTGCTCGGTCCGGCCCCGCGCGAGCAGCAGCAGGAACGGGTCGGCGTCGAGCAGCCACGCGACCTGGAACGACAGCGCGGCGGCGTGCCGGCACGGGAGTTCCCAGCCGGGGCAGTCGCAGTCCGGGTCGAGGTCGCCGATGCCGGGCAGCAGCGGGACGACCTCGGCCAGCTCCGGCGGCAGATGCCGGTCGAGCAGCGCGGCGAGGTGCCCGGAATGGTCGGCGGCGCGGTCCAGCAGCAGCTCCCAGTCCATTGCGGACAGTTCGGCCAGGTGCACGCCGGTGCGGTACGGGCCGTCGTCGGCGTCCTCGGTGGTCGCGGTGATCCGGCCCGGGCTGACCGTGATCGGGCCGACCAGGCCCGCCGCGGCGTAGCTCCGGCCCTTCTTCAGCTGCCGCAGGTCGAGCGCGGTGTCCTCCATCGCCTGCAGCCAGGCGCGGCCCCACCAGGTGCGGGCGAACGGGCCGCGGCCGGTGCGGGCGGGGAACGCGGGGAATCCGCGGACCCGGTCGGTCATCGCTGCCTCCGGAGGGTCACGAGCTCGGCCAGTTCGGCGTCGGTGAGTTCGGTGAGCGCGGCCTCGCCCGAGGCGAGCACCGCGTCGGCGAGCGCGCGTTTTTCCCGCAGCATCACCGCGATCCGGTCCTCGACCGTGCCTTCCGCGACCAGCCGGTGGACCTGCACCGGCCGGGTCTGCCCGATCCGGTACGCGCGGTCGGTCGCCTGGTCCTCGACCGCCGGGTTCCACCACCGGTCGTAGTGCACGACGTGATCGGCGCGCGTGAGGGTGAGCCCGGTGCCCGCGGCCTTGAGCGACAGCAGGAACACCGGCACGTCGCCGTTCTGGAAGCCGCGGACCAGCTCCTCGCGCCGGGCGACCGGGGTGCCGCCGTGCAGCAGCCGCGACGGGATCCCGCGCGCGGCGAGGTGCCGCTCCAGCAGCCGCGCCATCACGACGTACTGGGTGAACACCAGCACCGCGCCGTCCTCGGCGAGGATCGTGTCGAGCAGTTCGTCGAGCAGTTCGAGCTTCCCGGACCGGCCGGCGAGCGTGCCGTTCTCGGGCTCTCCGAGGTACTGCGCGGGGTGGTTGCAGATCTGCTTGAGCGCGGTGAGCAGCTTGACCACCCGGCCGCGGCGGGCCATGCCGTCGCTCGCGGAGATGTCCGCCATCAGCTCGCGCACAGTGGCCTCGTACAGCGCCGCCTGCTCGGCCGTGAGCGACACCGGCCGGTCGGTCTCGGTCTTGGCGGGCAGCTCGGGCGCGATGCCCGGGTCGGATTTGCGGCGGCGCAACAGGAACGGCCGCAGCAGCCGGGACAACTGCTCGGCGACCGCCGGGTCGCCGCCGGATTCGACCGGCTTCCCCCAGCGGCGGCGGAACTCGGCGAGCGGGCCGAGCAGGCCCGGCGTGGTCCAGTCGAGGATCGCCCACAGTTCGGTGAGCGTGTTCTCCACCGGCGTGCCGGTGAGCGCGACCTTCGCCGCGGAAGGCAGCAGCCGCAACGCTTTCGCCGTGTCGGAGCGGTGGTTCTTCACGTGCTGCGCCTCGTCGGCGACCAGCAGATCCCAGCTCACCCCGGCCAGCGGCGCGGGATCGGTGCGCAGCGTGCCGTAGGTGGTGAGGACGAAACCGCCGTCGAGTTCGTCCAGCGACCGCGACGCGCCGTGGAACCGGCGCACCGCGACCCCCGGCGCGAACCGGCGGATCTCGGTTTCCCACGTGCCCAGCAGCGAAGCCGGGCACACCACCAGCGTCGGACCGGCGCCCCGGTGCAGGTGCAGCGCGATGAGCGTGACGGTTTTGCCGAGCCCCATGTCGTCGGCGAGACAGCCGCCGAGCCCCAGCCCGGTGACGGTGTCGAGCCAGTGCAGGCCGCGCAGCTGGTAATCGCGCAGGGTCGCGGCCAGCCCGGCCGGCTGCGGCACCGGCTCGGGATCGGCCGACAGCCGCGCACGCAGGTCTTCGAGCCAGCCGTCGGTGCGGACGTCGACCAGTTCGCCGTCGACCTCGGTGCGGCCGGTGAGCGCGACGCCGAGCGCCTCGATCGCGGTCACCGGCTTGAGCGTGCGATCCCGGGCGCGGTCGGCGGTCTTGCGGTCCAGCAGCACCCACCGGTCCCGCAGCCGGACGACCGGACGCTGGGCCTCGGCGAGCGCGTCGAGTTCCGCGACGCTCAGCTCGCTGTCGCCCAGCGCGAGCTGCCAGTCGAACTGCAGCACCCGGTCGCCGCCGAAGAACGTCCGCGCGTCGGACGGCGCGTCTCCCGGCCGGACGACCGCTCGCGCGGCCAGCCCGGTCAGCTCCGCGGGCCAGTGCACCGCCAGCTCCGCGGCGTCGAGCGCTCCGGCGAGCAGTTCGGCGATCTCGCGGTCTCCCAGCGTGACCGACGACGGAACCGCCGCCGACAGCAGCGGAGCCAGCGCGGGCCACACCTCCGCTCCGTGCCGCAACGCCAGCAGGACCTCGTGCCGCGCCTCCTGGCTCCCGGTGCGCCACAGCTCTTCCGCGTCGAGCAGCGGCTCGGTCCCGCCGTGCACCTGGACGACCGCGCGGAACCGGCCGTCCGCCAGATCGTCGGATTCGATCCGCAGCGACACGCGCAGCGCGGGTTCCACCTCGGCGACGTCGCCGAGGAACCGCATCAGCAGCGGATACGGCTCCGGCAACCGCGCCAGGTCGCCGGGGATCGGCGTCGCGTGGGCATGCGGCGGCATCGCGTCGGCGAGGCGGCGCAGCCACGCCTCCTCGGCCGGGTCGAGCGGTCCGGTCCAGCCGGCCGAGGCGAGCCGTTCCGCGGCTTCGGCGGCCAGCGCCCAGAACCGCGCCGACGGATCCGGCTGATCCGCCGGCGACCGCAGCACCGGTGCCGCTTCCGCGGCGGGCAAGCGCAGCGCGGGCACCGTGCGCACCCCGTCGGCCAGCACGACCTCGACTGTGCCGGGAGTCCCGGGACCGTCCGGCTCCGCGCCGTCCGGTCTCCAGAACACGACCCGTCCCGGCTCCACTACGACTGAATTCAGTGCTCCGCCCTCCCCTGGCTGGCCTCTCCGGGATACTCTACCGGAAAACTCTGTACTGCGTACAAGGAGCGAAATGGACACCGAGCCGGGCGATCCGCGGCGGACCATCGAACTGCTGTGGGGCGTGCCCGGTCCCCCGCGCCGCGGCCCGAAACCGAAGCTGTCGGTCGAGCACGTGGTGCTGGCCGGGATCCGGGTCGCGGACGCGGACGGGCTGGACGCGGTCACCATGCGCCGGATCGCCGACGAGCTCGGCGTCGCGACGATGTCGCTCTACACCTACGTGCCCGGCCGCGAGGAACTGCTGGAGCTGATGCTCGACCACGCGCACGGCGAACTCCCCGGCGAGCTGCCGGAAGGCTGGCGGGCCGGGCTGGCGGCGGTCGCCGAGGACCTGTGGCGGCTCTACCACCGGCATCCGTGGCTGCTGGAGATCCGCGTCGGCCGCCCGACGCTGGGCCCGCACACCTTCGCCAAATACGAACGCGAACTGGCCGCGATGGACGAACTCGGCCTCGACGACGTCCAGCTCGACGCGATCGTCGGCCTGCTCAACGGATTGGTCGCGGGCGCGGCGCGCGGTTCGGTGGACGCGACCCGCGCCGCGCGGCGCAGCGGGATGACCGACCTCGACTGGTGGAACCGTTCCGCGCCGGTGCTCGCCGAGATCCCGGCGGCGGATCCGGTGCACTTCCCGCGCGCGAGCCGGGTCGGCACGACCGCCGGGCAGACCTACGGCGGATCTTCCGATCCCGAGCACCACTTCCGGTTCGGGCTCGGCCGCATCCTCGACGGGATCGGGCAGCTCGCCGGAGCCTGACCGCGCGAAATTGTCGGTGGCCCGGTTTACCGTTCGGAGAGTGTCGGCGGAACGCGTCCGCCGGCGGAGACGAGAAGGGAGCGTGCGGTGACCGGGCAGCACGACGGGGTCGAAGCCGCTGTCGCGCAGGCGTTCCGCGACGAATGGGGCTCCGTCGTGGCCACGCTCATCCGCGTCACCGGCGACTGGGACCTGGCCGAGGAGTGCGCGCAGGACGCGTTCGCGCTCGCCGTGCGGACCTGGCCGCGCGACGGCGTTCCCGACCGCCCCGGAGCGTGGCTCACCACCGCCGCGCGCAACCGTGCCGTCGACCGGCTGCGTCGGGCGGCGGTAGGCGCGGACAAACTCCAGGAGGCCGCGCGCCTGGCGGTCCCGGACGAACCGGTCACTGTCCACAATGGAGTCGGCGGTGCCGGTGACGTCAGCGGGGCCAGCGGGGCCAGCGACCTCGACGACGACCGGCTCCGGCTCATCTTCACCTGCTGCCACCCCGCGCTCGCCTTCGAGGCGCAGGTCGCGCTCGCGCTGCGCACGCTCGTCGGGCTCAGCACCGCGGAGATCGCCCGCGCGTTCCTGGTGTCCGAATCGACGATGTCGCAGCGTCTCGTCCGGGTGAAACGCAAGATCCGCGCCGCCGGGATCCCGTACCGGGTGCCGCCCGCCCATCTGCTGCCCGAGCGCACCGCCGCGGTGCTCGGCGTGCTGTACCTGTTGTTCAACGAGGGCTACTCGGCCAGCGAAGGCGACGACCTCCAGCGGCCCGACCTGGCCGGCGAAGCCATCCGGCTGGCCCGGCTGCTGTGCACCCTGATGCCGGACGAACCCGAGGCCACCGGCCTGCTCGCGCTTCTCCTGCTGCAACACGCCCGCCGCGGCACGCGAAACCGGCCCGACGGCGAGCTGATCCCGCTCGACGAACAAGACCGGAGCCAGTGGGACACCTCGGCGATCACCGAAGGAACCGCGCTGCTGGAAGCGGCGTTGCGCCGACGCAGTCCCGGGCCGTACCAGGTGCAGGCCGCGATCGCCGCGTGTCACGCCACCGCCGCGCGCGCCGAGGACACCGACTGGGCGCAGATCGCCGGGCTGTACCACGAGCTGCGGCGGTTCCGTCCGGGTCCGGTGGTCGAGCTGAACCGCGCGGTCGCGGTCGGGATGGCCGTCGGACCGGAGGCCGGGCTCGCCCTCGCCGACCGGCTGAGCGAAGAGCTGGCGGGCTACCACCTGCTGCCCGCCACCCGCGCGGACTTCCTCCGCCGCCTCGGCCGGATCGAAGAAGCCCAGGTCGCGTATGCCGAAGCGCTCGCGTTGGCCCGCACCGGAGCCGAACGCAGCTACCTTCGGAGACGACTTTCGGAAATTTCTTCGCCGGAGGTGTCTGTCTCGGTCTCTTCCGTTCGTCGGGAAGGCGAACCGACTCCGGAAGGACAGCCATGATCACCAAAACCCTTCGCGTGCCCGGCGCGGAGCTCCACTACGACGTCGCAGGCTCCGGACCGCTGCTGCTCCTCGTGCCCGGCGGACCCGCGGACGCGACCGCGTTCACCGCGCTGCGCCCCTTCCTCACCGACAGCTACACCGTCGTCACGTTCGACCCGCGCGGGATTTCGCGCAGCCGGACCACTGAACTCGACGACGACCTCGTCGGCCAGCACGCCGAGGACGTGCAGCGGCTGCTCACCGAACTCGACGGCGGACCGGTCTCGGTGCTGGCCAACAGCGGCGGCGCGATCACCATGCTCGAACACGCCACTCGCTACCCCGGCGCGGTACGGACGCTCGTCGCGCACGAGCCGCCGGTCAGCCGGTATCTCGGCGACCTGCTGGCCGATTTCCCGGACATCCCGGCGATCTACCGGGAGCAGGGCGTCGACGCCGCTCTGGGCGCGTTCATGGCGGCCAGCGGATTCGAGATCCCGCCGCCGCCCGAGCACCCCTCCGCCGAGGAAATCGAGCAGGGCAAGCAGATGCGCGGCAACTTCGAGGTCTTCTTCGGCAAGCTGATGGCCGCCGTCGGAGCCTGGGAACCCGATCTCGAAGCACTCGCCGCCGCGGGCACCCGGATCGTCGTCGCGGTGGGCGACGCGATCGGGACCCCGGCCTACGAGGCAGGCGTCGGGCTGGCCCGCGCGCTCGGCGGCGAGCCCGTCCGGTTCCCGGGAGACCACGCGGGCTTCGCCGCCGAACCCGAGGCGTTCGCCGCCCGCCTCGCCGAAACTCTCAACGAGGAGAACCCATGCGTTACCTCCTGATGATCGCCGGGTCCGAAGAACCCACCGAGGAACAGCTCGCGATCGGCTGCGGCGGCTGGTCCGAGGACCTGGCGGAACGCGGCGTCCTCATCGGCGGCGGAGGCCTGCACCCGCCCGCGACGGCCACCACGGTGCGCGTGCGCGACGGCGACGTCCTGCTCAGCGACGGGCCGTTCGCCGAGACCAAGGACCAGATCGGCGGCTACGCCGTGCTCGAATGCGCCGACCTCGACGAGGCCGTCGAGCACGCGTCCCGGCATCCGGCCGCCGCATACGGAACGATCGAAGTACGCCCGCTCCTCGGCTGAGGCGAGCGCCCCCGACCCGAAAGGAACCCCATGCCCTCCATTGTGGACAGAAATGAACAGCGCTACGTCGGCTACCGAGCGACGGTCGGATTCGACGGCATGCCCGCGGTCGCGCACCGGATCGCCGCGATCGTCGGCGCGCTCGCCGAACGCGGTCTCGAACCCGCCTGTGCGCCGTTCTTCCGTTACCTGGTGCTCGGCACGGACATGGAGACCGTCACCGTCGAGGCCGGAGTCCCGGTCACGGACGCCGTCGACCTCGGCGACGAGTACTTCAACGACGTCCTGCCCGCCGGGAAATACGCCCAGGCCACCCACCACGGCGCGCCGGACGGCCTCTTCGCGGCCACCGCGGACCTGCTCGCCTGGGGCGAGAAGGAGGACGTGCGCTGGGACCGCACCGTCGAGGCCGACGGCGAGCACTGGACCGCCCGGCTCGAGATCTACCGCACCAACCCGCAGGTGGAGCCGGACCCGAACAACTGGGACACCGACCTCTGCTTCCGGATCGCGGACTGACCGGCCGGTGGCCCGGAGTCACGCGCTCCGGGTCACCAAAGCGCCCACGAGACACCCGAACCCGGCCGCCGACACCACCGTCCGCACCGTGTTCCACCGCACCCACGGCTCCTCGAACCGGGCCCGCAGAGCGGCGAAGTCGACCGTGTCCACGGCGAGGGCGTTGTTCATCGGCACGTTGACCGCACCGGTCACCAGCACCATCGCCACCAGAAGCGCCGCGCCCGCGATGAGCCACGGCAACCCGCCTTGCGCGCCGCTCGTGAAGTGCAGGACCACGGCCGCGACCGCGAGCAGCGGCGCGCCCAGGAACGACAGCATGAACCAGCCGTTCACGATGGCGTCGTTGATCCGGCGCATCGCGGTCACGAACGTGTGGTCGTCGGCATGGGCGAGGCCGGGCATCACCGACACCGTGTACGCGTAGAACAACCCCGCGATCAGCCCCGCCGCGACCACTGCCGCCACGAGAACCGCCTTGGAAACGATCACCATCGTCGTGCCTTCCGTTTTGTCCCCCAGTACGCCCCCAGTCAACCCGCAGATCGCGAGACGATCCATCGGTTATCCGCTCGGAACCATGCGCGATCGTCTCACCAGGAGACTTCCATGCAGCACAGCGTTTCCCGCGGCGTCACGATCGGCGCCGAGCACTTCGGCGACCCGGCCGCGCCGCTGGTCCTGCTCGCCGGCGGCCCCACGATGCTGTCGTGGCCGGACGCCCTGTGCGAGGCACTCGCCCGCGGCGGACGGCACGTCGTGCGCTACGACCTTCGCGACGCAGGCACCTCGACCACGGTGAACCCGGATGCCCCGGCCTACACGCTGCGCGACCTCGCCGCCGACGCCGCCGCTCTCGCCCGGGAACTCGACGACCGGCCCGCGCACCTGGCCGGGATCGGGGTCAGCGGGATGGTCGCCCAGGTCGCCGCGCTCGACCACCTGTCCGCTTTCTCCGCCCTCACGCTGTACGGGACCCGTCCCGTCGCGCCCGGCCCCGTCGACCCTGATCTGCCCGATCACGACGCGAAGACCATGCACCAAGTGTTCGCACTGCCGATGCCCGACTGGTCGGACCGTGCCGCCGTCGCCGAACGCGCCGCCGTCAGCGCCGCGATTCTCGGCAACGACCCCGGCGCGGCCCGAACCGTCGCTGAACGGATCTTCGACCGCGCGGCCAGCACGGAGCCGCCGGTGCAGCTGGCGAATCAGCTGGGCATGGTGTTCTCCAAGCTCGACTGCACGCCGCGGTGGCGCGAACGCCTGCCGGAACTCGCGATCCCGACGGTCGTGCTGCACGGCGGCCGGGACGCGTTTTTCCCGGTCGGCAACGGGGAAGCCCTCGCCCGCGAGATACCCGGCGCGCGGCTGGTCGTCCTGGACGATGCCGCCAGCGCGATCCCGGACGACGCCGCCGAGAAGATCGCCGAAGCGATGCTCGCTGCCTGAACGGTTTCCGGTATCAAGCAGCCCGCGCGCTCTGCCGACCTCCCGAGCGTGCGGCGGCGCGGAAACGCCGGGCTTTCCTCGAACGCCGGGCTATTGCTGGAAATCACGGCGCGCGGTGGATCCCGGCGACGCGAGCCGCGACCCGGCAGCGGGAATCTCGTTTCCCCGGCACCCCCGCCCCGCAGCGGCACGGCCTCCCCGAACCGCCGAGCTTTCCCTTGCCGCAGCGCTACTCTCAGCACCGTGGACCCGCTCACCGCGTTGCTCGAAGGACCCCGTGCGCACGGCGCGTTCCTGCTCCGGTCCGTCCTGCGCCCGCCATGGTCTCTGCGGATCGAGGACGAAGCGCCGCTGACCGTGCTCGCCGTGGTGCGCGGCGACGCCTGGCTGGTGCCCGACAACGCCGAAGCCGCCCGTCTGGAAACGGGCGACGTCGCCGTCATCCGGGGACCCGAGCCGTACCTCGTCGCCGACGATCCCGGGACGCCGCCGCAAGCGGTGATCCGTCCGGGGCAGGAATGCGTCACGCCGGACGGCGGGCATCTCACCGACCTGACCGAATTCGGCGTCCGCACCTGGGGTACCGGCACCGACGGCCCGACGGTGCTGCTCACCGGGACCTATCCGACCGTCGGCGAGGTCTCGCGCCGATTGCTCGCCGCGGTGCCGAGCGTCGTCACCGCCCGCGCCGGAGCCAGCCCAGATCCGCTTGTCACGATGCTCGCCGCCGAGATCGAGCGCGACGTCCCCGGACAGGAAGCGGTCCTCGACCGGCTGCTGGACCTCCTGCTCGTCCGCGTCCTGCGGGAATGGCTCGACCGCCCGGCCGCGCCCGCCTGGTACCGCGCGCACGGCGACCCGGTGGCCGGGCACGCCCTGCGCCTCCTGCAGGACCAGCCCGAGCACCCGTGGACCGTCGCGGGCCTGGCCAGCGCGACCGGGGTTTCGCGCGCCGCGCTCGCCAGGCGGTTCACCGACGCCGTCGGCGAGCCGCCGATGACCTACCTCGCCACCTGGCGGCTCGCCCTCGCCGCCGATCTCCTGCGGCAGCAACCCGACGCGACGCTCAGCGCGATCGCCCGGCAGGTCGGCTACCGCAGCCCCTTCACGCTGAGCACCGCGTTCAAACGGGAGTACGGGCGCAGTCCGCAGCACTACCGCCTGCGCGAACCTGCCTGAACATCCGGCTCGAAGACCGGTGCCGACGGGAGCCCCAACGAGCACTCGCGAAAGCGACAGGTCAGCCCCGGAACCGCGGGGTGCCGACTCCCGGTGCCACTCAGCTAGAGCGGGGTCAGTCCTCCTCCCCGAACATCCGCACGAACAGACGGCGCACCTTCTCCGCCGCGCCGTCGGACAGGAACAGCTTCAGGTTGTCCGCCGACATCTGCGCCGCCGGCTCGGCCCGGTCGAACATCGCCTCCTCGAACTTCCGCACGTCACCGCCCTCGGCGAGGATCAGGGCAAGTTCGGCGCCGTCGCGCATCGCGAGGTTCGCGCCCTGCCCGGCGAACGGCGACATGAGATGCGCCGCGTCCCCGATCAGCGTCACGCCCGGCGTGCGGTCCCAGCGCAGCCCGACCGGCAACGCGGTCAGCGGATCCACCAGGATCGGCCCGGACGTCGCGTCCAGCAGCGCCAGGAACTCCGCGGGCCACCCCGCGTACAGCCCCTTCAGCGCGCCGCGGGCGCGATCCGGGTCGTCGAACGGGATCCCCGAGGTCTGCGGCCAGTCCTCGGGGCACCGCCGGGTCAGGTGGACGCGGATCGTGCCGTCTCCGTTGCGCTGCGCGGAAAGCGTCTGCTGATCCCCGATCGAGGAGAAGCTGCCGCGTCCGACGAGCGCCGAAGCCGCCGGGTGCGCTCGGTCCGCGTCGTGGATGACCAGCTCCATCCCGTGCGCTCCGCAGTAAGCCGGTTCCGCGTCGGCGAGCAGGGGGCGGATCCGCGACCGGGCGCCGTCCGCTCCGATGAGGAAATCGCACTCCAGGGTTTCGCCGCCGGACAGCTGGACGCGGTGGCGTCCGTCGCCGAGCGGCTCCGCGCCGGTCACTGCGTGTCCCCAGTGGACAGTGCCCTCCGGAAGCGCGTCGAGCAGCAGTTTCCGCAGCGCCGGCCGGTCCGCCTCCGGACGGCCCCAGCGCTCTTCGCCGTCGTCCGGCGTGGTTTCCTGCCGCAGCAGGGTTCCCGCGGAGTCGTAAAGAACCATGTCTTGGCCCTCGGGACGCGCGATCGCGCGGTAACCGGCCTCCAGACCGGCCTCGCGCAGCGCCCATTGGCCCTCGTCGACCGTCAGGTCGAGCGTGCCGCCCTGCACTCTGGCTTCCGGGCTCGCGTCGCGTTCGCAGACCACGGCGTCGACGCCGTGCGCCCTCAGCACCCGCGCACAGGTGAGCCCGCCGAGCCCGCCCCCGGCGATGACGATTCGCATCATGACATCCCCTCGATACACTGTATTTACGTAATACACCGTATCGGAACCTCCCGGGTACTGTCACCCGAAAAGGAGCGAGCATGGACGAACTGGTGTGGGAACGGCCCGAACCGCCGGCGCGCGCGGCGCCGACGCCGCTGAGCCGCGCCCGCATCGTCGAGACCGCCTGCGCACTCGCCGACGAAGGCGGGCTCGAAGCGGTGTCGCTGCGCAAAGTCGCGGCCGCGCTCGGCGCCGGGCCGATGCGGCTGTACGGCTACCTCGACACCAAAGAAGAACTGCTCGACCTGATGACCGACGCGGTCTACGGCGAAATCCCGCTGCCGGACCCGGAAACCGAAGGGCTCGCCGCCCTCCGCGCGCTCGCCCACGGCTGCCGCGCGGCGGTCCAGCGGCACGAGTGGTTCGCGGACCTGATCGGCGGCCGGCCCGGGCTCGGCCCCAACGCGCTCGCCTACCTGGAGGCGTCGCTCGCCGCCGCGGCAGGTCCGGGCCCGATCGAGGACGCTGTGATCACGGTGTTCACCGTGCACTCCTACGTCACCGGCGCCGTGCGCAGCGAGATCCGCGAGCGGCGGCTCATCAGCGACACCGGTCTCGACGAGGAAAGCTGGCAGCGCTCCGCCGCGCCGTACCTGCAGCGGATGTTCGATTCCGGCCGCTACCCCACCCTCCTGCGCACCGCGCGCGACGCTGTCCACCCCGACGGCGACGCGGTCTTCTCCGCCGGCCTCGACCGGGTGCTCTCCGGACTCTCCCTGAGCTAGTTACCGCTTAAGCGGCAAGATGGCCGCATGAACACCGCCGCGCTGGGGCCGACGACCCGCGTCATGCACGCGATGGAACAGCTGTGGGCCGAGATCCGGCGGCGGCACGCGGACGTTCCCGAAGCGATCCTCGTGCTGGCGTCGGGAACGATGGGCACCGCCACCGAGATCCACGGCCACTTCGCCCGGTCCCGCTGGCACGTCGGCGACGGCGTCGAACCGCGCGCCGAGTTCTTCCTGGGCGCGGAAGGCCTTCGGCGCGGCGCGGCCGAAATCCTCTCCACCACGCTGCACGAGGCCGCGCACGGGCTCGCCGCCACCCGGGACATCGTCGACGTCAGCGACGGCCGCTACCACAACAAACGCTTCGCCGCGCTCGCCGCCGAGTTGGGCCTGCGGGCCGAACAGGCGGACCGGATCGGCTGGTCCGCGACCATCGCGCTGCCCGCGACTCTCGAGGCCTACCAAGGAGAACTCTCCCGGCTCGAAGAAGCGCTGACCGTGTGGCGGCACACCGAACAGGAGGTCGCGCGGCGCGCCGTCCCGTCCCCGCCAGGTGATCCGGAAGGGCCGGACGAGGTCGCCGAACCGCTCGCACCGCCAGTGGTGATCGCCCCGGTCGACGGCCGCGGCGCGCACCGCGGCGGGCCGAACTACGTCGCGGCGATCTGCCGCTGCGAACCGCCCCGCCGGATCCGCGCGGCCCGGTCGATCCTGGAGCTGGGGCCGATCGCCTGCACGTTGTGCTCCGAGCCGTTCGTCGAGGCTTGACCGCTGCTGCGGCAAAGCAAGTGCTTGCACTTTGCTATCACTCCGGGATACGGTCTCGACCGGTCGCACACTACGGAGCGGAAGGGTCGCCATGCTGAGACAGGCAGCGGAGGGCGTGCTGGTCCACCAGAGCGAGGTGCTCGAGAACAACGCGGTCGTCGTGCGGGGCCGGGCGGGCGTGCTGCTCGTCGACCCCGGGCTCACGAACGGCGAACTGACCTGCCTCGCCGGCGATCTGCGCGAACTCGGTCAGCCTGTCGCGGCAGGCTTCGCGACGCATCCGGACTGGGACCACGCGCTCTGGCACGCCGAATTCGGCGACGCGCCCCGCTACGGCACCGCCCGGTGCGCGGCCTACCTGCGCGATCTGCTGGCGAAAGCGGACTGGAAAACCCTTCTCGCCGAGGGATTGCCGCCGGAGATCGCCGACGACGTGCCGCTGGACCTGTTCGGCCGCGTCACCGGTCTGCCCGCCGGAACCGGGTGCGTCCCCTGGGACGGCCCGCGCGTCCGGATCATCGAACATCCGGCTCACGCCCCGGGGCACGCGGCGCTGCTGATCGAGGAACGCCGGGTTCTTGTCGCCGGCGACATGCTTTCCGACGTCCTGGTCCCGATGTTCGACGACACCGCCGACCCGATCGAGGACTACCTCGCCGGCTTGCGGGCGCTCGAAGCCGTGGCGGACGACGTCGATGTCCTCATCCCCGGTCACGGCTCCGTCGGCGGAGCCGGTCAGGTGCGCGCGCGAATCGAACTGGACCGCGCGTACGTGCAGGCCTTGCGCGACGGCCGCGAACCCGACGACCCGCGGATCGGCCCGTCGGCCAAGCCAGGCTGGGAGTGGGTCGCCGATCTGCACCGAGGCCAAGCCCGGAAGATCGCCCGGATCAACGGCTGAGGATCAGCCGAGCCAACCGCGATGCAGCGCCGGAGCCAGTTCGTGCGCGGCGGAGTCCCGGATGGCGTTCTCGTCGTGGAGATACCCCTCGGTGGTCGACAACGCGGCGTGCCCGAGGTCGCGCTGCACCTGCCGCGGCGGGACCCCTCGCTCGATCGCGTGCGTCGCGTACGAGTGGCGCGCCGAATGGGGATGGATGGTGTCGCACAACGGCTGCAGGTGGGTCGCGACGAACCGGGCCTCGGCGGTGTCGAGGAGTTCCTGCAGCCGCGCGGTTTTGGGCGTCTGACAGAACGTCGCGCACAGCCGCCGCAGCAACGCGGTCACGTGCGAAACGTGCACGCGCGCGCCGGTGCTGGTGACGAACAACGGCTCCGCCCGATTCGCGCCGACCTGCCCGCGCAGCGCCGGCACCTGCGGGGTGACCCGGTCCGCGAGATAGGCGTCGAGCGCGTCCGCCACCGGTGCGGCCAGCGCTACCTCGCGGTCCTTGGATCCCTTGCCGTGCACGCGAAGCACGCCGATTCCACCTGCGGTCGGCCGCCGGTAGTCGCCCAGATCGACGCCGACGAGTTCCTCCGCGCGCACCCCGGTGCCGATCAGGATCTCGACCATCGCCCGGTCGCGCGGGCCGTTCCGGCTGTGGCCGACCAGCAGCCAGGCGGCGAGCAGCAGCGCCCGGCACGCGTCGAAAGACCAGCGCGCGGTCTGGGACGGGACGCCGGAGGGCCGGTTGAGATGCTGCGCGCGCCGGTCCACCAGCGCTGCGGGATTGTGCCCGGCCAAGCCTTCCCGCAGCAGGTACTTGCGGTAGAACGCGGACACCGCCGACAGCATCCGGCCGCGCGTCGCGTCGCGGTACCCAGCGCGCGCCAGCTCGTCCAGCCACTGCTCGACGTGCTCCACCCGGACGTCGGCGAACGACGTGAACCCGTTGCGCAGGCACCAGGGCAGCCACGCGAGCGCGTCCGGATCGGTCCGCCGAGCCCGGCCGCGGCGGCGTCCCGGGTCCGGCGGCTGGTAGCCGGGGACCCAGTCGAGCGGGATGCCGAGATCGGTCGCGTACGCGACGCGGGTGTTGAGCGACGCGTACACGCGCAGGAACTCGGCGAACCGCTCCCGCGCGTCCTTGCCCGCTCCCCCGGCATCGGTGAGCGCGAGGGTCATGCGCGCCCGCCCGGATACAGCGCGGCGACCCCGGCGAGCACGAGATCGATCCCGGCGAGGAACTGCTCGCGGTCGTCGTGTTCGCTCATCTGGCTCGCCATCGCCCGGGCGATCTCGTACTCCTCCGGATCCAGCCCCTCCCACGCTTCCGCCGTGGCGGCAAGGAATTCGGCCCGGTCCGCGTCCGGCTCGGAGACCTGGCTGTTCGCCGCGTTCTGCCCGGCCGCGCCAAGAACGTAGTGCATCAGGACCGACGTCGCGGTGAACCAGTGCTCCTCGGGCACGCCGAGCGCGCGGACCCCGCGGCCGAGGCTTTCGAGGATCCGCGGCGTCACCGGCCCGCCGGGACTGCGGGACAACTGGAGCAGAAGCTGCGCGGCGAGCCACGGATGCGCGTCGATCGCGGAGAACAACCCGAGCGCGACCGCGTGCACTTCCTCGCGCGGCGAGCCGGCCGGCTCCGCCGCCAGTGCGTCCGCCACCACCGCGTCGGTCGCGGCGACCAGCAGTTCGCCCTTGTTCGCGACGTGCCAGTAGATCGCCCCGGGCCCGGTCGCGAGCCGCTCGGTGAGTACCCGGAAGGTCAGGCCGCTCTCGCCGGCCGCGTCCAGCAGTTCCACCGCCGCCTCGACGATGCGCTCCCGAGAAAGTGCCTCCGTGCGCCGCTGTGCCCGGCGCGTCCCCGTAGCCATGCGCCCATCTTGACACATCTGGAGCGCCGTTCCAATATGGAACGGCGTACCAGAACCCTCATTCGAAGGAGCCGTGTCATGAACACAGCCGTCACGATCGTCGGCGCCGGGCTCGGCGGTCTCACTCTCGCCCGCGTCCTGCACGTCCGCGGAATCCCCGCCGTGGTCTACGAGGCCGAGCCGTCCCCGGCCTCGCGCGCCCAGGGCGGCCTGCTCGACATCCACGACTACAACGGTCAGCTCGCCGTCGAAGCCGCCGGGCTGACCGCCGAATTCCGCGGCCTGATCCTGGAAGGGAGACAAGAACTGCGGCTGCTGGCCTGGGACGGGACAGTGCTGTTCAAACAGCCCGACGACGGCACCGGCGGCCGTCCCGAAGTCCACCGCGGCGAGCTGCGGCAGCTGCTGATCGACTCGCTGCCGGAGGGCACTGTCCACTGGGGACACAAGGTCAGCGGCGTGCGCGCCTTGGCCGAGGGTTACGAGGTCGCGTTCGCCGACGGGAGCGCGGTCACCACGAACCTGCTGGTCGGTGCGGACGGAGCCTGGTCGAAGGTCCGGCCGCTGCTGTCCCCGGCGAAGCCCGAGTACACCGGCACGGCGTCCGTCGAGACCTTCGTCCACGACTCCGACCGCCGGTTCCCCGCCACGGCCGAAGCGGTCGGCGGCGGGATGCTGCTGGTGCTCGCGCCGGGCCACGGCATCACCGCGCACCGCGAGCGGGACGGGATCCTGCACACCTACGTCGGGCTGGTCCGGTCGCTGGACTGGTTTGACGGCATCGATTTCGCCGACGCGGCAGCCGCGACCGCCCGGATCGCGGCGGAGTTCGAGGGCTGGTCGACGGCGTTGACCACGCTGATCACCGAAAGCGACACCGCGCCGGTCTTGCGGCCGCACTACGGCTTGCCGATCGGCCACCAGTGGGAGCGGGTGCCCGGCGTGACCCTGATCGGCGACGCCGCGCACCTCGCCCCGCCGAACGGGGAAGGCGCGAACCTGGCCATGCTCGACGGAGCCGAACTCGGGATCGCGCTCGCCGCCCATCCCCGCGACGTGGAGGCCGCGCTCGCCGAGTACGAACAGGCGATGTTCCCGCGCGGCGCGGAAACCGCCGCCGAAGGCGCGCACCTGCAACGGCAGATGTTCGGTCCCGACGCACCGCACGGCCTGCTCGCCGAGTTCGTCGCCGGGACGTAAGGCCTTCCGGGCAGGTCCGTGAGGGGAACCCTGAGGGAATCAGAGTCCGTCAAGGTGGCCCTCACGGACCGTCTCCAGGGTCGGCAAACCGTCAGGCCACCGCCTCCCTCAGCGACGCCGACAGCGCGCGGGCCTCGTGCTCGGTCATCCGGCTCGTTTCGTACGGCGCGCCGTTGACCCACCGCTGCGTCAGCCGGGCGATCCGCTCGCCGTACCGCTGGGCGGTGATCCGGTCGCCGCGCGAACCGGCGTCGTCCGGGCCGAGGTCGGCGTGGCTCTGGCTCATCAGCCCCAGCCACGAGCCGAGCCGGTTGACGTCGTCGCGGGTCCCGCCGCTCCAGTTGTTGCCCGGCATGTCGCCCACGCCGATCCACTGCATGCCCAGCTGCGCCGCGAAAACCGACAGCTGCTGCAGCACCGCCAGCTTGTCGCCGCTCTGCGACGCGGACATGGTGAACCCGCCCGCCAGCTTGTCCTTCCACGCCTGCGTCGTGAACGGCGTGAACGCGGCCTCCATGAACGCCTTGAACACCGCCGACACGCCGCCCATCAGCGTCGGGCAGCCGAGGACGATCGCGTCGGAACGGTCCAGCAGCGCCATGACCTCGCTGTCGTGCCAGCGGCCCGCGGTGACGTCTTCGGCCCGGATGTCGACGAGGTGCACCCGCACGCCCGGCACCTGCCGCGCTCCTCCGGCGAGGTGCTCGGCCAAGAGGCGGGTGTGCCCGTGCACCGAATGGCAGACGACGGTCACAGTGGCGTCGGGGGTGCCGTCAACGGCATTGGCTGTCATGCGAAAACTTCTTCCGGTCGTGGGGAAATCCCCTGCTTGCTCCCCATCTCATCCCGATCGCCGGGCGCCATCAACGCCGTTCTCCGTCACCCAGCGATCGGCGGGACCGATCGATCGGGCTAGCCTGATCCGGTGGACAGGATCGAGCTCGAAGCGTTCGTCACCGTCGCGGAGGAGCTTCACTTCGGCCGTGCCGCCGAACGCCTGCACCGCGGGCAGCCGACAGTCAGCGACGCCGTCCGCCGCCTGGAGAAAACCTTGGGCGGCAAGCTGTTCCACCGCACCAGCCGCCGCGTCTCGCTGACCGATCTCGGCGAAGCCCTCCTGCCCGACGCCCACGCCACCCTCGCCCAGCTGCGCCGCTTCCAGCAACGAGGCCGTTCCCTGGCCGGCGGCGGCCGGGCGCGCACCACGCTCGTCGTCGCCCACGCGGAGTACACCGCGCACGAGGTGCTGATGCGGTGCCTGCCGCAGCTGCGCGAGCGGTTCCCCGACGTCACGATCGTCCCGGAGCCGATGCCGACCACCGCTCAGCTCGCCGCCCTGCGCGCGGAGACCGTCGGGCTCGGCATCGGCTGGGCGACCGGCGGGATCGACGGCGTGCGGGCGAGAGTGCTGTCCGCCGAACGGTTCGTCGCGCTCGTGCCCGCGGCGCATTCCCTTGCCGCACATGCCGAACTGAGCGCGGCCGAGCTGTCCTCGACCGCGCTGCTGACCTGGCCGCACCAGATCAACAGCGGGCTGTGCGACCGGCTGCTGTCGGCGTTCCGGATCAGCGGGGCGGACCTGCGGATCATCCGGACCGCCGACAGCGTGCAGGCGATCGCCGCCCACGTCGCGGCCGGAACGGGCATCGGGATCACCGTCGAATCGGCACTGGACCACCAGCCGCCGGGACTGCGGATCATCCCGCTGACCGGTCCTTCGACCACCGCCGACCAGGTCGTCCTCCTGCCCGAAAATCCGTCCGAAGTCGCGCTCTCACTGCGGGATCTGCTGCTGCGGGCTTCTTCGCCGGGTTAGGGACACGCGCCGGACAGGATCCGGCCGTGCAGTTCCACCAGCCGCGCGCCGGGATCCACGCCCAGCTCGTTGCGAAGGCGGCGGCTCAGCCCGGCGTACCGGCGAAGCGCGTCCGCCTGCCGGCCGTGCCGGCACAGCACCGTCATCAGCTGCGCGGCGATCCGTTCGTCGAGCGGATGTTCGGCGGCGTGTTGGTTCAGCGGGCCAAGCAGTTCCGACGACTTGCCTTCCCGCAGGCAGATGTCGAACAGATCCAGCTCCGCCCCGAGCCGTTCGCCGGCGAACCGGGCGCGCAGATCGACCAGCCACGCGGCGTCGACGTCGACGAACGGAACGCCGCGGCACAACGACAACGCCGCTTCGTAGGACTGTTTCGCCCGCCGCCGATCACTTCCGGACTTCCGAGCCCGCGACACCAGGCCGCGGAACCGGCACAGATCGATGTCGTCCTCGTCGACGATCAGCACGTATCCGCGGTGCCCGCGCGTCAAAACCAGCCGATCACTGTGCTGGACCACCCCGCGGAGCCGGGAAACGTAGCTGTAGAGCGCGTTGTGCACGCGCGCAGGCGGAGAGCCGTTCCAGACCCGGCTGATCAGCTCGCCGACCGAGATCTGGACGTTCGGCTGGATGAGAAGCGCCGCGAGGAGCCGGCGCTGCCGCGGCGGGCCCAACGCGAGAATCCGTTCGCCGACCCGTATTTCGACCTCTCCGAGAACCTTGACCTCGGTGCCGCACACGCAACCTCCCTGGGTTGTTTCCGGGATACCAGTCCCGCCGCCGCGGTTTCAAGGTCGCGGCAAGGTTTCGACAAGGCGTCCCGGCCACGATGGGCCACAGCCCGGGCAACGTCGCTCCGCACCGAGCACGCGCCCGTCGGCTTTCGCCCGCTGCCAGCGCGGTTTCCCCTTGCCGCTAACAGGAATCGGGAGGTGAAAGCCCATGCTGTACTCCCACTGACCCCGGCAAGCGCACTGCGGGCGCGTCGTGGCCGCGCCAGCCGCGACGCGCCCGCTCCGACCCGACTCGACCGCGGCGTGCTCGCCGGGGAACCGGAGGACGTCTTGGCACCGCACGACGACCCGTACTACGAGCCCCTCGACCCGCGCGTGCTCGCCGATCCGCACCCGTATTACCGCAGGCTGCGCGAGGCGCATCCGGTGTACTGGCACGGATTGCTGAACTCCTGGGTCGTCACCGAGCACGCCGCCGGACGCCAGGTGCTCGCCGACACCGCCCGCTACGCCTCGGATTTCCGCCGGGCCGGGATCGAGGTTCCCGCCGCGGCGGTGAGCCTGCAGCGGGTCGACCCCCCGGAGCACACCGGAATCCGCCGCCTGCTGGTCTGCGCGCTGCACCAAGTGCCGCAGCGCACGATGGCCGACCACCTCCGCGCGAGGATCACCTCCCGGCTGCTCGCGCTCGCCGACGACTCCCCGGCCGACCTGGTGTGGGGCCTCGCCCGCCCGGTCGCGCTCGACACGATCAGCCGGTATCTCGGCGTGCAACCGCCCGACGGCGAGGAGTTCGAGCGTTACTCCAACGCCATCGTGCGCAGCATGGACGCCGGTCTCGACCCGTCCCGCGCGGAGGCCGGGGACCACGCCCGGGCGCGGCTGAGCGAACTCGTCGCCGGCTGGCTGGCCGACGAGAACCAGACCGGTTTCATCGCCGCCGCCCGCCGCGCGCGGCACGTCCGCCCCGGCATCTCCGCGGACCTGCTGGCGAACTCGCTCCGGGCGGTCCTGCACGCTGGTTACGAGTCGTCCAGCCGCCTGCTCGGCGCCGCGTTGCTGCGCCTGGCCCGCCGACCGGGCCTGCTGGATCTGCCGTCCGCATTGGACGGCGCGGACGATCTCGCCGACGAACTGGTCCGCCTCGACGGTTCCGTGCAAGCCGACGGCCGGATCTGCGTCGCCGACGGCGAACTCGGCGGCCAGCGCATCCGGCGCGGCGACATCGTGATCGTGCTGCTGGCCGCCGCGAACCGCGATCCCGCCGTTTTCCCTTGCCCGGACGAGGTGAATCCGCGGCCCCGGCGCGGCCTGCACCTCGGATTCGGCCGCGGCGCGCACTCCTGCCTCGGCGCCGCGCTGGTCGACCTGCAGCTGCGCACGCTCTTCGACTGCTTGCGGGACAACGGGATCACGCTGACCCTGGCCGGTAGCCCGGTCTGGGAGGACACCGCGACCCTGCGCGGGCTGACGTCACTGCCGGTCCAGGTGTCGATCCGGCGGAAAACCTCGCTGCACTGGCGGTAGATCGCCGGAACAGGGCTGGTTTCGGTCGGGGCCTTCGCTGGACGTGCGGCCGTTCGACGTGGACCGGGCGAGCGACGCGGACTGGGACGAGCTGCAATCAGCCGCCTATCGGCTGGAATTCCCCGAACGTCCGGCCCTGACCCGCCACGAGACGATCTCCGCACTGCGCGTCGCAGGTCCAGGCGGGCGAGCAGCTGGCGTGGACCGCCCACCGGGACGACCGCCTTCGTCGCCAGGGCGATCGTGAACCTGCCCGGCGACGGGAGCGAGCATCTCGCCATACCGCCTGGTGCGGTGGATCGGTGCCGCGCTGGCGGACCTTGTCGAGGCGTACGCGAAGGCTCGTACCGCGATTGGTGACGCGTCGCTCGGCGAGTCCGGGTTAAGCGCGCCGGAGTGGTCGGCGGACCGGGTCCTTCGGGTCGAAGCGTCGTAGTGCGAACGGGACATCGAGCATCGGACCGTGGTGGCGGTCGGTCCCGGGGGGCGAGGTCGTGGGCCTCACGGAGATGGAGGTGCGTCCGCTGATGCCGGAGGCTGCGGCAGGGCGAAACCGCAGTGCTCGCCGCGCACCGCGGGCACCGGCTGGGGCTGGCGATGACAGCCGCGATGCTGCGGTGGTTCACGAGCGACCGGGCTGACGCGGAACAGGTCTGGACCGCTACCGGGGCGGGGAATACGCACATGATCGAGGCGAACCACCGGCTGGGATTCGCGAGGTTGTGGAAGTTCAGCGTGGTGAGCCGGGAGCTTTAGGGCGGGTCATCGCCGGAGCCCGACGACGCGCCGACCGGGCTCGTCCCGGCTCGGCTGCTTGGAGACCGCTGCCGCGCACGGCAAGCCCGCGCACCGCGGACGACCTGACCTCGCCGTTCCGCCCCCCCACCGGTGAGCGGAGCACCCGCGAAATCGCCCGTGCCCGACTTTCGGGCCTACAAGCCCGCGGGCCAGGGCACCTACCGTGGTGTGGTCTAGACCTCTCATGAGAGGAACCCCGCGATGAAGTTCTCCCGCTCCGCCGTCAAAGTCGGGATACTGACCGCCGTGCTCGGCACGGTCTCGGTGTTCACCGCCGTCCCCGCCCTCGCGCACGGCTCGATGGGCAATCCGACCAGCCGGATCATGCAATGCTTCCAGGAAGGTCCGGAGAACCCGCAGTCCGCCGCGTGCAAGGCCGCCATCGCGGTGGGCGACAGCTGGCCGATCTACGACTGGGACGAGGTCAACATCGGCGACGCCAGCGGCCGCAGCCGCGAGATCATCCCGGACGGCAAGCTCTGCAGCGCCGGCCGGGACAAGTACAAGGGCCTCGACCTGGCCCGCGACGACTGGCCGGCGACCACGATGCCGGGCAGCGGCCCGTACACCTTCCAGTACCAGCTGACCGCCGCGCACGAGGGCACCTTCGAGCTGTACGTCACCAAGCCGGGCTACGACCCGACGAAACCGCTCAAGTGGTCCGACCTGGAAGACACCCCGTTCTACAAGCAGGACAACCCGCCGATCGCCGGCAACGCCTACCAGCTCCAGGCGAACCTGCCCGGCGGGCGCACCGGCAGGCACCTGATCTACTCGATCTGGCAACGCCACTGGCCCGACTCCGGCGAAGCCTTCTACTCCTGCTCGGACGTGATCTTCACCTGATCCCCACGGCCCGGCAGAGGTAGCGAAGACCTCTGCCGGGCCCGGGTCGCGCGCGCGTCCTGTCTCGTTCTGTCTGATCCCAACTCCCCTCTTCTGAGCTGGGGGGATTCAGTTTGGATGAGATGGCCCTGAACGAGTGGTCTCATCCGAACTGAGTCCGGCGGAACTGAGTCCCGTGTTGCTGGGGTCTCCGTTCGAGCCCGGATCATCCAGCAGTGCCCTACTGACCACGTCGAAGAAAGACGTGCAGAATCTCCTGCTCTCCGAACCCGATCCGCTGAAGGCCGCCGACATCTCCCTCTATGTGTCGGAGACGGGAAAGCCGTACTGGCCCAACGAGAGACAGTCCCCGATCGACAACGCGATCACGGGACCGCTGGTCAACGACGCCAACCAGATCCTGACTGTGGTTTCGAGCTACCGCAGCCTGTGGCGGGATTCCGTGGATGCGTGAGGTGGTCGCGCCAAACACGATGCTGCGGCCGTACGCCGAGGACGAGTTGCGGTAAGCGACCCGGGTCCCGCCCCGTACGGCACCTGCTGACAACTGACGCGACGCGAAAGTCCCGACGGGATCCCAGAGATGCGGGGTTCGGCTGCGTATAGCCGCCCTTCCAGTTCGCTCCTCGGATAGGCCCATTGTGCAGAGCCCGCTCCTTGCCACCTGCACATTCCCCTAGCCCGGCCGCCATTCGTGCGTGGCCATGCGGGCGGCGAGTTCCTTCGCGCTGGGTGTCCAGGTGCCGCGTTGGGCGTCGATCTCGTCCAGCCGCCGGTGGGTGCCTTCCTTGGACGGCTTGAGGTACCGCTGGAGCGTGCGGCGGTCCTCGTGGCCGGAGAGGTTCATCAGCTCGGCCTCGGTGGCGCCGTCCTCTCCGGCATGGGTGAGCCGGGAATGTCGCAGGTCGTGCGGGTCCCAGGCGTTGGTGGCGGCGCCGAGGTGTCGTTCGGCGGTGCGGTAGGTCATCCGGTACCGACGGCTGCCCCGGTCGAATTCTCCGGAGCGCGCGGTGCCGTCCTCGGGTGCGCGGCGGGTGGACAGGAACACCGGCCCGGTGCGGCGGCGACCGAGGAGCTGGCCGAGCATCCGGGCGGTGCGGATGTCGTAGAGCAGGTCGTCTTCCTTGCCGCCCTTGCGGATCGTGCGGGCACGGCGGTTGGCTCGGTCGAGGTCTTCGACGTCGAGGCGCAGCACCTCCTCGGCGCGGGCCGCGGTGGAGTACAGCATCGACCACAGCGTCCTGTCCTCCAGCGACCGGCGCTTGTCGGTGATCAGCCGGTCGATCTGCTCGCGGGTGCGGACGCGGTTGTCGGTCGGCTTGGGCTGGTGTTCCCGGTCGAGCCCGGCAAGCACCGCGGCGGGGTCGCCGATCCAGTCCTGTTCGTGGAAGTAGGCGAGGGCGGAGCCAACAGCGGCGCGCTTGGCGTTGAATGTCGAGGGTGCCTTGCCGCCCCAGGCGGCGCGGATGTTGGCGTGCAACCGGTCACGGCCGGCGTCGGCCAGTTCGCCAAGGTCGGTGATCCCGGCGAACGCGACCGGCACGGCCGAGGTGTAGGCGCGGACGGTCTCCGGTGAGGTGATCCGGCCCGACCGGCCGCGCCGGTTGGCCAGGTGCCGCAGGAACGAGACAAGCGCTTCAGCGGCCGGCACGCCGCTCGGCGACGTCGGTTCGGCGCTGTCGGTCGCCGGTCGCGCGACGGCGGCCAGGTGCCGTTCGGTGGCCATCGCGACCCCACTTCCTCGGTTGTCAGACAACACGCACGAAAGGGGTGCCGCCGCCGAGGACGTCGCCCCAGGAGCGACCCGCCAACTTGTCAGATAATACGTCATTATCTGACAGTCATCGAAATTTCATCCACCCCCGCTACGCTGGGTCGTCGACCGGATTCTTCTGGTCATGTACACGAAAATTCGTGGTCGAACCGGAGTTCCCCCGCCAGCCGCCTGTCGAGCGAGAGGGAGGGCAATCCTGATGTCTGACCCACATGACTGGGCGCGGCGGAACGCGCAAGCGTCCGCGGGCCGGCGGCGAACGCGTTCGGTGATGCCATGGCAAGTCGCACGGCGACTTTATGGCCCGTACACGTTGTCCAAGCATTTCCGGCTGGCCGCCTCGGATGACCTCGAAGTGATCGGCGGGGTGACACTAAAGGACATTCGGCCGGTGTTGCAGTGGGCACTGTCGACGCGGACTCTTCTCACGCTAGGTGTGCTGATCGCCGTCGCCCGCTGGATCGGCGGACAAAAGGGCGGGTTCGGACTGAACGAGGCGGCGAAGAGCATGGCGTATGGGCCATTCGGTCTGTGGTTGGGGGCCGCCGCGCTAACATTGCTCGCCCGCCCGAACCACCGCCGGGCGACCCGGCGTGCTGTACGACGGCCATGCGTGCTCGCGCTCTTGGCGTTGGCGATGGGGACGGGCCTGGCGTTGACGTCGCTGCTGACGACGCCCGGTCCGGACGGCTACAGCAACCCTCTCCTCGGCCTCACGGCATGGGCAATGGACATATCGCCAGCGTTGCTTCTTCTGATCGTACCTTTGGCGATAGTCCTGCCAGTGCTGGCAATGTGGTTCGCCATCTTCTTTTTGTGCTCCTTGTACCTCATGCATCACAACGGTTTCAGCGAGGGTGGCCACCCGCTGTTGCGGCCTATAACCAGTACCTGGCTCGCTTGGGTGGGTGCCGCATTGGCTATCGCCTTTCCCGCGCCGGACTCGACACGGACGCCGATCGTGATCATTGCGGCATTGATTGGGCCAACCCTGGCCACCTTGATCAGCATCTGGGAGTGGCGAGAGTGTCAGAGTTGACAGAACGCGGGCTACGGGCCGACTTGGTCGCCAGCCGCTCGCGCGGCGGCCGGTAGGCCAGGCCGATGCCGTGTCACACCCTTTGTCAGGCGCAGAGCCTGACAAAGGGTGGACCGGATCCGACTTCAGTTACCCTGCGCCGAGCCTGCGAACAGCTACAACGCTCTACTTTGCACTTGGCCGTCTTCGGGGGTCCTGGGCCGGCGTCCTGGTCCCGCGCTCCGACCGCGCCTCCAGCCAGCATCCGAAGATCCCGAGCGAAGAACTGCTGCCAGGCGCCCCGCGGACATGTCCGCTAGCCCGCCGTCGATGCCGAACAGCACGACGCCCTCTCCAACCACGCCCAGACAGGTACTGAGTCAGTACAACGCGAACCAGTCGCCTTCCGGGCCACCTGCGACTGGACTATATGAATAATCTCAGTTATCCATATAGAGCCAGCTACCCGATCCTCATCGAAGATTTAACTTTCCGACCTGATACCTAGTGTTTGAGTATCAAAACCGAAACTGTACAGTCAGCCCCACCTGCGGAAAGGGGCATCGATGGAGACGGGTGGGCCGCCGATTCGGCGTGGCAGCCGGGAGGATCGGCGGGAGGCGACTGTGCGCGCGCTGACCGCCGGGGACGAGGCGGGATGTGCCTACTGCGGCCAGCCGCTGCCGCCCATCCCCCGGAAGGGCGGGCGGCCGACGCCGTACTGCCCGGCCGACCCCGAGCGGTACGGGAGGTGGGGCGCGAAGGTCGTCACGTGCGCGATGCTCGACGAGCAGCGCGAGATCTGGGTGACCGTCTACGGCCCAGACCAGCCGATGACCCTGCTCGACACCCAGGCGCTCGACGAGCAGCTCGGCTCGGCATTGTCGGCGTTGGACCCGTTGCACGCGGAGCTGTCCGCGCTGCGCACGCACGTCACCGACCAGACCGCGGCGGCGCTCAAGGCGCGGGAAGAGGCCGAAGCTGCTCGCGACGAGGCGGTGGAGCAGGCCCGCGCGGCGAACGCGGAGCGCGCACACGCGGTAGCGACGGCGGCGGAGGCGCGCGAGGCTGAAGCGGCGGCCAAAAAGCAGTACGAAGTGGACCGAGCTGAGCGCGACAGTGCGCTCTCAACTGCCTCTGCGGCAAGGAAAGCGCAGGAGACGGCGCTGGCCGTTCGGGACGAGGCCGAGAACAACCGTCAGCGGGCGCTTGAGCAGGCGGCCGCAGCGCATGACCGGGTCACGGCGTTGCAGCGCGAGATTTCCGCGTTGCGCGCGACGGCGGTCGAGGATCTCGAACAGGCCCGCCGCGACGCAGCGGAAGCGCAGCGGGAACTGCGGACGTCGTTGACCGCCGAGCACGAAAGCCGGTTGCGCGACATAGAACGGCGGTTGCGTGAGCAGGCGGCAGAGGCGGACGAGCGGGTGCGAGGTGTCCAGCTCGCGGCCGATCAGCGGGTTGCCGAGTCCGCGGCGCAGTTGAGCCAGGCGACCAAGGGGTATGCCGAAACGCTGGCGCCGCTGCACGCTGAGCTGGGAGAACTGCGCGTTCGCGTCAGTGCGCAGCAGGCCGAACTGGACGAGGTGCGACGGCTCCGCGAAGCCGAAGAAGCCGCGAAAGCAGAGCAGCCGGAGCAGCCGGAGGAATAGGTGGCTGGGCACTGACGCGGCCGTCTCTGTGGTTCAATGCTCTCAGTCGCTGGATCTTCCCGGCGGACTGCCTATGCCTGCGGTGCTTTTCCTGGCCCGCATCGGCACGCTCCCTGTAGCGAGCGCTTCACCGATCCCGGCCTCGTCAGGTCGTCCCCAGCCATGCCCGAGAACGGAGCAGAACCATGCCCACCGAACGCATCACCAACGGAACCGAACGAGCGCTCCTTGAGAACACGCTCGACCGCAACCGCGAAGCCCTCGTCGAGACCCTTCGCGGTCTGTCCGAAGCCGACGCCCGACGGCGGCTCGTCGCGTCGTTGTCGACGCCGATTTCCGTGGTCAAGCACGCGGCCGCGGCGGAACGGATTTGGTTCCAGCGGTTCTGGGCCGGGCTCGAGGAGTCCGAATGCGACGGTTACTCGAAGCGCGACGTCGGCACGTTCACCGTCACCGACGACGAGACCGTGGCCGACGTGATCGCCGAGTACGAGCGCGCCAGCCAGCGGTCCCGGGAGATCGCCGCGCGCTTCGAACTCGACGACACCAAGGAGTTCCCCGGCGAGGGAACCGTCAGCATGCGCTGGACGCTGCTCGCGATGATCCAGGAGTTCGCCCGGCACGCGGGGCACGGCGACATCCTGCGCGAGCAGATCGATCAGCCCCTGCCCTGACTCCCCCGTCTGGATCGGACGCTCAAGAAAGATCCTGCCGGCTGAGCCAGGTGGCGAAGTCCAGCAAGCCGGGGTGTTCCTCGCGCAGTGCTGGGATGTCCGCGTGCCAACCGCCGTTGTTGGCGAAGTCGTAGCCCGCCACGGCGTCCGGATCGCGGCCGGTCAGCGCCTCGCGCGGGATGGGCCGGTAGGCGACCGGCTCCCCCGTCGCCCGCGCCATGGCCTGGGCGATCTGCGGCATGGTCAGCTCGTCGCCGGCCAGTTCGATCACCCGCCCGGCGTATTCGGCCGGGCGGGTGAAGGCCAGGACGGCGAAGGCGCCGATGTCAGCGGCCGCGATGAGCTGGACCGGTGATTCGGGCAGGAAAACGTCGGTCAGCACGCTGTCGCGGACGCCCATTCGCGGGTGGAGCTGGTTTTCCATGAACCGGACCGGACGCAGTGCGGTCACGGGAAGGCCCAGGTCGCGGGCGTAACGCTCCAAAATGGACTTGGTCCGCCAGCGTGCGATGCCGTGCGCGGCATCAGCCGAGCCGACAGATGCGTACACGAACGTCCGGACCCCGGCCGCCGCGGCAGCGTCCGCGACGTTGCGGCCGTAGCGGAGTTCGTCGTCGATGGTGAACTCGGGCGGTGTGCCCGGATAGCCGAGTGTCGGCTGGACGCTGAAAACGCCGTCGGCCCCTTTGACAGCCACGTCGAGCGAAGCGCGGTCGCCTAGGTCGCCGCGGACGAGTTCCGCGCCAGCGGCTTCGAGTGCTCGTGCGGCGGGAGCGTCCGGGTCGCGGACCAGCGCGCGGACTCGTTGTCCGGCGGCCAGCAACCCGCGAGCCGTCGCGCCGCCTTGGGTGCCGGTGGCTCCGGTGACGAGAACGGTGGTCATTTTTCCTCCTGCTGCCGGGATTCCCCACAAGTGGGGAGAGTCCCCACTTTTCTTCGGCTACGATACGGGGACAGTCCCCGATTAGGCAACCAGGAGGCGGCGATGCGGGCCGACGCCCAGCGCAACTACGACCGGCTCGTAGCGGCCGCGCGGAACGTCTTCGCCGAGCAGGGGGCCGACGCGCCGCTGGACGACATCGCGCAGCACGCGGGCCTCGGGAACGCCACCCTCTACCGCCACTTCCCCACCCGGCAGGCACTGCTGGAGGCCGTCTTCCGCGACCACGTCGACGCCCTGTGCCGGCAGGCCGACGAGCTGAGGTCCGCGTCGTCGCCGGGTGCCGCGTTGAAGGAATGGCTGGGTGAGGTCATCGCGTACGGGAGCGCGAAACGCGGTCTCGCGGCGTCGCTGCTGGCCGCGTTGGGCGAGGAAAACTCAGCGTGTCGTGCGGCGATTTTCGAGGCAGCGCAAGGGCTTCTGACTCGGGCGCAAGACGCTGGCGAAGTCCGGGCGGGCGTCTCGGTCGGACAGGTGTTCAAACTGGTCAACGCCGTCGCGCTGGTGACCGAGACGGAGCCGGACGCGGTCGAGCAGGCGGTCAGTCTGCTCGACCTGGTCTTCCATGGCCTCGCCACGCGTTAGCCGCTACAGCCATCCGCTCGTCTCGGCGAGCCGGACCGCTTCCGCGCGAGTGCGGGCTTGGGTCTTCCCGATCGCCGACGACAGGTGGTTGCGCACTGTCCCCGCCGACAGGCCCAGCGCGGTCGCCAGGTCCGCGACAGTCCCGCCTTCCGCCGCGGCGCGCAGGACGTCCGCCTCGCGGTCGGTGAGCGGGCTCGCCCCGCTGGCCAGCGATTCCGCGGCGAGCGCCGGGTCCACGAACCGCAGTCCGGCGTGCACCCGCCGGATCGCGTTGACCAGCTGCTCCGGGCGCGAATCCTTCACCACGAAACCGGCCGCGCCCGCGGACATCGCGCGCGACAGGTACCCGGGGCGGCTGAAGGTGGTGCAGATCAGCACGCGGCAGTCCGGCAGCGCGTGCCGCAGTTCGGCGGTCACCGCGAGCCCGTCGCGGCCGGGCATCTGGACGTCGACGAGCGCGATGTCCGGCGTGGTCCGTTGCGCGGCGGGCAGGACTTCGGGGCCGGAGCCGACCTCGGCGACCACTTCGATGTCGGACTCCATCCGCAGCAAGGAAGCCAGTGCGCCGCGGACGAGCGCCTGGTCGTCGGCCAGCAGGACCCGGATCACGACGCACCCGCCGGTCCGCGTGCCAGCACCCGGAATCCGCCGTGCGGGCCGCGGCCGTGCTCGAGCGAGCCGGACACAGCGGCCATCCGCTCGGCGAGGCCGGTGAGGCCGTGCCCGGGGACGACGTCGGCCGGCCCGGTGCCGTCGTCGGCGATCTCCAGCCAGTCGCGGCCGACGCGGATCGTGCAGCGCTGGGCGTCGGAATGGCGGAGCACGTTGGTCACGGCTTCCCTTACTACGTAACCGAAAACGCCCTCCAGTCCGGGAGCCGCGGCATCAGCCGTGGCGGGCAGGTCGGCGTGGACTCCGGCGGCGCGCGGTGCCATCCGGGCACCGGCGACTTCGGTCGCGAGCGACACGGTGCGGTGGTCGGACACAGTGGCTCGGACGTCGGAGAGAGCTTCCCGGCACAGATCGTCCAGGTCCCGGATCTCGGAGAGGGCCGCGGCGGTGTTGTCCGACGTTTCCAGGATCCGCCGGGTCAGGCCGAGTTTCAGCGTCATCGTGGAGAGGCTGTGACCGAGGACGTCGTGCAGGTCGCGGGCGACGCGCTGCCGTTCCTGGTCGACGGCCATCCGCCGGATCTGCACGCGGGCCAGCCTGAGGTGACCGATGGTGAACATCAGCGCGTAGACGACACCGAGGATCGCGGTGACGGCGACGAGCGTCAGGACCTGGCCCCAGGCGACGCGGCCGTCCCTCACGAGCATCCACGCGATCTGGGCGACGGCCGTCCCGAAGCCGATCAGCAGGGAAAGCCGCAGCGGCAACAGCATGAGCCCGGTCGCGATGGCGTAGGTGAGGCCGGTCAAGTACGCCGGGGAGCCCAGGATCAGCGCGGGTGTGGTGCCGAGGACGAACAACGCGGCCACCATCGCGATCCGCCGCCGCCGCAGCGCGAGCGGGCCGAACCACAGCACGAGGAGGTACCCGGCGGCGTAGCAGCCGAGAAGCCGAAGACGAGCCCGGTGCGCACCGGGCCGTACTGTCGGCCCGCCAGGTCGATGATCCAGGCGGCCAGGAAGCCCATCATGAGGCCGTTGACGACCACGGACCGGACGCGGCCGACGCGCGGGCTGGACGCTCCGCTCAGCGTGTCCGTCCAGAAGCTCCAGTCCGGCCACTGACGGCCGAGAACCGGTCCGGATCGGGTTCGCGCACGTCGATCATGGTACGGCCGACTCGCTGATGATCACCCATGACAAACGGCACGGGCCGTCCTTAGAGGGCGATGCTGGAGTGGCTACATGTTGCACATAGAGAAATCCGGACTCACGAATTACGAGATCACCAGCGGCGGCCGTCCGCTCGCAGTGGTCGAAGGCCGGTCCGGAGGACAGTTCCGGCTGGACGGCATTAGCTATCGGATCCGCCGTCGGCTCGGCACCTACCGGTTGCTGGCGGCCGGCGGATCGGTGCTCGCGAGGGCGCACCGGCCGGGCACGCGCAGCTGGAATGTCGAGTGCGGCGACGGGGTGCTTCGCTTCCGGCGAATCGGCCGCCGCGACCACGCGCAGGTCGACGAGGCCGGAAACACCATCGGCACGGTCACCGCCAATGCCGCCGACTTGCCCGGCCTCCATTCGGAACTCCAGGTGTTCCTGCTCGCGGCACTGGCAATGCGCTCGCGCCGCCACCGCGTCGTGGTCGTGGCTGGCAGTTGAGCGGCGACTACGCTGAACAGGTTCGCCCGCCTTCGCTGGAGAGACCTTGCCCGACCGCCGTACCCTGACCGCCGACTGCACGAGCTGTTTCGCGCTCTGCTGCGTCGCGCTCACTTTCACTAAATCCGCTGACTTCGCCATCGACAAGCGCGCCGGCGACCCGTGCCCGAACCTGCAGCACGACTTCCGCTGCGGCATCCACGATCAGTTGCGCCCCAAGGGTTTCGCGGGCTGCACCGGGTACGACTGCTTCGGTGCCGGACAGCAGGTTTCGCAGGTGACCTTCGGCGGCCGCAGCTGGCGCGAGGCGCCCGAAACCCGCAAGCAGATGTTCGCCGCGCTGCCGGTGATGCGGCATCTGCACGAGCTGCTCTGGTATCTCACCGAGGCGCGCTCGCTGGCCGCGACCCGCGAGATCCACGCCGAACTGGACGCGGCGATCGACGAGATCGAGCAGGCGACCGCCGGGGACGCGGACGCAGTGCTGGCGATCGACGTCGACGCGCGCCGGGCCCAGGTGAACCCGCTGCTGGTCCGTACCAGCGAACTGGTCCGCTCCGGAGCCGGACGCAAGAAGGACCGTCGCGGGGCCGACCTGATCGGTGCGAAACTCGCCGGAGCGAACCTTCGCAGCACGAACCTCCGCGGCGCGTACCTGATCGCGGCCAACCTCCGGGGCGCGGACCTGCGCCGCGCCGACCTGATCGGCGCGGATCTGCGCGACGCCGACGTCCGCGGCACCGACTTCACCGACAGCCTTTTCCTGACCCAGTCCCAGGTGAACGCCGCCCGCGGCGACGCGGCGACCAAGCTTCCGTTACGGCTGACCCGCCCCGAACACTGGTAGTCAGCGCGGCCGGGTAGATCCCACGACCACCCCGCCGAGCCGGGCGATCCAGCTGCCGCACACACAACGCACATAGTCCGCCCGGCTGCCCGCCGACGCGGGAACGGCAGCGGAGGCGGGCAGCTCGGCCAGGGGCCAGCCGCAACGGGGGCAACGGTTCTCTTCCATGTCCGCCATCGTGCGGTAATGGTTCAGTGCAGTTCAACCCTTACAGGTCGCCGCACGGCGGAGCAGGACGCCGGAGACCCGCCCGGGAGTCGAACCCGGAAGTCCACGGCTTTGCAGACCGTGCCACGACCGTCGTGAAGCGGGTCGGTCGCGCGCCGTGGTGCCGATCCACGTATGAGGCTCCGCTGGTTGCCGAACCGCGCGCGGTGCCGCTGCGGCGTTTCCGCAGAGGGAGAGGACAGAGCTGCCCTCGGAAGTCAGTTTGCGATGAGTGCGGCGACGGCGTGCCCCGCGGTGACAGTCCGCCCCGTCGTCCGCTGGTAGCGCCGCACAAGGTCACGATGGCGGACCCGCTGCCCGAGCCGTCGTTCGGCTCGCAGCACCGGATTGCGCCGCGGGACCGGGAAGGCTACAGCGAGATCGGCGAGTAGAGCCCTCTCGTTGACGCCCACGACGGCGAAGACCCACGACGTGCCGGGATCGAGCGCGACCAGCACGAAGGCGAGATGTTCGAGCCGGTGTTCCCGTTCCCGGCGCGCGAGGGCGAGCCGCAGGGACGCCTCGTACGCCGCCTGCGCGTCCAGCCCGAGCGGGGGTTCCTGCCGGGCGCATCGCCGCCGCGCTTCCGCCATTCCGAGCGGCAGCAACGGCTCTCGCGCGGGCGGGCGGTCGAGCGCTGTCCCGGCCAGCCGCTGGAGATCGATCCCCAGCGGTGCCAGCGCGGCTCGGTCCGCAGCCGCGCCGGCGCCTGCCGGAGCAGCCGACCGAACGGCCTCGCGAATCGCCTCCTCGGTCGCTCCGTGCTCCGCCAGCACCGCGGCGACGGAACCGCCGCCTGCGGCGAGAGCCAGCAGGAGGTGCTCGCTGCCCGTGCGCGGATGTTCGAGGCCGCGCGCGAGCGTGATCGCCTGGCCCACGACCTGGCTCAGCTCAGGGTGATCTCCTCGGAACATCAGGCCCCCTCGGCACGGTGGTACTTGCGGTGCACGGTTTGTTTGGTGACGCCCAGCCGGACGGCGATGTCCCGCCAGGACCATCCGCTCCGCCTCGCCGCCGCCACCTGCTCGGCCTCTAGCTGTTCGACCAGCGTGCGAAGCCGGGCCACCGCCCGCAGCCCCGCGTCGGGGTCGGTGCCGTGAACGGCCCGGTCGAGATCGGCAATCATCGACATGGTCGTCAGCATATGCTGACGAACCCCCGAGTGGCAATCGTGCCCCCGGCAGGAGTCGTGTCCGCCGGACCACGGGGGTGGAGTGGGCCGCCGGGGACTCGAACCCTGAACCCGGGTAAACGTCGTTTTGACCGAGTTCCGGACGGTGCCTAATGATGCCGGTCGGTGTCGTTTACCTCGACGTGTGCGTGTGCCGGATCTCGGGTGATGCCGCGGTGTTTCTGCACGTTCGGGCTCCCCTGCAGAGCCCATTGCAGGTGGTGGTGGCCGAGTGCCCGCCGATCGCGTTGTTGTTCGCGGTGGAGTTGCTGAACCGGGCGTTGAAGCAGCGGGCTGCCGCTACCGCGCCCGGGCAGGACGAGACCGCGCTTCCGGTCCGCGGTTGCGAGACCGAACCCGTCCCGGCGGAGAGCGGAGCAGTCTCGCCCGGTCTCGGCGGCGAACCTGCGTTGACAGCGGAGCAACGGATGTGGACCTATTACGCGGAGCAAGTCGCTGCGGGGCGCTCCCAGCGCGTGCCAGTGGCTGGGCACCGCTGTCTTCGGCGAATAGCCGACCGGCGGATGTGGACGCCTACGAACTCGGCGAATTTGCCCGTCTCGCGATCTTCCCGCCCATTGCTCACTCCGGACGTGAACACCTCTGGCCGTTCAGTGCCCTCAACCCACTCCAGGACCAGCCACTGTGCTCAGAATATGCTCCGGAGCCGACACAGAAGCCGGAGGCACAGCACGCCCCCGGTCGCCGTCCTAGTAGTCCGACTCCTTCCGGGGCGGGAGGTACTCGAACGCGTTGACCGCCAGCGGCACGTCGGCGGCGTTGACCACGAACGCGAAATTCGACGTGCTAGTGGCCGCGCTCTTGGTGGACGCGAAATACAGCCGCCGCACTTTGTCGTCGCCGTTGGAGGCCTTGAACGTCCACACGCTGTCCAGCATCTCCAGGGTCTGGCCGGCGTGGTTCGGGTCCGCCATCGAGGACTTCGTGCAGTTGCGGTCGGCGTCGATGAACGTCTTGAACGTGCTCCCGCCCCGGCTTCCGGCAGCGCGACCACGTGGTAGTCCACGGTCAACGTGACCATCCCCGCTGCGGTGGGTGTTCCAGGTGGCGAACGTCGGCGACGTGAGCACGGCCGCACCGGCAGGCAGGGCCGCCGCCCACTCGCGCAGCACGCGACCAGCACGACCGGGACCCGCGGTCTCCGCCGGGATACGACAAGGCTCCTTCTCATCCGGGACAACCAAACGCCCGCAAGAGTCCCGTCGCCCGCACCCGCCCGGCGCGTTCCGCCCCCTCCAGCGACCGTCCGCAGGACGGTTCGGGCGCACCCGCCACGCAGCGCACCGCCCCGGAGCGCGGCGCAAGAACAGCAAACGACGCATCGTCGGCAACGAGACCGGCTGTCGGTCGCAGCGACGACCGCGAACCTTCCTGACACCCGATCGACACGACGACCGAATGCGATTCACATCCGGACCGCACCGCTGCCGCTCGTCCGGCGGAGTCCGGAAATCCGCGGTCGCGCGTCACCCGAAATCGCACAATGCGTTTCGCTTTCACGTTTTTGTCATCGTTCGCGTGAAGCCGACGCAATCGCGTGGAGCAATCTGTCGACCGTGCTAGGATCGATTCAGAAAGAGCGTCCACTGACCGTCGAGGCGCTCAATCGACGCATTCGCACACGAGCCTGATCGGGAAGCATGACCCGGTCGGGCCGCTTCGGCATGGCTGCGGGAGATCCCCGGGCATGCGGGTGCGTCTCACTGGGATGCCCGGAATTCCGCGAACAGGTTCCGCGGGATTCCTTGAAGTTCCCCGCTTTTCTGCCGCACTGACGTGCGGCTTTTTCGCGCAGCCCAACCGATGACCGAAAGGAATATCGACATGAGCACCAGTTCGTCCGCGCCTTGTGCGCGAACGCTGATTCAGCGCACTCTGACCCACCTGGCCCAGCCTGCCGACCTCAACCATCAGGGCGACGTCGCCGGCGCGGTCATCTTCCGGCTGATCGACCACGCCGCCTGGCTCGCGACCCTCGAGTACAGCAACGGCCCGACGGCCACCCGCGCCGTGAAGCAGATGGAGTTCCTGAACCCGGTGCGAGAGGGCGGTTTGCTGCATGCCTGCGCGCAGATCGAGCGAGTCAACAACACCTCGATCGAAGTCCGCACCACGGTGACCGCCACCTACTGGACGGGCTGGGCCGACGACCCCGAGGACTTCGCGGCGCCGCCGACGCCAGTGGCCTCCGCGGACCTGGTGTTCGTGGCGATCGACGTCACCGGAACGCCGCGATCCGCGACCGCGGTGCCAGGGACCCGGCCGTCGTCGGAGAACCTGTACCTGCACCAGGCCGCAGCTTCCGGCTATCGCCGCGCCAGCCCGTAAAGCAGACCCGGAGTTCTTCAGTATTCCACGAGAAGACAGAAAGGGGGACGTAGAAAACAGAAAGAAACGTAGAAAACGTGAGCGAAAATGTCACTGGACGCTCCCGGAATCGTCTGGCTGGAGAGCAGCGTCTCGTCAACCGCGTTCATCGCGGAACAAGGTAGCCAGCGCTGGCCCTGTCGGAGGAGGCGGACTTGCTCTGCGCGGAGGCGCGGGACAGTTCGGTGCGCCGGGCCTCCGCCATGGTCGGCCAGGACTCGACTGGGGTGCGCGCGCCGAGCAGCAGTGGGAGCAATTCGGCGTCGGTGCGAGGCGGCTGGCACCCACTCGCGGCGACGGCCGGACGGTGCGCCAGGCCGTGGAGAAGTTCTTGGACGCGCCGAAGGTGTGCGGCAACGTGAACACGTTGCCGCACACCAGCGTGCTCGACCGCGCGGCCGCCAGATGCCATTGATCCCGGTTTGAGGCATTCGGCAGCGCGGTCGAGGCGGCCCGTTCCCGTCATGGCCTGGTGGCTCGCGACCAGCGATCTTCCACCAGAGCGCGGAGCAGCTCTAAGCTTGGCTGAAGGCGCGAAGCCGACGTCGGCGCGGGCCGCGGAGGGCGCGTGGCGGGGCGACGTCACGGGGGCGGTTCGGCATGAAAAGCGTTGGCCAGGAAGAGCTGGGGACCGTTCGCCGGCGGTGGGTGGGCGTGCTCGCGATTATCGTCGGCGTCGCGCTGCTGATCGCGTTCGGCTCCGGTGTGATGATGCAGCGAAAACGTGCCGACGACCTTGCTGCCCACGGAGTTCGGGTGCAGGGCACGGTTGTCCTGGTGCATGGCGACCGCCCCACCCGAAAAGGCTTCGTCCATGTGAGTTTCGTGGCAGACGGGGCCGAGCGGGTACGGGTGCTCAGCCGGGAACCAGACGAACCCGTACCGCGCGTCGGGGACACGGTCACCGTGTTCTATGACCCAGCCGACCCCGACGATCTGCGCACCAGCGACCTGGCCAACAATCCGTGGGGGATCGATTTGGCTATAGGGCTCGCCTTCCTGCTGTCGTTGGGCTTCCTCGTGGGCGGGGTCCATACCTACTTCTTCGGCCGGCGGCAGCGGCTTCGGGTCCGGGTTCGTCCTGCCGTTCGGAGCTCGCCACCGCGCCCGCGCCCCCGTCGTGGACGGGAGACTCTGACGCTGTGGCAGGACTTGGGTCAGGCTGACCCGCGACGGCCAGCGGGCAAGCGCGGGCACCGCCTCGGCCGCGACGACGAATCGCCCCCACCAGCGGCTTCGCGGACCTGATGACAGACACTGCGCGAAGGTGTTCGTGCAGATCAGACCGATGCCGAAGAGTCCGGCTCACTGAGCCGGTCACGCCTGGTCGTTGTGGACGTCTTGGAACCGTGCCAGCGGGAACCCTGGGAAGGGGGAAGAGAGCCGCCCGCCGCGCACACGCGACCGGGAGTGCGCGTCTGAGCGCGCGGGCGCCGATGGTGCAGTAGCTGGCAAAGCGTTGCAGCGCAAGGCTCGCGCGGTCGTCTTCATTCCGTACGCGGTGCGGTCTGCATCATCGACGACCTGCTGCGTGACGACTCCGCCGTCCACTCAGCGGCTGCGCCAGGGCGGCTGTCGCCGCATCCGGTTCCGGCCTTCCCCGCACACCGGAACCCGCGAGATCATTCGCACGCGGAACACGACCCAGGACGGCCTGTAGAAAACTGTCCTTCGCGGATCGCCGCGATCCGGCCCGGCTCGCCTTCCGGTCCCGGACGTGCTGGTGACCGCTGAGCAGAGCGACACCGGCAAGCCCGGCTCTGCGGGGGCTAGCTGCTCGCGGCACGGCGTCTCGGACTCGCTCCCCTGTGGTGCGCGGCCGTCGAGGACGCGTCGGCAGATGCGCGTGCGTCTATCGCGGCCGGTATGCCCGTGATCGGAGTCGGCGGACCGGCGCAACCCGCGCCGACGGCGTCGGTGCCACTCACATCGCGGCGTGGCTCAACCCCGCGGCACCGCCCGCTCATGCCGCGTACTGCTCGATCCGGGGAAGCAGCGGTCACCGATGGCCTAGCCGATAGCCTGTTCGGGTGCCGGGGATTCTTGCTGGACCGCCTCTGTCGATTCGGTCATCAGCACACTCAGGCGTCGCAACACAAATCGGCATGAATCACGCGACGTCAACTCCGCGCAAGCGTTGATGTCGGCATCCAATACAGAATTTCCGCACTTAGCGTCACCGACTCTGCTGTTTAACGCAGTCCGCCCGGGCGCACCGCTTCCCCTGACTGGACGCTGGCGGCCACAAGAAGTCGCCGACCTTCCGCCGGCATGTCACGCCGCTAAATCCTTTATCCCGCAAGCATCTTCACCTCGCGAAAGATAGATCTTCATCTTATCGGACCAATTTTGGTAAAGTCCGGTGAACTTTCTTTTCCGGCGGGTAGCAATCGCTTCCATGGGGTATCAGAAAGGCATGAATAAACGTCGCATTTCTGGTCGATGCGCATAATTGAATCTACTCGGTTGTCGCGAACCGGCAACCGGATGAGCCGATTGCGAAAGCCAAGTTGGAGGCAATCTATGTCGATGGAAACGTCGGCACGTCGAGAAGGCCTGGACCGGCTCCTCAGCGGTCTGCGCACGGATGCTGAGACGGCGCGGACGAATCGGTTTGTTCGCTTGGCCGAGTCCGGGCAGCTCGGCCGGGCGCAGGTCGCCCGGTTCCTGGTCGCCGAGCATGCCGCGCAGTCCTGCGAATACACCGCGTTCTCTTCGCTGGCGGCACGATTTCCCGCCGACCCGGCCGCCGGGTTCTTCCTCGATCTGGCCTGCGCGGTGCGCGGAGCCCGGCCGCGGCTGCGCGAGGCCGCGAAGGCTGCGGAGGTATCCCTGGAAGGGCCTCAGCTGTCTCGCGTGAGCGCGGAGGAGCATGCGTTCGGCGGCTATCTGTGCTGGCTAGCGGCGCGGGCAAGCCAGGCAGGCGCAGCGCTCGCCGTGTATGCCGACTTCATCGCCTGGTGCGGCGCGTGCTCGCGGATCGCCACTGCCGCGCAGAAAGCCGCGCACCTGCCCGATGCGGTCGCGGCCTACTTCGCCGGATACGCGCAAGAGCCCGAAGCTCTGCTTGCCACGGCCCTCGATGTCGTGCGCGACGGCCTTGCCAACGGTGACGATCCAGCCCAAGCCGAAACCGAGGCGCGGCTCGTTTTGGGCCATCTGGGGCTGTTCTGGAACGCCGCGGCGGCCCGTCCCGACTGACCGCCGCGCAACACACCGCGCCAGGCGGGGCCACGCCTGTCGTTGACGACATACCGAATACCAATCGCCGCAGCGTCTCGCGCGAGCGGAAAGGAGCAGCGATCCCATGGTGCTTGCTGGCCACCGCAATGAATGCCCTGACCACGTTCGGTTCTGGAACGAGACAGCCGTCGCCTACCCCGCGCGGCCGATACCAGCGTTGTTCCGGGAACAGGCCGAACGGCGTCCGGACGAGGTCGCGATCCGCGCGGGAGAATTGACCTGGACCTATCGGCAACTGCACGCGCGCGCGAACGGCGTCGCGGAGACGTTGCTGGAGCACGGCGTGGGACGAGGCGATGTCGTCGCTGTGCTCGTCCCGCGTTCGCCCGAGGCGATCGCGGCAATTCTCGGGGTACTCATGACCGGCGCGGCTTATCTGCCGTTGGACCCGGACCATCCTGACGCGCGGACAGCGCTGATTGCCCAGCAGGCCGCTCCGCGGCTGGCGATCACCCGGCGCCGCTGGGCGGATCGCGCGATCGGGTGTGACCTGATCGCCGTCGAAGACCTGCCGGCCGCGGCCAGGGCGCCGATCCCGGATCCGGCGGTGACCGTCGAGGACAGGGCATACGTCATCTACACGTCCGGATCCACCGGCGCCCCCAAAGGGGTCGCGGTGCCGCACCGTGCTGTGGTCCGGTTGGTCCGCGGCGGGAACTGGCTGCGACTGCGGCCGAACGACGTGCTGCTCGCTACTACCAATCTCACCTTCGACGTCTCCTGTTTCGAGATCTTCGGCGCACTGCTCAACGGCTCCCGGATCGTGCTGCCCGACAAGGAAACCTTGCTGTCCGCGGTCGACCTGCACCGGCTCGTGCTCGCCGAGGGCGCGACGGTGATGTGGCTCAGCGCCGGGCTGTTCCACCAGCATGCCACCACCCACCCGCGGATGTTCGAGACGCTGCGGTGCCTGCTGGCCGGCGGTGACGCCCTCAACCCCGGGTGCGTGCGTGCGGTGCTCGGACACGGCAGGCCGAAGCGGTTCCTCAACGGCTACGGCCCGACAGAGAACGGAGTGCTGTCCACCAGCCACGAACTCGAACTCGCCGACGTGGCCGAGGGCACGCTGTCGGTCCCGATTGGACGGCCGGTCGACAACTCCACTGCCTACGTTCTGCGCGGCGATCTGAGCGTGGCTGAGATCGGCGAGGAAGGCGAGCTGTACGTCGGTGGTGACGGCGTCGCCCACGGCTACCACAACGCGCCGGAGTCGACCCGGGAGCGGTTTCTTCCCGACCCGTTCGACAATCGGCACGGGGCGACCCTGTACCGGACCGGTGACATGGCGCGATGGCGCAGCGACGGCGTCATCGAGTTCCTAGGGCGCCGGGACCGGCAGGTCAAGATCCGCGGATACCGGGTCGAGCTGAGAGAGATCGAGATCGCCGTCGCGGCGAACCCGCGAGTGCGCGAGGCCGCTGTGGTCCTGCACGAACCCCAGCCAGGGCAGCAGCAACTGGCGTGCTGGGTCGCCCCCGAAGACGGCGAAGACCGCGACCGGGGCGAGCTGGCCGGACAGATCCGGCGTTACCTGCGCGACCATTTGCCTTTCTACATGATCCCCGCTCGGCTGACGATCGCCCCCAAGCTGCCGCTGAACGCCAGCGGCAAGATCGACCGCGGCGCGTTGCCGACCGCCGGCGATCCCGCCCATGGCCCGGTGGAAGCGGGGCGCCTGCCCCGCAGCCGGATCGAGAGGGCCGTGGCCGCAGTCTGGCAGGACATCCTCGGAATCGACGCGATCGCACGCGACGAGGACTTCTTCGCACTGGGCGGGCAGTCCCTGCAGACCACCCAGGTCGCTGCCGCCCTGCAGCACCGGCTCGGCATCGCGGCCGAGCACGGGCGCACCCTCATCGCCCGGCTGCTGGCCACCCCCGTTCTCGCCGAGTTCGCCGCAGAAGTCGCTACGCTGGAGGCTGGGACAACCACGTCTGCGGCGCAGGAACACGCGGACTTCGCAGCCGATTCCCGTCTCGGCTTCCTGGAGGTCGCACCGCATCGCGCCGGCTGGCCACCGCGCACGGTGTTTCTGACCGGTGGCACCGGCTTTCTCGGCGTGTTCCTCATCGACCGGCTCGTCCGCGCCGGGGTGAAGCGGGTCTACTGCCTTGTCCGTGCCGCCGACGACACCGCGGCCGCCGCGAGGATCGCGGCCCGGATGCGCCGATACGGACTGGACTGGACGCACGTGCGCGACCACGTCACCGCCCTCGCGGGTGACCTCGCTCTGCCACGCCTGGGACTGGGAGAGCGTTTCGACCGGCTGGCCGCTGTGGCCGACGCCATCGTCCACAATGGCTCCCACGTCAACTTCGCCTACCCCTACCACGCCCTGCGCGCCCCGAATGTCGAGGGGACCCGGGAGGTCATCCGGCTTGCCTGCGCCACGCGGGTCAAGCCCCTGCACTACATTTCCTCGATCGCGGTCATCGCCGGGTTCGGCACCGCCGGGGCACGCTACGTCGCCGAGGACACGCCACTGGAGCACGTGGAGCGAATCTCCCTGGGATACCCGGAATCCAAGTGGGTCGCCGAACAACTCGTCCATGCCGCGGGCCGCCGCGGGGTGCCGATCGCGGTCCACCGGCCCTACGAGATCACCGGTGCCCGTGACACCGGGATCTGGAACACCGACACCATGATGTGCGCCCTGTTCCGCAGCATCGCCGAGACCGGGATCGCGCCAGACATCCCCCTGCCCTTGGATTTCGTCCCGGTGGACTTCACCGCCGACGCCATCGCCCACATCGTGCTCACCTGCCCGCCGACCGGACGGGTCTACCACGTCACCAACCCCCGTGACGCCCGCCTCGGCCTGCTGATCGACCGGCTGCGCGCCCGCGGATACCAGATCCGCGACCTTCCCTACCGCGAATGGGTGGAACGGATGAGCGCACGAACAGCCGCGGACCCGGACGAACCCATGGCGCCCTACATGCCGATGTTCGCCGAACCCGCCACCGGCACCGGCATCTCAGTGAAGGAGATGTACTTCGCGGGCACCTTCCCCGAATTCAGCCGACACAATTTCGACACCGCCCTCGCGGGAACCTGCCTGCACTGCCCGCCCGTCGACGCGAACCTGATCGACCTGTACCTGGACCACTTCTCCCGCTCCGGCTTCCTGAGTTCACCACGACAGGCACGATCCGCCGCCTGAAACCCCAGCACCGCCTCACGAAAGGTATGCCGATGCGCATCGCCGTCGCCGGAGCGGGCCTTGCCGGGCTCGGCACCGCCTGGCTGCTGGACCCTCTCCACCAGACGATCCTGTTCGAGCCAGAGCCACGTCTCGGCGGACACAACCACACCGTGACCGCCCGCGTCGGAGATCGCGACATTCCCGTCGACCTCGGCGCGCAGCACATCTCCACCACCGCTTTCCCCGCCCTCGCCCGCCTGGTGGACGCTGTCGGCCTCGCCGACGATCTCATCCCCGTGCCGTTGTCCACCACCGTGCAGGTCCAGGACTCCGGCCGGCCTGAAGTGCTGCTGGCCGGACCTCACACAGCGGCCCCGAGCTGGCCTCGCACACCGGTCCTCGGGGCCGCCGCCGAGTCGCTCGCGAAACTAGTCGCCCGCGCCGTCGAATGGGAAACCCGCAATGCCTCCTGGGAAAGGTCCCTCGACGAACTCGTCGAACCACTGGAAGTACCTCGCAGCCACAAGGACCAATTGCTGTATCCAGTGGCGGCCTCGTTCGTCGGCTGCGACATCGCCGCCGCCAAAGAGATGTCGGCCCGCGCCGCGATGGCCTTCGTCCTCCGCGTCCCGCCCGCCGGCCCCGACGACGCACCGATTTGGCACAACCTCAAACACGGCTTGGGCAGCCTGACGGACGCGCTCGCCGCCGACCTGAATCACGCCGAAATACACACCGGGCGAGGCGTCCACCAGATCCGCCGACTCGGTGACCAGCTGGACATCACCGACACCCTCGGACACCATCACCACGCCGACCGGCTCGTCCTGGCCGTACCCCCCGGCCAGGCTGCCCGGCTACTCGAACCACTCGCCGGCACAACGGCGGTACGCACAGCCCTCGACGCCTTCGACTACGTGGACGTGACCGTCACCGCCCACACCGACGCCGCCTACCTGCCCGCAGACCGGCGCCACTGGTCCACCAACACCATCACCGTCCACAACGGATGGGCGGAAACCACCACCTGGTACGGACCGATCAACGGTGCCCACGTCTTCAAAAGCTGGACCACCCACCGGCCCCAGCCACCACGAGAGCCAGTCGGCCACGCAGACTTCCGGCAACTCCGGCTCACCCCAGCGGCAATCCGCGCCCGCGCCCACCTTCAGCGCACCCAAGGCGACGGGAATATCCACTTCGCCGGTCACTACCTACAGGACATCGACAGCCAGGAATCCGCCATCATCAGCGCCCTCGCAACCGCGCAACGCCTCGCCCCCGCCAGCCCCCGCCTCGAAGAAATCACACCCTGACACCGCTCCGGCCACGAAGCTGTTGCGACAGCCTGTCGCGACTTCGGCGAAACGCGGCTTTCCGCGCCAATCTCGTAATGGTCGCCGCCCCGCACCCGTTTGCCGCCCTGCTCGGCTTCACCGTCGCGCCGGTCTCGATTGCCTTCTCGACCTGCACGCGACCGGCCGGGGAGGAGAACGTCACCGCCAGCACGGCCTGGTGCTGCGACGTGAAGTTGCCGTCGACCTCGACGACGCTCGGTTGCGGGTGCCGCCGGCGCAAGTGCGCCAAAGACGACTACGGCACCGGCCGCCCGGATCAGCACCTCGCGCATTGTCCGGCCACTACGACGAATCTCGGTCCTCACGTTCAGAGTTCCTTCCGGCTCCGCGGGGCGACACCACGGAACTCTCCGCCAGACCAAGCGAGGCGCCGCGAATTGCTCACCACGCTGAGCAGCCGCGAGTTCACCGATACGGAGCGGCGACGCTCATGCTGGCCGCCGGAGTGGACATGAAGGTGATCCAGCACATCCTCCGCCACTCGTCGATCAAGGTCACCATGGACGTCTGCACCAACGTCGCCCAGGAAGTCGCCGCGCTCTCGGGCTCCCCTCGGGCTCGCAGGAGACCACAATGGACAGTCCAGCACCGGAAGACCTCCGCCCGGACAGCACAAAACCCCAGTTCAGCGACCCCGGCGACCTGGGGTCCGAAGGTGGCCGCCAGGGACTCGAACCCTGAACCCGCCGGGTAAAAGTCGTTTTGACCGAGTTTCGGACGGTGCCGAATGATCTCGGTCGGTATCGTTTACCTCGATGTGCGCGTGTACCGGATGTCGGGCGATGCTGCGGTCTGCGGTCGTGTTCGCGCACGCTCGGACTCCCCTCGGGTTCGCACCTGCCGGTTCGTAGTGCCGGGTCCGTGTCGCTCTGGACGACCGTGCTCACCGCGATTCGATCACGCTCTGGGAGCGGCGTCGTGACGAGAGAGTCATGCGGGTAGGTTGCTCCGAAGCTGGCTCTGTGGGTGCAGTGCGGTTGCACGGGCCTGGTCGCGGTGGGGGCGGCGTATGCGTCGTACCGCCACGGCCGCGAGTTCGCTGTCCGGTTCGGTGCGGATCCTTCGACTGCGTCGATCTGGCCGTTGCTGGTGGATGGGTTGCTGACGATCGCGACGGTCGAGTTGTGGAAGCGACGCCGGCCGGACGGGATCACCCAACGACTCCACGAGCAGCCGTCCGACGGCGAGTCGGTGGCCTCGTCGGACCTGCGTGCTGTTCAGCCTTCGACCCGGAATCGCCGACGTGCGGCTCGCCAGCGAAGTCTGGCCCGCGCCCCCGCCCTCTCCCCCGGCCACGGCCCAGCGGTTCACCGGCACGCTCCAGGCAGAAAGCGACCTTCTCCAGATCGTCTCGATGACACCGTCGCCGGACGACACCGCGCTTGTTCTTCCCCGTGTCCGGGACTGCTCCGTCGCCGCGTACCTGACCGAGGTGTCACACGAACACGACGACGTCTTCGACATCGACGTGAGAACGGAACACTGGCTGATTCACCTCTGGTGATCGCCGACGGCGCTCTGCCGCTACTGAAGTCAGACTGTTGCGCGTCCGTCGTCAAGCCGGTACGACTCGATCACGGGGAAGCCGGCAAGCGGGTGCGGGATCACCGCCGTCGGCAAGGCGTTCAGCGGCGGATCGGACGAACCCGTCGACGTCGTCGAGAACGACATCGCCTGCCGCGCAGCGCACGACGTCCCCGCTCGACACGGGACCGGATGACCGCGCTCCGCAACCGCCAGACGGGCACCGCCGACCCGCTCGCACTGAACAAGCACGGACTGGGAGCTACTCCTCGAGTTCGTATTTCATATACTCTGCAAGCAAGATCCGCCGCTGGTCAATAGGATGCCCTGGCTGCGTCGGGTCGAAAACGACGCAGTCGCCAGCGACGACGTTGCGTCCGCGTCGACGCCGCCCCACGTCACGTCGCCACCCGGCGCGGCCACCCACACCAGGACGTCCGGCAGGTCTTTCCAGGTCGGCTCCCGGCACAACTACGTCGCGTTCGCGGGCGGTCCAGCTCGGCACTCGACATGCATCGCCCCTGCCCTGCCGGCTCCGCGCGGAAACCGTGTTGCCTCGCGGTGCGCATCGCTCCTTCTGCAGCCACATTCCCCGGGCAATGCAGGAAAGGCCTACTGGTAAACGTGGTTCGCGCGACCGACCGGGCACAGTGGACTGCTGTTATTGTCAGCGGACGATCAATTCCCGCCTTTTCTGAAGGAATTGCGCCATGGCACAGAAAGTTCTCGTCGAAATGATCGACGACCTCGACAGCACCGAAGCCAGCCAGACCGTACCCTTCGGCCTCGACGGCGCCCACTACGAAATCGACCTGTCCGACGGCAACGCCACTGCCCTGCGCGAGGAGTTCGCCAGGTTCATCGCGTCCGGCCGCCGCACCGGCGTCCGCAAAGCCTCCGTCCGGGCTGCCCCCGCCGCCGCAGACCGCGAACGCTCCCAAGTCATCCGGACCTGGGCAGCCGCCAACAATTGGCCAGTCTCCGACCGCGGCGGCATACCCCGAGAGGTAGCCGCTGCCTTCGATGAAGCGCAGATTCAGGCGGCTCAACCCAGCCGGAAACGCACCGCTAAGAAGACCGCAGCTAAATAGGAGAACACAAGGCCAGAGGGACCAAACCCGGCACCGCACAGCGGCCAGCCGGGTTTGGTCCGTCCGCGCTGCGTCCGCTGAACAACCACGAGCCGGCTGACACCGGCGAGCCTGGTGCGGTGCCGTGGACAAAGGCAAGGCCGTCGTCTCCGGCTTCTCGGGCTCACGGCTCGGACCGGAGTTCTCGGCCGCCACCGTCGACGGCTTTCCTGATTCCGGCACCCGCGTCTTTCGTCGGATCGTGAGGGAAACGGTCTCGTGGCACGCTGCGGGCACAATACCCTGCTCCCCCTCGACCGTTCGGCGAGAAGCCGCAATCTCGTTAGATAAGATCAGCACCCTGGGACGCACTCGATCTCCTGCTCGGAAACGGTCGAAATTCCCATATAAGAACAAACTCGGAAACCGAGCGAAGACCCATCTTCCGCTGGAGCCGAATCTTGCGATAATGGAATAGCTGTCGACAGTGGAGACGGTCGCCGTCTCGCGCTTCGCGAATCACGCACGCCGACGAATCGCGGTGTGACCGCAGGCGATGGCTTCCCGCTCAACGCGGCATCCGACCGTCGTCCTCCCGGTCGCGATCGAAGGCGTCGACACCGGCGATCGGTCAGCACCCGCAGGAGACCGCGATCCGGACACGACCAGGCAGCCTGCTGTCGCGCCGGCGATCCGCGATGAGGGATCGCTTCCTCGAATATTCCCGCACCGACAGGACATGTCACCACTTCTTACGTTTCCGGAAAAAATCGCATATGTGGCACAGGAGAACCGGTTAGGGCTGTTCAAGCGCACTTCCGCACCGCTGACCAGATGATTAGACCGAAAGCGCGAGTTCCGACGCAAAGAGGCACTACTAGCGTGTCATGCGGGACAGAATCGCTTATTCGCTCATCAAAGGTTGCTGAAATCGATCTCTGTCCGACCCAGGATGATTGGCGTAAAAATTGCGATCGAAGGACTGATCTTCGTGACAAATGCGATTCTTCCCGGGCGCTACCAGGCACCCGGTGCCTCCCCTGTCGGCCGCTTCACGACCGACACCCGACGGTTCTGCCGCAGCAAGCGCGACCACCGTCCCCACGGCCGCAAGCGTTGCCGCTGAACCCTCGGTCCTCGCGGGCAGCGCCGGGCTATTGCCTGTTGACCCGACGTGGCCGGAGGCCGAGCCAACGGTCTTCAGCCACGTTCGTCGTCCCGTCGTTCGAATCGATCCCGGTCGGGGTGCCGATGAACGCAAAGCCGAGCAGCCTCGTCGTCAGCAATGGGCCGGCCGGCGTCGGCGGCCGGCCCGACTAGCACCTCGCGCCTCAGATTCGGTCGGTTGCCGCGCCAATCGGGGCGGCAGTTCCAGCGCCGGACTCACCTCGCGTCGTGGTCTGGAGGGTCCGACGGCGCCCGCGCCCGGGCGACGGCCTGTTCCGCGGCACGGGAGGGTGCTCTGCGCGCCCGGCCGTCCGAAGGCACGCCGCGTCGAGCCCGGGTTCGGGCCCTGCCCCGCCGAGTAGTCCCGCCCGACGGAACGTCTGTTGTCAATTGCGGAGTGTTGGTGGAACGGTCGGTCGGCAGGGAACCCCGGAACGCAAACAGCACAGGGAAAACTCGGTCGCCCCGAGATCCGGAGCGTCGTGGAGCCCCGCGCGAATCCGGTCTCGACGCGAACAGGAGCGGCCATGGCGATCTCGTGACCCGCCGCGACAGCAGGCCCGCGATCACGGCGCCCGGAGCGCACCCGCTTCCCGCGCGAATGCCCGCGACCGCGGCGGAGTCCGCTGTTCCAGGACGTTTCCGCCATCAACAACAGAAATCCGCAGTGCACCACGCGGCGGCGCTCGCACCACATCGATTCGGAGCGTTATGAGCAAGATCCGACGCATCGCGGCGCTGAACACAGACTCCCCCTTGCTTGTCGACGACTTGCCGTTGGCGGCGGGACCAGTCGACGTCGTGTTGTCCGACGCGTCCCTCGCCGCGCTCGTGCGCGGACGCGAGTTCGTCGAGAAGTGCCTGAGCGACGGAAGGCCGGTATACGGGGCCGGAACAGGTTTCGGTCCGCTGGTCACGTTCAAGGGCCGAGACACCGCGGAGGACCAGTGCGACAACGTCCTGGAGCATCTGTCGGTGGGACAGGGCCCGGATCTGCCGCCGGCGGCGGTCCGAGCCGCCGTGCTGGTCCGGCTGTGGTCGGCAGCGCAGGGCCGCTCGGGAGTCTCCCCTGCCGTCGCCGAAGCGCTGCGGGCGATGCTGCGCACCTCCTTCGCCCCGGCGGTGCCGGTGTACGGCTCGGTCGGAGCGAGCGGCGACCTCGTGCCGCTCACCCATGTCGTGCAGACTCTGCGCGGCGTCGGACACGCTTACGTGGACGGCATGCGGATGCCCGCGGACGAAGCTCTCGCCGTGTCCGGCCTGCACCCGCTTCCGCTGACCGGCCGCGACGCGCTGGCTTTGGTCAACGGCACGTCGCTGACGACCGCGCTCGCGGGTCTGGCGGCCGATTCGATGCGGCGGTCGAGGCAGATCGCTCTCGGCTTGACCGCGGTGCTCGCCCACGAGTGGCGGCGCGCCGTGGAAATCACTCTCCTCGGTGCCCTGTCGGCCACGCGCGACGTCGTGCCCGCGATGGTCGCGCGGGGCTTCGGAAGGGCGATCACTGTGGTCAGCCGGGCAGGCCGGTTGCAGTCGCCGTTCGCCAGCTCCTATTCCATGTCGAAGGCGGCGCTGATCTCGCTCACCGCCAATCTCGGCGGCGAACTGCGCGGCACCGGCGTCAGCACCATTGGCTTCGATCCCGGAACGATCGACATCGGAATGACGCGGACGCACCTCGAGCAGGGGTACACCGGCAACCCGTGGGAGAACGAAATCCACGACTGGCTCGCGAAGGCGCGCGCCTACGGCAAGTTCACTCCGGGGGTTTCGCGCTGTCACGCCCCTGAGGAGATCGGATGAACGGTCGGTTCTTCCCGGACCCGCACGAGCCGGGCCAGAACACCCGCGGCCCGTGTGACGCCAAGGCAAACCCGGCCGAACGCGATCGGCCGGCTAGCCGAAGGCCGCCGTGAGGGCACCGGCGTCCCGGATGCGCTCGTCCGGCTCACGAAGCCGGTTTACAACCTTGCTGGATCGTCCCGCCCGGCCGCCGGGCACGGATGGCCCAAGAGACTGCCCGGAACGGCCAGCGGTCGCACCGGATTCGAGTTCCCTTCGCCGACAGGGCATCCGCCCAGAGAGGCTTCCCCCTTGCTCGCACACCATCCGATACGCGTCCCTCTTCCCGCCCACCCCGCGCCATCGGCGGACATCGCGATCGACCGCGCCGCGACGTGGATTCGCGAGGTCGGCATGATCCCCGAAGGCGAGTACGACCGCGCGTTCGACAGCTTCGCGCTGGGAAGCCTCGCCGCGCACGCGTTCGTCTGCGCCGACGACGATGCCCTCCGGCTGATGACGGACTGGCAGACCTGGTTCTTCGCGTGGGACGATCCGCTCGACAACGCGGCGCGCGACCCCGATCCGCCGAAGGTGACGGAGATCGTGGAACTGGCGGTGTCGTCGGTGCTCCGTCCGGCAGAACTCACCGGGGCCGAACCGCCCGCCGTCCGGGCGCTGGCACAGCTGTGGACCAGAACCTGCGACGCGTTGCCGGACGCCTCGTGGCGGCGGCGCTGCGCCAGCCTGCTGATCCGGTTCCTGCGCTCTTACCGCCGCCAGGCCGCGGCTCAGGCAGCCGGGCTGGCGATGCACCCCCTTCTGTACGCTGAGTTCCATCGCCTCGATTCGGCCGGGGCGATGCTGTCGGCCCACCTGGTCGAGCCCGCGCTGCGCACCGCGCTGCCCGAACAGGCCTTCACCGACCACCCGCAGATCCCGCTGATGCTGCGGACGGCCGGCCACATCATCGGCTGGCTCAACGATCTGTACTCCTGGCCCAAGGAAACCGCGGCCGGCGACCTGTTCAACTACGTGACCGTCCTGCACCGGCACACCGGCCGCCCGCCGGACGACTGCGCACAGCTGGTCGCTTCGCGCGTCCAGGACCAGGTGGACCTGTTCGTGCTGCTGCGGGAAGACCTGCGCGACGAGATCGACGCCAGCGGTGACCTCCACCGGTGGGCCGAAGCGCTCGCGGTCTGGGTCCGGGGACACGCGGACTGGCACGAGCACAGCGAGCGCTACGCTCCGTGACGCCTCTCGGCCCCGCGTGCTCTCGTGATCCGGAGCGGCATCCGCGGGCCAGCCCGAGATTGCCGTGCATCCAGCCCTGCGAGTCGGTGACCGGCTCGCCCGTCGCGCCTGGCGACGGGCCTGCTCCCGATGCGCCTGTATCTGCTGACGCTGTTCCTCGCTCAGTACCTGTTTCACAACCTGGAGCATCGGGAGTCGGAGCAAATGCGAACTCGCGACGACCGAGGCTGCTCGGTGCCGACAGCAGCGCTACCTGTCCCCTCGACCGCCTCGTCGCACGTGCACCGCCCGCGGACCGGCGAGCAACCCGACCCGCGCGACGCCCAGATCACCCGTCTCAAGAACGAGATCACCGCTCTGAAGGGCCGCCTTGCCAAGGCAACCAACGCCGTCGCCGGGCTCAGCGACTGCCAGACCCAAGCTCTTGCACGACTCGCCGCTCAACACGACGAGATCAGCCGTCTGCGAAACGCCGCCACCTCCGCAAGCCGAGTCAGCCGACTGCCGCAGCGAGCGGCCGTTATCGGATCATGCAGCTGACCTCGCCGAGGGCTTCATGCCAGCGTTGTCACCGAACCCAGGGGTACCGAGCACGAGTGGACTTGCTCTTCAGTCTGCCCAATACCAATCGAGGGAAGATCAAGTGAACGACAGCGACAACACCGTCATCGCCGACGACGAGGCAACAGGCCAACGGGCGCACGAAGCGATCACGATGCTTACCGATGAGCTCGAGAGAATCACCGAAGCTGGTGAGATCACCGTCAACACGATACAAGCAGGCTCTTCAAGGCGCTCTTCGGTTGGTGGGCGAGGATCAACCGCAGCAGCCAACTGGTTGCCCTTGCCCACAACAACCGATTGGGACGCGAATCCGGGCCGATTGTCCGCTCGATCATCCAGCACACGCTGATGCTCCAATGGGTTCTCGACGAAGCCGCAGATTCGCCATCGGCTCTTCGGCATGATCGAAAACTTCGCCGACCTCTGTATTGCCTACGACGCCAGGAAGCTCTACGTCGCCTACCGCCTGCTCTCAGCTCAGATTCATCCCAGCCCGCAGGGCGGGATGGCCTACGTTGACGGCACTGGCACGCTCAGCAACTACGCCGCCAAACAGACCTGGGGGCTGTTGATCCAGACAGCCATGTTCCTGATCCAGGCCGCCCGCACCTTCAACCCCCTCATCGACGGTCAACCCCTCAACGAGGTAATCGCTCGTGCTGAGACACGTCTCGGCACCGAGATCGGCCTCTGGACTCGGCGGCAAAAACCGTCCAAGTCGACATCACATCACACATCGAGCAAACCCGATCAGCCGTCCCGAGACGTATGACCATCACCTGACGCTCCGAGCCTGGTCCAGCAAGTCAGGCAGTAACACCCGCCACAGCGAAGAAGGGCTATTGCAACACCAACCACGGCCTGCGTCGCGAACTCCGCAATTACCAACCTCGCGCAATTCAATCGCCACACGAACCCAACCGCACACGGCGAATGCGGACACAAGCCGCATGTTTGCCGCGGAGGCGGTCACCGGCAGCCCGCCGGTCCACATCGCGGCTCGAGTGCTCGGACACGCAAGTCCGCAGACCACCCAAGGCTATCTTGCGGTCTTCAATGACGACATCATCCGCTCCTGCCGGTCCTATTTGGACAAACGACGCGCCGCGCGGCCAGAAGCAGAGTACCGCGAACCGACAGAACAAGAGTGGGCCGAATTCCAACAGCACTTCCATCTGCGCAAGCTCGAACTCGGCGACTGCGGACGTCCTTACGGCACGCCCCGCAAGCACGAGCATGCCTGTGTCCGTTGCCCGATGCTTCACGTCGATCCGCGCCAACGAGCCCGACTGATGGAGATCGTCGCCAATCTCCGAGACCGGATCCGCGAGGCCAGCCTCAACGGCTGGCTCCGCGAAGTCGAAGGTCTGAACGACAGCATCACGGCCGCCACCGCAAAGCCCGCTGATCTCGACCGTACGCTTGAGCGGGCCGACAACCGCGGGCCTGTCACTATCGAAATGCCTGCCTTAGGGATCTCGCGCTCGTCTACGTGACGGCGATCTAACGCGTCGAGTTCGCGCGAGTCTGTCGCTGCCAACACTTGTGCTATTCCGCCGACCCGATGTCTAGCCGCCGATCACCTGCAACAGACGCGCCGTACGTGGTCTCCAACCGGTCGACACGGCTGGCTTTGGGCCTGGCGCGCGGTCAGTGCCGGGCGAGTTTGGCTGTGGAGATCAGCAGCACCTGCTGCCAGCATCAGAATCCGGGCACCCGGCATATCGGGCCGGAAACACCGATCCTGGGGAGACGATCCGATCCGGGTGGATCATGACCACGAGGAAGTCATCCCCATCCTTGATCCCGGCTGCACGATACCCGGGCAGAAGAGTGCAGCCATGGCGCGGTCTCGGCATTGCTGCCGGTCCGTTTCCATGGTCTGCTCGCCGAACCCGCCGTGTATGTCTCCACGCAACGGGATCTCCGCCGTTTCCTGTGGGCTCACACGGCTTGGGCGGCCCCTGTTCTGGAATATTCACTTCCCGGCAGCGATACTCTACGCAAATGCGCAGAAATCGGCGACCGAGTCGATCTAGGCGACGATCTGGCCATCGGCCGCCCGGCAACAGGAAGTAATGTCCTCAATCCCAAAATTTACGCCCGTGGGGTTACGTGCTTCATGCGAACGTCCGATCGACGGTAGGCATCGAAGAAGGGACACTTGGCATTCGAGGCAGCAACGTTCCGGGAGAAGCGGAGTTCCCGCGATCATCTCGACGGGACGCGGAGGTGATTTCGCGTGAGCCTCTCGACGGCACATGACGCGACCGAGCATGAGATCCTTGGTTTGTTGCACAGGTGCCTGAGAAACAGTGACGGGCATGCGACGCTTTTATTGCAGGCTGTTTATGAAGAGTCGTTCGCGGCCGAATTGGTGCCATCGGATGACGTTGGGTTGGTTGCTGAATTGCAGGGGCTGTTCCCCGGGGTCTGCGCTGGTGCGATCAACCGCTCGGTCCGGTTGCGGGGCCGGCTGACCGGGTTCGTGTACGTCGACGCCACGTGCGTCCTCGCGCCCCAACACCTTCCGAGCGAGGTCCGCCACGGCCTCACGACCAGCGACACGCCGCTCGGGGCGCTCCTCCATCGCCATGAGGTTCCGGTATTCCGTCGGGTCGTCGCTTCCTGTTTCGACGAATCGCAAGAACAACGACCATGGCGGCGTTCGATCATTTCCACGGCGACCGGGCCCGCTGCCGTAGTCCACGAGACATTCACCCTTCCTGTGCCTTCGAGGTGAGGAAAGTGCGCGTGCTGGTTGCGGGGGCCGGTATCGGCGGGCTCGCGACGATGCTCAGCCTGGAGGCGGCCGGCATCGAGGCCGCCTGCGTCGATGCCGCCCGCGAACTCCGGCCTCTCGGTGTCGGTATCAATGTGCTGCCGCACGCTGTCCGGGAACTGACGGAACTCGGCCTCGCGGACGCTCTCGCGGCGTCTGGCGTCCCCACTGCCGAGCTCGTCTACCACGATCGCTTCGGCAGCCGGATCTGGGCCGAGCCGCGCGGGGCGGCCGCCGGTTACCGCTGGCCCCAGTACTCGATCCACCGGGGGCGACTCCAGCGGCTCCTGCTCGACGCCGTGCGCCAGTGCACGGGTGCGGAGGCGGTCCGCAGCGGCGTGGCGGTCGAGCGCTTCGACCAGGACCCGGGCGGGGTCAGGGTGACTCTCCGGCACCGCCGCGGAACCCGCGAGATCGCCTTCGCCGACGTCCTGGTCGGCGCCGACGGCATCAACTCGGCGGTCCGCCGCCAGCTGCACCCCGGCGAGGGGCCGCCGCTGTGGAACGGCATCCGGATGTGGCGAGGGGTCGCGGAGCGCGGATCCTTCCTGAATGGCCGCACGATGATCATGGCGGGCAGCAATCTCAGTGCGAAGTTCGTCGCCTACCCGATCTCGCCTGAGGCGCAAGCCCGTGGGCGCGCTCTGGTGAACTGGGTCGCCGAGATCAAGGACGCCGCACCGGGACGCGCCCCGGCGGACTGGCGCCGCCGCGGCAGCCGCGACGACGTCCTGCCTGCCTTCGCCGAGTGGCGGTTCGACTGGCTCGACGTCCCCGCGCTGATCGAGGCCACCGCCGAAATCTTCGAGTACCCCATGGTCGACCGCGACCCACTGCCCCGCTGGGGCGAGGGAGCGGTGACCCTCCTCGGCGACGCCGCCCATCCCACGTATCCCGTCGGATCGAACGGTGCCTCGCAGGCCATCCTCGACGCCCGGGTCCTGGCGTGGTGCCTGGCGTCCGACAAAGACCCGCGAGCGGGGCTGCGCTCCTACGAGGCCGCGCGGCGACCACCGACCACTGATCTGATTCTCGCCAACCGCGACTTGGGCCCCGAACGAGTCATGGCTCTGGTCGAGCAGCGAGCACCCACCGGCTTCGCCCGCATCGAGGACGTGCTGACCGCCGAAGAGCTCAGCCAGGCGACTGGTCGCTACCGGCAGGTAGCGGGCTTCGCCGTCACCGAACTGAACCAGCGCCCGTCCTGGACAGTGCCCCGGCCGCTTCCGCCGCCCGGCTCCACCGCGGCGTTTCTGAGTCCGCTCGACACGACGCCTGAACAGGCAGGAGGACAGCAATGGCCATCGCCGAGTCAGCCCCCACGCCCGCCAGCGAGATAGCCGCGACCGCCGTCATTTCCGAGTCGATGAGCTACACGTACGCAGCAGCTTTGCGCTCGGCGGCGCTTCTCGGCGTCGCCGATCACTTCGACGGCCAGCCGCGCTCCGCGACCGACCTCGCCGCCGCCACCGGAGCCGATGCCGGCATGCTCTACCGGGTGCTGCGCCTTCTCGCGACCCGGGGCATATTCCGCGAGGACGACCAGCAACGATTCGAGATGACCGAACTCTCCGACGCGTTGCGGTCCGACGCGCCGTCCTCGGCGCGGGGTGGTGTCATCATGAGCACGATGCGGACCCACTGGTTCGCGGCATTCGAACTAGTGACCTCCGTCAAGGACGGCCAGCCGGCTTTCGACCGCGTCTTCGCGATGCCTTTCTTCGACTACCTCGCCCAAGACCCCGATGCAGGCGCCGAGTTCCACGGCAATATGGGCAGTTTCTCCGACGCGACACGCAAACTCGCCCTCGCCGGCTACGCTTTCCCGGACTCCGGCGTGGTCGTCGACATCGGGGGCGGCAAGGGCGGGTTCCTCAAGGACATCCTCCTTCGCAACCCGGGGCTCACCGGCGTGCTGTTCGACCGCGAGCATGTCCTCGCCGATCACTGCCTCGGCGATCTCGACCCCAGCTGCTGGCAGCTGGCCACGGGCGACTTCTTCGAATCCGTGCCTTCCGGCGACCTCCACGTGCTCACCTACATCCTCCACGACTGGAGCGACGAACACTGCGTGCGCATCCTCAGGAACTCTCGCGAGGCCTTGAACCAAGGCGGACGCGTCCTGGTGTTCGACACCGTGGTCCCCGTCGGCAACGAGCCCAGCTACAGCAAGGTTCTCGACATCGTCATGGCCTTCCTGCTGACAGGACGCGAACGCACCGAAGCCCAGTTCCACGCCCTGCTCGACCAGGCAGGTCTCCGGGTCACCCGGGTCGTCCCGACCCGAGGCCCGCTCTCGATCATCGAGGCCGAGCGCGGCTGAATCGCGCCGTGACGACAAGCTCCCGTGACCGCACTTCCGATTCGGCGGCTGGGCCCGAACCGAATGACCGGGCCGGGAATGTCCATAGTGGACGCTGGATTGTCCGACAGGGCCAAGGCGCGTTCGAGTTCGCTTGGAGTGATATGTCGTGCTGAACACGCTGGAAACGGCTCCTGCGCAAGCGTTCGAGGCCCAACGGGCCCGGTTCGCGCGGTTGCTCGGCGCGGTCGACCGGGTCGTGCCGATGATCTCGGCGTGGCAGGGTGCTCCGGTGCGGGCGGTCCTCGTTTCCCGCACGTCCACGGTCATCTCCGAGGAGGACCGGGCGATCCTGGCCGCACGGCCGTGTGCCCGGGTCCGGCAGCGGGTCGCTCGCCTGGTCACCGAACGGGGCCGAGTACTGGCGGTGACCCACGCCATTGTCCTAGGTGCACGCTTGCCCTACTGCGTCGATCATCTGTTGCGGACTACAGACCTGACGCTCGGGGACGCGTGCGCGACACTCGCCGTCCGCCGTCACGTCCTCGGGATTGACTGCCCTGAGCATGCGGACGCCGCGCCGGCCAGGCCCGTCATCCACGTCGTCGCCCGGGCGGACGTCGCCGGACACAGGGTGGCGTGTCTTCGGGAGACCTACCTCGCATCGATCTTCGACGATGCCGGCCATGCCTCGGGACGCCACGGCGGACCCCTCTGTGCGGTGCCGTCATCATGACGATCACCAATCTTGCGATGACGTATCGGGAATTGCGCGTACCCGCCGGCGACGACGCGTCCCCTGCCCGGCCGCGCTGGGAACCGAGTCAGTCAGCAGGGCAGCATCGGGGTTTCGATGAGACCGGGAGCGATGGCGTTCGCGGTGATGCCGTGGCGGGCGCCTTCCAGCGCGGTGGTCCGGGTCAGTCCGGCAATGCCTGCTTTGGCGGCGACGTAGTCGGCCTGTCCGAAGTTGCCGCGCCAGCTCATCGAGGAGAAGGACAGGACGCGGCCGTAGCGGCGTTCGCGCATGAACGGCAGCACGGCCTGGATGCAGTAGAACGCGGCGGACAGGCTGGTGTCGACGACAGCGTGCCAGTCGGCGTCGGCTGAGCGCGTCACGTCCAGGGCGCGAGCGGGCACGCCGTAGCCGTTGGTCAGTTCGGCGGCGAGTTCCGCGCCGGCGGTCTCGTTGATCTCGCCGATCACGACCGCGGCGTCCTCGGCGGCGAAGCGGTGGGCCATCGCGCGGGACATCGTGTTCGGCCCAGTACCGGCCGAAGATCTCCAGCTCCCGTTGCAGTGCGTCCTCTGTGGACGGTGTCTCGTCCAGCTCCGCGCATCGTCTTCAGCGCGACTTTGGCGGGATTTGCCGCTCTGGCAAGGGTTTCCGCGACGCGTTGCCCCTCGTCGGCACTGTGACCGGCTTCGGTGATCGTGTGCAGCCAGCCCGTTGCGAAGAGGCGTTCCGCGGGAAGGAGTTCGCCGGTGAGGGTCAGGCAACGGCCGAGCGCGTCGCCCAGTTTGCGCCGGATCCGCACCGCCGACCCGGTGCCGGGGACGAGCTGGTTGCGGATGTGGCCGTCGCCGATCAGGGTGCCGGTTTCGGCGACCACCGCATCGCACGCGACCGCGTGGCCGTGCAGTGCCGCCACCACGGGCAGCGGGCTGCGCTCGATCTGGCGGAGCAGCGCGGAGACCGTGCGCAACTCGGCCCGGCGGATCTTCCCGCTCGGGGTCTTCGGCAGGCGTATCCACGACGTGCACCCGCCGCGGATAGGCGTGTGCGCCGTGAATCCGTGAGACCGGAGCGCAGGACGACGAACGCGCCGCGCACCGGATCGGGTCCGGCGACGACCGCGCTCTCCTCGATCGCCTCGTGCTGCGCGAGCACCGACTCGATGTCGAACGGCCCGATGCGGTACCCGGCCATGATGATCACGTCGTCGTCGCGGGAGGAGAACCGCAGCGTGCCGTGGCGTTGCGGACCGGGAGGTCCCCGGTGAGGTAGTAGGCACCGTCCGCGGTGAACCGGTCGGCCGACGAACGGCCCGCGGCGTAACCGGTGAAGGTCATCAAGGGGCTGTCGGCGATGCCAACGGCGAGCAGCCCGGTTTCCCCGACTTCCGCGGGGATGCTAGCGCCTTCCTTCAGGACGGTGACCGACCAGCCGGGCAGCGCGACGCCCATGGTCTGCGGCGCCACCGGAACCGTCAGGTCCGGGTGGTGCGGAAACCCGAGCGCCATGCCGAGTTCGGTTTGCCCGTAGTCGTGCACCTGCAGGCCGAGCGCCTGTTCGGTCCACTCGTTGACCTCCGCGGTCAGTGGCTCCCCGCACTGGAGAGCCGCTGGAGCCGAAGCCCCTCGGGCACCCCCGACGCTGCTGGTGCTTGCGCGTGACCGGAATGAGGTCGCCGACTCACCCGCACCCCTGACCGAGCACCTCAGAGCCGATCAATGCCCAGACGGTCGAACTGCCGGTCATCTCAGCCTTCGAGGAATTTGAGCACTTCAGGGACGAACTCCTGGTGGTGCTGGAAGATGCCGCCGTGCCCGGCGTTCGAGTAGATCTTCAGCCGGGCGTTCGGGATCCGGCGGGCCAGGTCGGCCGAGAGACTGCTCGAGACCATCAGGTCGTGATCGCCGTTGACGACGAAGACCGGCCGCGTGATCACCGAGAGGTCGTCCGGTTCGCTCAGCCCCGCTGCCCGGATAGCCTTCAACTGCGCGCGGCGGGCCTGCGGCGAGATCCGCTTGTCCCGGCTGCGGGTGCGCTCCTTGAGCCGGGCCAGGTAGTCCTTCGCGGCCCGCTTGCCCTCGGCGTCGCGCGGGAAGAACAGGAACGTCCTCGCGTCTTTCACCGTGAGCGCGGCCTTGACATACGCCCCGACCGCGACCTTGGTGATCTCCTCGATGCCGCCGCCTCCGCGCGGACCGGTTCCCGCCAGGACCATCCGGCGCACCAGTTCCGGAGCCTGCAAGGCCACCATTTGCGCCACCCCGCCGCCAAGCGAGAACCCGAGGAGGTCGACCTTCTCCAGCCCCAGCGCCCGAATGAAGGCGACAGCGTCGCGGCCCATCTCCTCGACGCTGTGCGGCGCCGACCCGCCGGACCCGCCGACCCCGCGGTTGTCGAACGCGATCACCCGGCGCCGGGCGGCGATGCCGTCCATGACCAGCGGGTCCCAGTCGTCCAAGACGGCCATCAGGTGGTGCAGGAACACCACCGGAACCCCGTCGGCCGGACCGAACTCCCGGTACGCGAACGGGACCACGCCGACTTCGACCGTGCGGGTGGGCACGTCGATCCACTTCATGCTCTGTGTCGCTTTCATCCGACCTCACCTGATGGCATTGCGCTCGCTTACCTTATGGCCGTAATTTAATACGGCCGGCTTGAACCATGACGAAACCTCCCGGCCGTCACTCCGCAGCGGGCTCGTCTTTCATCGTGACGACGACCTTCCCGGCTCTCGAGCGCCCCTGCTCGACATAGGCCATCGCCTCGGAGGTCTTTTCGAACAGGAACGTGCTGTCGAGCACCGGCCGCAGCACGCCCGCGTCGTACAGGGCACCGAGTTCGCGCAACTGCGCACCGCTGGCCCGCATGAAGAAGAACTCGTACCGCACCCCGCGCGCCCTCGCCCGCTTCCGCACCTTGCGACTGAGCAAGCTCATCACCAGCCCCAACGGCGCCGGCGCACCGACCTGCCGGGCGAACCCCGCGTCCGGCGGCCCGGACACCCCGATCGCGAGCCCGCCGGGCTTCAGCACCGTGAGGGACTTCCCCAGATTCCGTCCCCCGAGAGAGTCGACGACGAGGTCGTACCCGGACAGCACCTCGGAGAAATCCTGCTTGGCGTAGTCGATGACGACATCCGCCCCGAGACTCCTCACCAGCTCGCCGGACGCCGCTCCCGCAGTGGTCGCCACGAGAGCGCCGAGATGCTTGCCCAGCTGGATCACCGTCGAACCAAGACCACCTGCCCCGGCATGCACCAGCACCTTGTCGCCCGGCCGCACCTGTGCGCGCTCCACCAGAATCTGCCACGCCGCCAAGGCGACCAGCGGCACCGCCGCCGCCTCCTCGAACGTCAGCGACTCCGGCTTGAGCGCGACGTCGTCCTCGTCGACCGCGATGAACTCGGCGAACGTCCCGATCCGGAGATCCCGCGGGCGCGCGTACACCTCGTCGCCGACCGCGAAGTCCCGCACGCCGGCGCCGACCGCGGCGACCACGCCCGCGAGGTCATGGCCGAGCACGAACGGCGGCTTGTACTTGACCAGCCGCTTGAACTCGCCGTCGCGGACCATCCTGTCCAGCGGATTGACGCTCGCCGCACGCACCCGGACCAGGACATCGGCCCGCCCTGGGACAGGCTCGGGCACCTCGGCGGCACGCGGACCGTCCTTGCCGTACCGGTCGACCACGAAAGCCTTCATGTCATCCTCCTGAGCCGCCGCCCCGGTCACGCCGGACCGTCCCGGCAACTACATCATAGTACGATCGTAATACCAATGCGGCGTGACAATGCTCGCCCCGATCAGCGCGTCAGGATCGGTCAGGCGGCCGCGATCAACGCGAGCGCGTTCTCGGCGCCTTCCTCCAGAACCGCCTTCGACAGTCTCGGATCCGACACCGCCCGAGCCAGCTGCATCGTCCCGACCAACATCGCGTACAGAGTGAACGCCTTCCCCCGCGCCGACCCCGGATCCTCCGGAGCGAGACGAATGCAGATCTCGTCCAGGATCGCCTTGGCGCCCTTCGTATACGCCTTCCGCGCAGGCGCGGCACAACGACCGATCTCGTCCAGCAGCGCGGCCGAGGGGCACCCGGCATCGCGGTGATCCCGATGCTCGCGCGAAAGATACCCGCGCACGAACTCCTCCAGCCCCGCCCGCCCCGCCGGCAACTCGGCGAAATTCGCCGCCTGACGACTCAACTGCTCCCCGACCACGGTGGCGACCAGATCGTCCTTCGACTCGAAATGCGCATAGAACGCGCCGTTCGTCAGACCGGCGTCCCCCATCAACGTCGCGATCCCCGCACCGTCGATCCCGTCCCGCTTGAACCGACGAGCCGCGGTCTCGACGATCCGCTGCCTCGTCGCCTCCTTGTGCTCCTTGCCGTACCGGGCCACCCGCACGCTCCTGCCTCGCATCGACAGCCCGACAACCCGGGCATCGGCACCATTGTATGCCGATCGACATCCGAACCCGTCGTGACAGTAGGATCATAATTCAAAAACGACCCGGGAACTGCCGATGAGGAGTTCGTCTTCCAGCTCGACAAGGCTCTCCGCCGCAAACTGGCGCACGGTGCCGAGAAGGGCCGTGCCTACTGGCAATTGCCACACGTCGAAGGCGTTCCCTTCGTGATCGCGGTCGGTGCCTTCCACAGCGAACACGCCCAAATCCACCCCGACCTCCTTCTGGCCCGCTACCTCTACGGCCTGGACCAGACCTTCAGTCACGACGAAGTCGACAATCTCGCCATCAGCCAGCATGAGCTGACTGAGCGCAGCAGCACCTGGCGCGTCAGGACGAGGCCAAGGCATGCCTCGGCAGCCGCTGGCAGGATCACGACCTCGTCTTCACCTGCCCCGACGGCAGTCCGCTGCATCCCGCGGACGTCTCGGACGAGTTCACCGATCTGATCCAGGCAGCCGACTTGCCCCCGTTCACCCTCCACGGAGCGGCGACGCTCATGCTTGCCGCCGGAGTGGACATGAAGGTGATCCAGCACATCCTCCGCCACTCGTCGATCAAGGTCACCATGGACCTCTACGCCAACGTCCCCCAGGAAGTCGCCGCCGACGCCGCACGGAAACTCGCGTCGGCGATCCCCCGGCGAACCGCCGTGCGCCGCGCCCGCGCTCTCGGACTCGCATCAGACCACAATGGACAGTCCAAGCCTGGGAGAAACTCGCCCGGACAGCACAAAACCCCAGGTCGCCGACCCCGGCGACCTGGGGTTCGAGAGTGGGCCGCCAGGGACTCGAACCCTGAACCCGCCGGGTAAAAGCCGGCTGCTCTGCGCGATTGAGCTAACGGCCCGCGGCGATGCGGGGTTGTGCTGCCCGTCGAGGGTTCGAACCTCGGTTTCCGCGTCCAGAGCGCGGCGTCCTGCCAGTTGGACGAACGGGCATCGGCTCCCGGTCCAGGATTCGAACCTGGGCCCGCGGATCCAAAATCCGCGATGCTGCCGGTTACACCAACCGGGAACTGGCCTAGCGAGTCGGATGCCCGCGGGTCGAACGCGGTGTCTACTGGTCCCGAACCAGGCGGGGTCGCCGATGCCCCTCGCATCCGGGATGCGGGCCGGGCCCGCGTGGTGGAAGGCCCCGGCGCCCCCTCGGCGCCGGGCCCGTACCCCTGCCAGGAATCGAACCTGGGACCTCCGCATTCGTAGTGCGGCGCTCTCTCCCGCTGAGCTACAAGGGTGTGCGTCCGGCACGGCGCCGGACCGCGAACGGCCGGAGGGCATCGAACCCTCTTCTTCGGTTTGGAAGACCGACGTGTCCGCCGAGTTCACCACGACCGCAGGACACGCCCTGGTCAGGGCGCGGTGGTGAAGGAGGGAGTCGAACCCTCACTGCCTTAACAGGCGCCCGGGTTACAGCCGGGTGGGGCCGCCACCGCCCCGTCTTCACCGTGCCGGCCCGGCGAGCGCGTGGCTGCCGGGCCCGGCGCTCGTCCTGGCCGCGGGCGAGGCGACGGGGACGAGTCTCGGAAATGTCTTGCTCAGTTGTGCAGTTGTCAACGAACCACGCCCATCGCGAAATGGGCAGCAGGAAAATACCGTCGCGACAATAAATTGCGGCGATCGAAATCAATGGCGTTCGGAGGCCCTGACGAAAAGAGCCGCCCGGATCGGTTTCCCGACGGGCGGCTCCCTGCGTGCGGCGACTGCCGCGTCAGGTCAGGGAGCGAATACCGCCGTGGAACCCGCCTTTTCGGCAGGATTGGCGCTGATAGGCCAGCGAACACTGGGCAGCGCGGACCGCGGCCGGATAGTGGCCTCGCATCTCCCGCTTCCGCATGTTCGTCATGACCGCTCCTTCATTCGCTGTTGTGCATTCATCTTCGCTCACCCGCGAGCGGTGCGTCAATCTTATTTTCCGGAGAGGTATTTCCGGCCGGGCTTTCCCCGGAAGACAGATCGTGCTGTAATGACCGAGTGCACTTCAACCCTTACGGTGGCGCGGGCGCGCAAGTAGCCGCCGACCTGGCCACCCTTGCGCAGCGCGACGACGTCACGGCCGCCGAGGTGCGGGCCGCGGGGCAGGCGCGCGACATGGTGCTGCCGCGCATCACCGCGGAAGAGGCGGCACGGATTCTCGAGTGGGGGCGGCGGCTGCACCGGGTGTTCGTCGCGGAGACGACCGCCGAACGGATCGATCTCCTGAACGAGCTGCTCGCCGTCGCCGCGTGCCGGCCGAACATCGCCAGCCACGACGGAAAAGCGCCGCACCTGCATTACTCCAGCGAAGGCGCGGGCGTGGTCGAGAGGTTCTACGCCTACACCGCGGGCGGGCTCGCGCATCTCGTGTGCGAGGAGCCGCACCGCCTCGGCGTCTGTGCGCGCGAAGGGTGCGGCATCGCGTTCGTGGACACGTCGCGCAACGGGCGCCGGCGCTTTTGTTCCACTCGCTGCGGCACGCGGGTCAACGTCGCCGACCATCGCGCGCGGCAGCTCGCGGGTTAGGCCGCGGGTCAGCCAGCGGTCTTCTCGAACGGCTGCAGCTCCGGGTATTTCGGCGCGACCGTGTCGCCGGAGGACTCGCCGCGCAGGCGGCGGCCGATCCACGGCAGCGCGTGTTCCCGGCCCCAGCGGAGGTTCGCCCCGCGCTGTTCCCGCGTCGACAGGCGGGGCCGCGGACCCAGCGCGGCGTGCGCGAGGCTGTGCGGCACTCCGAGCGCGTCGAGGACGGCGATGGCGATTTCGGTGTGCCCGGCCGCGTTGAGGTGCAGGCGGTCCGGGGACCACATGCGACGGTCGCGCAGCTGGCGCATCGACCACATGTCCACCAGCAGCGTCTCGTGCCGGGCCGCGATGCCGCGCACGTGCTCGTTGTAGATCGCGACCCGCCCGCGGATCTGCCGGAACAGCGCGTCTTCCACGCCGTCGACGCCGGTGAAAAGCAGCACCTGAGCGCCGGCCGCGCGGAACCGGGCCACCGCGCGCTCATACGAGCCGGCGAGGCTGTCGACGTCGACCCGCGGCCGCATCAGGTCGTTGCCGCCCGCGTAGACGGTGACGACGTCCGGCTTCATCGCCAGGGCCGGTTCGATCTGCTCGTTCAGCACCTGCGGCAGGAGCTTCCCGCGCACCGCCAGATTGGCGTACTGGAACCCGGGATCCCCGGCGGCCAGCACCTCGGCGACCCGGTCGGCCCAGCCGCGCACCCCGTTGCGCGCGGACGGATCATCGTCCCCGACACCTTCGGTGAACGAATCGCCAATACAGACTAAGCGGTTGGTCATCAGCTCAGTTTAGGCCCGGCTCCCCCGCCGCTCGCGACGGCGCCCGCGGACAACAGCGTAGCTCCGGCGAGGCCTCCCCAGAGCGCGCAGGGGCCGAGCGGCGCGAGCGCGGTGAGCACCGCCGGGGAAACCGCCAGCCCGACGCCGGTCGACAGTTCGAAGCGGGCCACCGCCCGTCCGAGCAGGCGCGCGGGCGCCAGGGCCATGACGAACGCCGTGGCGCTGCCCGCGTAGATGATCTCGCCGATGGTGCAGACCACCGAGACCGCGGCGATCGCGGGCGCCGCCCAGCCGGGTCCGAGCAAGGTCGCCGCGAGAAAGCCGAGATACGACAACGCCAGCACGACTCCGCCGCCTGCCAGTGCGGTCCGCCGGGAAACCCGCGACAGCAACACGGTGACCGGCACTTGCAGGGCGACCACAAGCACGGTGTTGGCCACGAAGATCGCCGCCGACCACACCGGGGACGCGTGCAGGTACGCGGTCAGCACCAACGGCAACGCGATCTCCGGGACGTTGAGGCAGAACGCGTAGACGACATTCGCCGCCAGCAGCGCACCCATCCGCGGTGCACGCTCCGCGGCCTGTTCCGCCATGGCGACCGGCGCTCGCAAGTGGACTGACCACGCCAGGACAGCGGCGATCAGATACGCGATCCCGGTGCCGATCGCCGTGGCCCGCAACGCATTCGAGCCGCCAGTGAGGCACGCGGTCGCGAGCAGCGCGCCGATGCCGAGCGCGGCATTGCGGAGGGAGCGACCGGCAGCGAGGACGGCGTCGCGTTCCCTGCCTTCGGCGAGCGTCGCGACGAGTGCCGCGTGCGCTGCCGGCCAAGCCTGGTTCCCCGCGGAGAGAAGAATCGCGGCACCGACGAACGGCCACATCTCCCCCGGCGGCGCGGCCAGCAGAAGCACGACACCGACCGCGCGCACCAGCATCGAAGCGGCCACCACAGTGGTGCGCGCGCCTCGTTCGAGCCATCGCCCCACGAACGGCATGCAGCCGAGCCCGACCACGACGCCCGCTGTCATGGCGGCACCGGTCGCGGGTGCGGACAGGCCGAGCACGGTTACGCCGTAGATCAGGAGAAACGGGCGCAACAGGCCGGTGCCGAGAGCATCGATGGCCGTGGCGGCCGCGTAGCGCGGGCCGCCGGGGACACGGATCAGCGAGCTCGGCCGGATCTTGATGGTCATGGTGCCCGACACTGCTGCGCGGACCTCGGGCGGAGCACGCCGATTCGCAGTTTCCGTCAACCGGCGAAGGTCCGGGCCGGTCGATCGGCGATGCTGGTGCGGTGCCGTTGAGGATCGACATCGCCGGAGTGCCGGCCGAGCAGGTGCGGTTCGCCGCGTCGCCGCTCGCGGAGCTGACCGCGATGCTGCACGTGCTGGCCGAGCCGGGACACCATCCGCGGTTCGCCGCGTGGGCGGGCGAAGTCTGGGCCGGGATGCGGCCCGAACTGGCCGAACGGGTGCGGGAGGCCGACTCCCTCTGGCGGTCCTCGCAAGCGGACTTCCTGCTGCCCGGGCGTCCGCGCCCGACTCTCGCCGAGGAGCTGGGCGAGGTCGACGCGATCGACCACGAAACGTACGCCACCGCCGCGCTCGTCTCGACCTGCGGCAGCACCCGGATCGCGACCCGCTCTCCGCTCGCCGACCCGGACTCGCGCGAGCGCGCCCTCGACCTAGCGCAGGCACGCGGCCCTCGGCAGGAAGCATTCGCCGAATCCCTGCTGACGGACCCCGCCGCCACACGAGCCCGCGTCCGCGACACCCTCGAACAACGCGCCGAAGCGTTCTTCGACAACGCGTGGGCCGGACTCGAACCTCAGCTCGCCGCGGATCTGCGGCACAAACAAGAACTGGTGCGGCACAAGGGAATCCGCGCGGCACTCGACGGGGTTTCCCGCGCGGTCGCATTGTCTGAGGACGGCTCCCGGATCGTCGTGGACAAGCTGCAGGACAAGGCGACCTCCGGCCAAAAAGGCGTCACGTTCATCCCGAGCGTCTTCGGCAGCCCGCACCTGATCGTCGTGCACGCGGCAGGCTGGCTGCCGGTGGTGCAGTACCCCGTCGCCGACGCGGCCGCGCCGGTGCCGCTGGAAACGGTGGAACTGCGGCTCGACGCGCTCGCCCATCCGGTGCGACTGCGCCTCGTCCGCACGCTGGCGCGCAGCCCGCACACCACCAGCGAACTCGCGCACAACTGGGATTTGTCCGCCCCGGAGGTGTCCCGGCACCTCGCGGTCCTGCGCCGGGCGGGCCTGCTCACCGCCACCCGGCAAGGCCGGTACGTCCGCTATTCGCTCGCTTTGCCGCAGCTGCCCTCGCTGGGCACCGACCTGCTGGCCGCCGTGCTTCGCTGACTCAGGTGCGGAGGCCGTCGAACAGGATCGCGATGGTGCGGTCGCGCAGTTCGCGATCGGCCCCGACGTGCTCGGCCGCCTTCGCCGTGCCGATGATCACCGGGATCAGCTCGGCGGTGGTGACGTCGCGTCGCACCGCACCACTGTCCTGGGCGCGCCGCAGCAGCACACCGAGCGATTCGCGCAGCCGCTCCCCGATCACCGAGCCCGTGCTGGGGACGCACACTCCGGCGGAGGTGAGCGCCTCGAAGTAGGCGTTTTTCGCGCTGGACATCTCGATCCAGCTGGTGAGGAAGGTGAAGAACGCGGCCCCGGCGTCATCGGCGTTCTGCGCGACCACGGCGTCCGCCTCGTCGACGAACCGGTGCAGCCGCGCGTAGAGCACGGCTTCCAGCAGCGCCTCTTTCGTCGGGAAGTGCCGGAACACCGTGCCGATGCCGACGCCGGCCTCGCGGGCGACCTCCTCGGTCGGCGCGCCGGTGCCCTTCGCCGCGAACACGGTCTCGGCGGCTTCGAGCACCTTGGCGCGGTTTCGCCGCGCGTCGGCGCGCAGCGGCTTGTCCTCGGTCACGGCTGTGATGGTAGTCGCGCGTCCCGGCCGCGCGGCGCCCGATCCGGGTCCATCCGGCGTGCCGGGCGGGCGGAAACAACCCGTCCGGAGCAGGCGTCAGGAATCGTCAAACCTCTGCCGGTCGTTCACACTGTAGTGTGACGACCGTCACGAGAGGTGCACGACCATGACTCTAGGCGACAACGAGGTCACCCAGTCAGTCCAAGCTTCCTCCGGCGACCGCCGGGTGCAGGTACGCCGGGCGGCCCTGGCCGGTTCGATCGGCACCACCATCGAGTGGTACGACTTCTTCCTCTACAACACCGCCGCCGCGTTGGTCTTTCCCCATCTGTTCTTCCCCGCGTCGTCCTCCTACGCCGGGGTCATGCAGTCGTTCGCCACCTACGCGGTCGGTTTCGCGGCCCGTCCGGTCGGCGCGGCGATCTTCGGCCATTGGGGCGACCGGCTCGGCCGCAAGGCGACGCTGATCGTGACGCTCCTGCTGATGGGCTTGTCGTCGGCAGTGGTCGGCGTGCTGCCCGGTGCCGCGACGATCGGCGTCGCGGCACCGCTTATCCTCGTCCTGCTGCGCCTCGTGCAAGGCATCGCGATCGGCGGCGAGTGGAGCGGATCGGTGCTGCTGGCGATGGAATGGGGCGACCAGCGCCGGCGCGGGCTGCTGGCGAGTTTCGCGCAGGTCGGCGTCCCGGTCGGTCTCGTGCTGGGCACCGGCGGGATGACCCTGCTGTCCGCGACGCTGTCTCCCGAGGCGTTCTCCTCGTGGGGCTGGCGGATCCCGTTCCTGCTCAGCCTGGTGCTGGTGGCGATCGGCCTGGTCATCCGGCTGCGCATCCTGGAAACGCCGATGTTCGCCGCCGCGGTCGCGGCCAAACGCACCTCGAAAGCCCCGGTCAAGGACGTCGTCCGCCACCACTGGCGGGAAATCCTGCTGTCGGCCGGATTGCGGTTCAGCGAGCAGATGCCGTTCTACCTGTTCACCAGCTATGTCCTGCTCTACGTCGTGCAACGACCGGAATTCAGCAAAACCTTCGTGCTCAACGCGGTCCTCGTCGGTGCGGCGGCGGAACTGCTGCTGATCCCGCTGTTCTCCCAGCTCTCCGACCGGATCGGCCGCAAACAGGTCTACCTGACCGGCGCGGTGCTGACCGGAGTGATCGCGTTCCCCTACTTCACCGTGCTGACCCACAGCGGCCACGCGATGATCTTCCTGGCGATCATCGTGTCCCTGGTGGCGCACTCGATGCAGTACGGCCCGCAGGCCGCGCTGATCGGCGAGAGTTTTCCGACGCATCTGCGCTACGGCGGCGCAGGCCTGGGCTACCAACTGGCGTCGGTATTCGCAGGCGGCCCCGCACCCCTGCTGGCGGTCTGGCTCCTGCACACCACCGGCACGCCCTACTCCATCTCGATCTACATCGTCGCTTCGGTCGTGGTGACGGTGTTGTGCGTAATAGCCCTGCCGGACCGCTCCAAAGCCGACATCGACGATCTCACCGTCTACACCCGCTAACTCACCGGGCGTGATGGACCACGCGGTAACGGAGGTGGGTGACGCCGCGGCCTTCGAGCCGACGCACGGGCTCCAGTTCGACCTGGCCGAGTCCGGTCGGTTCGAACAGCCGCCGTCCCTCGCCCAGCAGCACCGGGATGAGGTGGAGTTCCAGTTCGTCGAGCTGGCCCGCTGCCAGCAGGGCCTGTGCCGCTCCCGCGCCGTGGACCAGCACGGCTCGGTCCCCCGCATTTTCCCGGGCTTCGTCGGCACACGCGTCGACGTCGGTGTAGAACTTCGCGCTGCCCGGCGGCTCGTCGCCCGGGTCGACGTGGTGGGTGAGCACGTGGATCGGGACGCCGTCGTGGTGGTCGCCGTGCCACCGCTTGGCCAGCTCGAACGTCCGGCGTCCGGAGATCACCGCGCCGGTCGCCTCGGCCTCGGCGTACACCTGCTTGCTGACGCCTCCTTCCTTCCGATGGTCGAGCCAATTGAACAGCCGAAATCCGTCGCGACCGAGTTCCTGGCCAGGCCGGTCGTCCGGTCCGGCGATGTACCCGTCGACCGACACGGACATGTACAGCCGCAGTGGTGTCCTGCTCATTTCTCAATCCTTTTCCCGGGAAAGTCGGCGGCGGTCATGCCGTCGGCGTGGCCTGCGGGCCACTGAACGAGTTCGATCCGGCGACCGTCCGGGTCGGCGATGAACGCCGTCTTCATGCCGTCGTCGTGGTCGTGCGCCGGGGTGACCGGTTCGATCCGGCGGGCGGCCAGCACGTCGAGAGTGTCGGCCATCGACTCGACCTGCACGACAAGGTGGCTCACGTCGGTGCCGCGCTCGACCGGGTTGCCGTCGTGCACCAGTTCGACGGTGGCGAACTCGTCGGCGGGCAGCTTGAGCATGGTCAGCTGCCCGATCGGCGTCTCGGGCACGGTGCCGACGGTCTCGTAGCCGATCGCCGTGTAGAACGCCAATGACCGAGGGAGATCGGTCACCCGCAGTCCGATGTGCAGGGTCCTCATTCCAGTGCCTCCTTCGCGCTTTCACTGGTGCGTCGATCGGGGGCCGCCGGATTCGACAGCCGACACAAAAACGGGCTGCCACCCCGAAACCGGAGTGGCAGCCCCGTGGTAAGACGCGGTCAGCGCTGCGGCGGAGGTCCGCCCTGGGGTCCGCCGAACGGGCCCTGCTGCGGGAACGGGCCGCTTCCCGGCCCGGGTCCCTGCGGTCCGCCGAACTGCTGCGGCGGCGGCGCCTGGTACGGCCCGCCCTGCGGCCCCGCCGGAGGATGCGGCTGGGGAAGCGACTGCTGGTGCTGAGCGGGCGGCGGAGTGGCGGGCTGCTGCGGCCGCTCCGGCGGCGCGGGCGGCTCTTCTTCCTGGACCGGCGCGGGCGCTTCGGGCTTGGCGGCCGAAGCCCCGCCGATCGCCCGGCGCTCCGCCGACGCGCCCAGCGGCCCGTCGACCTCCTTGCGCGCCACCGCTTCCGCGGCCGCGACGGCTTCGGCGACCTTCGGGTCACTGCTGGTGTCGAACCAGCCGGCGACCTCGTCGTCGTCGAGGTCCGGCTTGGCCGGGGCGTCGTCCTTCGGCGGTTCGTAGCGGAACACGCCGTCGTCGCCGGGAGCGCCGAGCGCGCGGGCGAAGCCTTCGAGGGCCTTGCCGTAGTCGCTGGGGATCATCCAGACCTTGTTCGCGTCGCCCTGGGCCATCTGCGGCAGCGTCTGCAGGTACTGGTAGGCGAGGACTTCCGGCGTCGGGCGGCCGGCCTTGATCGCGGCGAAGACTTTTTCGATGGCTTTCGCCTGGCCCTGTGCCTGCAGGTAGCGGGCGGCTCGTTCGCCCTGGGCGCGCAGGATGCGGGACTGGCGTTCCGCTTCGGCGGCGAGGATCGCGGCCTGTTTCTGGCCCTCGGCGGCGAGGATCTGGCTTTGTTTCTGGCCCTCGGCGGTCTTGATCGAGGATTCCCGCTGGCCTTCGGCGGTGAGGATCATGGCGCGCTTCTCCCGGTCGGCGCGCATCTGTTTTTCCATCGAGTCCTGGATGGAGGCGGGCGGCTCGATGGCTTTGAGCTCGACGCGGGCGACGCGGATGCCCCAGCGGCCGGTGGCCTCGTCGAGCACGCCGCGCAGCTGGGTGTTGATCGAGTCGCGGGAGGTCAGGGTCTCTTCCAGGCTCATGCCGCCGACGACGTTGCGCAGCGTGGTGGTGGTGAGCTGTTCGACGCCGATGATGTAGTTGGAGATCTCGTAGACCGCGGCGCGGGAGTCGGTGACCTGGAAGTAGACGACGGTGTCGATGTTCACCGTCAGGTTGTCCTCGGTGATCACCGGCTGCGGGGGGAACGAGACGACCTGTTCGCGCAGGTCGATCCGCGCGCGGACCTTGTCCAGGAAGGGGACGAGGAAGGTCAGGCCGGGCGAGGCGACCGTGCGGAACCGGCCGAGCCGCTCGATCACCGCCGACTGGGCCTGGGGCACCACCATGATCGCCTTGACCACGGTGATGACGACGAACAGGGCCAGCAGCGCGACCACGACGACCGCTATTGTCGACAAGAGCGTTTCCCCTTACCTAGTACCGTTGTTCCCCGGACGGCGCTTCACGAGACGATGTCCACCACGGCCGTGGCGCCGGAGATCTCGACGACCGTGACGCTGGTGCCCGGCGCGATCGGCGGCTGCGACTCGTGCACCGCCCGCGCCGACCACACCTCGCCGCCGATCTTCACCTGCCCGGCATCATAGTCCACAGTGGACACCACCACGGCCCGCACACCGACCAGCGCGTCGATGCCGGTGGGGATGCCCGATCCGGCGAGGAAGCGGCGTTTGAGCGCCGGGCGGGCCAGTGCGAGCAGCCCGACCGAACTGACCGCGAAGACGGCGACGTCGATGTAGATGTTGCCGGTGAGCGCTTCCGAGCCGGCTCCGAGCAACGCGCCGACGCCGAGCATGATCAGCACGAAGTCCCCGGAGATCACCTCCGCGATCATCAGGACGATGCCGATGATCAGCCAGATCAGAGCCGCTGCCATGCCCTCATGCTCTCAGATCGCGTCGTGTCGCACCGGGCAAACTACTCGACGTGACCGACGCGTGACCTTGGATTTTTCCGGCAAACCGGACACTACGGAGCGTCGTCGCCCGGTTCGGTCACGAAGTCGATGAGCCGTTCCACCGCGCCGATCAGCGGCGTTTCGAGATCGCGGAAGCTGCGGACCCCGGCGAGCACGCGCTGCCATCCTTCGTACGGCTCGCCCCAGCCGAGCGCGTCGCAGATGCCGGCCTTCCATTCGGTGCCGCGCGGGATCTCCGGCCAGGCGCGGATGCCGACCGACGCCGGTTTCACCGCCTGCCAGACGTCGATGTACGGGTGCCCGGTGACCAGCACCTGCTCGTCGCGGATCTGCCCGACCAGCCGGGATTCCTTGCTGCCCGGCACGAGGTGGTCGACGAGCACGCCGAGCCTGCGGCCGGGCCCGGTGCCGAACTCGGCGATCCGGTCGGCGAGGACGTCGACGCCGTCGAGCGGTTCCACGACGACGCCCTCGACGCGCAGGTCGTGCCCCCAGACGCGTTCGACCAGTTCGGCGTCGTGCTTGCCCTCGACCCAGATCCGGGAGTCGCGCGCGACCCGCGCCTGTAGTCCCTGCACGCGGACCGAGCCGGACGCCGACACCTGCCGGGCGGGGGCGGCGGCCTTCTTCACCGGCACGAGCGTGACCGGTTTGCCCTCCAGCAGGAACGCGGCGGGAGCGAGCGGGAACACCCGGTGGCGGCCCTTGGCGTCCTCGAGGACGACGTTCCCGTACTCGATCTTCACCACCGCGCCGCAGTAGCCGCTGGCCGGGTCTTCGACCACGAGACCGGGCTCGGCGGGGACCTCCGGGATCTTCCGCTTGCGGGGGCCGGACAGCACGTCGTGATAGCGCACGGTCGGGCACGTTATCGCCGTGGCGGCGAGGCGTCCCGCCGCCACGCCGGGGACGGCTGTTCTCCGCGCGGCGACGGAACGGGCTCAGCTCGCCATCCGCAGCACGGCGTCCGTGAACGGCGTCGGCCCGCCGCGGCGGAGCGGGCCCATCGCCACCAGCGGTGCGAGCGCGACGCACCATGCGCGCACCCGGTCGCCGTCCAGGTGCGGGAGTTTCGCGATCCCGTCCTCCACGGCCGCGCCGTCGGCCATCGGCAGCACTGCCCAGTCGACCGCGTCGAACGCCGGGTCGCCGACGCACGGGCGCGGGTCGATCGCGACCGCGCCCCGCGCCGGCCCGGCGTCCAGGACGTTGCCCGGATGCAGGTCGCCGTGCACAAGCGCGATCGGACCGCTGGCGGCCAGTTTCTCGGACCGGGCGAGCCCGGTGCGCAGCGTTTCCAGCGGCAGGTGGGCTTCGGCCGGAGACCCGGCCAGGCGTTGCTCGGCGAGGCCGAACATGAACCGGACGCGTTCGAGCTGCGTCGGGAACGGCCCGGCGGCCGGGACGCCGTGCACGTCGGAGAGCAGTTCGCCGATCTGGTCCCACGGAACGTCCGCGCCGCGTTCGGTGAACGTGTCTCCTGGTTCGAGTCCTTCGAGCAGCACGGCGCCGTGGTCGAGGTCGGCGTCGAGGATCTGCACGACCCGCGACAGTCCGGCCCACGAGCCGAGCGCGGTGGCCTCCGCGGTCGCGATCGCGCGGTCCGGGCAGAGCTTGAGCACCTTCAGCACGCCCTCACCGTCGCGGCAGAGCAGGGTGCGGCCGGTGTTGCCGGGACGGGCCTCGGACACGGTGAGGCCCCATTGGCGGCAGAGCCGGTCGACCAGTGCGGGCAGCGCGTCGCACCACGCTTGCGCGGCCGGGCCGAAGCGGTGGACGAGGCGGGCGCGGGCAGCGTCGTCTATCAGGGCCGCCATCAGAACAGCGGCCAGGGGATCGCGCGCCAGTCGTCGCCGGGCTCGGGGAACACCGCCTCGGCGAGCAGGTAGTCGGTGCGCTGCGAAAGCGCCCGGATCTCGAAGGCGGTCAGGTGTTCGCCGAGTTCCGCGCCGAGACGGCCGTCGAGGTCCGCCCGGAGTTTCCGCAGCTTTTCGACGGCTTCGGAGGGCAGTTCCTCGCCGATCCAGCCCCACAGCACGGTGCGCAGCTTCGGGTCGGTGTGCAGGCAGATGCCGTGGTCCACGCCGTAGACGTGCCCGTCGGAAGCGGCGAGCAGGTGGCCGCCCTTGCGGTCGGTGTTGTTGACGACGATGTCGAGGACCGCCAGTTCGCGCAGGTCCGGGTGGTCGGCGTGGACGAGCACCGCCGGTTCGCCGAGCCGGTCGTGCGCGTGCAGCACGGTGCGCCAGCCTTCGGGGACCTCGTCCGGCGGGCAGACGTCGACGACTTCGGCGTCCTCGTCGGTCTCGACCCACAGCTGCACCATGCCGGGCCCGAACGGGCCGTCGCGCAGCACGGTGGGCGGGATCGCGCCGAGGCCGCAGGCGTCGGAGATCATCGCGGTCGCGACCTCGCGGCCGGCGAGGGTGCCGTCCGGGAAGTCCCATAGCGGGCGCTCCCCCGACACCGGCTTGTACACGACGCGGCCGGTGACGCCGTCGAGTTCGATCGCGCAGAACAGCGTGACGTTGGAGGCGTCGACCAGCCTGCCCTCGACGTCGATGCGGCCGCGGGAGACGAAATCGCGGGCGGCCTCCTCGGCTGGCCCCGGCGGAGTGCTCGCCACGGGCGCCCTCAGTCCTCGGTCACGTCGACGTCGCGCCGGTACCCGTTCTGCCGCGGGCAGATGTGCCCGGCCGGGTCGAGCGGTTCGCCGCACAGCGGGCACGGCTTGCGGCCGGCGTTGACGACGCGGTCGGCTCGTTCGGCGAAGGCGCGGGCGGCGACCGGGGTGAGGAACACGCGGACCGCGTCCGGGCCCTCCTCGGTGTCGTCGAGCACGACGGTCTCGTCGATTTCGCCCTCGGTGATCGCGAGCAGTTCCACGACGACCGCGCCGGAGTCGGCGTCCCAGCCGAGCCCCATCGTGCCGACCCGGAACTCCTCCTCGACGGGCACCGCGAGCGGCTCGACGTCGACCTCGTCGTCGGGGGCCTGTGCGGGCACGTCGGCCCCGAACCGGCTGGCGACCTCCTCCAGGAGCGACCCGAGCCGCTCCGCGAGGACGACGACCTGTTGTTTTTCGATCGTGACGCTGATCGTCCGCACGTCCTCCGTCGCCTGGAGGTAGAAGGTGCGGTCGCCGGGCTCGCCGACCGTGCCGGCCACGAACCGGTCGGGCTTGCGGAAGACGTGGATTACGCGTGACATAGCGTCTTCGACCCTAGGCCACGCACGCATGATCGGCATCCGCCGCCCCGGGTTGAGGGGAGTTCGCGCGCGATTCCTGCGCGGTGCGTGCGGATCCGGACACGCAGCGGATCCTCGTTAGGCTTTCCGGGTGCCTCGCATCTCTCCTCATGGAACCTGGACCTCTCCCGTCACGGCCGCCGACGCGGCGGCCGCCGGCGGCGGCGCGCAGTGGCTCGCCGCGGTCGACGGCGCGCTCTGGTGGGCGGAGGCGCGGCCTGCCGAAGGCGGTCGCGTCGCGCTCGTGCGCGCGCTTCCCGGCGGCGGCGTCGAGGACGTGCTGCCCGCGCCGTGGAACGTCCGCAACCGGGTGCACGAGTACGGCGGACGGCCGTGGCTCGCCGTCGATGGTGTCGTCGTCTTCACGCATTGGGCCGATCAGCGGGTGTATGCCCTCAAGGGCGGCGAAGTCGCCGCGCTGACGCCGGAACCGGCCACGCCGCAAGGCGTCCGGTACGGCGACCTCCGGCCGGGCCGCGAGGGCGAGGTGTGGGCGGTCCGCGAGCGCAGCACCGGTCCGCGGCGCACCGACATCTCCCGCGAACTGGTCGCGATCCCGCTGAACGGCTCCGCCGAACGGGTTCTCGTCGAAGGACACCGGTTCTTCACCGCGCCGCAGCTGTCGCCGGACGGCGCGCACGCCGCGTGGCTCGCGTGGGACCACCCGGCGATGCCGTGGGACGGCACCGAACTGTTCGTCGCGCCGGTGGCCGCCGACGGTTCCTTCGGGGACGCGCGGGTGCTGGCGGGCGGTCCGGACGTCGCGGTGTGCCAGGTCGCGTGGGAGACCGCGGATCAGCTGCTCGTGCTCGCCGACCCGGACGGCTGGTGGAACCTGCACCGGGTCGGGCTCGACGGTTCGACGGTCAACCTCGCGCCGGGGGAACGCGAGCTGGGCGGGCCGATGTGGAAGCTCGGCACCAGCTGGTTCGCTCCGCTGGGCGGCGGGAAGCACGCGGTCCTCGACTCCGGCAAGCTCGCGATCCTGGACGAGAGCGACGGTTCGGTGACCCGCGTCGGCACCGAGCTGACCGTGTGGTCTTCGCTCGGGCTGGTCGCGACGGCGGACGGGATCGCCGGGATCGCGGGCGGGCCGCGGCACGAGAGCGCGGTCGTGGTGCTGGACCCGGACACCGGGAAGTGGCGCGCGCTGACCCCGCAGCCGGCCTCGCTGCCGCCCGCCGAGTACCTGCCGGTGCCGCAGGAGCGGGTGTTCACCGGGCCGGACGGCGCGGACATCCCGGCGTACGTGTTCCCGCCGACGAACCCGGACTTCGTCGCGCCGGAAGGCGAACTGCCGCCGTACGTGGTCCACGTGCACGGCGGGCCGACCGGGCACAGCGACGAATCGCTCGACCTGGACTTCGCCTACTTCACCAGCCGCGGCATCGGCGTCGTCGCGGTGAACTACGGCGGCTCCACCGGCTACGGGCGGGCGTTCCGCGAGCGGCTGCGGGAGCAGTGGGGCGTGGTGGACGTGCGCGACTGCGCTGCGGTCGCCGAAGCTCTTGTCGCGGAAGGGATCGCCGACCGGGCCCGCCTCGGCATCCGCGGCGGCAGCGCGGGCGGGTTCACCTCGGCCGCGTCGATCACGATGACCCGCACCTACGCGGCTGCGACGGTCAAGTTCCCGATCCTCGACTTCGCCGGCTGGACCGGCGAGGGCGGCGAAACGCACGACTTCGAGTCGCAGTACCTGGTCAGCATGGTCGGCCCGTATCCGGAAGCGGCCGACCGGTACCGGGAGCGTTCGCCGATGACGCACGTGGGCTCGCTGGCCGGGCCGGTGCTGTTCCTGCAGGGCCTGGAGGACGAGATCTGCCCGCCGGACCAGGCGGACCGGTTCGTCGCCGGCATCGACGGGAGCGGGATCCCGCACGCGTACCTGCGGTTCGAGGGCGAGCAGCACGGTTTCCGGAAGGCGGAGACGATCGTCGCCGCGCTGGAGGCCGAACTTTCCTTCTACGGCCAGGTGTTCGGCTTCGAGACGCCGGACGTGCCGCGGCTGGAGCTGTCCCGATGAGGCCCGCGAGACTCTCCTCCGGGGACACCGTCGCGCTCGTCGCGCCGTCCGGGCCGGTGCCGCAGGACCTGCTGGACGCCGCGCTGCCGGTGCTGCGCGAGTGGGGCGTCAAGGTGCGGATCGGCGCCGGGGTGCGCGCTTCCGGCCAGTCCTACCTATCGGCGCCGGACCGGGCGCGGGCGGCGGAGTTCACCGAGGCGTGGCTGGACCCGGAAGTCCGGTGCGTCCTCGCGGCGCGCGGCGGCTACGGGACGCAGCGGATGATCGACCTGGTGGATTGGGCGGCGTTGCGGGCCGCCGGGCCGAAGGTGCTGGCCGGGTCGAGCGATGTGACCGCGCTGCACCGGGCCGTGCACACGCACCTGGACCTCGCGACGCTGCTTTCGCCGATGCCGGCGAGCGTGCTGTTCGACGAAGCCGCGTCGGAGCATTTGCGGCGGACGTTGTTCGAGCCGGACCACACGCGGGTGCTGCGGGCGCGGGAGCCGGACGTGGTCGTGCCCGGCCGCGCGCTGGGCGTGCTGGTGGGCGGGAATCTGTCGCTGCTGGCGTCCGGGGTCGGGACGGCTGAGCAGGGGTCCGCGCGCGGCGGGATCGTGCTGCTGGAGGACGTGACCGAGAGCCCGTACCGGATCGACCGGATGGTGACGCAGCTGCTGCGTTCCGGCTGGTTCGACGGGGCGCACGGGATCGTGCTGGGCTCGTGGGCCGCGTGCGGCGATCCGGCGGAGGTCCGCGAACTGCTGTCGGAACGGTTGTCGCCGCTGGGGGTTCCGGTGCTGAGCGGGTTCGGCTTCGGGCACGTGGCGGGGTCGCCGACGCTGCCGCTGGGGGTTTCGGCCTCGCTCGACACCGAACTGGGCACCCTCACCCTCGACTCCCCCGCGCTGGACTGAGCATGCGACTGTCCACTGTGGAAGCCCGGACCCGGTTCGCGGCGGCGAGGGTGGCCCGGCTCGCCACAGCGGACAGTCGCGGGGTACCGCATCTGGTGCCGGTGACGTTCGCGGTGCGCGCCGACACGGTCGTGTTCGCGGTCGACCACAAGCCGAAGACCACGACGTCGTTGCGGCGGCTGGCGAACATCGCGGAGAACCCGGCGGTGTCGTTCCTGGTCGACGAGTACGACGAGGATTGGTCGCGGCTGTGGTGGGCTCGTGCGGACGGGGTCGCGAGGGTGGTGTCGGATGCTTCGCGGGACTCGTATGTCGGGTGGTTGACGGAGAAGTATCCGCAGTACGCGGAGCGGCCGCCGGAGCATGCGGTGGTGGTGACCGAGGTTCGGACGTGGCGGGGGTGGGCGGGGTCGTAACGCGGGGTCCGGCCCTGGCGATCTTTCCGGCGTGCGGAGGGGATCCCAAGGATCTCGCCAGGTATTTGCCGGACGAGGAGCAGTTGAGGGACGTGCGCACCGAGCAGAAACGGGCTCCTGCTTCCTTTGCCGCCGAGCGGATCAACCCGTGCTGAAGCGGCTGGCTCCCATCGTCGCCGCGGCCTTCGACCAGGACTGAGGCGCATGGCGAAACGGCGCTACGTGGCCCGGGGCGTGCCCGGCGGGTACCAGATCTGGGACAACCGTTCCCGGCGCTGGTGGGGCGATCGGTTCCAGCTCTGCCCGGACGATCTGGTCGCCGCGCTCAACAGCCGGGCGGACCACGCGACCGTCACCGCGCTGATCAACCGGTACCGGGCGCTCAAGCGCTGATCGGTCCGCGCGCCGAAGCACGTGGCGGGCGGGGTCGTAACGCGGAGCCGGGTGCTGGCGATCTTTCTCCCGAAATGGGGAGGATCATGCGTTTCGCGCTTGCGGTGACCGGTCTTGTCCTGCTGCTCGCGGGTTGTGCCGCCGAGGCTCCGGCGGCTGCTCCGGCACCGAGTTCCGCGCCGCCGTCGAGTTCCGCGGTCTCCGCGGCGCCGCCGGCCGCGAAAGACCTCACGAAGCATCTGCCGAGCGGAGACGAGCTGGCCAAGACCGGTCTCACCGTCGGACGGGATCGTCTGCCGTACGTCGTCGGGCCGAACACGCCGCTGCACATCGTGCGGGCGTGCGGCGCCGACCAGCCTTGGGATGCCGCCGTGCGGAACGGCGCACAGGCGTACTCCACAAAGGACACGCTGTGGATCCGGCAACGGCTCGCCGAGTACGAGGGCTATACCGGCGAGCAGGTCGTCTCTGGCCTGGACAAGGCTCTGAGCTGCGGAAAAACGGTGTCCGGAGACCACGACCTCGCGTTCGTGACCCGCTTCTCCTCGCACGGCAAGGGGCTGCCCGAGGACTCCGAGCTCACGGTGAAGGCCCGGTTCTCGGTCCCCGGCACCGCTGATCCGCAACTCGGGTTCTGCGGGCAGTTCGCGGAGGCCCGCGTGGCCGGCTGCGTCCTGGTCCTGGCCCATGGCAACCGCGTTCTCGCGGTCACGACCAGCGACTACCAACTGGGCCAGGTGAGCATGGCGGCGCAGCAGGCCGAGCTGAAGCGGCTGGTGCCGACGTTCGCCGCGGCGTTCGACCAGGGCTGACGACGCCGAAACGGTGAGTCAGCGGGTCTGCGCCAGGTCCCCGAAATAGCCGGTCCGCCACAGGATCCTCGTGCGGACTTCGGTGATGCGCCAGCCTTTCCCGGTTTCTCGCAGGCCCGCGGTGACGACGCCGCCCGCGGTGAACGCGCGGTCCTCCATGCGCACGGTGACCGGGCGGTCTTTCCACAGGTGGATCGCGACGAGGTTCGCCCGGACAGCCGCGGTGGCGCCGTCGAGTTCGACGTCGTGGCCGGTGAGCAGGTGCTGGCTCGCCTCGAAGCGGGCGAAGCTGCGGGCATGGCTGTCCGCGATGTCGGCTGGTCCGGAGGTTTCGGCGCCGCCCGGGCGCACGATCTTGGCTTCCGGCGCGAAAATGCGCTGGAAACGCGGGGCGTCGAACTGCCGCTCGTCGACCGCGCGGTAGTAGCTGTTGAAGGTGCGGATGATGCGGGACGTGGCGAGCAAGGCGTCGAGTTCGTGCTGATCCGTTTCCTGCACCGGCTTCTCCCTCGGGGTTCCGCTGTCTCGGTTCATCGTTTCGCACCGGGCTGGCGTGACATCGCGCGCTTGACCGCGTTCGGAAAGACTCTTACCTTTGATCTGCCAGACATCGGATGTACGACGCCGCCGGCCGATGTGCCCCTTTCGTTCCTGTTCGGAAAGGACACTCCGCGATGCCGGATTCCCCTGGTTTCCCCCGCCGGACGGCGCTGCGCGCCTTCGCCGGGACAGTGCTCGCCGTACCGGCTTTGGCCGGGCCGTTGAGCCAGTTCGCCACCGCCGCGAGCCCGTTGTGGCATCCGGATCCGGTGAAGGACGGCCTGAAGGCGTTCGAAGGCGTCGAGGCCGATCGCGGCGGTCTGCATCCGGACCGGAAGTACGTGGTGGTCGAGGGGAATCACTACCGGTTCAACATCTGGCGCGACGACCGGGACACCACCGGCGGCGGTGATCGGCAGCGGACCGAGACGAAGGGCATGGTGCAGAACGGTTCCGCGCTGAAGATGCGCGACGGCGAGACCTGGACGCTGTCCTACGAGATGTTCGTCCCGGCGAGCCTGCACGGCACGAGCCGGTTCACGCACATCTTCCAGACCAAGACCCCGGCGACGAACGCCGGTCCGTGGGTGACGCTCGATCTGGTCCGGGACGGCGGCGTGGAGATGATTTCCGCGCGGGCGTACGCGAATCCGGGTTCGCCGTCGATCGCGGCGGCGAAGCTGGCTCCGTTGCGGGACAAGTGGATCACGGTCGAGTGGACGCTCACTCCGGGCGACGCGGGCGCGGCGGCGTGCGTGATCCGCAGCGGGGCCGGCGCGGGTGCGCCGATCGCCGCGCAGGGCAGCAAGACCGGGGTGAAGCTGCCGGATCAGGGCGACTACGTGCGGCCGAAGTGGGGCATCTACCGCTCCGTCGAGAGCGCGCAGTCGGACATTCTCGACACGTACCTGCTGTTCCGGAACTACCGCGCGAACCGCAAGTAGCCCGGGCGGACGGTGGTCCCGGCGAGACGCCGGGACCACCGTCTCACAGCTGTTTGGCCGGAGTTTCCGGGAGGAATTCCTCGTCCTTCGGCTTCTTCCGCCACGCGGCGACGAGCCCGAGCGGGTCGGGGCGCAGCAGCGACGCGGCGGCGTAGAGGCTGACCACGACGACGATCGCGATGAACCACCAGTCGTAGAGCGCCTGCTCCCCCGTCGGGTAGTAGACGAGGGTCACGAACACCGAGATGGCCACGATCGCCGACAGGTTCCGCCGTTCCCACGGGAACGCCGAGATCAGCACGAAGCCCCAGGTGAGGTACCAGGGCAGGGTCGGCGGCATGAGGATCGCGACGGCCAGCAGCGTGATCGCGGCGCGGTAGACGGCCTCCTTGCCGCCGCCGCGGGCGAGCCACCACTGGCGGACGCCGAACACGACGAGGCCGACCATCGCGATGGCGCGCGCGACGGTGACGAACGGCGAGGGCTGGACGTTGGCGATGATGTGGGCGAGGTTGTAGACCGCCTCGCCGATGCCGCTGGGGAAGTTCAGCCAGTTGGTGATGAGCTGCGGGGCCTTGAGGCCGGACCACCAGCCGAGGTTGAGCGAGCCGAGCGACACCCACGTCCCGACGACGAACACCGGCAGGAACAGCCCGACCGCGGCGGCTCCGGCCTTGAAGAAGTTCCTCGTCTTCGACGGGCCCGCCATGTCGGCGGCCCACATCCAGACCATGAACGGCAGCGCGACGGCGGCGGTCGGCTTGATCAGCATGCCGATGGTGACCAGCACGACCGCGATGACGTGTTTGCGCTCGAGCGCGGCGAGCATCCCGATCGTGAGGAAGCCGAGCATCATCAGGTCGTTGTGCGGGCCGCCGAAGAGGTGGATGACCATCATCGGGCTGGCGACCGCGACCCACAGCGCGACCGGGAGCTTCCCGCCGAGGTGCTTGACGAGCCGGGGCAGCGCCCACAGCGTCATGCCGAGCCCGACGAGCAGGACGAGCCGGGTGAGGACGACGCCGGCGATCATGTGGTCCTGGGTGATCGCGACGATGCCCTTGGAGATGAGCAGGAACAACGGCCCGTACGGGGCGGGCGTGGTCTGCCACAGCGGGTGCACGTTCTGCACGACGTTCGGCAGCACGGGCAGCTCGGCGGGGCCGTTGGCGTACGGGTCGAGCCCGTAGAGCAGCTGCGCGCCCTGGCCGAGGTAGGAGAAGACGTCGCGGGTGAACAGCGGCGGCGACACGATCAGCGGCGCCATCCAGCACAGCGCGGCGATCAGGATCGGCTTGCTGCCGATGCGCCCGGCGAGCGCGTAGCGGCCGAGCCGGACCCACGCCCACACGACGAGGCCGAAGCCGCTGTAGAGCAGCGCGTTGGCGAGCGCCCGGCCGTGGCCGTAGCGGATCCAGGACAGCGGGCCGTGGCCGATGACGGGGTCGCGGATGAGGATGCCGCCCGCGCCGAGCGCGGCGAGCATGAGAAGGGCGCTTCCGACCGTGCCCATCGCGATGGTCCGGTACGGGAAGCGCGCGGGCGTCAGGAACTGCCGGTCGAGACTGCCGGCGTTCGGCTGCGCGTTGTCGGTAGTGGTGGCCATTTCGATCCAGGAGATTACCGGGTGCAGTCGGCCCGCCCCGCACGGGCTCCGGGCGCGCGGGGCTTCGGCGCGCGCCCGGAGCGAGCCGCGGTCAGCGGTCGGCCGCGGTTCGCTGCGCGGTGCCCCCGGGGAGCGCCGCGAGCAGCGACTTCGTGTACTCGTGCTGCGGGTCGAGCAGGACCTGTTCGACCGTACCGGTCTCCACGAGTTCGCCGCGGTACATGACCGCGGCCCGGTCGGCGATGTTCCAGGCCAGTCCGAGGTCGTGGGTGATGACGAGCGCGGAAAGCCCGAGCTGGCGGCGCAGCCGGAGCAGCAGCGCGAGGATCTCGCCGCGCACCGACGCGTCGAGCGAGGCCACCGGTTCGTCGGCGAGCAGCAGCGACGGTTCGAGCGCGAGGGCCCCGGCGATGACGACGCGCTGGCGCTGGCCGCCGGACAGCTCGTGCGGCAGCCGGTCGAGGTATTTCTCCGGCGGGCGCAGTTCGGCGGATTCGAGCGCTTCGAGCACGACGTCGCGTTCGTTCGCCAAGCCGTGGATGCGCGGTCCTTCGGCGACCGCCTCGTACACCGTGTGGGCCGGGTTCAGCGCACTCGTCGGGTCCTGGAGCACGAGCTGGACTTCCCGCCGGTACGCGCGCAGCCCGGCCCCGGCCGAGGGCACCGGCTTCCCGGCGTAGCGGACCGCGCCGGAATCGGGTTTCTGCAGCCCGAGCAGGGTGCGGGCGAGGGTGGTCTTGCCGGAGCCGGACTGGCCGACCAGCGCGACGATCTCGTCCCGGTGGACCTGGAGGTTCACCCCGTTGACCGCGTGGATCCGCTTGCCTTTGCGGTCACGGAACGTGACGTGCAGGTCCTCGGCGGCGAGCAGCGGCTCGTCGCCGGAGCCGGCGCGTTCCTCCGGTTCCGGGGGCAGCGGTGTCGCGGTGGCCGGGGCGTAGCGCGAGACCGGGTCGCCGACGGTCGGGAACGCCGCGGCGAGGGCTCGGCTGTGTTCGTGCCGCGGCGAGGACATCAGCTCGGCGCTGGGGCGTTCCTCGACGACTTCGCCGTCGTACATCACCGCGATGCGTTCGCAGGTGGCGGCGAGCACGGACAGGTCGTGGCTGATCATGATCAGCCCGATGCCGCGTTCGGCGACCAGTTTCGACAGCACCGACAGCACCTGGGCCTGGACGATGACGTCGAGCGCGGTGGTCGGTTCGTCGGCGATCACCAGCCGCGGTTCGCACGCCAGCGCCATCGCGATCATCACGCGCTGTTTCTGGCCGCCGGACAGTTCGTGCGGGTACGCGCCCGCCCGTGAGCGCGGCAGGTCGACCTGTTCGAGCAGTTCCGTGACGCGTGCCTGTACCTGCGCTTCGGAAGGCGTCTTGCCTTCGGGCGCGTGCAGCCGGATCGGTTCGGCGATCTGCTCGCCGACGCGGCGGACCGGGTTGAGCGCGTGCATCGCGCCCTGGAACACGACCGACGCCTCGGCCCAGCGGACCGCGCGCAGCCGTCCCCAGCGCATCTCGCTGACGTCCTCGCCGTCGAGCAGGATCTCGCCGGTGATCTTCGCGCTGCGCGGCAGGAGCCGGAGCACGCTCATCGCGACGGTGGATTTGCCGGAGCCGGACTCCCCCGCGACGCCGAGCGTGCCGCCCGCGTCGAGGCGAAGGCCGACGCCGCGGACCGCGGGGACGTCGCCGCCGCCGGTGCGGTAGGTGACGCCGAGGTTTTTCAGTTCGAGCAGCGCGGTCACGAGTGCCGTCCTTTGAGCCGCGGGTTCAGCACGGTTTCGAGGCCGCGGCCGACGAGGGTGAACATCAGCACGACGAGCACGATCGCGATGCCCGGCGGGAGCAGGTTCCACCAGGCGCCGCGGGTGACCGCGCCGTTGTTGAGCGCGGTTTCCAGCATGGCGCCCCAGGAGATCGAGGTGGGGTCGCCGACTCCGAGGAACGACAGGGTGGCGTCGGCGATCACCGCGTTGCCGACCACGAGGGTGGTGTTGGCGAGCACGAGCGGGGCGACGCCGGGCAGCACGTGTTTGGTGATGACGTGCAGGTGGCCGCCGCCGAGCGCGCGGGCGCGTTCGATGTAGGGGCGGCTTTCGATGGTGAGCGTCTGCGCGCGGACGAGCCGGGCGGTGCTCGGCCACGCGGTGACGCCGATGGCGAGCACGACGGTCCAGATCCCTTGCGGCAGCACGGCCGCCAGCGCGATCGCCAGCACGAGCGAGGGCAGCACGAGGAAGAAATCGGTGAACCGCAACAGGATCGCCGACACCCAGCCGCCGAAGTGCGCGGCGGTGATGCCGATCAGGGTGCCGATGAACACGCTCAGCGCGGTCGCGCAGAACCCGACGAGCAGCGAGATCCTGGTGCCCCACACCGTCATCAGCAGCACCGAGCGGCCGTCGATGTCGGTGCCGAGCCAGAACTGGCCGTCCGGCGGGCTGAGCGGTTTCCCGGTGACGCGGGTGACGTCGAGGCCGCTCTGGTCGCTGATCAGCGGCAGCAGCAGGGCGAGCAGGACGGTGAGCACGAGCAGGAAAAGCCCGGCGAGCGCGGCTTTCTGGGTCGCGAACTCGTGCCAGGTGCGGGCGATCCCGGCGCGGCGGCGGCGCCAGGCGATCGCGCGGGCGCTTTCGGCGGTGGTTCCCCCAGGAGTTGTCATGCGGTACGCACCCTCGGGTCGAGCACGCGGTAGAGCAGCTCCGCGAACAGGTTCATCAGGACGACGGCGCTGGCGAGGACGATGAAAACCCCTTGCAGCACCGGCAGGTCCGGGCCGTGCAGCGCGTCGTAGGTGAGCTGGCCGAGCCCCGGCCAGCTGAACACCGCTTCGACCGTGACCGCGCCGGCGACCACGGTGCCGAACTGCATGAACACCAGCGTCACGGTGGGCAGCAGCGCGTTCGGGACCGCGTGCCGTCGCCGGACGAGGTCGTCGCGCAGGCCTTTCGCACGGGCGGTGGTGAGGTAGTCGGCGTTCATCTCGCCCAGCAGCGACGAGCGCATCACCAGCATGTACTGCGCGTAGAACACCGCGAGCAGCGTCAGGCACGGCAGGGCCAGGTGGTGCAGCACGTCGACGCTCTGCGCGAAGAACCCGGGCCCGGCGTCGGGCGAGTGCATGCCGCGGCTGGGGAACAGCCCGTTGGTGGCCACCAGCAGCAGCAGGCCGAGCCAGAACTGCGGGACCGACCAGAGGGTCAGCGCGATGCCGGTCTGCGCGCGGTCGAAGAAGCTGTCGCGCTTCCACGCCGCGCGGATGCCGAGCCACAGTCCGAGCGCGACGGCCAGGACCGTCGCGCTGCCGACGAGCAGCACGGTCGGCCAGAGCCGTTCGCCGATCATGTCCAGCACCGGGCGGCGTTCGATGTAGGACTCGCCGAAGTCGCCTTGGAACAGGCCGACGAGGTAGTTGCCGAACTGCGCCAGGACGGGCTTGTCGATGCCGAGCCGTTCGCGCAGTTCGGCGATCTGGCCGGGGTCGGTGGGGCGGTCGCGGGCCATGAACGCGACCGGGTCGCCGGGCAGCAGCCGGAAGAGGAAGAACCCGAGGACGATCACCAGGAAGACGCTGGCGACCGCCTCGGCGATCTTCGTGAGGACGAACCGGGGGGTCCCGGTCCCGCCTCGGCGCTCGTCGGGGTCGGCGAGCACCGAGGCCTGGTCGGGCGCGAGGGCTTGGCTCACCGGCCGCTCCCCCTCCGCTGGACAGGCCGGCTGTCCGTGAGGGGAACCCTGAGGGAACCTGATTCCCTCAGGGTTCCCCTCACGGACCTGAAGATGCGGGCCGGGGTCGGCGGCTGGCAGGGCATCCGGTTCACTCCCGGTCGTCGGCGGATTTGCCGCGGCGGGACAGCGCGACGCCGCCGCCCACGAGCACGACGAGCACCACCGCGCCGACGATGATCCACACGGTCGTGCCGGAGCCGCTGTCCGGCGAAGCGGCCGAAGCGTCGGCCGGGACCGCGCCGTAGACGCCCCAGTAGCCGGTCTGCTCGAGGATCGACCCCTCGGGCTGCGGCTGCTTGCCGAACGAGGAGAACTTGTCGGAGCGGTACGCCTCGAGCACGTTGTCGTAGTCGTAGACGACGTTCACGGCCTGGCTGTAGAGGCGGGCCTGAGCCTGCTTCGCGTAGCCCGCGCGGACGCCCGGGTCGGTTTCGGCGAGCTGCTTGGCGTAGAGCGCGTCGTACTGCGGGTCGCAGAAGAACGTGTCGGTGGTGCCGCCCTTGCCCTGGGCGTTCGGCCGCGCCGCGCAGGTGTGCAGGGCCAGCGAGTAGTCCGGGTCCGGGTTGTTCGCGTAGCCGGAGATCGCGAGGTCGTAGTTGCCCGCGTTGGTGCGGTCGTTCAGCTCGTCGTCGGAAACGAGTTCCTGCTTCACCGAGATGCCGATGTCGTGCAGCCAGCCGGTGACGTACTGGGCGAGGCGCTGGTCGGGCGCGCGGTTCGCGTGCCCGGTGAGGCGCAGTTCGAGGCGGGCGCCGCCGGGCGCGGTGCGGACGCCGTCGCGGCCCTTCGGGTAGCCGGCCGCGTCGAGCGCGGCGTTCGCGGCGGCGAGGTCGAACTTGCGCGCCTCCCCCGGCGCCGGATCCCAGTGGTAGGTGGAATAGATCGGCGGGATCACGCCGCCGCCGGGCTGGGCGTAGCCGCCGGCGACCTTGTCCACGATCGTCTTGATGTCGATCGACTGCGCGATCGCCTGGCGCACCCGGATGTCCTTGAGCACCGGGTTGCCGTTGCCGATCGGCTTGTTCTCCGAGTTCTGGACGCCGAAGTTGAGGTTGATCTCGTTGTAGCGGCGGCCGGGGGCCTTGTTCAGCTCGATGTTCGGCTGGTCCTTGAGCGCGTCGAACTGGGTCGGGGTGAGCCGGTTGATCACGTCGACCTCGCCCTGTTTGAGGGCGTTCACCGCGGCTTCGACGTCCTTGAACACCAGCAGTTGCAGCTCGTCGACCTTGGGCGCGCCGCGCCAATAGTCCTTGTTGGCCTTGAACTTGACGTACTCGTTCTGCTTGTACTCGGTGATCTGGTACGGCCCGTCGTCGACGCCGACGACCGGGATGGTGTCGGTCTTCGGGTCGTTGAGGTCCTTGATCTGCGACCAGACGTGCTCGGGCACGATCGGGACGTCGAGCAGGTCCATCGACGACTGGACGGTCTTGGTCTTGATGACCAGCGTGGCGTCGTCCGGCGCGGCGACCGACTGGAAGCTCGCGACGTAGTTGCCGTTCGCGGTGCGCGCGGTCGCGTCGGTGAGCATCCGGTTGAAGGTGAACGCGGCGTCCTTCGCGGTGACCGGCTGCCCGTCGGACCACTTCGCGCCCTTGCGGATCTTGAACGTCCAGGTCAGCTTGTCCGGCGAGGTCGTCCACGATTCGGCGAGCGCCGGGGCGGCCTCGGCCTTGTCCTGCGACGGGATCGTCAGGAACTCGTAGACGAACCGGCCGACCTGGGTCGACGCGGCGAGCCCGGCGGTGAACGGGTTCAAGTGGTCGATACCAGTGGTCAACGCGACCCGCAGCACCTTCGGCTGTGCCTGCTGCTGCGCCGTCGCAGTGCCCGCCAGTGGCAGAATCGCCAGCGTTCCCGCCATTGCGACACCGAAAACGCGGCGCAACCCGTGCTGCCTGTGCTTATTTCGCACTTGAGAACCACCCCATCGTCAATCCCCGACCCCAGAGACGAAAAGTAACCACATACGGCGGGAAGCGCGCAATATGTGACGGTGCCGCTGCGTGTCCGATCGTTATGGTCGCGGCGCGGATCACTAGAGTGCCCGGCATGCGGATCCTGATCTCGGCCGACATGGAAGGCGCCACGGGGGTCACCTGGACCGACGACGTCGTGCCCGGGAGCCCGCAGTGGCAGCGGTTCCGGGGCATGTTCACCGGCGACGTCAACGCGGTGCTGGCCGGCCTGTACGCGGCGGGCGCGACCGACGTGCTCGTCAACGAGGCGCACTCGTCGCAGCGCAACCTGCTGCTGGAAGACCTCGACGAACGCGCGCGGATGCTGACCGGGCGGCACAAGCCGCTGTCGATGATGCAGGGCATCGATTCCGGTGTGGACGGTGTGGTGTTCCTCGGCTACCACGCCGGTGCCGGGTTCGACGGCGTCCTGTCGCACACGTATCTGGAGAACCAGATCACCGGCGTGTGGCTGGACGACGTGCCGGCGAGCGAAGGCAGGCTGAACGCGGCGATGGCGGCCGAGTACGGCGTGCCGGTGCTGCTGGTCAGCGGCGACGACCAGACCTGCGAGGACGCGCGCGACTACGCGCCGGACGCGGAACTGGTGCAGGTCAAGGAATGCGTGAGCCGGTACGCGGCGATCTGCCTGCCGCCGGCGCGCACGGCGAGGCTGCTGGAAACCGGCGCGCGGGAGTCGATGGCGCTGGCCGGGCGGGCCGAGCGGACGCCCGGGCGGCACCGGATCGAGGTCGAGTTCGACGCGAGCCATCTGGCGCAGGCGACCGCGGTGATCCCGACCGTGGAGCAGACCGGGACGCGCCGGGTCGCGTTCGAGGCGCCGAGCATGACCGAGGCGATGAAGGCGTTCAAGGTGGTCACGGCCATCGCGGCAGGGGCGGTGCAGGGCATCTATGGCTGAGGTCGACGTGGTTTCGCTGTGCGCGGACCTGATCCGGTTCGACACCACCAACTGGGGCGACGGGGAGGCCGCGGGCGAACGCCTCGCCGCCGAGTACGTCGCCGAATTCCTGGGCCAGCACGGGGTTTCGGCACGGATTCTGGAGCCCGAACCGCAGCGGTCGAATGTCGTCGCGCGGATCCCGGGCACCGATCCGACGCTGCCCGCGCTGCTCGTGCAGGGGCATCTGGACGTGGTGCCCGCGGCCGCGGCCGATTGGTCTGTACCGCCGTTCTCCGGCGAGGTGCGCGACGGGTTCCTGTGGGGCCGGGGCGCGGTGGACATGAAGGATTTCTGCGCCATGGTGCTGGCCGCCGTCGCGTCCGGGCTGCGGCCGCGGCGCGATCTCGTGCTGGCGTTCGTCGCCGACGAGGAGGACCGCGGCGACTACGGCGCGCACTGGCTGGTCAAGGAGCACGCGGACCTGTTCGAGGGCTGCGCGGCGGCGATCAGCGAGTCCGGCGGGTACAGCTATCACGTGCCCGCCGCGGACGGCCGGAAAGTGCGGCTGTATCCGGTCGGCACCGCGGAGCGCGGGACCGCGCACGTGCGGCTGACCGCGCAGGGGCGGGCCGGGCACGGGTCGCGGCCGAACGCCGAGAACGCGGTCGTGCGGCTGGTCGGGGCGGTGCGGCGGATCGCGGAGCATCGCTGGCCGGTGCAGCTGACGCCGACCGTGCGCGCGTTCCTGGAGCGGACCGGCGCCGCTTTGGGCGTGCCGGTGGATCTTTCGTCCGGCGAGGCGGTCGACGAAACCTTGGCGCGGCTGGGGACGGCCGGGTCGCTGGTGGTGCCGACGGTGCGCAACAGCACCACGCCGACGATGCTCGACGCCGGGTACAAGGTGAACGTGATCCCGTCGAAGGCGAGCGCGCAGATCGACGTCAGGGTGCTGCCGGGGACCGAGGACGAACTGTTCGCCGTGCTGGATTCGTTGCTGGGCGAGGGTGTCACGCGGGAATTCGTGGCGCATCAGCCGCCGGTGCAGGCTCCGGTCGATTCGCCGTGGTTCGACGCGATGGCCGGCGCGCTGCGGGCGGAGGACCCCGAGGCGGTCGTGGTGCCGTATTGCATGGGCGGCGGGACGGACGCGAAGGCGTTCACCCAGCTGGGGATGGCGTGTTACGGCTTCGCTCCCCTGGCGCTGCCGGAGGGCTTCCCGTACCGGGCGATGGCGCACGGCGTGGACGAGCGGGTGCCGGTGGACGGGCTGCGGTTCGGGACCCGGGTGCTGACGCGGTTCCTGGAGTCTTGCTGAGGATTTACGACGGGTCGACGCGCCGGACGGTCGCCAGCCAGGCTGGAAGACCGTCCGGCGCGAACCTCGCCGCGATCCGGCTGTCCCGCAGGGTTTCGATGCGCCAACCGGTTTCGCTCCGGAAAGGTGCTTCGAGTTCGGCGCGGGTGACCGGGTGCGGGCCGGAGTCGGTGTCTGCGTCCCGGAAGCACAGAACGTGCAGCCTCGCGCCCGGTTCGGTGACGGACGCGAGGCTGGCGACGTAGACCTGGCGTTCCCCGGCGTCGAGGGTGTGGAACAGGCCGCAGTCGAGGACAGTGTCGAAGGTCCGGTCCAAATCGGACAGACGAAACGCGTCGCCGACCGCGAACTCGGCCGCGATCCCCCGAGCGCGGGCTTTCTCTTCCGCTTGTGCCACCGCGGTTTCCGCGACGTCGATGCCCACAATGGACAGTCCGGTCGCGGCGAGGTGCAGCGCGTTCTCGCCGGTTCCGCACCCGGCGTCGAGGACCGTGCCGCGGAACGCGCCCTCGGCGGCGAGCTCGACGATGGCCGGTTGCGGGCGTCCGAGGTCCCACGGCGCCGGACCGTCCTGATAGGACTCGTCCCACGGACGGCCGGCGTGGCGTTCGTGGCTCGTCGCGGGACGGTCCTCGGGCATCAGCGGGCGAACTCCGCCCACCAGCGGCTGTCGTCGCGGACGCGCCGCAGCGAGGTCAGGGTGACGCCGTCGCGGCCGAAGGACTCGACCTCGGCTTTGCTCAGCGGCCACGGCGGTCCGGCCCAGGTGGCGAGGTCGATGCTTTCCTCGGCGACCGCGCCGACCACGAGCGTGCCGCCCGGGGCGACGAAGCCGGCGACCGAGGCGATGGCCGGGTCGTGGACGTCCTTCGGCATGGACTGGACGGTCATGATCTCCACGACCAGGTCGAAGGCGTAGTGGAATTCCGCGGGCGGGGTGAGCAGGTCCGCGGTGCGGTAGGAGACGACGGTGTCCGGGAAGCGGTTGAGCACGGCTTTGATCGCGCTGGGCGAGACGTCGAAGGCGGAGGTCTCGTATCCGGCGGCGGCGAGGAGTTCGGCGTCGTCGGCCATTCCGCAGCCGACGACCAGTGCGCGGCGCCCGTCGCCGGGGCGCTGCTCGATCCACGCGGCGAGTTCCGGCGAGGGCTCGCCGCGGTACCACGGCAGGACGGCCTCCCCGGCTTCCGCGGCCGCGTACAGGGGCTCGAACCACCCGGTGGGGTCACCGTTGGCGAGTGCGAGTCCGGCCCGGCGGCGGGCTTCCTCGTCGGGATCGATGGCGTCGTCTGGCATGCACTCTGTTATACCCGCCGGGCCTTGGCGCCGGTGCGTTCGACTGGCCGGGCGGGCCCACCCGGTCGCCGCGGCCGCGGCGCTGCGCGGTTGTCCGTTTCCGGCCAGGTTTGCGGGGCGGCCTTGACATCGATGTCACCCGCGAGTTGAGCTTCCGGGGCCCCGAGTCCCGACACCCGGGTCCCGACCCGGTCCACGATCCCCGATCCCCTGACGAACTGGGAGCAATGATGCCCCGAAGCGCCAGACCGTTCCACGCCGTGCTCGCCGCGGCCGTGGCGGCGGCGGGCCTGGTCGTCCTTCCCGCCGCGGCCGGTGCCGCGCCGGGCGAGGCCGCCCCGCCGGACTTCGTTTCTTCGTTCGAGCCGAACGACCCGCAGCCGATCCAGGACGCTGTCGACACCGATGCCGCCGGGAAGCCGCGGGCTTCGGGCGTCGACGGCGCGAACGGGACCTCGATCCCCGGCGACATCCGGGGCAAGGTCACCGACCTCAGCGCGACCAGCGAGAACACCGGCGGCGGCGAGGTGGCCGCGAACCTGATCGACGGCAGCACCGGCACGAAGTGGCTGTCGTGGGATCCGGCCGCGTCGGTGACGTTCACGCTGTCGGAGCCGACGAAGATCACGCACTACGCGGTGTCCTCGGCCAACGACGCGCCCGGCCGCGACCCGCAGGACTGGACGCTGCGCGGTTCGAACGACGGGCAGAAGTGGACCGATCTGGACAAGCAGTCCGGCCAGTCGTTCGACAAGCGGTTCCAGCAGAACGACTACAAGCTGTCCGCGCCGAGCGACGCGTACCGGTACTACCAGATGGACGTCACGCGCAATCACGGCGACGACATCATGCAGTTCTCCGAGCTGCTGCTGGCCAACGACGATCCGGCCCCGCCGCCGCTGCCGAACATGCGCAGCGTCGTGGATTCGGGCCCGAATCAGGGCTACACCAACAAGAACCGGGTCGGGTTCACCGGCAAGAAGGCGTTCCGCTACTCCGGCGGCCAGCCCAAGGCCGGGCACGGGTACTCCTACAACAAGGTCTACGACGTCGATCTCCCGGTGACCGGGACGAGCGAGCTGTCCTACAAGGTGCAGCCGCAGTTCGTCGAGGGCGATCTGAAGTACCCGAGCACGAACGTCGCGGTCGACCTGGACTTCACCGACGGCACGCATCTGCGCGACCTCGGCGCCACCGACCAGTACGGGTTCCCGCTGACGCCGGAGGGCCAGGGCGCGAGCAAGGTCCTCTACGCGAACCAGTGGAACCTGGTGCGTTCGGCGATCGGGCGGGTCGCCGCGGGCAAGACGATCGACCGGATCGCGATCGGCTACGACAACCCGAACGGCCCGGCGCAGTTCGCGGGCTGGCTGGACGATCTGAAGATCTCCGCGACGCCGACGCCGCCGGCCAGCACGCGGCCGAGCGACAACGTGCTCACCACCCGCGGCACGATGGCGAACGGCACGTTCTCCCGGGGCAACAACTTCCCGGCGACCGCGGTGCCGCACGGCTTCAACTTCTGGACGCCGGTGACGGACGCGGGTTCGGCGAGCTGGCTGTACAACTACCACTCGCAGAACAACGCGGACAATCTCCCGCAGTTGCAGGCGTTCAGCGTGAGCCACGAGCCGAGCCCGTGGATGGGCGACCGGCAGAGCTTCCAGGTGATGCCCTCGGCCGCGAGCGGGGTGCCGGACGCGAACCGCGACAAGCGGGCGCTGCCGTTCACGCACGACAACGAGGTGGCGCGGGCGCATTACTACGGCGTCACCTTCCAGAACGGGATCAAGACCGAGATCGCGCCGGCGGATCACGCCGCGATGATGCGGTTCTCCTTCCCGGGCACCGATTCCAGCCTGATCTTCGACAACGTCAACAACTCCGGCGGGCTCACGCTCGACCCGGCGCACGGCACGCTCAGCGGGTACTCCGACGCCAAGAGCGGCCTGTCCGCGGGCGCCGGGCGGATGTTCGTGTACGCGACGTTCGACAAGCCGGTCACGACCGGCGGCAAGCTGACCGGGCAGAACCGGGACAACGTGACCGGCTATCTGCGGTTCGCGGCGGGCGCGGACAAGACCGTGACGATGCGGATCGCGACGTCGCTGATCAGCGTGGACCAGGCGAAGAAGAACCTGGAGCAGGAGATCGCCCCGAACGCCGGGTTCGACGCGGTGCGGGACGCGGCGCAGCAGGCGTGGGACAAGCAGCTCGGCGTGATCGAGGTCGAGGGCGCGTCGAAGGACCAGATGGAGACGCTGTACTCCAACCTGTACCGGCTGTTCCTGTACCCGAACGAGGGTTTCGAGAACGCCGGCACGAAGGAAGCGCCGAAGTACCAGTACGCGAGCCCGGTTTCGCCGAAGACCGGCACGGACACCGCGACGCGGACCGGGTCGAAGGTGGTCGACGGCCAGACGTATGTGAACAACGGGTTCTGGGACACCTACCGGACCACCTGGCCGGCGTATTCTCTGTTCACGCCGGACATGGCGGGCAAGTTGGTGGACGGGTTCGTGCAGCAGTACCGCGACGGCGGCTGGATCGCGCGCTGGTCCTCCCCCGGTTACGCGGACCTGATGACCGGCACGAGCTCGGACGTCGCGTTCGCCGACGCCTACCAGAAGGGCGTGACGAACTTCGACGTCAAGTCGGCCTATGACGCGGCGCTGAAGAACGCCACGGTGACGCCGCCGAACTCGGCGGTCGGCCGCAAGGGTCTGGACCAGTCGATTTTCCTCGGCTACACGCCGAATTCGACCGGCGAGGGCTTCTCGTGAGCGATCGAGGGCTACGTCAACGACTTCGGCATCGCGAACCTGTCGAAGAAGATGTACGACCAGGCGGCGGCGAACGACCCGCGCAAGGGCGAGTACCTGGAGAACTACCAGTACTTCACCAGCCGGGCCCAGCAGTACGCGAACCTGTTCGACCCGAGCACCGGGTTCTTCCAGGGCAAGGACGCGAGCGGGAAGTTCACGAAGGCCAAGGCCGACTACGACCCGCGCCAGTGGGGCGGGGACTACACCGAGACCGACGGCTGGAACATGGCCTTCACCGTGCCGCAGGACGGGCAGGGACTGGCGAATCTCTACGGCGGCAAGGACAAGCTGGGCGCGAAGCTCGACCAGTTCTTCGCCGACCAGGAGACCGCGGACTTCCCGGGCAGCTACGGCGGCGTGATCCACGAGATGCGGGAGGCGCGGGACGTGCGGATGGGCCAGTACGGCCACTCCAACCAGCCCTCGCACCACCTTCTCTACATGTACGACTACGCGGGCCAGCCGGCGAAGACGCAGGCGAAGGTGCGCGAGGCGGTGTCGCGGCTCTACACCGGCAGCGAACTGGGCCAGGGCTACGCGGGCGACGAGGACAACGGCGAGATGTCCGCGTGGTACGTGTTCAGCTCGCTGGGCTTCTACCCGCTGCAGATGGGCAGCCCGGACTACGCGCTCGGGTCGCCGCTGTTCACCAAGGCGACCGTGCACCTGCCCGGCGGGGATCTGGTGATCAACGCGCCGAAGAACTCGGCGAAGAACGTCTACGTCCAGGGCCTGAAGGTCAACGGGAAGAACTGGACGTCGACGTCGCTGCCGCACGACGTGCTCGCCCACGGGGCCACGCTTGACTTCGACATGGGCCCGAACCCGTCGGCGTGGGGCACCGGCGCGGGCGACGCGCCGAAGTCGATCACCACCGGCGACGCGGTGCCGACGCCGCTGCACGACGAGACCGGGGCGGGGCTGGGCACGCTGTCCACTTCGGACGGTTCGGACGCGTCGGCGTTGCTGGACAACACCTCGCGCACGCAGGCGAAGGCGACGGGCGCGGTGCAGTACCAGCTGAAGTCGACGGACGAGGCGGTCACGCACTACACGCTCACCTCCGGCACCGGTGCGGGCGACGCGAAGAGCTGGACGCTGAAGGGTTCGTACGACGGGAAGAACTGGACGGTCGCCGACCAGCAGACCGACCAGGCATTCCAGTGGCGGCAGCAGACCCGGGCGTTCGCGGTGAAGAACCCGGCGCATTACGCCTACTACCGGCTGGAGGTCACCGCGACCGCCGGCGGTCCGGCGACGCTGGCGGAGTTCGAGCTGCTGGGCCGTCCGGACGCGTCGTGCACGAAGACGCTGACCGGCGTGCAGAACGGCCCGCTGACCGTGTCGAGCGGCGTGGTGTGCCTGAACGGCGCGACGGTGTCGGGTCCGGTGAACGTGGCGCGCGGAGCTTCGCTGATCGTGCGCGGCGGGCAGATCACCGGCCCGCTCGCGGCGGCAGGCGCGGCGCAGGTGGTGCTGAACCGGACGAAGGTGTCCGGTCCGGTGTCGATCACCGGCAGCACCGGTCCGGTGTCGATCGAGCTGACCGACATCTCCGGCCCGGTCAATCTGACCGGAAACCAGGGGCCGCTGATCGCGAGCAGCACGGTGGGCGGGCCGCTGGCCTGCACGGGCAACTCCCCCGCCCCGACGGATCACGACCTCGCCAACACGGTCCGCGGTCCGTCCGCGGGGCAGTGCGCGAAGTTCTGACCGGCTGACAGCCGCAGGCCAGGGGCTCGGATCCGTTCCGGGTGCCTGGCCTGCGGCGTGTCCGGCTACCTGTCCGGGCAGTCGGCTTCGGTCCAGGTCGCGGTCAAGTCCCGGCTGACGACAGTGAGCGATCCGGCGAGGAAGCCGATCTCGTGGCTTCATCCGTGGTCGTGGGGCAGGATCTCGTCCAGCGTGACCGCGCGGAAGCCGGTCCAGCCGGCCGGGACGGGCGTGACAGTGCGGACGCCTGCGTAGCGGATGCCCAGGTCTTCTTCGTGTTTCCAGCAGTTGTGGCGGAAGCCGAGCTGCAGCCAGTCCTCGCCGTCCGTTGTCCCGCGCAGCAGCGTGTCGAGCACGAGGTCTTTGACGCACCGTTTGCCGGGGAAGAAGTAGTGCTCCGGGTCGGCGGCGAACGCGCGGGCACCGGGCGGGAGCTCGGCCGAGAGCGCGGGCAGCAGACGGAGATACGCTTCAGGATCTAGGTAGTTGCCCGTCCCGGTCGCTTCCACTTTGACGTGTTTCATCGCTATACCAGCTTATTCGGTGGCTCGCACCTCCGACGCCATGGGAGCGTCGCGCGATGGAGATCAACTACGCCTGGCGAGCCGACCTCACCGACGCGCAGCTCGTCACCCTCACCGAAGCGCACGGCGGAACCGCGGACCCCGGCTGGTGGGACCGCGCGCGGGAGCACAGTCTCGGCTGGGTCAGCGCGCACGACGGCGACACCTTGGTCGGCTTCGCGAACCTGGCCTGGGACGGCGCGGACCACGCGTTCCTGCTCGACCCGAAGGTCCATGCGGACTGGCAGCACCGCGGCATCGGCACCGAACTCGTCCGCCGGGCCCGCGAGGCCGCCCGGGACGCGGGCTGCGAGTGGCTGCACGTGGACTTCGAACCGCATCTGCGCCCGTTCTACTTCTACGCCTGCGGGTTCGTCTCCACCGACGCGGGCTTGATCCGGCTCACCGCGAGCTGATCCGGCACCGCCGGTGCGGGAGCGATTACCGTGGGGGCGTGACCACGGCTGCGTTCTTCTCCTCGTTCGAAGCGGGCGATCCGCAGCCGGTCGCTCCCGGGGCGCGGGTGGACGACGGGCCGCGCCGGTCGCCGACCGCGAAGACCGGCGTCGGGTTCACCGGGCGGAAAGCCTTGCGCTACCAGGCCGGGCCGCCCGTGACGCTGTTCGAGGTGGACATTCCGGTCACTGACCACAGTGCACTGTCGTATGTGGTCTTCCCCGCCTCCGACGGTCCGGTGCCCAGCTACCGCAGCACGTATGTGGCGCTCGACGTCGAGTTCGACGACGGCAGCCGGGCCGGGTTCTCCCCGGAGGCGAAGAAACTCTACGTGGACCAGTGGAACCTGGTGCGCCGTCCGCTGGGCGCGTTCGCGGGACGGCGGGTGCGGCGGATCCTGCTGGCGACCGGGTTCGACGGCGACGCGACGGGCTGGCTGGACGACGTCCGGATCGCCGAGCACCCGCCGCGGCGAAAGGACCCGGTCGACCGGGTCCGCACGACTCGCGGCACGCATTCCAGCAACGAGTTCTCGCGCGGCAACACCTTCCCGGCCACCGCGGTCCCGCACGGGTTCAACTTCTGGACCCCGGTCACCGACGCACGGGCGCTGAACTGGTTCTACTCCTACCACCGGCACAACGACGACCGGAACGAGCCGCGGCTGCAGGCGTTCGGGCTCAGCCACCAGCCGAGCCCGTGGATGGGCGACCGGCACACCTTCCACCTGATGCCCGGCACCGGCCCGGTCGAGCCGGATCGCGGGCGGCGTTCGCTGGCGTTCAGCCACGACGACGAGACCGACCGGCCGCATCACTACGGCGTCCAGTTCCGCGGCGGCATCTCCGCCGAGGTCGCGCCGTCCGAGCACGCGGCGATGTTCCGGTTCATCTTCCCCGACGGCCGCGGCTGGGTGCTGTTCGACAACGCCCGCAACCGCGGCGGCCTCCGGATCGACGCCGAACGCGGGATCGTCACCGGCCACACCTGGGTGAGGAGCGGGCTGTCGACCGGCGCGCGGCGGATGTTCGTCTACGCGGAGGCCGATCAACCGCCGTCCGGCGGCGGGCGCATCCGGCGGCCGTTCTGGCGGACGGTGACCGGGAGCCTGGAGTTCGCCGCGCCGGAGGTGACGCTGCGGATCGCGACGTCGTTGATCAGCCTCGCGCAGGCGAAACGCAACCTGGCGCTGGAAATCCCGGCGGGCACGACGTTCGGCCAGGTCCGGGACCAGGCCCGGGAACGGTGGCAGGAGGTGCTCGGCCGGGTCGAACTGGAAGGCGCGTCCGAGGACGAGCTGACCACCTTCTACTCGTGTCTCTACCGGCTGTTCCTCTATCCGAACGTCGCGCACGAGAACACCCCGCGCGGCATCCGGCACGCGAGCCCGGTCGTGCGGAGTTTCCGGCCGAGCACGCGGCGGCGCACCGGCGCGAAGGTCGTGGACGGCGAGTTGTACGTCAACAACGGCTTCTGGGATACCTACCGCACCGTCTGGCCCGCGTACGCGCTGCTCGCGCCGCGCCAGTGCGGCCGGATGATCGACGGTTTCGTGCAGCAGTACCGCGAAGGCGGCTGGATCGCCCGGTGGTCCTCCCCCGGCTACGCCGATCTGATGACCGGCACGAGCTCCGACGTGGCGTTCGCCGACGCGTACCTGAAGGGCGTCACGAACTTCGACGTCGAGGCCGCTTACGACGCCGCGCTCAAGAACGCCACCGTCGCCCCGCCGCGCGCGGGCGTCGGCCGCAAAGGGCTCGACCGCTCCGCGTTCCTCGGCTACACCCCGGCCTCGACGCGCGGCGGCCTGTCCTGGGCGCTCGAAGGCTGTCTCAACGACTTCGGCCTCGCCAACCTGTCCGACGCGCTCGCCCGCGAGAGCAGTGGCGCTCGGGCCCGCCGGTTCGCCGACAACGCCGTCTACTTCCGCCAGCGCGCCCAGCAGTACGGCAACCACTTCGACGCGCGGATCGGCTTCTTCCAGGGCCGCACCCTCGACGGCGGCTGGCGGCACCCGGCCGCCGGGTTCGACCCCGAAGCGTGGGGACCGGATTTCGTGGAGACCAACGCGTGGAACACCGCGTTCTCCGTGCCGCACGACGGTGCCGGTCTCGCCGCGCTCCACGGCGGACCGTCGGCGTTGGAAGCGAAGCTCGACGAGTTCTTCCGGCTCCCGGAGACCGGTCAGGGCGGCCGGATCCACGAGATGACCGAGGCCCGGGACGTGCGGATGGGCCAGTACGGGCATTCCAACCAGCCCTCGCACCACATCCCGTTCGTCTACGCCTTCGCCGGAGCGCAGGCGAAACTGCAGCGCACCGTCCGCGAGGTGCTGCGCCGGCTGTACCTCGGCAGCGAACTCGGCCAGGGCTATCCCGGGGACGAGGACAACGGCGAAATGTCGGCCTGGTATGTCTTCACGGCCCTCGGTCTGTACCCGCTGACCGTCGGCAGCCCGAGGTACGCGGTGTGCGCGCCGCTGTTCCGCTCCGCCACCGTGCACCTCGAGAACGGAAAGGACCTGGTGATCCGAGCACCACGCGCCGCGAGCGCCGACAGCGCGGCCGACACGCCGTACGTGCACGGCCTGACGGTCGACGGCGAACCGCACCCTTCGGCCACCCTCGCGCACGCGGTCCTCGCCCGCGGCGCAGAGCTGGAATTCGACGTCCGTGCTGAGCCCGGCGACTGGGGCGCCGAACCGGTCACCCCGGTCTCCCCGGCGCCGCTGCGAGACCTCGCCGGCACCGGGATCGCCGCTTTGACGGACAACACCAGCCGCACCCAGGCCGTCTTCCGCACGCCCAGGCCGACCATCACCTTCACCGCCGAAGGCGAGCCGCGCGAAGTCGTCCTCTACACGCTCACCTCCGGCGCCAGCGCGGGCGATCCGCGGGACTGGGTGCTCGAAGGCTCCGACGACGGACACCAGTGGCGGACCCTGGACGAACGCTCCGGCGAGGTGTTCCGCTGGCGGCGCCAGACCCGGCCGTTCGCGCTCGCCGACCCCGCCGCGTGCCGGCACTACCGGCTGCGGGTCCGCGCCTCGACCCGGCGGCGCGTCGCCCTCGCCGAGTGGCAGCTGCTGGCCCGATGATCACCGACGTACGCAACGCTTTCCTCGACCGGCTGGCGGCCGCCGACCCCGGTCTCGTCCGGCTGCGGCTCGCCGCCTCGGCGGTGCTCGGCATCGTCCTCGCGGTGCTCGCGATGGCACCGCTGCATTTCCCGCTCACCACGACGCTCGTCGCGGCCATCGCGGCGATGATGAGCGCGTTCACCGTCAACGACGCCACCAGCGGCGGCCAGGCCGTCACGCTGCTGCTGGCGCTCGTGGTCGGGGCCGCGTCGATCACCGCCGCCTGTTTCGGCTCCGCCTACGCTCAGCTCGACAGCATCGTGTTCGTGCTGCTGATCTTCGTCGCGGTGTACGTGCAGCGGTTCGGCGCGCGCGGCATCGCGCTCGGGTCGATGGCGTTCTTCCTGTTCTTCTTCCCGATGTTCCTGCAGGCGCACCTCGCGCAGGTGCCGCACCTGCTGATCGCGCTGGCGATCGGCGTCGCCGCGAACGCGGTCGTGCGGTTCCTTCTGTTGCGCCGCAACGCCGAAAGCGAGCTGATCCGCTACCGGCAGGCGTTCCGGGCGCGGCTCGGCGCGGCGGTGCGCGCGACCGAGGCGTACATCTCCTCCGGCGGTTCGGACCGCAGCAACCGGCAGATCCGCACCTCGATGGAACGGCTGCACGAAGTGGTCCTCCTGATCGAGGACCACGCTCCCGACGTGGTCGACGACCGCCGCGCCGACCAGCTGCGCCGCCGGGTGATCGAGGTCGAACTGGCCGTGCAGTGGCTGGTGATCACCGTACGGCGGACGTGCTCGCAGCCGCTGCCCGACGGCGTAGCCGACGATCTCGTGGCCCGGCTGTCCCGGTTCCGGTCGCTGATGGAACGCGATCCGCGCGACCTGCCGCTGATCAGCGAGACCGGCGAATACAGCCGGATGCTCGTGGAAGGCAGCCGGATCGACGAACGCGCGCATCCCGGCGACGGGGTCCGCCGCGCGATCGCCGAGCTGGCCGTCGCGGACGACCGGGCGCAACGGATCGCGAGCCTCCAGGCGGAAGTGGATTTCCCCGCCGGAGAGGACGACGAAGACGAACCGGCCAAGGCGTTCGCCTACGACAACCAGACCCGCGGCGCGATCCAGGCCGTGCTCGGCGGCGGGCTCGCCGTGCTGGCCGGGCAGCTGATCTCGCCGCAGCGCTGGTACTGGGCGGTGCTGACGGTGTTCGTCGTGTTCATCGGCACGTCCAGCGCGGGCGCGCGGTTCGTGAAAGGCATGCGCCGCACCGGCGGGACGCTGCTGGGCATCGTCGGCGGCGTCGCGCTGGCGCTGCTGGTCAGCGGCAACACCCCGGCGATCCTCACCCTGTTGCTGGTCTGCGTCTTCGGCATGGTCTACACGGCGCGGGTGTCGCAGTTCCTGATGGCGTTCTTCGTGACCAGCATGCTGGGCTTGCTCTACAGCCTGCTCGGCACGTTCAGCATCGAAGTGCTGTGGATCCGGGTCGCCGAAACCGCGGTCGGCGCGGCGTGCGGGCTGCTCGCCGCGGTGGTGGTGCTGCCGGTCCGCACGCGCGCGGTGATGCTGGACGACATCGCGATCGCGCTCGACGAACTGCACGAGTTCGTCGAGTCGGCCGCGACGCTGCTGTCCGGCAGGGAGAACGTGAACATCATCGAGATGTCCCGCGATCTCGACCGGGCGGTCGAGCAGGTGCGGCTGACGATCGAACCGCTCACCCACCCGATCAACCTGCGCAGCGCCCGCCGCGACTACGGCTGGCACGTGCTGACCACGCTGGAGGGCATCGCCTTCCGCGCCCGGCACGTGGCCGCCCGCGCGCAGCCCGGCCAGCTCGCCGGTCCGGTTTCGGAACGGCTGGACCAGTTCGCCGGCCGGATCATCGCGAACGTCGACCTCGTGCACGAGGCGGTCGGCAACCCGGGCGGCACCCGGTCGCGCAAGCTGGTCCGCGACGACGGGACCCCGGTCGCCGACCGGATCGACGAGGCCGAGACCCGCGCCGTGCTGTCCAGCCTGAGCCACCTCGACGAGGGGCTCATCGCGCTCGGCCGCGTGCTGGGCGTCGGCGCGCAGGACCCGCCGCGGCACAGCTGACCTACGCGGAGGCGGTGTCGAGAATCCGCAACTCGTCCTCGCTCAGCCGCACGTCGTGGACCGCGACCAGCGCGGGCACCTGCTCGACTGTCCGCGCGGAAGCGATCGGCGCGGTCACCGTCGGCTGCTGCGCGAGCCAGGCCAGCGCGACCGTCGGCATCTCCGCGCCGCGCGCGTTCGCGACCTCTTCCAGTGCCGCGAGCACCTTCACGCCGTGCTCGGTGTCCGCGTAACCGCCCGCGAGACCGGGCACGTTGCGGATGTTGTCCACCTGCTGTCCCGGCCGGTACTTGCCGGTCAGGAACCCGGACGCCAGACCGAAATACGGGACGCAGGACAGCCCGTGCCGCTCCACGATCCCCCGCCGCTCGCTCTCGTACTCCCGCGCGACGAGGTTGTACTTCGGCTGCAGCGCCACGTACTTCGCCAGCCCCTCGCGGTCGGAGAACTCCAGCGACGCGGCCAGCCGTTCCGCGCTGATGTTCGACGTCCCGATCGCGCGGACCTTGCCTTCCTTCACCAGCTCGTCGAGCGCGGTGACGATGTCCCCGACCGGGACGGACTCGTCGTCGAAATGCGTGTAGTACAGGTCGATCCGGTCGGTCCCCAGCCGCCGCAGCGATTCCTCGGCCGCGGCCTTGATGTTCGCCGGCGCGAGCCCCTTGAACCGCGGGCTGTCCCCGACCTTCGTCGCCACGACCAGGTCGTCCCGGTTCCCGCGGGAGGCGAGCCACTTGCCGATGATCGTCTCGGACTGCCCGGCTTCGTTGCCCGGGAAGTGGTACATGTACGAATCCGACGTGTCGAGGAAGTTCCCGCCCGCCTCGGCGTAGGCGTCCAGCACGGCGAACGACGCCGTTTCGTCGGCGGTCCAGCCGAACACGTTCCCGCCGAGGCACAGCGGGGAGACGGCGAGGCCGGATGAGCCGAGCGTGCGAAGTGCGACCATGATCGCATTCAAGCACTCCCGGGCCGGGGAATGCCCGCGGCGACGGGAGATTCTGCCCGGCCGTACCTCGCCCGGCCGCGGAGCTGGCAAGATCGTCCTTCTCGGACAGCTTTCTGGGGAGGCGGCTGATGAGAAGACCGGCGGTCGGCGATCCGCTCTGGCTCGGGCGGTACCAGGTGCTCGCGGAACTGGCCCGCGGCGAGACGACCCGGGTGCTGCTCGGCAGCGGACCGGACGACCGCCTGGTCGCGCTCACGCTCCCGAAATCCGCCGAGGACAACGGATTCCGCGCCGAGGCCGCGGCGTTGAGCGCGGTTCTCGAAGCCGATCCGGACGCTTCGACGCCGTGGCTGGCGCAGGAGTTCCTCCCCGGCCCCTCTCTGCGGGACGTGCTCGACGCGCTGCCCGAACCGGCGGTCCTCCGGCTGGCCGCCGGAATCGCGGCCGACCTGACCCGACTCCACAGCGCCGGGCTGGCACACGGACACCTGACGCCGGCCAACATCCGGCTCACCAGCGGCGGAGCAAGGCTCATCGCCCGCGCTACCGGCGACGACCCAGCAGAGGACCTGTTCGCGCTCGGCACGCTTCTCGCCGCGAAGACCGCACTGCCCGAGTTCCTCCGCCCGTGCCTCGCGGAAGACCCGGCCGACCGGCCCACCGCCGCCGAACTGCTCGAAACGATCAGCCCGGCGGCCGACCCGTGGCCGCCCGCCGCCGAGAAGCTCATCGCCGAGCGCACCGCCGAACTCGCCCAGTTCCTCGACGACCGGCAACCGGTACCGCAGGACGACCCGGTGATCTACCAGCTCTCGGACTCCCCGCCGCCTCCTCGACGCCCGGCACCGCGCTGGCGAATCCTCATCGGCGCGCTCGCCGTGGTGGTCGCCGGACTCGCCGCCTGGCTCGCCTGGCCGGGCCCGCCCGCACCGGACGCGCTTCCTCCCGCGCCCCAACCGCCGCTCGTCGAATCCGGGTTCCTCGTCGCGCGCGGGCATCCGCAATTCGCCACGTTCAACCACGACGGCCGGCTCCTCGCGACGGCGAACGCCGACTTCACCATCGACGTCCTGGACGTCGTGACCCGCAAACCGGTCGGACCGCGCATCGGCCCCTTCCCCGAAACCGGCCTGCCCGGCATGACCTTCCGCCCCGACGGCCTCACCCTGGCCACCGCGCAGGTCAAAGACAACCAGTTCACCGCGCGAACCTGGGACCCGCGAACCGGCCGGGAAATCGGCGAACCCCTCGTGCTCGAAGACATCGACCGCGACGGAGCCTGGCCCGCGCTCAGCGCCGACGGCAACTTCGCGGCGGTGCCGATGGTCTCCCCGCGCAGAACCGAACTGTGGCGCGTCGCCGACCGCACCCGCGTCGGCAGCATCGAAACGCCAGCCGCCTTCCGGAACGTGGAATTCAGCCCCGACGGACGCACCCTCGCCGTCTACCAGCGGGATGGCCACTCCGCCCACACCAGTCAGCTCGGCCTGTGGGACACGGCTTCGCTCAAGCCGGTGGGAAACCCGATCGTCTTCGCCGAAACCGAGCCGGTCTGCTGCATCGCCTTCCGGCCGGACGGCCGGACGTTGATCACCACCAGCGCCGGAGGTGGCTCGCAGCCGAAGGTGCGGCAGTGGGACACCTCCACGCACGAGCAGCTACGTCCGGCCTTTTCCCTGGCCCCGGCACCCGTGAACGGGGAAATGAGAGACGCCTACGTCTTCATGGCTTCAGCCGGGCTGGACGACCAGCACCTCCTCGCGCTCGCGGCGGGCACCGTCACGGTCCGGGACCTCGACGGCAAACAGGACGGAGCCGGTCTCCCCGGAATCCTCGGCTTCGCGGTCAGCCCGGACCGGAAAACCCTCGCCACCACTACCGGCTCGACGGCGGACACCACCGTCCACCTGTGGCGCAAACCCTGACCCCGCACCGAATGCCGCGACCGAGCGCTCGATCCATCCCCCGCCGCCTCTGAACCAGGCGGTACCCGCGAAGGCCCCGCATCGCGGCACTCCGGGCCACGCCGCGATCCGTTGCCTCCGCCGGATCAGCGGGCGAAAGCGGGCGGTGCGCCCATCGGGCTGAGGTGCATGCCCGCGATCCGCCATCCGTCCTCGCCGCGGACGAGCACGTGCGTCGCCCGGAACGTCCCGTCGACGCGGTTGCCCTGATGGGTCGCCTCCTGGTCGTGCACGCCGATCGCGATCGCGGTGTCGCCGTGCACGCGCAGCTCGACATCGCGCCAATCCAGCCGCCGCGTCGCCAGCGCACCGGACCGGTAGCGGCCCAGCCACTGCTCCCGGTCGAGCACGAAGCCGAGCGGCCCGACGAGCCGGAAGCCGTCGGCGACCAGGGCGCCCAGCGTGTCCGTGTCGCCCGCGACCTCAGCGACGGCCCAGCGTTTGCCCAGTTCAGCGATCTCCGCAGTGTCCATGATGCCCTCCAGCGCCGATCAATGAGACACCACAAACGTTAGACATCTAATCGTTCGTCGTCAAACAGTTAGAGTTCGACGAACCTGCGGTACCGTCTCCCCGTGCCCCGACCCGCCACCCCTCCGCTCGGCGTCCTCCTCGCCCGCACCGCCAAGACCGCGGGCCAGGCGTTCGACCGCGCACTGGCCGAGGTCGGCGGATCGCAACCGGTGTGGCAGATCCTCATCGCGCTCAAAACCCGCCGGCACGCGAGCCAGCGCGAACTCGCCGACGCCGTCGGCATCCAGGGCGCGACGCTCACCCACCACCTCAACGGCATGGAGACCGCGGGCCTGCTCACCCGCACCCGCGACCCGGAAAACCGGCGCGTGCACCAGGTCGAACTCACCGAACACGGCGAACGGACCTTCCACCGCCTCGCCGACGCCGCGATCGCCCACGACAAACGGATGCGCCGAGGATTCACCGAGGACGAGATCGCGACCCTGGCCGCATTGCTCGGCAGGCTCGCGGAAAACGTGACACAGACGGACCCGTGAGCGCCCGAGGAAGCGCTCACGGGTCCGAGCCGCACTGTTACCGGTTTACGGGCAGACCTTCCAGGAGAAGTGGTAAACCGTCTGGACGCTGCCGTCCGTCGAGTCCATCGTCAGGAAGCTCGTCGTCTTCGCCGGGTCGGAAGAGCCGGCATACGCCCGCAATTCCGTGTTGATGTTCAGGTTGCGCTCCTGGCCGCACGGTTCGTAGATAATCGCGTCGATGTCCGTCGAATCCGAGAACTGCCAGTCATTGTCGTAGAAGCCGTCGAGCCGATGCGTCTCGAACGCGGTCGGCGAGTTTCCCTGGAAATAGTAGTTCGCGCGCTCCACGCCATACGCGCCCTTTTCGAGGTGCCCGAATCCGCGGTAGTCCGCCGAGGCGATCCCGTACGTGAAGCCCTGCGGCACGTGCACGCGGAGGCCGATCTGGCAGTTCTTGCGGAAGTCCGTCGGCTGCGCCCCGACGCCCACCTGAGCGGTGTATTGGCTGTAGGTGACGGTGAAAGCCGTGTTGTCCGCCGAAACCGAGACCGCGGCCGAGTCCGGCGGGCAGCCGGTCCCGTTCACGGTCGCGACGTCGATGATAATTTTGTCCGGCGGGGGATTCTGCGGCCACGAATGCGGGGTAATAGTCGAAGAAAGGGCCAAAAGCGCAGCGGCCATCGTGGTAAGCATGGGTTCCTTCCCATTACTTCCGAGGGGTGGGGGTTTCGACAGGGTAGCGCGAGAACTACTCTCCGAGTCCCACTGAATGGAGCAACGCACTTGCTTAGCTGCGCACAGCAACGTGTTAACAAACCGTTGACAAAAGCTATTATGGAAAATTGACGAATCAACAAAAATGATTCAAAAATACACGACTCAGAACCACCCGCCCGGCTGGTCCGGACAATTGCGGCGCAAACCGGCCCGAAAACCGGGGCAATTGGGACAGTTCGAGCGCCGCACCGGCCAACGCGCCACACCGGGCGCCTCGCCCGATTCGGCGAATTCCCCCGGCGCCGCCGCCCGCCGCGGCCGCACTCCCCCGCCCCGGCGCCCCCGGACCCGGCGCGCCCGCACCGGCCCGCAACGAGATCGTGATCTCGAGTTACGCCCTTCGGCGCGCGACTTAAGGCGGATCGCCCCGGCCGCGAACGTGATCCTGGCTACCGTGACTGGACGCACCCGGACGACGCCCGCCGGTAGGGCTAGCATCCTCGGTACTAGCCAAAGTCGTCTCAAGCTGGAGAAGCGCAATGACCCAAGCCCCTGTCAACGTCACCGTCACCGGTGCGGCCGGCCAGATCGGCTACGCGCTGCTGTTCCGCATCGCGTCCGGTCAGCTGCTCGGCGCCGACACCCCGGTGAAGCTGCGGCTCCTGGAGATCCCCCAGGCGGTCAAGGCGGCTGAGGGCACCGCGATGGAACTGGACGACGGCGCGTTCCCGCTGCTGGCCGGCATCGACATCTTCGACGACCCGAAGCAGGCCTTCTCCGGCACGAACATCGGCCTCCTGGTCGGGGCCCGCCCGCGCAGCAAGGGCATGGAGCGCGGCGACCTGCTCGAGGCCAACGGCGGCATCTTCAAGCCCCAGGGCGAGGCGATCAACGCCGGCGCGGCCGACGACATCCGCGTGCTGGTGGTCGGCAACCCGGCCAACACCAACGCGCTGATCGCCCAGTCGCACGCCCCCGACGTGCCCGCCGAGCGCTTCACCGCGATGACCCGCCTCGACCACAACCGCGCGCTGGCCCAGCTGGCCAAGAAGCTGAACGTGGCCGTGACCGACCTCAAGAAGGTCGCGATCTGGGGCAACCACTCGGCCACGCAGTACCCGTCGGTGCAGCACGCCGAGGTCAACGGCAAGAACGTCGCCGAGACCATCAACGATCAGGCGTGGCTCGCCGACACCTTCATCCCGACCGTCGCCAAGCGCGGCGCCGCGATCATCGAGGCCCGCGGCCTCTCCTCGGCCGCGTCCGCCGCGTCGGCCGCGATCGACCACGTCTACACCTGGGTCAACGGCACCGCCGAGGGCGACTGGACCTCGGCCGGCGTCGTCTCCGACGGCTCCTACGGCGTCCCGGAGGGCCTCATCTCCTCCTTCCCGGTCACCGCGAAGGACGGCAAGTACGAGATCGTGCAGGGCCTGGAGATCGACGAGTTCTCCCGCCCGCGCATCGACGCCTCCGTGGCCGAACTGGCCGAGGAGCGCGACGCGGTCCGCAAGCTGGGCCTGATCTGAGGTTCGTTTTCCGCAATGGCCGCCCCGGAACCGGGGCGGCCATTGTTCGTTCTCGACGTCTTTGCAGGTATTAGAAGCTGCGGGGTGTGTAGAGCCTGGGGCAGCAAGTTGCCTTTCCATATCGCCCGCCGTATAGGTCGTTATACAGTTGAGAGTAGTTCGTGCAGGCGGCGGGCGACGCCGAAGTCGGGCACCGTCCGCGTTCCGTCCCGAAGATCCGCCGCCAGCTGTTCGTAGACCCGCCCCACATTCGCCGCCTGGACCGGCAGTTCGCTGGCCTCGTCCGCCGGAACCACCGTCCACTCCGGACTCCCCGGCGTCGACGAGCGAAGATCCAGCCGACCGATCTGCAGCTGCGCCGCCCACGGATCGGTCTCCGGCGCGGAGGTCAGCGCGAGATTCCCTTCCGTGCCCACGATCTCGATCCGCGTCCGGGGCATCGCCGTCTCCCCGTCGCGCAGATGAACGGACACCACTGCCCCACTATCGAGTTCGGCGTGCGCGAGGAAATGATCCGGTGCCGTAACCGCGATCGGCTCCCCCGTCTCGGCGACCCGATGCGAACTGTTCCGGATCGCGGTCCGGGCAGTCAGCTCACGGATCGGCCCGAGCAGGTGCTGCACTAGATCCAGCGCGTGTCCACCGAGGACCTCGACCAGCCCCGCCCCGGCACGACGGTCGTACGTGTAGGCCGTCCATCCGGGGACCTCCCGGGTGTTTCCCTTGCTGCGCGAGCTGTACACGGTCGCCGACTGCACCTCGCCGATCTCGCCCTCGGCGATCAGCGCGCGGGCCCGGCGGACGGTCGGCGAGAACCGTGCCTGCAGCCCGACAGCCGTGTGCACTCCGGCCCGCTCCCCTGCCTCAGCCAGCGCGACAGCTTCCGCGGCGGTCGTCGTCAGCGGCCATTCGCAGTAGACATGCTTGCCCGCCGCCAACGCGGCCGTCACCAGCTCCACGTGCGCGGGCACGTTCACCGTGACGACAACCAGGTCAACGTCAGGATGCTCGGCAAGACTCCGGGCGTCGGTGAACGCGTGTCGGGCACCGAAGCGGGTGCGCGCCTCTTCCGCACTGCTGGTGCGAGTCGTCGCGACCGCGGCGAGCGAGAAGCCGGGCGACGCGGCGATCGCGGGAATGTGCGCCCGCCCCGCCCAGCCGCGGTCCGGGTTCGCGCCGAGGATTCCGACGCCGATCGGCTTGGTCAAGTCCCCACCTCCGCTAAGCGGGTCAATGTGTTCCGTTTTCGCCAAGCTACCAGAAGCGGAACAGCGTGACCCGCTTGGTTTAGACTGCGGGAATGCCGGACTCCGCTGTCGCAGCGCTGCTCGCCCAAGGCCAACCGCGCGCCGACGCACAGCGCAACGTCGAGCGGCTGGTCGCGGCCACCCGCGAAGCGCTCGACGAACTGGGACTCGCGGTCACCACTCGCGACATCGCGCAGCGCGCCGGCGTCGGCCTCGGCACGCTGTACCGGCGCGTGCCCTCACTGGACGCACTTCTCGCCGCGATCCTCACCGACACCATCGACGAGATGACCGACCGCGCCGCACACGCGCTCGACTCCCCCGGCCCCTGGCAGGGATTCGCGGAGTTCGCCGAAACCTACGTCCAGCTGCGCGCGTCCAGCTGCGGACTGCACGACGCGCTCTCCGGCCGCGGCGAGCGACTTGACCTGGAACCGCGCATCAACCGATTGCAGCGAGCGATGCGGCAACTCGTCCAGCGGGCGCAAAAGGCTGGCGTGCTCCGCGCCGACCTCGATTGGCGCGACATCCCGTTCGTCCTCGCCACCGCGATCCCGCCTAGCCACACGATCGGCCTCGTCCCCAGCGATGACCAGTGGCGGCGGAATCTGCGCATCATCCTCGACGGCCTGCGCCCGGCACGATCGCTTGCTCCAGAAGACCCCGCAGAGCCCGCTGCTCCTTCTGATTGAGCCCGGCCAGCGGCGAATCCCGGACGAGCAACTCGAGCAGCCGCTCCCGCAGGGCCGTGCCGTCCCCGGTCAGGACGAGATGCTTCGCGCGGCGGTCGCTCGGATGCGCGCGACGCTCGATCAGGCCCTGTTTCTCCAGCTTGTCGACGACGAACGTGGCGTTCGACGGCTCGCAGCTCATCCGCTCGGCCAGCTCGCGCATGGTCATCGGGCCGGTCAGCTCGCGCAGCGCGGTCGCCTGCGCGGCGGTCAGCCCCAGCGTCACCGCGCGCTCGCGAACGTGGTCGGCGATCTGCTGCGCCAGCCCGTTCACCAGACCGCACAGCTCCCGTTCGGCGATCGCCCGAGGTTCCGTCATGGCCCCATCCTAGCAACTCCATCAAGTCAGCATATTTAAAGCTTGAATGTTTCTAGCTTGATGCTTATGGTCGAGACGGACCGAGGGAAGGGAACGAAACCGTGCTCGACGACCGACTGCGCCGGCCCGCACTGCTCCAGACTGTGCACCTGGGCGAGACGAAGGTGTCCTTCGTGCCGGACGGGGCGGTGCAGGGGAATCCTCGCAAGTGGCTGCCCGGCAGCACTGCCGAGACCTGGGCCGCGCGCCCGGAATACCTGGACGACGACGGTTACCTCGTCGCGAGCATCGGCGGGCTCCTGGTGGAACGCGACGGCCGGGCACTGCTGGTCGACGCCGGATTCGGGCCGCAGTCGGTGCCCGCTGAGCCGGGAGCGCCGAACGGCCTGCTGTACGGCGGCGAACTGCTCGACAACCTGGCCGCGCTCGGGCGGAAGCCGGAAGACATCGAGGCAGTGGCATTCACGCACTTGCACTCGGACCACATCGGCTGGGCGTGGCAGTCAGCGGCGTTCGACCATGCCGAATTCCTGGTGCCGGAGCCGGAATGGACGCGTCGCGAGGCGTCCAGCGAGATCGACGCGATGGCACCGCGGGTGCGTACGGCCGAGGACGGGCAGGAGGTGTTTCCCGGCGTCCGGATCCGCTTCGCGGCCGGGCACACGCCAGGACACGCCGAGTACGTCATCACCGCCGGCGGCCGGCGGCTGATCGCGTTCGGCGACGCGGTCCATTCACCGGTGCAGATCGAAAATCCCGACTGGTCCTGCGTGTACGACCACGATCCGGTCGAGGCGGCCGGCCACCGCAGGAAGCTCGTCGCCGAACTGGCCGAACCCGGCACGATCGGCTTCGGCAACCACTTCGCCGACGTCGTCTTCGGGCACGTCCGCGACGGCCGCTGGCATCCGCTCGACCGCTAGGGTCGGGCGGATGGCCCGGCTGATCCATCTCAACGGCCCGTCCGGCATCGGGAAATCCACCGTCGCGCGGCGGTACGCCGATCTGCACCCCGGCGTGCTCGCGCTGGAAGCCGACCAAGTGGTCACCATGATCGGCGGTTGGCGGACCGCGTTCTGGGACACACTGCCCGCCGCGCGGCGGCTCGCGGTCGCCATGGCGGAAACCCATCTGCGAGCCGGGTTCGACGTGGTCATGCCGCAGCTGGTGACCCGCGTCGAGCAGGCCGAGCGGTTCGAGGAGGCAGCTCGCGCGGCAGGCGGCGAGTACGTCGAGATCATGCTCACCGCGCCCCGGCCGCAGGCGAAGGCCCGGTTCGCCGCGCGCGGCGACCACGCGGCCGCCGACGCGATGGCCGAACTGGGCGGACCGGTCGTGCTCGACCGGATCCGCGACCACGTCGCGGAGTACCTCCCGCTCCGTCCACAGTGCACAGTGCTCGACACCGAACACCTCGACCCGGACGAAACGTGCGCGAGCGTCACGGCCGTCGTTGCCCGCCGAGCAGCGGCGGAGGCACCGAGTGCACGGAACGGGGACCAAACGGGAAACCCGCCGCCCAGCCCGGCCTGAGCGCGGTATATGTCGAGGAGTGCCAGGACACAGAGCCGACGCGGTCCGGCCGCCGCTTCCCGGACGGACCGCGCGCACCCGCGCCGGGGGGCGGGTGCGCCCGCGGACCGGATTCGAGGGCACGGCGGCCGCTCCGGAAATCGCGGCCGACCCCAGCACTGTTCCGCTTCGCCGCGGCCGAGAGTTCGCCGGAATCGCAACGCCGTTCCCGCTTGCCGGCCCGGCATTCCTCGATCCGATCCCGCGCAGGTCCTTCCGGAAGAGACTCCCATGCCCGAACCCACGGACTTCCTCACGCCGCCCTGGCTGCTCAGCGCGACCGACAGCGTCGCCCTGCGCGCCCTCGCCGCGGGCATCCTCGACAGCACGGCCTCCGACCTCGACCTCGCTTATTCCCTAGCGACCCGCGCCCCACTAGCTCTCCGCGTCCTGGTCCCGGCTGGCGACCGGGCCGCCCTCGAAGCGGTCGCGAGCGGCGAAACGATCGGGCGAACCGCGTCCGAGCATCCCCGGCTGACCTTCGTCTCCCGCGGCACCGACCTTCCGCACGGACGGGAAACTGAATTCGCGCAACGGTTTCCGCTGTTCGCCGACACCTTCGACGCGATGTTCGACGATTATCACGACCACCTCTTCGCTTTCCAGGCCGCGCTGTGCCGTCTGCTGGAATCTTGGGGCCTCTGCCCGGAGACAGTCGCGCGGGTGAGCAAGCAGCCCTGGGACGACACCAGCCTCGTCCTGGACCTCACCCCGGCCTCCGTCCAAGACCTGCTCGCCGAGGTCGCCCGGTTGCACACCGCAGGAACCCCGGTGGGCTGGAACGCAGTCTTCGCGGGCAGCGGCGCCCGGCAGGTCGACCTGCCCGCCGAAGCCATGCTCCACCGCCCGCGGTGGGTCCCCGTCCCGGCCAAGCCCGGCGCAGCCGAAATCGTCGAAATCCCCGCCAGCAACGACCTCCACTCCCTCACCGCCCACACCCTCGACGCGCTTCAGCACCGCGAAGACCGGCTCGTCGTCACCACCAACGCCACCGGACCCGACCCCGACCTCGCGAGCGCCGCCGTCTGGGGTTTGGTCATTTCGGCCAAGATCGCCGCCGTAGACCTCGACGCGCCGATACCCGCCGCCGAGATCCTCGACCTCGTCGGCGGCAGCACCGAACCTCAGCTCGCCATCCGCGACGGAGTCCCGCACGCCTTCCGGATCGGCCCGGCCACCGTCCGGACTGCCCGGCCCATCCATCCGTCCGGCACCGTCCTGATCACCGGCGGCACCGGCGGAATCGGCACCCAGCTGGCCGATCACCTCGTCGCCGAGCACGGCGTCGCGCACCTCGTGCTGGCGAGCCGAAGCGGCCCCGCCGCACCCAACGCCGAGCATCTCCAGGACCTCGACGCGGACGTCCGCGTCGCCGCCATCGACGTCGCCGACCCGGGCCAGGTCGAAAGCCTGATCGCCTCCTGCGATCCGCCGCTGACCGCGGTGATCCACTGCGCCGCCGTCTTCGATGACGACGTCCTCGCGGAGCAAACCCCCGAACGGCTCGACCCGGTCCTGCACGCCAAAGCGGACTCCGCCTGGATCCTCCACGAAGCCACCAAACACCTGCCGTTGTCGGCATTCGTGCTCTTCTCCTCCATCGCAGGCACCCTCGGCGAAGCCGGACAAGCGAACTACGCCGCCGCCAACCGGTTCCTCGACGCCCTCGCCGCGCACCGGCACGCAATCGGCCTGCCCGCCGTCTCGATCGCCTGGGGCCGCTGGGATCCCGCCGTCTTCGACGCCGCCCTCGGCAGCGAAGAACCGGTGCTGATCGGCCCCGGCACCGCCCCGGCCGCGGCCGAACGGTCTTGCCCGCCCGAAGGAATCTTCCCCGCACTGCTGACGAATACCCCGGCCGGAAGATGACATCCGTCATCGGGTCTGTCCACTGTGGGCCTGAATACTCACTGGCATGAACAAGATCCGGACGGCCGCCGCGGCCGCCGCCCTCGTCACAGGATTCTCCGTGCTCGCCCCGGCCGCCGCCGACGCCACGACCTCGCCGCTGACCTTCGGCATCTACCCGGGCGGGTACGCGGGAGGCGGTTCCACCACCGGCAAACCCGACAATCCGGCCAAGGTGCGGAAAGCGTTGGCGCAGCTGCAATCCGGGCACAAGCCGTTCCTGCTCCGCGACTACCGCGGCTGCGGCAGCACCTCCGCCGACGACGAAATGCAGTACCTGGCCCCGGGCCGCCGGCTCGACGTGGTGCTCAGCTACTCCGGCGAAAGCATGCCGGAATGGCAGACCTGCGTGGAGAACACCGTGCACCGCTACGGCCCGGTCGCCGACACGATCTCGGTGACCCTCGAACAGAACGTGCTGCCCAAACCGGACGGCGACACCGCGCTGGTGGAAGGCGTGATCGCCGGCAAGAAGACCGCCGACCGCGACGCGTTCGACCGGCTGCAGATCGGCTTCGACGAGGTCGCCTTCACCAAGCCGTTCACCCAGTTCTGGCAGCACCTCGCGCAGCTCGGCGGCACGGAGTTCAGCCGCTCGGTCGGCTTCGTCGGCATCGACCTCTACCCGGACGCCGGACTGCCCGGCATCCCGCCGCAGTCCGACCTCGCCGGGTTCGTCCACCAGACCCTGCACAACGTCCGCACCCAGGAGATGCCGATCGCCGGCCTCGGCCGCGACGTGCCGATCCGCGTGTCGGAGAACGGCTGGGCGACGCACACCGCCGAGCGCACGCCCGCCGCCCAGGCCCGTGCGCTCACCACCGAAATCCTGGCGGTCAACCAGGACCGCGTCACGGAAAATGTGGCCAGCTACGAGATGTTCGACCTGCGCGACGACGCCACCGGCTCCCCCAGCCCGTTCGACAACTTCGGCCTCATGACCGACGACTACGCCCCGAAGCCGATGTACTGGCTGTACCGCGGCCTGGTCTCGGCCCTCGGCCGCTCCTGAGCGCTTTTTGCTTTGAACGTGAGCCGGGCACTGAGCGAGTTTTCTTGCTCAGTGCCCGGCTGTATAGGTCGTTATACAGCCGTCAGCCGACGGAGATGTCGTCCGCGTAGATCGGGCTCTGGCCGTACCAGCCGTGGACGTAGATCGTCACCGCGCCGGACGCTCCGGTCTTGAACGGCACCGACAGCTTGGTCCAGCCGGCGTTGGACGTCCACGAGCTGGCCGTCGCTCCCCCGCGGACTCCCGCGTAGGCGTATCCGCCCTGCACCCACGCCGTCATCGTGTACGAGTGGTTCGGCGCGAGCGTCAGGTTCTGCGTCGCCTCCCCGGTCGTCGAGGCCGTCGGCGACACCTGCAGTGCGTGGCTGCCGGAGTGCACCGGCGAGGACACGATCGTCCCCCCGGTCCACGGGCTGAGCGCACCGGTCTCGAAGTTGCCGTTGATGACGCTGCCGGTCGGGCTGGTTCCGTTGACCGTCAACGTGTACGTGGCGGTGTGGCTGCCGCCGCCTGTCACCGAACCGGTGATGGTAAGCGGGTAGACACCCGGCTGAGTCGCGGCGGTCGTGGTGATCGACAGGTTCGCGCTCTCCCCCGCCTTGACCGTGGCCGGGCTGACCGAGGCGGTCACCCCGCCCGGCGCGCCGCTCACCGAAAGCGAAACCTGCTGCGCCGTACCGGAAGTCACCGCTGTGGTCACCTTCCCGGTCGCCGAACCGCCCGGGTCGACCGAAGCCGAGGCCGGGCTCGCCGACACCGAGAAGTCGTTGCCCGGCACCGGGGTTCCGCCGGTGAACGGCGCGAAGGTGTGGCTGAAGTACCACTTGTCCTGCGGGATGCCGGAGCAGGTGTCCTGCGCGCCGGTGCCCGGGCAGCTGCCGTTGTCCCGCTGCAGCGCCCAGAACGACAGCATGTTGATGCCCTTGGACACGGCCCAGTTGTAGACCGTGACCGCGTCGGCCGTGGTGAAGGTTTCGGCCGCGCCGAAGTCGTCGATGCCCGGCATCTCGGTGATGCCGACCATGCCCCACAGCTGGTCCTGCGACTTGTCCGGGTACAGCGGCGCCAGCTGCGACACCAGCCCGGCGGCGGCGGTCTGGGTGTCCTGGGCCATGTTGTGGGTCGCGTTGTCGTAGTAGTCGAAGGTCATCAGGTTGACCACGTCGACCTTGGCCCCGTTGGAAACCGCGTTCTGCAGGACGCCCAGCGCGCTGGTGAGACCGCTCGTGGTGGTCGGCAGCGTGTAGGAGATCTGCAGCTGGCGCCCGTTGGCCGCGGCCCAGTCCTGGACCTTCTTGATCGCCTTGTTCCGGCGGTCGACGCCGGCCGAGTTGGTCAGCGAGTTGTCCTCGATGTCCATGTCGAGGCGCGGCACGTCGTAGGTGGTGATCAGCGATTCGTACGCCGCCGCGATCTGGTCGACGTTCGTGCAGCTGTCGGCGATCTCGGTGGCGTTGTGGTCCGCGGTGTAGCCGCCGAACGACGGGATCACGTCCCCGCCGCGCGAGCGGATGGTGCGGAAGTCCGCGCCGAACGACGAATCCGCCACCGGCAGGCTCGCGTCGCCGTTCCAGAGGACGGTGCACGACCCCGAGGAGGCGGTCTGCAGGAAGGCCATCGTCAGGTGCTTGACGCCGGCTTCCTGGGCCATCGCGGCCGGGCTCTGGCCGTTCCAGGATTCGAAGTAGGGCGCGAACACGTGGCTGGGCAGCGGCGTCGCGGCGTGCGCCGGGGCCGCGGTGGCGACCAGCACGCCGAGCGGAGCCGCCGCGGCGGCCAGGACAGCGGACAATCGTGACAAGTGACTTCTTCGTCGCATGCGGGCTCCAGTGCCGAAAAAGGGGCCGTGCGGCGGGGCACGGCCGGAACCTTCCCAGAATTGGACTGGACCAGTCACCCGTCAAGGTCTAGACCACTAATGCGGCCGAACGGCCGGGTCGGATCGTCGGGCGCCACCGGGGCGGGGGGGGGGGGTGATTGTCAGAGCCCCACGCGCACGGAAGGGGTACGACTTTCTCTCTCCCAGCGGGGGTCCCCAAGCAATCATCGGAGGCGGCCGAACTGCC
>NZ_JBVKDQ010000002.1:0-149039 GCF_055633755.1 Amycolatopsis sp. NPDC114484 | reverse complement strand
GGAGGGGACATGCGCAAGGTTCGAAACAGAGGGGTTGGAAAAGCCCCCGGGCGGGTCCGTAAGCCCAACTAGGGGAGGGGGGCCCCCCTCCTGCCCCCCCGCGCCCCGGTGGGTCAGCCGACCTGTTCCCTGGCCGGAGCGGGCGCGCCGAGCGCGAACGTGGTCGACCGCGTGGTCAGCGAAATCAAGGCCGCGGCCAGCGTCGACACGGCCAGGAAGCCGAACGCCGCGGCGAACCCGAACCGGTCCGCGAGCCAGCCCATCACCAGCGGCGCGAGCACGCCGGCGAGCTGGCCGCCGGTGTTGACCAGGCCCATCCCCGCCCCGACCAGGTCGCGCGGCAGCACGCGCAGCGGCAGGCCGACGATGCCGATCGAGGCGAGGCCGCTGATGAACATCGCGACGGTCTGCAGCACGGTGAACCCGGTCGCCGAATCCGACAGCAGCATCGCGACGAGCACCCCGGCCGCGGCGACCAGCGCGGGCACCACGAGCCAGCGCGGCCTGCGGTCGAAGTACCGGCTCATCAGCCAGCCGCCGAGCAGCACCGCCGCCGCGCTGACCAGCTGCGGGATCGCCGCCGAGATGCCCGCCGCGACCAGCGACAGGCCCTTCGTCTCGACCAGGTACGACGGGACCCAGGTGATCATCCCGTAGGCGAGCATGTTGAAGCAGGCGAACATCGCCGCGCAGCGGATCACCAGCCGGTTCCGCAGCACCTGCGACACCGGCGCCTTCACCGGGGCGACGCGCGCCTCGGGTTCGGTCAGCTCGCGCGGCAGCGGCGGCGGCAGCAACCGCCACAACAAGAGTCCTACTGCCAGCCCGGCCACCGCGACGATCCAGAACGTATGCCGCCAGCCCGCGGCGACCACCAACGGCGCGACCAGCAGCGGCCCGAGCCCGGCCCCCACCGAGTTCGACGCCAGCAGCAACCCGGCGCCGCGGCTGCGCCCTTCCTGCGTCGTCCGTTCGGCGAGCGCCTTGAACGCCGCGCCGGGGAACAACGCCTGCGCGAAGCCGAACGCCGCGCGCAGCACCAGCAGCACGACCAGGCCCGGCGCGAACCCGGTGGCGGCGGTGAACACCGACCACGCCACCAGCGAAATCACCAGCAACGGCCGCGCGCCCACGCGGTCGGCGAGCAGCCCGCCGGGCATCTGCCCGAGCAGGTAGGCGATCGCGAACGCGGAAACGACCAGGCCCTGCGTGGTTTTGGAAAGCCCGAACTCGGCTCCGATCAGCGGCAGCGCGACCGCGATCATGACGCGGTCGATGTAGTCGATGATGAAGACGCCGACCAGCAGCGCCAACGTGGTCCGTTCGGTCCGCCGCACGACCGGGGCGGAACTGCGAATGCTCACCGTCGGATCCTCCTTGATTCGGCGATGCCGCATTGTGCGGTCATGCACCCCCTCCGCGGCTTCGTCGGATCCGCCGAATCCCGGGCCCGGGCGTCAGCGGATCCGACGAAGAAGGGGTTTCGCCGAGGTGCGGACACGGGGAAACCGGCGGCCGGAACCGGCCGTCCGGCACCGGGAGACGCCCGGGTTCTCTACCCTGGCGAAGCTGGCGACCACGAGCGCGCGGGGACGGTGGGCATGGCCGAGGGACGACCGGACGCGATGATCGGCGGCCGTTACCGGCTGCTCAGCGAACTCGGGTCCGGCGGGTTCGGGCGGGTGTGGCGAGCCCATGACGAAACCCTCGACATGACCGTCGCGGTGAAGGAGATGCGGCTGCCGCCGTCGTCCAGCGACGCCGAGCAGGCCGACCGGCTCAAGCGGGCCGAGCGGGAAGCCCGGCACGCGGCCCGGCTGCGCGACCATCCGAACATCGTGGCCGTCCACGACGTCGTGGTCGAGGACGGCGTCCCGTGGATCGTGATGCGCCTGGTCGACGGCCAGACCTTGGCCGACCGCCTCGCCGGCGGCCCGCTCTCTCCCGAGCAGGCGGCGCCGATCGCCGCGGCACTGGTGGACGCGCTCGGCGCCGCGCACGACGCGGACATCGCGCACCGGGACGTCAAACCCGGCAATGTGCTGCTGACCGGGAGCGGCCAGGTGCTGCTCGCCGATTTCGGGATCGCCACCCACGAGGCCGACACCCATCTGACCTCAACCGGCATGTTCATCGGCTCGGTCGAGTACACCGCCCCGGAGCGGCTGGAAGGCCACGGCCGCGGTGCGGTCAGCGACCTGTTCTCGCTTGGGGCCACCCTCTATCACGCCGTCGAGGGCGTCTCCCCGTTCAGTCGCGACACCGCGAAGGCGACGATGGCGGCCATCCTCTTCGAAGACCCCCCGCCGCCTCGCCGCGCGGGCGCGCTGACCGGGCTCATCACCGGCTTGCTGGAGAAGGATCCGGCCGCCCGTCCGTCCTTCGCCGAGGCACGGGACCTGGCCGCCGCGGAGAACTCGCCGCGGCGCGGAACCCTGGTCCAGACCGTCCAGCAGCCGGCCGAGCGGAAACCCGGGCCGGAGATCCCGCGCCCGGACCGCACGCGAATCATCGCCGGGAGCTGCGTGAGCGCTCTCGGCGTGGCGCTGGCCGTCGTCACCACGATCGTGGTCCTGACGGGCGCCACCCACGCGGCCACCCGCGGCGAGGCCGTCTTTCCCCCGGCGTTGATCGCCGGGATGACCGCGTTCCTCGTGGGAGTCGGCCCGCGCACCTGGCCGATCCGGCGCGCCAGGACGATCGCCTTCGGCGCGAGCATGGCCACGTTCGCGGTGCTGCTCGCGCTGTGGTTGCCGAACATCGCCGTCGGCTGAGGTCTTCCGAGCCGAACGCCAACGGCGGGCCGGTCGCCCCAGCCCCGCCGTATAGGTCGTTATACACCCAGCTTACGCGCCGGCGAGCCCCCGGCGCTTCAGCAGCGGCTCGATCTCCGGGGCGCGGCCGCGGAACGTCGCGAACGCCTCCATCGGGTCGACGCTGCCGCCGAGGCCCAGCAGGGTCGACCGGAAATGGTCGCCGTTTTCCCGCTTCAGGCCGCCGTTCTCGGTGAACCACTCGACGGTGTCCGCGTCGAGCACCTCGCTCCAGATGTAGGAGTAGTACCCGGCGCTGTAGCCGCCGGAGAAGACGTGGTTGAAGTAGGTCGTCCGGTAGCGCGGCGGGACGCTTTCCAGTGCCACGCCCGCCTTTTCCAGCGCCTCGGCCTCGAACCGCTGCACGTCCTCCACCCGGTCGTCCGGGCCGAGGCGGTGCCACGCGAGGTCGAGCAGCGCCGCGGCGAGGTACTCGGTCGTGCGGAAGCCCTCGCCGTACTGCTGCGCGGCCTCCAGCAGTTCGACCTGCCCGGCCGGCAGCGGCTCCCCCGTCTCGTGGTGCTTGGCGTAGTTGGCCAGGATTTCCGGCCAGAACATCCACATCTCGTTGACCTGCGACGGGTACTCGACGAAGTCGCGCGGCACGTTGGTGCCGGTGAACGTCGGGAACTCGACGCCGGACAGCAGCGAGTGCAGCGCGTGCCCGAACTCGTGGAACGCGGTGCGCACCTCGTCGAGCGACAGCAGGGTCGGCTCGCCCTCGCGCGGCTTGGTCACGTTCAGCACGTTGACCACCACCGTGCGCCGCCCGAGCAGCCGCGACTGGTCCACGAAGTTGTTCATCCACGCGCCGCCGCGCTTGGAGGCGCGGGTGTAGTAGTCCATCAGGAACAGGCCGAGCCCGCTGCCGTCGGCGTCGAAGACCTCGAAGACCCGCACCTGCGGGTGGTACTTCGGCAGGTCGTGCCGCTCGGCGAAACTCAAGCCGTACAACCGGTTCGCGGCCACGAACACGCCGTCGTGCAGCACCCGGTCCAGCTCGAAGTACGGCCGCAGCGCGGCGGTGTCCAGCTGGAACCGCTCGCGTTCCACCTTCGCCGCGTAGAAGGCCCAGTCCCACGGCTGCAGCGTCGCGCCCGGCACGTCGGCTTCCAGCAGCTTCTGCAGTTCGGCGGCCTCGGTGCGCGCGTTCGCGACCGCCACCGGCGCGAGCCGCTCCAGCAGACCGCCGGCGGCCTCGACGGTTTTGGCCGTCTCGTCCGCGATCACGTACGCCGCGTGGTTCGGGTAGCCCAGCAGCGCGGCCCGTTCGGCCCGCAGCCGCGTGATCTCCTCGACGATCGCGTTGTTGTCGTAGGCGTTTCCACGGTTGCCGCGCGACACCGAAGCGGTGAAGACGCGCTCGCGCACCGCGCGGTTCTCCAGCGACGCCACGGCCGCCTGCGCGGTGGGCAGCGTCAGGGTCAGCACGTACTTGCCCTCGAGACCGCGCTCGGCCGCCGTCTGCGCCGCCGCCGCGATCGCGCTTTCGCCGAGCCCGGCCAGTTCCGCGGCGTCGTCGAGCACGACGGCGAGTTCGTTGGTGTCCCGCAACAGGTTCTGCGAAAAACGGGTCTGCAGCGACGAAAGCTGCTCGTTCAGCGCGCGCAGCTTCGCCTGGTCCTCCTCGGGAAGCCCGGCGCCCGCGCGGCTGAAGTCGGTGTAGCGGCGCTCCAGCAGCCGCAGCTCCTCCGCGCTCAATCCCAGCTCGGCCCGCTTCCGGTACAGCGCTTCGATGCGGGCGAACAGCCGCGGGTTCAGGTGGATCGCGTCCTCGTGCGCGGCCAGCTTCGGAGCGAGCTCGGCCTGGATCTCCTGGACCTCGTCGGTCGCGTTCGAGCCCGAGATGTTGAAGAACGTGCCGGACACCCGCGTCAGCAGCGCCCCGGCCCGCTCCAGCGCCGCGATCGTGTTCTCGAAGGTCGGCTCGGCCGGGTCGTCGGCGATCCGCTCCACGTCGGCGGCGTGCTCGGCGAGCCCGGCCTCGAAGGCGGGCCGGTAGTGCTCGTCGGCGATGCGGTCGAACGGCGGCAGCTCGTAAGGCAGCTCGCTGGGGACGGCGAACGGGTTGTCCGGGGAAATCATTCGGGTTTGCGCTCCTGGTTCTCCACAGGGTTCTCCGCGTGGTTCCGCCCACCCTACGGGGTTTGGCATCCGACGGAAGGACTGTCGATCGTCAGCGGCCCGTGCTTCCGCCCACGACCGCGTCGCTGGAACCCTTCTTGGCGCGGCCCCGTTTCTTGGGCTGAGCCTTGGGGACAGGCGGCACGATCCCGGCCAGATCGCCGCCGTGCTCGTTCACCCGGAGCACGAACGGCCGCGTTTCGGTGTAGCGCACGACCGACACCGCGGCCGGGTCCACGACGATCCGCTGGAAGGCGTCGAGATGCTGGCCCAGCGCGTCGGCCAGGATCGACTTGATCACGTCGCCGTGGCTGCACACGACCCACACCGCGTGGTCGCCGTGCTCGGCGGTGATCCGGGCGTCGTGCGCGCGGATCGCGGCGACCGCGCGCGCCTGCATCTCCGCGAGCCCTTCCCCGCCCGGGAAGACCGCTGCCGACGGGTGCGCCTGCACCACGCGCCACAGCGGTTCCTTCACGAGGTTTTTGAGCTCCCGCCCGGTCCACTCGCCGTAGTCCACTTCGGACAGCCGCGGCTCCACGACCTTCTCCAGGCCCCGCGCGGCGGCCAGCGGCGCGACGGTCTGCTTGCAGCGCAGCATCGGCGACACCACCAGTTCGGCGACCGGAACCCCGGCGAACCGCTCCACGAGGGCGGCGGCCTGCGCCCGGCCGGTGTCGTCCAGCCCGACCTTCGGCGTGCGCCCGGCAAGGACGCCCGAACCGTTGGCCGTGGACTTTCCGTGCCGCAGCAAGATGACCGTACTCACGACGCCACCCTAACCGGTGATCTGCCGGGTCAGCCGCCCGCGGGTCCCGCGTTCGGGTCGAGCACGCCGCCGAAGACCAGGCCGAACAGCACGACGCCGAGCACGACGCGGTAGATCACGAACGGCACGAAGCTGCGCTTCTTGATGTAGGCCATCAGCCAGGCGATCACCAGGTAGCCGACGCCGAACGCGACCAGCGTGGCCAGGATCGTCGGCCCCCACTGCGCGTTGTCGCCGTTCTTGCCGATGTCGGTGAGCTTGTACAGCCCCGAGCCGAACACCGCGGGCACCGCGAGCAGGAAGGAGTACTCCGCGGCTTCCGAACGGGTGTAGCCCATCAGCAGACCGGCGCTCGTCGTGCCGCCCGAACGCGAGACGCCCGGGATCAGCGCGAGCGCCTGCGCGAAGCCGTACACCAGGCCGTGCGGCACGTTCAGGTGGTCCAGCGTCCGCTGCTGCTTCGCGGTGCGGTCGGCGAACAGCAGGATCAGGCCGAAGACGATCAGCGTCGTGGCGGTGATCCGCAGGTCGCGGAACACCCGGTCGATCTCGTCCTGCAGGAGCAGGCCGAGCACGACGATCGGCAGCGAGCCGACGATGATCAGCCAGCCCAGCCGCGCGTCCGGATCGCGCCGCCAGTCCGGGCGGTAGAGGGAAAAGAACCAGGCGCGCAGGATCCGGCCGATCTTCGGTCCGAAGTAGAGGATCACCGCCAGCTCGGTGCCGATCTGGGTGACCGCGGTGAACGCCGCGCCCGGATCGCCCCAGCCCGACAGCGCCGCGACGATCCGCACGTGCGCGCTCGAGGAGATCGGCAGGAACTCGGTGAGCCCCTGCACCAGGCCCAGGACCAGGGCCTCGAACCATCCCATCAGGCCGCTCCCGCCGGTTCGCCCGCCCGCACGGGGCGCAGTCCGATTCGCACGGTCGCGAACCTATCGGGTGGTTCCTGAGAACTCCCGCGAGGGCGCCGGTGCGACACGAGGTCACCTTCGTCCGGCCGAGGGGGGTGCGCCCACTAGGCTCGGCGGTCGTGGAAAAGCGACAGCTCGGCCGGTCGGGACTGCGGATATCGCGGATGGCCCTCGGCACCATGACGTGGGGCGGCGACACCGATCCGGACGAGGCGGCCAGCCAGCTGGTCGCGTTCGTCGACGCGGGCGGCACGCTCGTGGACACCGCCGACCTGTACGCCGGCGGCGAGGCCGAGCGGATGCTCGGCGAACTGCTGTCGGACCTGGTCCCGCGCGAGGACATCGTGCTGGCCACCAAGACTGTCGCCCGCCGCGGGGACGGCCCGTTCGGCGGCGGGGCCTCGCGCGGGGCGCTGCTGTCCGCGCTCGAAGGCTCGCTGCGGCGGCTTCGCACCGACCACCTCGACCTGTGGCAGCTGCACGCGTGGGATTCCTGCGTGCCGATCGAGGAAACGCTGTCCGCGCTCGATTACGCGGTGACGAGCGGCAAGGTGCGCTACGTGGGCGTGTCGAACTACGCGGGCTGGCAGCTCGCCACCGCCGCCTCGCTCGCCACGGTGCCGCTCGTGTCCGGGCAGTTCGAGTACTCGCTGCTGGAACGCGGCATCGAGCGCGAGGTCGTCCCGGCCGCGGCGCACCACGGGATCGGCGTGCTGCCGTGGGCTCCGCTCGGCCGCGGCGTCCTCACCGGGAAGTACCGCACCGGCACGCCGGCGGACTCGCGCGGCGCGTCCGCCGAGTACGCCGGATACGTCGAACACCACCGCACCGAACGGGCCGCGCGGATCGTGCAGGCCGTCGTGACCGCGGCCGAAGGGCTCGGCACGTCGCCGCTCGCGGTGGCGCTCGCCTGGGTCCGGGACCGGCCCGGCGTCGCCGCCCCGGTCGTCGGCGCGCGCGACACCGGCCAGCTCACCGGGTCGCTCGCCTCCGAGGACCTCACGCTCCCGCCCGCGATCCGCAGCGCGCTGGACGACGTCAGCGGCGTCGACTTCGGCTATCCGGAACGGGGCACCCGGTGAGCCGGAGGTGTCGGGTCGGTGACACGGGCGTGACGGTTCGGCGTTCCTGGAGGATGCTGGAAGGACCCGTTCGCCGGAGCTTTGCTGGAGGTTTCAAGGTGCGTCGGCCCACCGCCGCGTCGCGGATCGCGATCCCGCTGGCCGGTGCGCTCGCGCTGTCCGCCTGCTCGTCCTCGGCCGAGCCGAAGGACAATCTGCAGGTCGTGGCCAATCCGACGGCCGCGAAACCGGCCGTCTCCCCCGCCCGCGCGGCGCCTCCGGCCGGGCAGGTGCTGCCGATGCCGGTGGTGTCCGCGATCGCGACCGACCCGCAGAGCCACACTCTCGTCGTGGCGCTCTCGCAGCCGCCTGAGCTGCGGCTTTACGATCTCGGCTCGCTCGGGGCGCCGAAGAGGACCGTCGCCCTGCCCGGTCCGGCGGAATCGCTCAGCGTGTCGGGCGGCCAGGCGCTCGCCGGGGTCCCGGGCAAGGGCGTGCTCGCCCGCGTCGCGCTGCCGAGCGGGCAGCTGATCGCCGAGAAGGTCGCCGGGCAGCCCGCCGCCGGGGTCGCCGACGGACCGGACACCCTCGTCGCGGTCCGCGACCGCAAGGCCGTAGAGGTGCTGGCGAACGGCGCGGTCGCGAAGACGATCACCGGCCAGCTGTACAGCGCGGACGACGTGGTCAACACCGGCAACGGCGTCGTGGTCCTCGACCGGCTGCGCACCGCCGTGTTCAGCGTGGACGTCCAGGCCGGGACCATGGACGAAGGCCTGCGCGCGGGCGACGGCGCGGCCAACGCGGTCGCCGACTCCTACGGCCGCGTGCTCGTCACCGACGCGCGAGCGGGCGCGCTGCTCGCGTTCTCCACCAACCCGCTGATCCTCCGCCAGCGCTACCCGGTGCCGGGCGGCGCGTACGGCATCGCCTACGACGCGAAGCGCGGCCTGGCGTGGATCACCCTGACCGCCCGCAACGAGGTCGCCGGCTACGACGTCCGCGGCGGAGAGCCCGTCGAGAAATACCGATTCCCGACCGTGCGCCAGCCGGACACGGTGGGCGTCGACGACCAGAGCGGCCGCGTGTTCGTCGGCTCGGCCGCGGGAGAAGGGACCCAGGTGATCCAGCCATGACGACAGTCGACGAGGCGGTGGTCGAAGGGGATTGGGAGTATCGCCGCCTGCGCCTGCCCCCGGCGGTGTCCCGGCGCGCGGCGATGATCCAGCTCTCCATCCACGCGGAGTTCGCGGGCTGGGAACTGCGCACTGTCCGGCTGTACGCCGACGGGACGCGGAGGATCTGGCTGCGCCGCAAGCGGTCGGCGGCCGACCACTCGTCGGGGCTCGCCACCTGACCTGGTTAGCTGTCCATTATGCGTAAATTGGTCTACCTCGTCGCGTCCACGCTCGACGGTTTCATCGCCGCCCCGACCCGGGAAGACCCGACCGGCTCGGTGTTCCCGTTCGAAGGCGACCACGCCGAGCCGCTGATCCGCGAGTACCCGGAGATGGTGCCGGCGCACGTCCGGTCCGCGCTCGGCGTCGAGGACGTCCCGCACCGGCATTTCGACACTGTCGTGGAGGGCCGGGTCTCCTACCGGATGGCCGTGGACCTCGGTGTCACGGACGCCTACACGCACCTGCGGCACTACGTCTTCTCCCGCACCATGACCGAGGCTCCCGGCCCTGCCGTGCAACTGGTCGGCACCGACCCGGTCGAGAAGATCCGGGAGCTGAAGAAGGAAGACGGCAAGGACATCTGGCTGTGCGGCGGCGGCGCGCTCGCGGGTGCGCTGCGCGACGAGGTGGACGAGATCCACCTCAAGCTGAACCCGATCGTCCTCGGCTCCGGCGCGCCGTTGTTCGACGCCGGGTTCTCGGTGGACCGCTACAAGCTGGCGGAGAGCCGGATCTTCGGCAGCGGCGTGGCCCTGCTGCGCTACGTCCGCCCCTAGCGCTTTTCCTGAGGCGCGTTGACGAATGGGCGGTGCCGGTCTTCGGCGCCGCCCATTCGCCCGTCAGCTGAGCGAGGCCATCCACTCCGCCCACTTGGCTTCCTCCGCCGCCGCGTCCGCGTCCGGCGCGACGATGTGGTGCGTCGCCACCAGCGGGCCGCGGAAGCCTTGCATGAAGCAGAAAAGCCCCTCGCCGGTACGGATCCCGACCGTCTGGTCGTTCACCGCGTACAGCACACCGTCAGACCCGGCCAGCCGGACTTTCGCGCCGACGGTCAGCTCTTCGACGCCCAATTCCTTCGCCAGCGCGGCCCACAACGCGGGCCAGTCCGCGATCACCGCGGACCCGAACGCGGTGACCGGCGTCGCCGTGCGGCCCGGGAAGTGCCGCACGAACTCCACCAGGTTGCGGAAGAACAGCGCGCCGCCCGCCCGCATGGCCTCGAACTCGTCCGCCCAGTCGTCGTCGGGCAGGAAGCCGCTTGTGACGCAACGGATCACCGAACTGCCGCCCTCGCGGCCCTCGACGAGGAATTCGTACGCGATCCGCCGTCCGTCCGGCTCCGGCTCGCCGCCGTAGGCCAGGCGGTTCGGCGGGTCCCACGCGGTGATCTCGTGCGTCGGCTCGTAGGCGGCGAACGCTCCGCGCACCGCGCCGCCGACCCCGCCTTCGACCTCGTTGCGGCCCATGAACCAGGAGTCGATGCCCGGCCCGGTCGCGATCGCGGCCCAGACCCGCTCCGGCTCGACCGGGACCTCGGCGACGTCGATCTCCCGGAATTCCTTACCCATGCTCGTTTTCCTCCCCCGTCGGCACACTCGGGTGCACCGCGAGCACCACCCGGTGCGGACGGCCGTTTTCGGCCTTTTCGTCGTGGTACTTCCCCACCAGAGCGGTCACCGCGGTCGCCAGTTCCTCCGCGAAAGCGGCCCGGTCCGCCGCCGACGCGAACCGGACCTCGCCGTCGAGCGCGAAGGTGGCCACCCGTTTTTTCGCTTTCGCCGCACCGGTGATCAGGATTCCGACGTCGCGCACCAGCCGACCCGCGACCGCCAGCAGCCAGCGCGCGGACAGCCGGTCCGGCGACTGCGCCGGGTCGGGCTGCACGGCCGCGAGCGCGGACGGCGAGATCACGTACGACGACGCGGTCGCCCGCATCATCCGCTCCGTGACGTTGCCCTTGCGCCGCTCCTCGACCAGCTCCACGAGCCCGTGCTTCTCCAGCGCGCGCAGGTGGTAGTTCACCTTCTGCCTCGGCAGGTCGACGCGAGCCGCGAGCATCGTCGCCGACGCCGGCTGCGCCAGTTCGGCCAGCAGCCGGGCCCGGACCGGGTCCAGCGACGCTTCGGCCGCCGCCGCGTCCTCGATCACCGCAACAGGAAACATGCGTCCTATCGTGCGGCTGAACACTCACCTTGTCAAGACAGGTTTTGTTGTCGGTGGACCTCGTTGACGACCGCGGCGATCCGCGGGACCACCTGCGCGGCGGCCTCCAGCGGGACGACATGCCCCACGCCGGGCAGCACCACGGCGTATCCCCTGGCCAGCCCGCGCACGAACTGCTCGACGTCGGCGGGCGCGACGATCCGGTCCCGCTCCCCCACGATCGCTGTCACCGGCAGGTCGCCGGCCAGCGTCAACGCGGCCTCGCGCGCATAGGCGTCGAGCGCGGGCCGGAACTGCGAGATGGTGCGCGGCCAGTTGCCGCGGATCATCTTGACGGTCAGCTCGACGAGGTCCGGGTCGGGATCGTCGCCGAACAGCCACCAGCGCAGCCCGGCGCTCACCGCGCGGCTGGTGTGCTCGCGGAACACGCCGTACAGCTTCGCGCCGAGCACCATTTCCAGGTCCTGCGCGACTTTTCCGAGCGCATTGGGCCACGCCGCGGACGCCTCGGTGGCCAGCCGCCCCGAGGACGTCGACAGCAGCACCAGCCCGCCGACGCGCGCGGCGAACAGCTCCGGATGCCGCTGGGTCAGCGACATGACCGCGAGCCCGCCCATGTCGTGCCCGACGAGCACGACGCGGCCGTGCGGCACGGCCTGCTCGATCACCTCGGCGAGGTCGTCGGCGAGCTGGCCCATCGTCGCGGTGCCGCGCGCGGCCCGGCCGGATTCGCCGTGCCCGCGGTGGTCGTAGCTCAGCACCGCGATCCGATGCTCGGCCGCGTCCGGCAGCACCGGGGCGATCCGGCCCCAGCTGCGCTGGTCGAGCGCGTAGCCGTGCAGCAGCACGACGGTCACGGCCGCCGCCGGGTCGCCCCTGCGCACGAGGTGCAGGGGCGTGCCGTCGGCGAGCCGGAACTCGGGCATCAGGACGAGCGGAGGAACCGGTCAAGCACGCGGACGCCGAACTTCAGCGCGTCCACCGGGACGCGCTCGTCGACCCCGTGGAAGAGCCCGGAGAAGTCGAGGTCGGCGGGCAGTTTCAGCGGCGCGAAGCCGAAGTTGCGGATGCCGAGCTGCTGGAAGGACTTCGCGTCGGTGCCGCCCGACAGCATGTACGGCAGGGTGCGCGCGCCCGGGTCCTCGGCGAGCACCGCGGCGGTCATCGCGTCGACGAGCGCACCGTCGAACGTGGTCTCGACCGGCGGCAGCTCCATCCATTCCTTTTCGATGTCCGGCCCGAGCAGCTCGTCCAGCTCGCGGTCGAACGCCTCGATCCGTCCCGGCAGGATGCGGCAGTCGACCGCGGCCTCGGCCACCGACGGGATCACGTTCGACTTGTAGCCGGCGGTGAGCATCGTCGGATTCGCGGTGTCGCGCAGGGTCGCGCCGATCATCCGGGAGATGTTGCCCAGCTTGGCGACCGCGCCCTCGAGGTCGTCCTCGGGGAAGTCCCAGCCGGTGATCTCGGTGACTCCGGCCAGGAACTCGCGCACGGAATCGGTCAGCACCAACGGGAACTGGTGCTGACCGAGCTTCGCGACGGCTTCGGCCAGCTTGGTGACCGCGTTGTCGCGGTGGATCATCGAGCCGTGGCCCGCGGTGCCGCGCACGCGCAGCTTCATCCAGCGGATGCCCTTCTCGGCCGTCTCGATCACGTACGCGCGGACGTTGTCCTTCAAGGTGATCGAGAAGCCGCCGACCTCGCTGATCGCCTCGGTGACGCCCTCGAACAGCTCCGGCCGGTTCTCGACGAGCCACTGCGCGCCGTACTTGCCGCCCGCTTCCTCGTCGGCGACGAACAGGAACACGAGATCGCGCGGCGGGACGATATTGTTGATCTTGTAGTGCCGGGCCAGGGCCAGCGTCATGCCGACCATGTCCTTCATGTCCACCGCGCCGCGGCCCCACACGTACCCGTCCTGGACCGCGCCGGAGAACGGGTGCACCGACCATTCCGCCGGGTCGGCCGGGACGACGTCGAGGTGGCCGTGAATCAGCAGCGCGCCCCGGCCCGGGTCCGCACCGGGCAGCCGCACGATGACGTTGTGCCGGTCCTTGCCGCCCGACTCGACGTAGGTGATCTCATACCCGGCGTCAGTCAGCTTCTCCGCGACGTACTCGGCCGCGGCCCGCTCGCCCACGAGGGTTTCGGGGTCGCCGGTGTTGGTGGTGTCGATGCGGATCAGCTCGCTGGTAAGCGTGACAGCCTCGTCCGCGGCGGCGTCGATCAAGTTCGGTTGGGTCACCGGCCATTCCTATCATCCGCCGCGCCCCGACGCCGCCGTCCCGGCGAGTGGAACCGCCGCCGGTGCGGCGCGGCCCGAACGTCCGTGAGGGGAACCCTGAGGGAATCTGATTCCTTCAGGGTTCCCCTCACAGCCCTTCGGCCACCCGCGAAACCGCCGCAAACGCACCCGACCCAGCGGTGCACCCAGCCCCTCCCCCGCACCCCGATACGAAGCCTCCCTGCGGTCGGCGGGTGCTTGTCAAGGCATCTTTCCCGCCTTGACAAGCACCCGCCGACCGTCAGCACAATCCAGCTTCGGGGTGCCCCACCGCACCACTACGGCCACCCTGACCGACTGATCCGCCAGTCAAGTACGGATCGCAACTCCTTGGCACGAAACAGATAACTCGAACCGTTACGCATCCAACCCCACCAGAGTTGCGATTTTCGCAACGCAGCATTAGCGTCTCCGCCCATGGACGAAACGGACCAGCTGAGAGACCGGGTACGCCAGCTGATCCACTCCATGCCCGTGGCCCAACGCGAATTCGCCGCCGCCATCGGCCTCGACCAGACCAAACTCTCCAAAGCCCTCAACGGCACCCGCCGCTTCTCCCCGCACGAGCTGGTCCGCGTAGCCGAATACTCCGGCGTCACGGTGAATTGGCTGCTCAACGGCAGCGACGACGCCAAAACCGTCACCGCCGTCCCAGCCCCCGCCGCGGGGACCGCGAGCGACCCCGACGACCCCGCGCACTCCGAGCCAAGACGGCGGATCCTCGAAACCGCCTGGCAGCTCATCGCCGAACGCGGCTACCACCGGGTCCGCATCGCCGACATCGCCCAGGCGTGCGGCACCAGCACCGCTGCCATCCACTACCACTTCCCCACCAAGACCGAAGTCCTCGACGAAGCGTTGCGGCGCAACGTGAAGCTCGCGTTCGACCGGCAGGTCGCCGAGCTGCACGCGGTGCCCGGCGCGCACGACCGGCTGCTCAAGCTGGTCGAACTCCAGCTGCCCACCGAGGGCCTGCTGCGCGCCGAATGGTCGGTGTGGCTGCAGGTCTGGAACGAGGTCGCGCTCGACCCGCGGCTGCGTTCGCTCTACACCGATTCCTACGACCGCTGGTACCAGACCATTCTCATGACCATCCGCACCGGCCAGGAGCAGGGCGTGTTCCGCCTGGCCGACCCCGAGGCCGCCACCGCCCAGCTCACCGCGCTGATCGACGGCCTCGGCATCCAGGTGCTGACCGGGCGCCCCGGCAGCACGGTGGGCGCGATGCGCGCGCACCTGAACGACTTCATCGACCGCTCGATCGTCCAAGGAGCCTGATGAACCACGAGGTCATCGTCACCTGCGCGCTCACCGGCGCAGGCGACACCACCCGCCGGAGCCCGCACGTTCCGGTCAGCCCGGCGCAGATCGCCGAGAGCGCCGTCGAGGCCGCCGACGCCGGCGCCGCCGTGGTGCACATCCACGTCCGCGAACCCGAAACCGGAGCCCCGTCACGGGACGTCGCGCTGTATCGCGAGGCTGTGCGGCTGGTGAAAGAGTCCGGTGTGGACGTTGTCGTCAACCTCACCGCGGGCATGGGCGGAGACCTCGTCATCGACGCCGAGGACCCGCTCAAGCCGGTCGACGGCACCGACCTCGTCAACGCGCACGACCGGCTCCCGCACGTCGAAGAACTGCTGCCGGACATCTGCACGCTCGACTGCGGTTCGCTCAACTTCGGCGAGGGCAACCAGCTTTACGTGTCCACTCCGGACATGCTGCGCACCGGCGCGAAGCGGATCCAGGAGCTGGGCGTGAAGCCCGAACTGGAGATCTTCGACACCGGCAACCTCTGGTTCGCCACGAAAATGGTCGAAGAGGGCCTGATCGACCCGCCGCCGCTGTTCCAGCTGTGCATGGGCATTCCGTACGGCGCGCCGCCGGATCCCGGGCTGCTGCAGGCGATGGTGCACCTGCTGCCGGAAGGCGCGCAGTGGGCGTCGTTCGCCATCGGGCGCGACCAGATGCCGTGGGTCGCGCAGTCGGTGCTGCTGGGCGGGCACGTCCGGGTCGGGCTGGAGGACAACCTCTATCTGGCGCGCGGCGTCAAGGCGACCAACGGCCAGCTCGTGGAACGCGCGGTGGACATCGTGCAGAAGCTCGGCGCGGAGATCGCCAGCCCGGACCGGGCGCGCGAGATCCTCGGGCTGAAGGAGCGCGCCAATGCCTGAAGACACTGTGGACACTGTCGCCTGCATCGGAGCCGGAGTCATCGGCGGCGGCTGGGTCGCGCACTTCCTCGCCCAGGGCTTCGACGTCCGGGCCTGGGACCCCGCGCCGGACGCCGCCGAGAAGCTCGAACGGCTCGTCAACGCGGCGTGGCCCGCACTCACCGAACTGGGCCTCAAGCCGGGCGCGAGCCGGGACCGGCTCACCGTCACCGCGACGCTCGCGGAAGCCGTCGACGGCGTGGGCTTCGTCCAGGAAAGCGCGCCGGAAGACCTGGCGCTCAAGCAGAAACTGCTCGCCGACATCGACGCGGTCACCGCGCCCGACGTCGTGATCGCCTCCTCCACCTCCGGTTACGGCATGACCGAAATGCAGGTCGCCGCGAAGACGCCGGAACGGCTCGTGGTCGGGCATCCGTTCAACCCGCCGTACCTGATCCCGCTGGTCGAGGTCGCGGGCGGGAAGCTCAGCGCGCCGTGGGCGGTCGAGCGGGCCGCCGCGTTCTACCGGCACGTCGGCAAGTCCGTGATCACGATGGACCGCGAGGTGCCCGGGTTCATCGCGAACCGGCTCCAGGAAGCGCTGTGGCGCGAAGCCCTGCACATGGTCGCGAACGGCGAGGCGACGGTCGAGCAGATCGACCTCGCGATCACCGACGGGCCGGGCCTGCGCTGGCCGGTCCAGGGCCCGATGCTCACCTTCCACCTCGCCGGCGGCGAGGGCGGCATGGCGCACATGCTGGACCACTTCGGACCGTCGCTGAAGTCGCCGTGGACCCGGCTCGAAGCGCCCGAACTCACCAAGGACCTGCGCGACGCCGTGGTCGCCGGCTGCGACGACGAGGCGGACGGGCGGACGATCGCCGACCTGATCGCCGAACGCGACCGGGCGGTCATCGCGATCCAGCGCGCGGTCGGGCAGGCCCGTCGTGACTGAATACCGCGACCGGGTCCGTCCCGAGTGGATCGACTACAACGGCCACCTCTCCGAGCCCTATTACGTGCTCGTCTTCGGCGACGCGACCACCGCGCTGATGGACATCGTCGGCCTCGGCCCCGGCTACCGCGAGAGAACCGGGGCGTCGCTGTACACAGTGGAGGCTCACGTCCGGTACCTGCGCGAAGTCGGCGCGGACGCCGAACTCGAAGTGACGACCTCCGTGCTGTCAGTCGGCACGAAAAAGGTGCGGCTCTGTCACGAAATGCGCGTCGGCGGCGAACTCGTCGCCACCGAAGAGCTGTTGTGCCTGCACGTTTCCGGGGGCCGCGCGACGCCGTTCCCCGCCGAAATCTCCACCGCGCTCGACGCCCGCCTCGCCCCGGTCCCGGACTACGCGGGACGTGCCATCGCCTGATCCCCTCCCCACCGTGTCGTGAGCGGCAATCCCGGTGCTCACCGGGATTGCCGCTCACGACACCCGCTCGAAAGTCACCCATGGAAGCCCGATGTAAACCGACCAACGTTTCCCGCCGCCGATTCCTCACCGCCGCGCTCGCCAGCGCCGCGCTCGCGGGCACAGCTCCCCTGCTGGCCGCCTGCGGCTCCACCGTCGCCGCGGCCGTGCCCTCCGGGCCGCCCAAACGAGGCGGCACCCTCCGCGTCGGCGTCACCGGCGGAGGCGCGTCCGACACGCTCGACCCGCACATCCCCGCCACGAACCCGGACATCGCCCGGGTGCTCAACCTCTACGAGCCGCTCCTGCTGCGCGATCACGACTACCGGCTCCAGATGCTGGTCGCCGAATCGCTGAAGTCCTCGCCGGACGCGCGCACCTGGACCGCCGTGCTGCGCTCCGGCGTCCGCTTCCACGACGGCCGCCCGGTGACCCCGGCCGACGTCGTCGCGACCTTCCGCCGGATCACCGACCCGAAGGACCCGAAGAGCGGCGCGGCCGGGCTGACCATGCTCGGCGAGGTCGTGGCCACCGGCGACCGGACCGTCGAATTCCGGCTCACCGCCCCGAATTCCGGGTTCGACGATCTGCTCGGCCAGTACAGCCTCGGCATCGTCCCGGCCGATTTCGACGTCAAGCGGCCGATCGGCACCGGACCGTTCAAAGCCGACACCTTCACCGCCGGGCTGCAGAGCACCTTCGTGCGCAACGAGCACTACTGGCGGCCGGGCGAGCCGTACCTGGACCGGTTGTCGCTCATCAACTTCGCCGACGACGACGCCCGGATCAACGCCCTGCTCTCGTCCCAGGTGGACGCCATCGACCAGGTCCCCGTGGCGCTCGTGGACGTGCTCCGCAGCGACCCGCGCATCCAGGTGCTGCGGTCGGAAACCGGGACCTGGCTGCCGTTCACCATGCGGGTCGACCGGCCGCCGTTCGACGACGTCCGCGTGCGCCAGGCGCTGCGCCTGGTGGTCGACCGCGAGCAGATGATCAACCAGGTGCTCAGCGGGCAGGGCCGGGTCGGCAACGACCTGTACGCGCCCTTCGACCCGGCGTACAACCGCCAGCTGCCGCAGCGGAAGCAGAACATCGCCGAGGCGAAGCGGCTGCTCGCGGAAGCGGGCAAGCCGAACCTCGACATCGAACTGGTCACCGCGCCGATCCAGGCCGGCGCGGTCGAGGCGGCGCAGGTGTTCCAGCAGCAGGCCAAGGCGGCCGGCGTGAACGTGCGGATCCGGAAGATCGACACCACCACGTTCTATGGCGAGAACTACCTGTCCTGGGACTTCGCGCAGGACTTCTGGTACACGCGCAACTACTTGCCACAGGTCGCGTCCGGTTCGCTGCCGAAAGCGCCGTACAACGAAACCCATTGGAAAGACCCGGAATTCGCCGGCCTCGTCACGCGGGCGAGCGCCACGGTGGATCCTAAAGAGCGCACCGCGCTGCTCCAAAAGGCCCAGCAGATCGAGTACGAACGCGGCGGGCTGATCGTCTGGGGCTTCGTGGACCAGGTCGACGCCTATCAGTCCTATGTGGCCGGATTCGTGCCGGACCGGACCGGGATCTCGCTGTCGGGCTACCAGTTCCGCCAGGTCTGGCTCGGCACGGCGGAAGGCGGCGCGGCATGACCCGGCTGATCCTCAAACGGCTTCTCGTCAGTCTCGTGGTGCTGTGGCTGGTCACGCTGCTGGTGTTCGTCGCGACGCTGCTGCTGCCGGGCGATCCGGCGCGGGCCATCCTCGGCCAGCAGGCGACACCCGAGCGGATCGCCGCGCTGCAGCACCAGCTGCACCTCGACGAACCGGTCTGGCAGCGCTACCTCTCGTGGCTCGGCGGCCTGTTCACCGGCGACCTCGGCACCTCGACCTCGACCCAGGGCCCGGTCACCACGCTGCTGGCGGACCGGGTGTCGGCCTCGCTCGTGCTGCTCGTGCTCGCCGCGGTGATCGCCACGCCGCTCGGGCTCGCGCTCGGCACGTGGAGCGCGATGCGCCGCGGCCGGGCCAGCGACCAGGTGGTGTCCGGGGTCAGCCTGGTGATCGCCGCGCTGCCGGAGTTCGTCATCGGCGTGGCGCTCATCGTCCTCTTCGCGACCACGGTGTTCCGCGTCCTGCCTTCGGTCACGCTCACGCCGCCGGGCGAGGCGGTATGGGCGCAACCGAGTCAGCTCGTCCTGCCGGTGCTCACCCTCGTGCTCGTCGTGACGCCGTACATCACGCGGATGATGCGCGCGACGATGAACGAAGTCCTCGACTCCGGTTACGTGGAAATGGCGCGGCTCAAGGGAATGCGCGAGCGGACGGTGCTGCTGCGGCACGCCCTGCCGCACGCGGTCGGCCCGGTCGCGCAGGTCGTCGCGATCCAGCTGGCGTGGCTGGCCGGCGGCGTCGTGGTGGTCGAATTCCTGTTCCGCTACCCCGGCGTCGGCCAGGCACTGATCGACGCGGTCGGCAAACGCGACGTCGCCGTGGTCCAGGCGGTGACGCTGCTGATCGCCGCGGTCTACATCGTGGTGAACCTGCTGGCCGACGTGATCGGCATCCTCGCCGATCCCAAGCTCCGGACGGAGACAGTGCGATGACCGCGGTCGAAGAAGAACAGGTGGTGCCCGCCGTCCCGGAAACGCCGCCGCGCGCGGCCGGGCTGATCCGCACCGCCTGGGCGTTCCCGCAGGCCAAGGTCGGCACCGTGCTGGCCGGGGTCGTGATCCTCGTGGCGCTGCTCGGCCCGTGGCTCGGCCCGGTGCTCACCGGGCACACCACCACGGATTTCGCCGGGAAGCCGTTCAAACCCGACGGTCTGATGGGCACCGACGGTCTCGGCCGCGACGTCCTCACCCGTTTCCTGGCGGGCGGCACCACGCTGCTGCTGTACGCCGTGCTCGCCACCGCGCTCGGCATCGTGCTCGGCGCGCTGCTCGGCATGATCGCCGGATACGGCGGAGGCTGGCTGGACAGCCTGCTGATGCGCGGCAACGACGTGCTGCTGTCGTTCCCGCAGCTGGTCATCGCGTTGCTGGCGATCGCGGTGATCGGCCCGAAGGGCTGGTTGCTGGTGCTGGTCATCGGGCTGACGCACGCGCCGCGGACGGCACGGGTCGCCCGGCAGGCCACCGTGTCGGTGCGCAACCACGACTACATCCGCGCCGCCGAGATGTACGCCGTCCCGCGCGGCCGGATCCTGCTGCGCGAGATCCTGCCGAACATCACCGGCCCGCTGATGGTGGAGCTGGGCCTGCGGCTGACCTACTCGATCGGCTACATCGCCTCGCTGTCGTTCCTCGGCCTCGGCATCCAGCCGCCCGCCGCGGACTGGGGCCTGATGATCAACGAGAACCGGATCGCGCTCGTCGTGCAGCCGTGGGGCGTGCTGCTCCCGGTCGTCGCGATCGCGGTGCTGGCCGTCGGCACGAACCTCGTCGCCGATTCGCTCGCCTCGGCCGCGGCCGGGCGGACCCGGGAGGCACGAGCATGACGACCGCTCTGGAAGTGACTGGACTGGCCGTGCGCACCGCGGCGGGCCGTCCGGTGCTGCATTCGGTGTCCTACGAGATCGCGCCCGGCGAGGTCCTCGCGCTCGTCGGAGAATCCGGCTCCGGCAAGACAACCGCCGGATTGGCCGCGCTCGGCCATTTCCGCCGCGGCCTGGTGTCCGGCGGCGGCAAAGTGGTGCTGCACCCGCGCGACGGCGAACCGGTCGACGTGCTGACGCTCGACGACGCCGCGCGCCGCGAGTTGCGCGGCAGCGCCGTCGCGTATATCCCGCAGGACCCGGCTTTGTCGCTGAACCCGGCGTTGCGGGTCGGGCGGCAGATCGCCGAAGTGCTGGAAACACACGGGTATCCGGGGTCCGCCGAGGACCGGGTGGCCGAGGTGCTCGCGGAGGTCGGGCTGCCTTCCGACGCGGCCTACCAGCGGCGATACCCGCATCAGCTGTCCGGCGGCCAGCAGCAGCGGGTCGGCATCGCGATGGCCTTCGCGTGCCGCCCGAGCGTGGTCGTGCTGGACGAGCCGACAACCGGGCTCGACGTGAAGACCCAGGCGCTGGTGCTGGAAACCGTCCGGCAGCTGACCTCCGAGCACGGTGTCGCGGCGCTCTACATCACGCACGACCTCGCCGTGGTGGCGCAGCTCGCGGACCGGGTCGCCGTGATGTATCAGGGAGATCTGGTCGAATGCGGCGTCGCTGACGAGGTGTTGCGGCGGCCGAAGCACGCGTACACGAAGCGGCTTCTCGCGGCAGTGCCCGACCTCGGCGCGGAGCCCGCCGCCGCTCCCCCGCCGGACGACGCAGTGCTCGCCGCACGCGACATCCGGCTGTCCTACGGGCAGCAGAAGGTGCTGCGCGGCATCGATCTCGCCGTGACACGCGGGGAAAGCGTGATGCTGCTCGGCGAATCCGGCTCTGGCAAAACCACGCTGTCGCAGTGCATTGCCGGACTCAACCGCGGCTTCACCGGCACCGTCGCGCTCGAAGGCACTCCGCTCGCCCCGGCCGCCCGGCAGCGCAGCACTGACGAGCTCCGGCGGATCCAGTACGTCTTCCAGAGCCCGTTCTCGTCGCTGAACCCGCGCAAGACGATCGCGCAGTCGATCGAGGTTCCGTTGGTGCGCTTGACTTCCCTCTCCCGCGCTGAGCGCCGGAAGCGCGTCGCCGAGACCTTGGACCGGGTCCGCCTGCGGCAGGACCTCGCGAACCGGCTGCCCGACCAGCTCAGCGGCGGCGAACGGCAACGCGCCGCGATCGCCCGCGCGCTCGTCACCACGCCGGACGTCCTCGTGTGCGACGAGATCACCTCAGCGTTGGACGTCTCGGTGCAGGCCACCATCGTGGAACTGCTCGGCGAACTGCGCCGCGAACTCGGCATGGCGATGCTGTTCGTGACACACAACATCGCCCTCGCCCCGGAGGTGGCCGACCGGATCGCGGTCCTGCGCGGCGGCGAGATCGTCGAGGAGGGCACCGTCGAATCGGTGCTGCGCTCCCCGTCGCACGAGTACACCAGCGAACTTCTCGCTACGACGCCGAGGCTGTGAGGAGCCGACAATGACTGTTCACGGGGCAGTAGAGCCCGGTTACGAGGGCGTGCGGGAAGCGTTCGGCGACATCATCGAAGCGACCACCGGCGGAGCCGCGTTCAGCGTGTTCCGCGACGGCGCTCCAGTGGTGGAGCTGTGGGGTGGCTCGGCGGCGGACGGCGTGCCGTGGACCGAGGACACCCGCGCCGTGCTGTTCAGCGGCACCAAAGGCGTCGTCGCGACCGTCCTGGCGATCCTGACCGCGCAGGGGAAGCTCGACCCGGACGAACGCGTCGCCCGCTATTGGCCGGAGTTCGCGGCGGCGGGCAAGGAAAACGTGCCGGTCTCGCAGGTGCTGTCGCACACCGTCGGGCTGCCCTACGTCGAGCCCGACCTGCCCATGCTGGACAACGCGGCGAACGCGGACGCCCTCGCCGCCCAGCGTCCATTGTGGACTCCCGGCACGAAGGTCGCCTACCACGCGCTGACCTACGGCTACCTCGCCACCGAGCTGGCCCGGCGCGTGACCGGCGAGGACCTCGGCGCCCTCGTCCGCGACCTCCTCGCCGAGCCGCACGGCCTCGACCTGCGGCTGGGCTCCCCGCCGACGCTCCCGGTCGCGACCCTGCGGCGCGCGCCCGGCTACCGGATCAGCACGTTCCTCCAGGACGAGGAACGCCGCCGGATCGTCGAGCGGATGTACCGCGGCCTGCTCGACTCCGGCGACTCGATGAACTCGCCGGAGTACCGCGGCGCGACGCTCGCGGCAGGCGGAGCAGTCGGCACCGCGACCGCGATGGCCCGCCTCTATGACCTGTTGTCGTCGGGCAAGCTCGTCCCGGAGGACATCCTCGCCCAGGCCACCCGCACCTGGTCCGAAGGCATCGACGCGATCAACGACCGCCCGCTGCGCTTCGGCCTCGGCTTCGAGCTGGCCGACCCGATCGGCACCTACGGCCCCGCCGACGCCGATCCCGCCGCCTTCGGCCATTCCGGCGCCGGCGGCGGCCGCCACGGCGCGTGGCCGGCCCGGGGTCTGTCGTTCTCCTTCGTGACGAACGAACTCCAGGCCGAAGACGTCGACCACCGGGCTTCCTCGCTGCTGGCGGCGCTGCACGAGGCCGCCTGACCTACCGTGGGCGCATGCGGATCGTGTCCCTGTTGCCCGCCGCCACCGACCTGGTCGCCGTCCTCGGCAAGGCGGGCGACCTCGTCGGCCGCACCCACGAATGCGACTGGCCCGCCGAGGTCGCGTCCGTGCCGGTGGTGACCGCCGCGGACCTCGACTCCGACACCCTGACCAGCCGCGAAATCTCCACCGCGGTCGGCGCGTCCCACCAAGGATCGTCGCTGTACTCGGTCGATCTGGAGCAATTGGCCGCTCTCGCGCCAGACCTCGTGCTCACGCAAGACTTGTGCGAGGTCTGCGCGGTGTCCTACACCCGCGTCGCGGCGGCGGTACGGATGCTCGACGCCGGACCACGCGTGCTCAGCCTCGAACCGCGCACCTTGGGCGAGATCCTTGGCTGCCTGACCACCCTGGGCGACGCGCTGGGCGTCCCGGATGTCGCCGCTGCCCGAACAGCCGAACTCCGCACACGGCTCGCCGCGGTCCGTCGCCAAGCCGCCGGACTCCCCCGGCCGCGGGTCGTCGCCCTGGAATGGCTCGACCCGCTCTGGCCCGCCGGACACTGGGTGCCCGAGCAGATCACGGCCGCGGGCGGCACGCCGCTGCTGGCCGGAGCGGGCGAGCACACCAGACCGATGACGTGGGACGCCGTGGTCGCCGCCCGCCCGGACTTCCTGCTCCTCCTCCCCTGCGGCTTCTCGCCGGACCGCACCGAGGCCGAACTCGACGTCCTCACCTCGCGGCCAGGCTGGACCGCCCTGCCCGCGGTCCGGAACGGCCGCGTCTGGCTCCTCGACGGCCCGGCGTACTTCAACCGCCCCGGTCCGCGAGCAGTACGCGGCGCGGAGATCCTCGCGACGGTGCTGCACGGCATTCCGGCTGATCCCCCGATCAGCTCCGCGGAAGCCCGGCGGATGTCATCGAATGTCACCAACTGTCACCTAGCGGTGCCACCCCCCTTCGGCCGTAAGTTCGGGTAAGCGGACGGAGCAGGCGATGAACCTGCTTGCCGAGGGAGGGATCAATGACCGCAGAGCCGGACGGTCACGACGAGGACGAGCCCGCAGCGGGCCAGGGCGCTCCGGTGCCTCGCGAGCGACTGCTCAGCACGGAATGCCGTTGCTGCGGAGCAGCCGTCGAAGTGGCCGGGACTGGACGGCCCCCTAGGTACTGCTCGGCGGCGTGCCGACAGAAGGCGTGGGCACTGCGGAAGGCGGCCGCGCAGCTCGGCCAGGACCCGCCCGGACCGGCCGTGGTGCGGGAGGTCATTGCCCGCGAGCGCACCCGGACGGTGCGGGAGGTCCGCCCGCCGAGGCACGTGGCGGAGTGGATCGACCACCTCCAGGCCCTCCACCTCCAGCTAGTCGGCGCGGAGGCGCGTGGCCGGACCGGCGAGTGGGTGCTCCACCAGGAACTCGCCGCCCAGCTGTCGCTGACGCTCGCCGCGCTCGCCAGGATGGACCGGTCGATCGACTGGGCGCATCTTCCGGCGGGGCCTCGCCGGAAGAAAGGCTGAGTTTCGTCAGAACGAAACGCCGCCGGCAAACCGGCGTAATGATGCTCCCCGGGGCCGCTTACTCCAAGGTCGGGATTTCGCGTGCCCGGCGTGAGAGTGGCGGAGTGCCTGCCGCGACCAGGGACCCCGCCCGCCCAGGAAGGAGCCTCGGCCGGACATGGTGAAGAGCGCACAGCCGGGTTTTCATGACGGAGTCCCGGCGACGAAGCAACCAGCTGGGAACCGGAGCGCCGGAGTTCGCTGCCGGGCGATGCGCGCTCGCGGGCGGCGGACCTCGCGCCAGCAACGAGCATGACCGCCCGCGAAGATCGGGCGCACCGGCTCGACGTCAACCAGGAAAACCACTCTGCCGCCGGACCGCGCCGCCGCGCGCCTGCCGGGAGCGGCCGCGATAGCGCAGCCGCACCATGGGCAGTCATCGACGGCTGGGTCCGCGACGGCAAGATCCGGCGAGACGCCCTGATCGCGCTCTCCCTGGTGCTGATCGCTGTCGTAGGCATCGCAGTCGCGGTCACCGGTGCGTTAGGCCCGCTGATCGGCGGCCTCGCGGGAAGCCCGGTCGCCCGGGTCGTCGCCGGAGGCATGTCCTTGGCCGGGCTGGCGGGCTACGGCGGCATGCGGCTGCACCGGCGGCGGGCGCGTCGGCGCGCACCAGCCCGAGGCAGGCCGGACAACCCACCCGACGACGGGGCGTGAGCCCCCGCCCAGCTCGACAGGAGCACGGGCGGGCCGGTGCGAACATCCGCTTCCGCCGCATACTGGTCGCTCGGGCACGAAGCGTTCGCCAACCAGCCGCGCGCTGCCGTCGGCGTTCCCGAGCCGAAGCACGCGGCGGGGCGTGGGCGTTGTGGGTGGCGATGCCGGTTCTTCCCGGCCTCGCCACGCACAAGTCCCGAAAAGATCGCCCATCCGGGAAGCCAGCCGCCCCCTTTCTTGTTGTCCTCCAAGCAGGACCGGCACGGAATGGGGTGCGTCGCATGAGCTCTCCCGAACGGCACGCGGCGGACTACCCGGCTCCTCGGCCGGCCGTCGATCTTCCGATCGCCGCCCTCCTCATCGCCTCCCTCGCCCACTGGATCCGCGGCGCCCCCGCCGACGGCGTCATCTTCTTCGCCGCCGCGATCCTCCTGATCTTCACCGAACGCCACAGCTCCGCCCCGGACGCCCTCCTGGCACCGACCACCCGGCTCCCCGGAACCTCCCTGATCGCCGCCGTCGCGCTCGTAGCACTGGTCTTCGGCCGACAGACCGTGCCGATGTTCCTCACCGTCGCCACGATCGGCGTCGGCGCGCTGGTCGTGGAATGGCGGGACCCCTCGCTCCCACCACAACCGGTCCCGCGCCGCGGCTGGTTGTGGGTCGCGCTGGCGATCTCCTGGTGCCTCTGGGAACTCGTCTCCTTCGTCTACGAACAAGCCGCGGGCGGCCTCTCGCTCACGCACCCCACGATGAGCGACCTCGTCGACCCGATGCTCGGCAACCGCGTCGTGCAGGCTCTCGCGCTCGGCGTCTGGGTCGCCGCCGGGCTGGCGATGCTGCGCGCGGCCGCCGCGGCGAGGAGAACGGCATGAGCAGCAGGCTGATCACCGAAATCGGCTTCGGCGCGATCGTGGCCGCCGCCGTCCTGCTGTGGCTGGGCAGCCACCTGTTCCCGAAGAAGATCCCACCGCTGACCAGCGTTCTCTCCGCGCTGATGCGCAAGCGATCGACCCGGATCGCGCTCGTGCTGGCGTGGTGGTGGGTCGGCTGGCATTTCTTCGTCCAGAGCTGAGCCCGGAGAATCATCGATTATTTCTGCTATAGTCGATGACATGACCACCACCGAACGCCTCGAAGTCTCGCGGCTGATCCCCGCCCCCGCCAGCGCCGTCTTCGCGGTCCTGGCCGATCCGCAGGGCCACGTCGACATCGACGCCTCCGGAATGCTCATGGGCGCCGAAGGCGAACCGGTCACCCAGGCCGGAGACCGGTTTGTGGTCCACATGGACCGGGAAGCGCTAGGCGACCGGCCCATCGGCAAATACGACGTCGAGGTCATCATCACGAAACTCGTCCCGGACGAGGAGATCGCCTGGACCGTCGAGGGCAGCCTCCGCCCGCACGTCCGCCACATCTACGGCTACCGGCTCGAACCCGCCGACGGCGGCACGCGCGTCACGTCCTACTACGACTGGTCGGAACTCACCGAGGAGTGGAAGGAGCGCCTCACATTCCCGGTCGTCCCCGAGTCCGCGCTCAAGGCGACCCTAGGCATCCTGGAGCGCACCGTCCGCCGCCGCGCCGCCGGCTAGCGGTACCGCAACGCGGTCGGCTTGCCCTGCTCCGCCAGATACTGCTCAAAGGTGACCACGCCGTCGGCGTGTTCCGGGGCCAGATTCGCACCGGCCGCATAACCCCGGCCGATCCGCCCCGGCACCGGCACCGAAACGAGCCGTTTGCCCTTCCCGGACGCGGCGAGCAGGGCATGCGCGAGATCCGCCGTCGTCCGCACCTGCGGCCCGCCGAAATCCGCGACCCGGCCCCGCGGTTCGCCCCGCGCCAGCTCGAGCAGCCGCGCCGCGACGTCGCGCACGTCGACGGGCTGGAAGCGGAACTTCGGCACCGGCACGACCGGCAGCCGCGCGGCGCCGGCGAGGATCGTCCGCACCAGCGAGTGGAACTGCGTCGCCCGCAGAATCGTGTGCGGCATCCCGGAATCCGCGATCACCTTCTCGGCCGCCAGTTTCGCCTGGTAATAGCCCATCGGGATGGTGTCCACGCCGACGATCGAGACGTACACCAGATGCGGCGTCTGCCCGCTCCACCGCGCGGCCTCGACGAGCGTCCGGACCGTCTCGACCTCGCGGCGGTAGTCCGTCGCGCAATGGAGCACGGTGCCGACCCCGGCGACCGCGACGTCGATGCCCCGGCCCGTGCGCAGGTCGCCGGCCGCCCATTCGACGCCTTCGCTGGATCGCCGCCGCCGGCTCAACGCCCGCACCGGCGCCTCCGCGGCCCGGAGCCGTTCCACGACCACCCGGCCCAGCTGTCCGGTCCCGCCGGTGACGAGGATCTGCTCGGCCACGTGGTCCTCCCGCTGCCGCACCGCCCGGGCTCAGCCGGCTCTCGTCCGCCATCCTGGCACGCCGGGCGCTGTGCGGGTCAAAACCTCGAACGCCACCGCACGGTCGGCTCGTCCGCGCTGTCCCGGCGCGGCTGGTCTTTCCGCAACAGCACCGACAGCCGCCCGTACGCGGTGATCAGCTCGGACGTCGTCTCATTGCCCCGGCCCGCGCGGGCGTGCTCGAACCCCTGGCGCAACGCGGCCAGCGCGGCCGGTTCGGCGGTCGCGAGCAGGCCCGCCGCTTCGGCAACGGTCTCGGCGAGCCCGTCGAGCATGGCTTTGGTTTCCGGCCGTCCGGGCGCGACGGTCAGCACCGGCGACAGCACGCGCAACTGGTGGTGCAGGCGATAAAGCACGGCGAGCGGATCGGCCTGCCCGGCACTGTCCATCGCGCTCTCCTCCGCTCCATCCCCGGGGAGACGAGGCGGAGGCTCCCCCATGACGCCAGGCGCCCGAATGACTTCGCTCAGGAGTCTTCCGCCTCCAACCCGTCCCGGTCGGCCCACTCCAGCAACGGCTCGAGCGAATACGCCACGTCGTCGATGCCCGCGTGCAGATCGCCGAGTTCGGCGAACCGCGCGGGCACGGTCGCGATCGTGCAGTCGTGCGGATCGACGTCGTCGACCTCGTCCCAGCGGATCGGCGTGGACACCAGCGCCTCGGGTACGCCGCGCACCGAATAGGCGCTGGCGATCGTGTGGTCCCGGGCGTTCTGGTTGTAGTCCACGAACAGCTTCCTGGGGTCGCGGTCCTTGCGCCACCAGGTGGTGGTGACCTCGTCCGGAACCCGCCGCTCGACCTCGCGGGCGAACGCCAGCGCCGCCCGGCGGACGTCGGAGAATCCCCAGCGCGGCTCGATCCGCACGTAGATGTGCATCCCGCTGCCGCCGGAGGTCTTCGGCCAGCCGCGGATGTCCAGCTCGTCGAGGATCTCCTCGGCGACGTGCGCGACCCGGCGCACTGTGCCGAACCCGCATTCGGGCATCGGGTCCAGGTCGATCCGCCATTCGTCCGGCCGCTCGGTGTCCGCCCGCCGCGAGTTCCACGGATGAAACTCCACAGTGGACATCTGCACCGCCCACGCCACGTGCGCCAGCTCAGTCACGCAGAGCTCGTCCGCGTGCCGGTTGTAGCGCGGGAACTGCACCCGCACCGTCTCCAGCCACGGCGGCGCACCGTTCGGCACCCGCTTCTGGTGCACCTTCTCCCCGGCCACCCCGGACGGGAAACGGTGCAGCATGCACGGCCGCTCCCGCAGCGCGCGCACGATCCCGTCGCCGACGGACAGGTAGTAGCGGACGAGATCGAGCTTCGTCTCGCCGCGCGCCGGGAAGTAGACCCGGTCCGGGCTGGACACCCGGACCGTCCGGTCCCCCACCTCGAGCTCGACGGCCTCGCCCTTCGCCATGGAACCGACCGTATCCGGAAACCGCCCGGTGCGTCAGCGGTCGAACGGCACGAGGGTGAAATGCCCGACGCCCTTGGCCGCGGAGTGCACCGTCCACTGGTCCGGACCGTGGCCGGGACCCGGGTCGTACAGCAGCCGGTAGTCCGGTTTCCGCAGCGGCAGCCGCTTGAACCAGTGGTAGTTGATCCGCAGGATCGTCTTGCTGAAGAAGCCGTCCTCGGCCAGCCGCTTGTTCACGATCATCGTGACCTGGCTGCGGTCGGAGAAGACGTCGAGGATCTGGCAGTCGCAGTAGTAGGCCAGCGTGCCGATCTCGCCCGGCCCGGCCACCGACTTGCCCTGCAGCCGCGCGCCGAGTTCCTTGCCGACCCGGGCGTAGTCGGTCGAACTCGCCCAGTTGCCGAAGATGACCGGCGACGGCCACGGCACGCCCTGCGCGAGGTCCACGCCCACGTTGGCGAGCGCGACCGCGCCGCCCAGACCGAGCGCGACGAGCGGCGGGACGCGGTTGAGCTTCGGCCGCTTCTTCGTTTCGGCGTGCCAGACGCCGATCATCAGGACCGCGAACGAAGCCGTGCTGACGATCGGGGTGACGTAGTACCAGTGGTACGGGCCGACGCCGAGCGTCGAGTAGACGATGTAGTAGATGACGCCGCCCGCGCCGAGCGCGACGACCGGGGCCAGCGGCGGGAAGTCGTCCCAGCGGCGCGCGAAGCGCAGGGCCAGCCAGCCGAGCAGCACGGTCACGCCGACCAGCGCCGAGGCGAAGGCGACCATCACGGTGAACGGCAGGTACAGGAAGTACATCATCGGGCCGCTGAAGTAGCCCCAGGCGCCGAAGAGGCCTTCCTGGTCCTGCTTGATCACCAGCGTGTCCGGGATGAACGAACCGAGCGCGAACCAGCTCGTGAGGAACCACGGGGCGGACACGATCACCGCGGTGGCGACCGCGGTCCAGAACTTCTTCCGGATCGCCGCGGTGGAGAAGGCGATCACGAGGACGAACACGACCAGGTCGAGGCGGGTCAGCACGGTCAGCGCGGCGACCGCGCCGAACAGCACCGGGCGCTTCTCCAGCGCGGCCACGACGAGCCACAGCAGGACGGTCGGGACCAGCAGCACCTCGAGGCCGGTGGCCGACAGCAGGAACGGGTTGGCGATCACCAGCAGCAGGCCGAGCACGCCGACCCACGGCGACAGTCCGAAGCGGCGGGTCAGCCGCGCCCACGCCCAGCCGATCGCGGCGCTGCTCAGCACGGTGAGCGCGCCGAGCGCCAGCACCGGGTGCGCGGAGCCGCTGATCCGGGTGACGAAGGTCAGGAACCCGAGCAGCAGGACGTCGAGCGGCGACGTCGCGGAGTTCGCGACCGAGCCGGGAACGAGCGCCCATTCCCCGTGCAACGCGAGATTCTTCGCGTAGGACAGGGTGATGTACCCGTCGTCGGTGAGGCTCCCGCGCACGAGCAGGAACGAGAGCAGGCCGAGCACGGCGGCGGCCAGAGGCAGCCACCAGGCGAGGCGGGACCGGACAGGAACGCGCGCGCTTTCCGCGCCGTCCGGTTCGTCCGAAGTCGCGAGCACAGATTCATCCACCGACATGATCCCGGAACAGTAGAGGGTGTCCGACAACCAGATGCTAACGGGCTGTCCGAAACGTCGGCGCCGCCGCACCCGCTCCCCCGGCGGTACCGGTTTCGCAACGGTTCCCCGCCGCGCGCCGGATTTCCCGGGGTTTCACGCGAGTGCGTGCCGTCCGCCCGCGCGGTCGGCGCCCTGGTCGAGGATCCGGGTCGCCACACGGGTGATCGCGGCGTCCAGTTCGGACCGGTCGCCCGCGCCCCAGTCGCCGAGGCGCTCGGCGATCCAGTCGTGCCACGCGCGGACGAGCTTGTCCCATTCGCGTTTCCCGGATTCGGTGAGCGACCAGCTGTCGCGGGCGTAGTTCAGGTGCCCGGTCAGTTCCAGCCGCGCGAACGCCGGTTCGAGCACCTGCGCCGGGACCCCGTGGTCCTCGCCGATCGCCTCGAGCGTCGCGGGTCGCCCGCCGCGCTGCCGGAGCTGGACCTGCAGAACGCACCACAGGCCGCCGACGTCCAGCTCCGAACCCGCCCGCGCGACGATCGCGGGCGCGGCCTTGCGGCGTTCCCGGAACAGCAAAGTCGCGATCGCCCGTTCGAGTTCCCGGTCGTGTTCGTGCGCTTCGGGCATGGCGAATCCGTCGCCGAGGTCCGGCGCGGCGGCGCGGGCGGTGTCGCGCAACGGCATTTCCTTGAGGAAGAACGCGAGCACGAAGGCGACCAGCCCGACCGGCGCTGCATAAAGGAACACGACGTGCAGCGAATCCGCGTACGCGCTGATCACCGGTTCCGAAATGGTCGCGGGCAACTTGTGCAACGCCAGCGGAACCTGGACGGCTTTCGGGTCGACGCCCGGCGGCAGCGGATGTTCGGCGAGCGCCTTCGCCAGATTCGGGCCGAGCTGATTCGCGTAAATGGTGCCGAAAATGGCCGCGCCGAACGAACTGCCGATCGAACGCAGGAAGGTCACCCCGGACGTCGCGACGCCGAGATCCTTGTAGTCCACCGTGTTCTGCACCGCGATCGTCAGCACCTGCATGCCAAGGCCGATCCCGAGACCGAGGACCGCCATGTAGAAGGCGGATTCCCAGAACCCGGTGTGCGGGCCGAGCCGCGACAGCAGGTACAGCCCGACCGTCATCACCGCGGACCCGACGAGCGGATAGATCTTGTACTTCCCGGTGCGGCTCACCAGCGTGCCGGACAGGATCGAGGCGACCAGCAGCGCGAGCACCATCGGCAGCAGCCGCACGCCGGACGTCGTCGCCGAGACGCCCTGGACGTACTGCATGTAGGTGGGCAGATAGGACAGCGCGCCGAGCATCGCGAACCCGACCACGAAGCTCATGATCCCGGCGACGGTGAACACCGGGTTCCGGAACAGCCGCATCGGCAGCATCGGCTCCGGCGCGCGCAGTTCGACCGCGACGAACGCGCCCAGCAGCACCACCGAGCCCGTGGCCATGCCGATGATCACCGGCGAACCCCACGCGTACGTGGTCCCGCCCCAGCTCGTGACGAGCGTCAGCCCGGTCGCGGCGAGACCGATCAGCAGGATGCCGAGGTAGTCGATCACCGGCTTGACCGCCGCGCGCACGCTCGGCATCGCCGACGCCGCGACCGCGAGCACCACGACGGCGAGCGGGATGTTGACGTAGAAGGCCCAGCGCCACGACAGATGGTCGACGAACAGCCCGCCCAGCATCGGCCCGGCCACGGTGACGACGCCGAACACCGAACCGAGCGCGCCCTGGTACTTGCCGCGTTCGCGCAGCGGGACGACGTCGGCGATCAGCGCGGTCGAGGTGACCATCAGCCCGCCGCCGCCGAGGCCCTGCACCGCGCGCCAGATGATCAGCCAGGTCATGCTGTCGGCGAAGCCGCAGAAGAACGAGCCCACGCCGAACACGACCACCGACAGCTGGAACATCAGCTTGCGGCCGAAGAGGTCGCCGAGCTTGCCGACGACGACCGTCATGATCGTCTCGGCCAGCAGGTACGCGGTCACGACCCAGGACAGGTGCCCGGCCCCGCCGAGGTCGCCGACGATGGTGGGCAGCGCGGTCCCGACAATGGTCTGGTCCAGCGCGGCGAGCAGCATGCCGAGCACGACCGCGCCGAACACCGCGTGGATCTTGCGCCGGGAAAGCGCCGCCGGCGCAGGCTCTTCCCGGGTCTCCTCCGCCGTGGCCGTCATCGGCTCCTCCTCGCGCGCCGTGCCGGGGCCGCTCCCGGCGCGTCCACGTAAGCACCTCGGTCCACTGTGGAATAGCCGCCCGGCCGCAGCGTCGCCCGTTCCGGTGACTGTCGCGGGGCGCGGGAGCCGAATACCCTTGAGGACGTCCAGGATTACCCGAAAGTCTCCGGCCGGACCGTCCACCGTGGACATCCGCGCAGCTCGGGCGCGATTTCCGGAATTCAAACGGGCCCTGCCCGATTTGGCCGGTTCCTCCACGGTGATCTGGAGCACACCTTAAGTCCAGCCTAGGTGTGCTGCGTCACGCGGCCCGGTACCGCTAGCGTCACGCAACCATGGAATCCACAGTGGTCGCCAAAGAGGGCGACAACTACACCAAGGCACTGGGCAATCGCCAGGTGCAGATGATCGCGATCGGCGGGGCGATCGGGGTCGGGCTCTTCCTCGGCGCGGGCGGGCGGCTCCACGAAGCGGGACCGTCGCTGGTCCTTTCCTACGCGCTGTGCGGCATCGCGGCCTACTTCGTGATGCGGGCCCTCGGCGAACTCGTCATGCACCGGCCCAGCTCCGGCAGTTTCGTGACCTACGCCCGCGAGTTCATCGGGCCGTGGGCCGGGTTCGTCTCCGGCTGGATGTACTGGCTGAACTGGGCGATGACCGGGATCGCGGAGATCACCGCGGTCGCGATCTACGTGCACAAGTGGCTGCCGGACGTCCCGCAGTGGATCACCGCGCTCGTCGCGCTCGGCGTGCTGATGGCGGTCAACCTGCTGAGCGTGAAGCTGTTCGGGGAACTGGAGTTCTGGTTCTCCGTGGTCAAGGTCCTCGCGATCATCGTGTTCCTGGTGACCGCGCTCGGGCTCGTGTTCACCGGCGCGAACATCGGCGGCACCACCGCGGGCGTGCACAACCTGACCGACCACGGCGGGTTCTTCCCGGCGGGCGTCGGCATCGCGCTGATGACGCTGCAGGCGGTCGTGTTCGCCTACTCCGCGATCGAAGTCGTCGGCATCGCGGCCGGCGAGACCAAGGACGCGCGCAAGGTACTGCCGAAGGCGATCAACGGCGTCGTGTGGCGGATCGGCGTCTTCTACGTGGGTTCGGTGCTGCTGCTCGCGATGCTGATGCCGTGGCCGTTCTACAACGGCGGCGAAAGCCCGTTCGTCACGGTGTTCTCCCGGCTGGGCATCGGCGGCATCGGCGACGTGATGAACGCCGTCGTCCTCACCGCCGCGCTCTCCTCGTGCAACTCGGGCCTGTACTCCACCGGCCGCATCCTCCGCGCACTCGCCGACGAGGGCGAAGCGCCGAAGTTCGTCGGCAAGATGAACTCCCGGCACGTGCCCTACGGCGGGATTCTCTTCACGTCGGTGGCCTACGTGCTCGGCGTGGTGCTGAACTACATCGTGCCCTCGAAGGCGTTCGACATCGCCACCGCGATCGCCTCGCTCGGCGTCGTCGCGACCTGGGCGACCCTGGTGTTCTCCCAGATGCGGATGCGCCAGGCCGCGTTGCGCGGCGAACTGGAACGGCCGAGCTACCGCATGCCCGGCGCGCCCTACACCGGCTGGGCCACGCTCGGATTCCTCGTACTGGTCGTGGTGCTGATGGGATTCTCCGACGGAGCCGAGAAGATCGCGTTCTACTCGATCCCGGCGATCGTCGTGGTGCTCGCCGTCGGCTGGCGGCTGGTGTCCCGCAAACGACAGGCGCGCACCAGCGCCTGAGCGGAGCCCGCGTTCCCCCATCCCCGCGAACGCGGCACCGGCCCGGCCGCCCCTCCGTTACCACCGGAGGGGCGGCCGGGTTCTTTCCCTCCCCACAATTCCTTCACCACAGCGGGAAATCGACCCCGTGTTCCGCTTCGGGCCGCGGCCCGAAGACGCGCCGCTCGGCCTCGTCGATGCGCCGGTCGTTGATCGACGCCTCGCGCCGGCTCATCAGGCCGTTCTCGGCGAATTCCCACAGTTCGTTGCCGTAGCTGCGCCACCACCGCCCGTCCGCGTCACGGCTCTCGTACTGGAACCGGACCGCGATGCGGTTCTCCCGGAACCCCCAGAGCCCTTTGCGCAGCGCGTAATCCTGCTCGCGCTCCCACTTCGCGGTGAGGAACTCGACGATCGCGGCGCGGCCGACGACGTGCGTATCCCGGTTGCGCCACACGGAATCAGGCGTGTACGCGAGCGAGACTCTCTCCGGATCCCGGGTGTTCCAGGCGTCCTCGGCGGCTTGGACCTTCTTCAGCGCGGCGGACAGGTCGAACGGCGGGAACGGGGGCCGCGATTCGGTCATGACAGGGTCCTTTCAGTTGATGAGCTGGGGATTGCGCGGGTACGGCGTGTGCGCGACCTGACGCGGCGCCGGGCGGCCGGAGACGATGCGCCGCACTTCGAACCGGACGATCCGGCCGGTGAATCCGTCATCGCCGGAGCGGCCCGCTTCACCCCACTCGATCGCGGCGGTGCCGGAGACCTGCAAGATGTGGCCGGTGTCGAAGTCGAAGAAGAGCAACGCGGCTTCCGGGTTCGCGGCGATATTGCCGAGACTGTTGAACAGGTTGTTGCCGGGATAATCGGGCCAGCACAGGGTCTTTCCCGCAACGCGGACGAATCCGGGCGCGCCGCCGCGATGGGACGCGTCCGCGCCGTGGCCGGGGTTGATGGTGCCGAGGAAAAACGTGTCGGCCCTTTTGATCAGCTCAGTGTCGTCCGGGCTCGGTTCCGCGCGCTCTTGTGCCGATGCCGCTGGCTCGGCTTCTTCAGCCAGCACGCGCTGCTGGATGTATTGCGGGCAGTTGCCGTACGCCTGCTCGATGTCAACGATCAGGTGGTCCTCGGCCGCGGTCGAGAGACTGCCGTTGATCCGGACCCGGCGCCGCGTGGCGAACTCGATGCTCGTCATGCCGAGCTTCTGCCCGGCCGGGAGCCGGTGCAGCGGATCGCCTTCCGGGAGCGCGCGGCGGATCGCGAGCGTGGTCGCTGATCTGGTTTCGAGAAAGCCGGGCGGACCGGCGATCGGCGACGTCCACAGCTGTCCGGCAACGTCGCGTCCGGTCACGACGAGGAGTGTTCGTTCGGCCAGGAATCCCGCCATACCCGCGGAGATCCCGGCCGGTTCGGCCATCCGGGACAGGCGCGCGGCCTGGCGCTCGACGCCCGCCTCGCGCTGGACAGCCAGCTCGCCCGGGTGGAAGGCCTGCTGGATCGCCGGGTTCATGCCACCTCCTTTTCTCACGGGTTAAACCATGATGTTCCGTGAGAAGTTGTAGCAGCCGCTTCTCACGGATGCAACCCGTCCCATCCGTGATACGGTCTCGGCCATGGGGATGCTGCCGGACGAGGTCGTGCCGGTCCGCCTGATGGCGACCGTGCGGGCCGACACGAGCGGGCTCCACGACGACCTCCGCACCCGGGAAGACCTCGACGCCTGGCTCGACGACGTCGGCATCGAGCGCGGGCCGCGGCCGTCGTCCGCCGCCGAACTCGCACTGGCACGACGGCTTCGCGACGCCGTCCGCCGTCTCGCCGCCCAAGTCACCGCCGACGACCGGCAGACCCCGGCCGTCGACCTGGACACCGCCCTGGGCGACTTGAACGACCTCGTCACCCGCCTGCCCGTCCCCCAATTGACTTTCGTGGCCGGGAAATTGCAGGAGAGTTCCTCGCGCGGCACTTCGCCGGTCGTCACGGGATTAGCCCGCGTGGCGCGGGAATCGATCGCACTCCTGGGCGGGCCGGACGCGGCGAAACTGCGCGCCTGTTACGCGCCGGGTTGCGTGCTCTACTTCATGAAGACGCATCCGCGCCGCGAATGGTGCTCCGTCGCCTGCGGCAACCGAGCGCGCGCCGCACGGCATTACGAGAAGGTCCGGTCGACGCGCTGACCCCTTAGTCCAGCAGCATCACCGCCGTTTCCGCCGCGCGAGTGAAGACGTCCTCCGCGACGCGCATCCCCGCCATCACGACCGCACCCTCGTGCAGCAACATGATCTGCTCGGCGACCTTGCGCGGATCCGAAACGCCCGCCGACTCGGCCAATTCGACGAAAACGCCGAGCATCCACCTTTTGCTCTCGGTCACCACCGCGTACGCCGGATGCGCGGGATCGCTGATCTCCGCGTGCGCGTTGATCATGCTGCAGCCCTTGCCGCCGTACTTCTTCGCCCAGGCTTCGGACGCGTCGAACGCCGCCGCCAACCGGTCCCGCGGAGCCGCTCCGGCCTTCTCCAGCCATTCGCCCAGGAACTCGCGCCAGCGCGCGTCCCGGGCGGACAAATACTCCACGACCAGCCGGTCCTTGGAGCCGAACCGGTCGTAGAGCGTCTTCTTCGTGACCCCTGCCTTCGCGGCGATGACGTCAACGCCGACCGCGTGGATCCCGCGCTCGTAGAACAACTCCGACGCGGCGCTCAGCACCGCTCGCGCCTTCGGGGTCCAGTCGATCGTCATGGCCCCAGTGTATACCGATCTGTATAGTCCGGTGCCATGGGTAAACAGATCGGTATAGTCGGAGCGGCGATCCTGTTCGTCGTGTGCTGGTCGTCGGGGTTCATCGCCGCGAAACTCGGCGCGGCGGACGCGCCCGTGCCGACCGTGCTGATGTGGCGGTTCCTCCCGCTCGCGCTGCTGCTGGCGCCTTTCCTGCGCCTGCGACCGGTCGGCGAGCTGGGCAGGCACGTCCTGATCGGCCTGCTGTCCCAGTCGGGCTACCTGCTCACCGTCTACTGGGCCATCGGCGAAGGCGTCAGCACCGGCACGACGGCACTCATCGACGGCGTGCAACCGCTGGTCGCCGCCTCGCTCGCCGGTCCGCTGCTCGGCGCCGCGGCGACCGGACGGCAATGGCTCGGGCTCGCGCTGGGACTTGTCGGCGTCGTCCTGGTCAGCTGGTCGGACGCCGCGTCGCATGCCCCGGCCTGGGCGTATCTGATCCCGTTCGCCGGGATGCTCGGGCTGGTCGCCGCCACGGTGCTCGAACGCCGCGCTCGCGTCCCCGCTCCCCCGTTGCGTGCGCTGGCCATCCATTGCGCCGCCTCGGCGGTGGTCTTCACCGCCCTCGCACTGGCGACCGGGACCGCGGCGCCGCCCGCGTCCGGGCACTTCTGGTTCGCCCTCGCTTGGCTGGTCGTGCTGGCGACCTTCGGCGGGTACGGGTTGTATTGGCTGCTCGTCGGGCGGATCGGCATGACCGCGGTGAACAGCCTGATGTTCCTGATCGCGCCGGTCACATCGGTGTGGGGCACGCTGTTGTTCGGCGAGCCCTTCACCGTCCTGACCGGCGTCGGGCTCGGGCTGGCCCTGGTCGCGGCGGTCGTCGCGAACGGGCGGGTCAGCCGCCGTACCGTTGCCGGACCACCGACGGAGTCTCCAGGTTCTTCCCCGCGTCCATGTTCTGCGCGAGCCGGAGGTACTGGCCTTCGGCCCACATCAACGGCGCCGCGCTCCCGGTCGGACGGCCCAGCCCGAAGCACGCGACATCGGAGCGATCCCACACCTGCTCGGGAATGAAGTAGCCGTCGTTCGCCGCGTCCGCCATCGACTTCAGGTACGCCGCCGCCGGACGCCCGTTGGCCAGTTCGTACTCGCCGCGCTCGCCCGACAGGACCGGCCAGAGCCGCCCGAACCGCTGCGGCCCGTTCGCCGGCCAGCCGGTGCAGTTCGCGGTGCTCTCGCCGTAGTTGTCGTGCGGGTAGCGGTGGAAGTAGATGTCGCCGTTCGGGGTCGTCACCCGCATCGGCGCGTTCCCGTCGCGGGCCGCCGCCGTCGGGGCCACCGACTCCGCGACCGCCGGGTCCGCCGGTGCGCGGAGCCCCAGCCGGACCAGGTCGAGGAACCCGAAGTCGACCACGTCGTGCTCGTAGAAACACCCTTCGTCGAAGCAGATCTGCCCGGCGTCGTTCGGATCGGTGCCTTTGTCCAGCCGCTCGTAATAGGTATGGTCGCCCCAGTACCCGGTCTTCGTCCGCGTCCAGCCGTCGAGCTGCGCCCGCCACGAGTCCGCAGTGGACTCCCACTGCTGCGCCGCCGCGGCGTCGCCGTTCGCCCGCGCGATCGCCCCGGCCGTGACGAGCCCGGCGACCTCCGCCGCGATCGACGACGGCGACCGGCCGTACTGCTCCTCCCACCGCTCGGTCGTCGCGGGCCCGCTGGCCCGGATGTGCTCGGCCGTCACCTTGACCCGTGCATACGTCGCCGCGTCGGTGAGCCCGGTCGTCCAGGCGAGAATGATCGCGTCGGAATCCTGGTCGAGCTGCTCGCAGCAGCCGAGCTGCTGCGGCGTCGCCCCTGGGACGCCGCTCACCGGGCTGTACCGGGGGAACGCGCCGGCCGGGTACGTCGTCCCGTCGCCTTGCGTGGGCGCGGAAATCCACTGCGAGGACCACAGGAACTGCGCCATCCGCTTGGCCTGCGCCGCGTCGCCCGCCGCGAGCAGCCCGGTCGCCTGCTGGTACAGATCCCGGCCCCACACGCGGTGGTACCCGTCGTTGAGCACGTCGCCGTTCACGACGTCGCCCCACGGCGTGGCCAGCCCCGCGACACTCGCGCCGCGGTGCGCCTTGTCCTCCGCCGCGTGCAACGCCATCAGCGCGACGTAATACGCCCTCCGCTGCCGCTCGTCGCCCGCCACACTGCCCGGCGCCGCCTTCAGGCCGCCGACATACCCCTCCCATCCGCGCCGATACGCCTGCTCCAGATTGTCGAACCCGCTCGCCAGCGACCCGTCCGCGGCCGCCGCCGCGCCTTGTGCGCCGCTCCCGTAGCCGAGCGCGACCGAGAACGTCGTGTCCTGCCCGACCGGAATCTGTCCACATTGGACTACATTGCCGTGATCAGTGGAATCGAATTGATTCGCAAGACGTTGATGTGTCCGCAAGTCTACCAGGCAATCGCTCGCGGCGCCCGAATATCCGTTGTCATGCGAGACGAACCCGGTCGAGGCCCGCAACGCCGACGCGACAGTTGTCTTGGCTCCGAACAGATCCTCCGTCCCGCTGGCCGTCAGCCCGGTCCCGTCCCACGCCGCGGTGTCATTCGCCGCACCGCCCGCCATTGACGGATTCGCCAGCAGGTAAACCTGGTACTGCCCGCCGTCGAGCGACTGAAACCGCGTGCGGGCAAGAAGAGTCGGCCGTCCAGAGTCGGTGACGTAAGTCGTGGTGATGCGATAACGACCGTTCTTGGCGGTGTTCGTGACCGTGTACTCGAGCGCCTTCTCGTCCGGCATCGAAACGACGTGCCCGGTCGCGTCGCGCTCCAGGTCCACAAAGGACTTCCCGTCGGTGACGACGTACTGCATGTCCTGCATGTTGGCCACGTCCGCACGCGGATAGAACACCTCGGACGCGACGCCCTTCGCGACGGTGAACCACAACGGGCTCGCCGTCCCCGCGGCCGTCCCGAGGGCGGATTTGTCCCCGGTTGTCCAAGATGACGGCCCGCCGCAGCAATCTCCCGGCGCGCCTCCGGCCGCCGAACGCGCCCCGGCCAGCGCCGTTCCTTGCCCGCTTCCGCCCGCTCGGGCTTCCGCTGCCGGACCGGGCTTCGCGCCCACTTCCGCAGGTGCTATCGCCTGCCCCGCCACCGAAATCCCCACGGCCGCGACCACCGCCGCCGCCCGTCCCCGCTTCCCACCGACCATGCCGCTCATGCTGCCCGCAGCCCCTCCCCGGAACAACAGCCGAACGGTGGGAACCGCTCCGCCAACGCCGCGCGAACCGGCGGCAGTCCCACCCGATGGAGTGACCGGGAAGCCCCGGAAACTGTCGTACCCGGATGGTCTCCTGATTCCCGAAGCGGCGCCCGCCCCGGGCCCGCGCCGAACAGAGGAGCGTCGCCGTGGCCGGAGAAACCGTCCTCGCCGTCATCGGAAACCCGACCGCTGAACCGGAACCCGTGCGGAGTCCGTCCCGACGTCTTCGAACTGGGCTACCGCCGATTCCCCGGACGGAAGGGAACGTCGGCGCGACGACGTGCTCCATGACAAAGCGTCCGATCGGCCCGGCTTCCTCCCGCAAGCCGCAGCACCGCTGCCGCTCTTCGACGGCGGCGCATCCGCCAACCGCGCGCGACATGAGCGACTCCGCAATGGGTCTCGTTCGCCATAACTGAACACGAAATACTTTTGCCAACCGGAAAATGGTCGAGTCTCATCGATCAGCACATTCGCCGCCATGGACTTGGCGGCACCAGATCAAGGAGTTTGAGCATGGCTGGAGAAACTGTCATCACGGTGGCCGGGAATCTGACTTCGGACCCGGAGCTGCGGTTCACTCCGTCCGGGGCGGCGGTCGCGAATTTCACGGTCGCGTCGACGCCTCGCACGCTTGACCGGCAGTCCGGCGAGTGGAAGGACGGCGAGGCGCTGTTCCTCAGGTGCAGCGTTTGGCGGCAGGCAGCGGAAAATGTTGCCGAGAGCCTCACCCGGGGCGCACGGGTCCTGGTCACCGGACGTTTGGCGCAGCGGTCGTTCGAGACCAAGGAGGGCGAGAAGCGCACCGTGGTCGAGTTGCAGGTGGACGAGATCGGCCCGTCACTGCGGTATGCCACTGCCCGGGTCACCAAGGTCAGCCGGAACAGCGGCGAAACCAGCGGGCCGAGCGGGGAGGCATGGGGCGCCGCACCGGCCCCGGCCGGAATCGGCGCGGGCGGCGAGCCGCCGTTCTGATCGCTCTGGTGGTGTCGCTGGCCGGGTGGCCCCGGTCAGCCATCCGGTCAACCGAAATCTCGAACCGAAGGGAACAGTGCCGCGAACATGCTTCTGATACCGGAAAGCCGCCGCATACCCCGGACAGCCTCCCCGCCACCGGCCGGCGGCCGGTGGCGGGGGTTCGCCCGGCTCGGCGAACCCCCGCACCGCTCAGCCGATCTGGTAGGCGCGAATAATGGTCTGGCTCACCGCGTTGCCCTTGTCGTCCGCGGCCTTCGCGCGCAGCGAGGCGAACCCGCTCGCGGGGTTGCGGACCTTGGCCGTCCATTGCGGACCGTCCGGGGTCAGCTCGACCGGTTGCCAGGTGGCGCCGTCGTCGTAAGAGATCTCCGCCGACAGCTCGGTGACCTTCGGCGGCGAGTCCTGCCGGGTCACCGTCACCGGGAAGCTGATCTCCTTGCCGCCCGGCACGATGTTGCGCAGGTCCGCCGGCGGGGCGAACCCGACGGCGAGCATGCCCAGCGGACCGTCCGCCGACCAGGACGGGGCGACCGTCCACTCGCCGCTGAACTTCGTCGAGGTGGGCCACCAGGGCTTGTCCCTGGTCACCTCCGTGGTGATCCGGTACGTGCCGAACCGCGCCGGGGCCTGGAAGACACCGCGTCCGGGCGAGTTCTGGGTGCCGAGCAACTGGCCGTCCAGGTAGGCCGAGGTGGTGCCCCGGTCCAGTTCGTAGGTGTAGTCCGCGCTGCCGCTGTGCCCTCCCGAGTCGGAGAACACCGGCACCGTGACGTCGAGCAGCCAGTCCTTGTTCCGCCACACCCACGGGCGGCCCGACCCGGTGGGCCCGGTGAAGGAGGGGCCGATCACCGCGGCGTTCCAGTCGACGCGATAGGACTTGCCCGCCGCCAGGGTGCGCGGTCCCTCGACGAGAGTGCCGCCAGGGGCGGCGTTGGCGTCAGTGAACTCGACGCCCTGCACCTCGAGCCGCCAGTCCCCCGGGGTGAAGTAGCGCCGTTGCTCGGACTGGGGCGCGACGCTCATCCCGCCCCGCTCGACCTGCCCTTCCGGGCCCGCCACGACCGCGGACACCATCGGGACGAATTCCTTGGCGTAGCCGTGGTAGGCCATCGTCATCGCGGCCACGTCCGCGGCCCTGGCCTCGTGCACCAGGTCGGCGGGGACGCTGCCCGCCGACGGGTAGTACAGGTCGTACTGGTAGTCGCTGCGGTCCCGCGTGGTCAACGAGGAGGTCAACCCGCCGGCCTTGGCCAGTGCCACGTAACGGTCGCCGGTGTATCCGTCCAGCTGAAGTGCCGGCAGCGACCACGTGCCGGGCACCGCGCCGAGCAGTTTGGCCGAGGCGACGGGGTCGACGAGGCGGAAGGCCGCGAGACGACCGCCGGCCGCCTTCACGTTGTCGATGCGCTCGCCGGCCTCGACCACCGGCATGCCGTCCGGGAAGTCCAGCACCACCAGCTTGTCCTTGGCATCCACTTTGGACAGATCGGTCTGCGTACCGGTTCCGCCGTAGACCGTGCCCAGACGCAGGGTGGAGGGCGGGACGCGGTCGGAGAACCGGGTGAAGCCCGCGTTCACCGCCAGTGGTCGCGTCCCTTCGGCGGTGAGTTCCAGCCACGGCTGGTAGAGCTGCACGTCCTCGGTGAACCGGAAGTACTTCGAGCTGACCCCCGGGGTGGAATAGGCGTAGAGCCGCTGGAACTGCGCGCCGGCGGCCAATCCGAGCGACACCGGCTCGCGCGGCCCGTCGGGGCGGGTTTCCAACCGGGCGCCCAGTCCGCCGTCGAGCGCTCCCGTCTGGTCCGTGCGCACCGTCACCGGTTTGGCTTGGCGGGCGTCGAAGGACACCTTCGTATCGCGGGTCACCTTGACGACCGGGTTGGCGAACGCGGTGATCTCGGGCGGTCCGCCCGGGTTGCGGGCCGTGAGCCCCGCACTCAGGGTGTACTCCCCTGGCGGTACCCGCAGCGGCTTCCCGGCATAGCCCAAGAAGTTCTGTCCGGTGTGGACGTCGACCGCGACGGAGGTCTGGAGGTCCTGCTCGCCGGGATCCTTGCCGTCCCTGCCCAGCAGGTTCGCCGACAGGTCGTACAGCTCCTGCTCGTCCTTCACCCCGATCGGGGTGCGCACCCGCGTCTTGCCGTCCGCGGTGCTGGCCAGCAGCAGACCCGTGTAAGTCCCTGGCTTGCCGGACCTGGCGGTGAACGCGAGGTCCGCGGCGGCCTTGCCGCCCGCGGGCACGGTGACCGAGTTCGCCGAGAGCTTCGCCAGATTCGCCGCGGGAGGCTGTCCCTGCTTGTCCGCCAAGCTGAGCGCCAGGTTCAGCGTGATCGGGGTGGTCCCGGGGTTGGTGTAGGTGACGGTGCGCTTGCCGGGCTTGTCGGACCACCGCACGACGGTGTTCACCGTCGCGGGCTCGGACCGCACAGTCCGGGTCACCGCGGCGGCCACGTCGAGCCGGCCGCCGCCGATCGCGGTCACTCCGATCCCCGGCAGTTCCTTGGCCGTGCCGACCAACCCGGACTTGAGTTGCTCGCCGGTCCACTCAGGGTGCTCCTGGGCCAGAATGGCTGCCGCTCCCGCGGTGTGCGGAGTCGCCATCGAGGTGCCGGAAAGCGTGGTGTAGTGCTCGTCCACCGGTTTGCCCAGCGCGGTCCCCTTGGCGCGCGCGGCCACGATATCGCTGCCCGGTGCGCCGATCTCCGGCTTCGCCGCGCCGTCGCCGACGCGCGGGCCGCGGTCGGAGAACGACGACAGCGCGTCGGATTTGGTCACACTGCCCACCGCCAGCGCCGCGTCGGCCGTGGCCGGGGAGCTCACCCCCTCGTCCTGGCCCGAGTTGCCCGCCGCGACCACGAACAGCGTGCCGTACTGGCGGCTCAGCTTGTTGACCGCCTGCGAGCTGGGATCGGTGCCGTCGGTCGGGTAGGTGCCCAGGCTCAGGTTGACGACCTTCGCCTTGGCCTCGCGCGCGGCCCACTCCATGCCGGCGATGATGTCGGACTCGCGGCCCGAGCCGCCGTCGTTCAGCACCTTGCCGATGGCCAGCTGCGCGTCCGGGGCGACCCCCTTGTACCGGCCGCCCGAGGCAGCGCCGGAGCCGGTGATGACGGAGGCGACGTGCGTGCCGTGCCCGTGGCCGTCGACCACGCTGCCCTTGCCGCTGAAATCCTTGCTCTGCGAGACTTTCCCGGCCAGGTCAGGGTGCTCCGCGTCCACGCCGGTGTCCAGGATCGCCACCGTGACGCCCTTGCCGGTGTAACCGGCCTGCCAGGCCGCCGGCGCGCCGATCTGCGGCACGCTCCGGTCCAGCGAGGCGTGCACCTGGTGGTTGAGCCAGATCTTGCCCGGCCCGCCCGAGAGCGCGGCCGGTCCTGCCGCGCTCAGCCCGGCCCAGAACCCCCTGGCGTCCTTTTTGGACTCGCCGAGTTCGTTGTAGCCCAGTCCGTCGAAGCTGCGGCCGCGCTGGGCTCCGGCGGGCGCGGCCGAGCGGGCGGCCACGCCGTCCGGGTACTCGGCCAGCAACGGCAGCGTGTCGGTGGCGGCGTCGTCGTAGCCTTGGCGGAGCAACCCGGTGACGTTGAACAGTTCCCGGTCGAGCCGGCCCGATTCGAGGAGAGGAATGGCCGAGCCCGGCACCAGATACGAGTTGGTGCTGTCGCCGAACTGGACGTACGGCTGGTGTCCGGAGCCGTGGTCGTCCTGCAGGGCCAGTGACCAGTGGCCGCGCGCGTCCTTGCGCGCGCTGACCCGGTCACCGGTGATCAACGTGACCTGGCGGCTGGCGCCGTCCCCGGCCGCCGCCCGTGCGTCGGCTGCGGCCGCTTGGCCGGGCACGGCCGCCAAGGTCGCCGCCGCACCGGCCATGGCCAGCACGACGGCGGTCAACCGTCTCCGTGATGTCATCAGTACTCCTTTGTGAGGTGATTGCCGGAGGAGCCGGAAATTTCGGATGGTTCGCCGGGAAGGGAGGTCCGCTGGTGGCGCGGCGGGGTCACTGCCCGGGCGGGACCGCGCCCTGCTTGTCGGCGACCGCGGTCCGGACCGAACTGGAGAAGGTCACGGTGCCGGGCTTGATGCCCGCTTTCGTGATGTCGTTGTCGTCCGGCTTGAGCTGGGTCCGGCGTTCCCCGATGAATTCGCCGGTAGCGGGGTCGACGATGACTTCCAGGCGGAAGGTGCCGTCCACGGGGTCCACGCCCAGCGCGACGCCCGTGCGGCCGTCGAGGTTGGCCACCTGCTCGGTCACCTTCAGGCCGGGGATCTTCGCCACCGCGCGGTAGAGCGACTCCTTCAAGTCGGCGGGCACCGTGCCGGTTTTGAGCAGCCGCGCGGCGATGTCCAGCACCCCGCCGAACTTGGGTTTGTTGACGACCGAGAGGTCGGCCGCCATGAGGTCGTAGAGTTTCTGCGGGTCGCGCGGCAACTCGTTCAGCCGCTGTTCGGTGGGTGCGCCCCATTCGTCGTCGAACCGGCCGACGAAGGCCATGGCCTTCGCGGGGAACTTTCCGCTCGCGGCGCGCCATTCGCCGCTCGGCCAGTATTCGCTGAGGTCGGCCTCGCGGCCGCCGTTGATCTTCTCGGTGCCCGCCTTCAGCGTTCGCTCGTCGCCGATGAGCCATCTCCGGCTCCCGGTGGGCGCGGTGGTGAGCAGCCATTGCCCGGCGAAGTCGCTGGGCTGCCAGGTCTGGGTCAGCTGCTCGCCGGCGAAGGCGGCCGGGATCCTGCTGTCGTTCCACAGGAGCCAGGTGCGGGTCGCGATGTAGCGGAACTTGCCCGCCGGGATGGGAGTCTCGCCGAGGACGTGGATCTTGTCGGCGGCGGTATACAGCGCCTGCTTCACCGACAAGAACTTCACCCCCGGCGCGGCCGCCGACGTCTGGACCGAGGGGTCTCCGTGGTCAGCTCCGGTGATCGCCGCAGTGGCACCGACGGCGACGACCACCGCCGCGGCAGCCGCACTGACCCACCAGCGCCACCCGGTGCGGGACACCGGCTTGCCCTTGACCTCGGTCAGCGGGATCGTTTCCGTCGCTGGAGCGCTCTTTCCCTCGATGAACGAAACCGCGTTCCGCAGCGCATTGTTGGCTGCGGCCAGGGGCCGCTGGCCGGCGAGTTCGTCGGCGCGCAGCGAGTTCAGTGCCTCGTCCAGCTCGTCGTTCGTCCACAAGCGACGGATGTTGTCGTCAGTCATCGATGCGCTCTCCTTCCAGGCGGTGCGGGGTCTTGGGCGTGGCTCGGGCTCGGAGCAGCCGTCTGACCCGGTGCAGCCGGGAACGGACAGTGCCTGCGGGAATGCCCAGGACCGCACCGATCTCGCTGGCGTCCAGCTCTCCCCAGCTGGCCAGCAGCAACACGTCCCGGTCCCCCGGGGCGAGGTCGGCCAGCGCGGCGGCCAGTTCCCGGACCCTGGCCTGGGCGTCGACCTGGTCGGCCACCCGGTCGGCATGACCGTGGGCGACCTGGGCGCCGTGGGCGTGGGCGGTCATCCTCAAGTACCGGGCTTCGGCCCTGGCGTGCTGGCGCAGCAGGTTGGTGGCGATGCCGAACAACCAGGCTCGGGCGCTGGCCCGGGCCGGGTCGTAGCTGGCCCGTCGCTGCAACGCGATCAGGAACGTGTCGCTGACCAGGTCGTCGGCCACCGCGGGCCCGGCGCGGCTGGCCAGATACCGGCGCACGTCCCGGGCATGCCGGTCGAACAAGCTCTGGAAGATCGGCTGAAGGTCGTGCCCGCACAAGTCCGGTCGATCGTCGCCGTCCACCGCGCCTGCCGCGGCGTACCGCTCAGCCCTAGTCACATCGGATATTGGCCGGAGCCGGCGGAAGTGTTCATGCCGACCGCGCGACGCGAAGGCCCGGACCGCCAGTCCGGCTTGTTCACCAGGAGGGCCGAGCCGGGCCGAAGCTTCACCAGCAGAGCCGAGCCCGGCCGAAGCCCGTGACGTCAGCGAGCCGGACCGCCGCGCGCCCGGTCCCCACGCCCACCGGCCGCGCGCCGCGGCACCCTTGGCAAGTGGTCTGGTCCTTTCGCACAAAGGTCCATACCACTGCCCGGAAAGCCGACTATCGGCCCTGACCGGCCGGAAATCCCGCTGGTAGCTTCCGATCCATGCCCGCATCTCGCCGGACCAAGGCCGGAATCAAAGTCCTCGCCGCGATTTCCGTACTGCTGCTGGCTCCGCTTTCGGCGCCAGCCGCGCAGGCAGCTCCCGCCGGGCGCCCCGGCGTCAGTGTGCAAGACGAATGCAGCACCCCGTCGATCAACCGGCTGCAGAAATGGCTGGCCAGCGGCGAAGGAACGACTGTCCCGCCCACCGGCAGCCTCCTCGTCCCGGAAGGCGACGGATACGCGGCGAAGATCGTCTTCCAGAACAACGAATGGCACGTCGCCGTGGTCTGGCTGGGCAACCAGTTCGACGCCCAAGCCGATCTCAGCCATTCCACCGGATTCTGGCTGACCTACAGCGCCGACGACGACTTCTACGTCCAGTTGCGCCCCGCCTCCCATTGGAGCGGCGGTGACAAATGGCTCACTCGCATCCCTTCGACCGGGGGCCAGCTGGTCCGCACCTTCTTCCCGTTCGACCCCGGCTCGTGGACCTGGCTTCCCGAACTGGGCCAGCCGCAGTACTCCTTCGCCTCCGCGCTGACCGAAGCCCGCGGCCTGGTCTTCGTCGGCAAGACCCCCAACAGCCTCGACTTCCGCGAACTCCTCATCGACGGCTACCAGCCGCCCTGCCTCTGACCCCGCCCCGGACCAGACCCGCCGAAGTGCCGCGACCCGGCAGTCCAGGAGCGGCGACCCAGCTTCCTCCCCGGCTGCCGGGTCGCCGCGTGGGCGCGACAGCCGCCGAAGACAGCGCCGCTAATTCTGCACAGTCGGCCTGATGGTGATGTCGCCGATCTCCACGTCGTCCGGCTGCTCGATCGCGAACCCGATCGCCCGCGCCACCGCGGCCGGGTCCAGCGCGAACTCCTCGACCCGCCGCCGGATCGCCTCCCGCTCCCCCGCGTCGTCGATCGAATCCGCCAGTTCCGTCCGGACGAACCCGGGCGACACCGACGTCGTCCGGAGAACTCCGTCCGTGGACTCCTGCCGAAGCGCCTCCAGGATCGTCCGCACGGCGTTCTTCGTCCCCGCGTAAACCGCCTGCGAGGGAACGATCTTCAGCCCGGCCGTCGACACTGTCGTCACCAGATGACCCCGGCCCTGCCGCCGGAAAACCGGCAGCGCGGCGGCAATTCCGTTCAGCACCCCGCGGACGTTCACGTCGATCATCGCCGACCAGCCGTCGACATCGACGTCCGCCACCGGGCCCAGCTTGGCGATCCCGGCGTTGCCCACCAGCACGTCGAGCCGGCCGAACTCCTCGACCGTCCGCCGCACCAGCCGGTCCAGGTCCGCGCGCCGGGTCACGTCGGTGACGCACGCGACCGCGCGACCGCTTCCGGAGCGAATTTCCTTCACCAGCGCGTCGAGCCGATCCTCGCGGCGCGCGCCCAGGACCACCGCCGCTCCCCGTTCGGCCAGCAGCCGCCCGGTCGCCTCGCCGATTCCGCTGCTCGCCCCGGTGACGGCGACGACTTTCCCGGCCAGTACCGACATTTCCACCCCTGACATTTATCCGGACACGTGTCCGTAAAGCTTACCGGACACGTGTCCGCAACGGCCAGGGGCATCGGCGGCATCAACATCGGCCGGAGCGCAGTCAAGGAAGCGTGAGCGCCGCCGAAATCCAGCCCCGCACCAGGTCATGCTCGACCGACCCGAACGACCACCGGAGAAAGGCCCGCAGGTGAACGACCTAGCCGCCGCACTGACGCTGATCGGCGTATTCATCGCCTTCGCCATGACCTTGCGCGCCCTCCAGCGGCGCCTGACCCGCGATCAGCAGCAGTGCTCGCCCCGCCAGGACTCGATCCCCTCGCGGACCGCGACCGCCGCGATCACCAGCGCTGCGACCGGATCCGCCCAGTACCAGCCGAACAGCGCATTCACCAGCAACCCGGCCAGCAGCACGCCGAAAAGGTAAGTGCAGAGAAGCGTCTGCTTCGAATCGGCGACCGCGCTCGCCGAGCCGAGTTCCCGCCCGGCCCGGCGTTGCGCACCCGAGAGCACCGGCATCACGACCAAGGACACGGCGGCGAGCACGATGCCCACTGTCGAGTGCGAAGCCGCGCTACCGAACAGCGACTGCACCGAATCGACCGCGACATACGCCGCCAGCAGGAAGAACGACACTGCGATCACCCGCAGCGCAGCCCGTTCCCGGCGCTCCGGGTCCGCACTGGCGAACTGCCACGCCACGGCCACCGCTGACAGCACCTCAGCCACCGAATCGAGCCCGAACGCGACAAGCGCCGACGAGGATGCGAGCGTCCCGGCCGACACCGCGACGATCGCCTCGACCACGTTGTACGTGATGGTCCCGGCAACCAGCCACCGCACGCGCCGATGCAGGACCGCCCGCCTCGCGGGATCCAGCGACGACTCGCCTACCCGCAGGCCCGCCTCGCTCCGGGTATCCGCAGGACAGCACGATTCCTCGGCAGTCACCGCGCCTCCTCGTCGCACGCCTCCGTCGGAGCGACGGCCAGAACCACCTTCGTCAGCTCCGCCAACGCATGCGCGAGATGCGGATCGGCGATCGCGTACCGGACCTGTCGACCCTCGTATGTCGCGAGCACCAGCCCGCACCCGCGCAGGCACGCAAGATGATTCGAGACGTTCGACCTGCTCAGCTCCAGCTGCGAAGCCAATTGCGCCGGATACACGACCCCGTCCAGCAGTGCCACGAGAATCCGGCAGCGCGTGGGATCCGCCAACGCCCGGCCGAGCCGGGCGAGCGCGAGTTCGCGAGTCTCAGAGGTCAGCACAGCCGCAACAGTACAGCGCTCACTGAATCAAATATACTGGCCGGGTGGACAACCTCCTCGGCGACTTCCTCCGCGCCCGGCGAGAGCGGATCTCCCCTGCCGACGTCGGGCTGCCGGACAACGGACGGCGTCGCGTACGAGGACTGCGCCGCGAAGAACTCGCGCTCCTGGCCGGAATCAGCAGCGACTACTACATCCGGCTGGAACAGGGACGCGACCAGAACCCGTCGCCCCAGGTGCTCGACGCGTTGGCCCGGGCCCTCGGCCTGGACGACGCCTCGCGCCAGCACCTGCACCAACTCGCCGCGCCAGTGCAGCCAGGCCGCGCCGAGCCACGCGTGCCCGCGAGCATCGCCGAACTGATCTCCACCTGGACAGCGAATCCGGCATACGTCCAAGACCGTCTCACCAACGTCCTCGCCGCAAACCCCATCGCCACAGCGGTTTCACCGAACTACGCGGTCGGCCGGAACCTGCTCGGCGCGGTCTTCCTCGACCCGGCCGAACGAGACCTCCGCCGCGACTGGGACCAGACAGCAGCTGACGGCGTCGCCGGTCTGCGCGCCGCTCTCGGCCCGGATATCGCCGACCCGGCGGCAGCCGAACTCATCGCCGACCTCGCCGCCCACAGCGAAGAGTTCCGGGAGCTCTGGGCCCAGCACGACGTCAAACCCAGGACCGGCCACCTCGTGCGCTTCCGCCACCCGGCCGTCGGAGACCTCGATCTCCACAGCGACAAACTCGACATCCCCAGTCCGGCGGGCCTGCAGCTGGTGGTCTTCCACGCGACACCGGGCACCCGCGACGCCGAGACGCTCGTTTCCCTGGCAGCCCTGGTTCCCGCGCACTAGCAACGGAAACCGGGCCGGGGCACGCGAGGCCCCGGCCCGGTTCCCGTCACTCGGCCGCTTCGAACTCGCGCACCGCGTCCAGTGCGGCGCCCATCGCGGCGTTTCCCTCGCGTTCGATCATGATCTCGACCAGCACCGGCCGCCGGGTGCGTTCGGCTTCCTTCCGCGCCCATTCGAGCGACGACCGGATCTCGCCCGGGTCCTCGACGCGCGTGCCGGAGCAGCCGTAGGCCTCCATGATCTTCACGTTGTCCGCGCCGCGGTCGTCGTAGTGGATGTCGACCTGGTAGTTCATCTCGTACGGCAGCTCGGACTGGCGGATCAGGCCCAGGTACTCGTTGTTGAGCATGACCAGCACGAACCCGACGTCGTACTGCGCGGCGACCGCCAGCTCCTCCACCAGGAACTGGAACGAGTAGTCGCCGACCACGCCGACGACCTCCGCGTCCGGCCGGGCCTTCTTGACGCCGATCGCGGCCGGGATCTCCCAGCCGAGCGGGCCGGCCTGGCCGCACACCTGGTAGTGCCGCGGCAGGTGCGCGCGCTGGAACTGCCCGGACCAGATCTGGTACAGCCCGATCGCGGTGACGAAATAGGTCTCCGGCCCGTAGAACTCGTTGAGTTCCTTGAAGACCCGCGGCGCCTTGATCGGCGTGCAGTCGAAGTCCTCCTTGCGCGGCAGCTCCGCCTTGAGGTCGCCGAGCCGCTTGACCCACGCGCGGTCCCGCGCCGGAGCGGTGCGCGCGTCGAGCGCCGCCAGCAGCGCCTCCAGGAACTCGCGCGTGTGCGAGACGACGCCGAGGTCCGGGCCGAAGACCTTGCCCAGCTGCGTCGGCTCGATGTCGACGTGGATGAACTTCCGGTCGCCGCGGTACACCGACAGCTCGCCGGTGTGCCGGTCGCCGAACCGCGCGCCCAGCGCCAGGACCAGGTCGGACTCGAGGAACGCGGCATTGGCCCAGCGCTGCGACGTCTGGATGCCGGCCATGCCGGCGAACAGCTCGTGGTCCTCGGGGAAACTGCCCTTGCCCATCAGCGTGACGCCGACCGGCACGCCGAGCCGTTCCGCGAGCCGGCGCAGCGGATCGCTGGCCTCGCCGAGCACGACGCCGCCGCCGGCCAGGATCAGCGGGCGTTCGGCGGCGAGCAGCATGTCCAGCGCCCGCTCGACCCGCGCCGGGGACGGTTTGACCGTGCTGACCGGCAGCGCGGAGTCGATCGACGAATCCCACTCGATCATCTGCTTCTGCACGTCGATCGGGAGGTCGATGAGGACCGGGCCGGGCCGTCCGGACCGCGCGATCCGGAACGCCTCGCGGAAGATCCACGGCAGCTGCGCGGCTTCCTTCACCTGGACCGCCCACTTCGTGACCGGCCGCGCGATTTCGACGATGTCGACCGCCTGGAACGCCTCCTGGTGCAGCTTCGTCGTCGCGGCCTGCCCGGTGATGCACAGGATCGGGACGGAATCCGCGTGCGCGGTGTAGAGCCCGGTGATCATGTTGGTGCCCGCCGGACCGGACGTGCCGATCGCGACGCCGACGTTGCCGGTCGTGCGCGCCCAGCCGTCGGCCATGTGCGTCGCGCCTTCTTCGTGGCGCACCACCAGATGGTCGATGCCGCGGCCCTGCATCGCGTCGTACAGCGGCAGGATCGCCGCGCCCGGGCAGCCGAAGGCGACGTCGATCCCTTCGTCGACCAGCACGTCGACGACTGCCTGCATAGCGGGGACTCGGGCCATGGTCAAACCTCCTCGGACGAGCGGCCGGACAGTTCTTCGACGACCTTCAGCAGCGCGGAGTGGTCCAGCGAGCCGTAGCCCATCGCCCGTCCGGCCGCGACCAGCTGGGCGACCAGGCCGGTCAGCGGGAGCGCCACGTCGGACTGCCGCGCCGCGGCGAGCGCGATGCCCATGTCCTTGTGGTGCAGGTCGATCCGGAAACCCGGCTCGAACTGCCGCGCGACCATCGACTTCCGTTTCAATTCCAGGATCCGGCTGCCGGCGAGACCGCCCGCCAGCACGTCGAGCCCGGTGCCCGCGTCCACCCCGGACGCTTCCAGCAGCACGATCGCCTCCGCGACCAGCCCGTAGATCCCGCCCACCACCAGCTGGTTGGCCGCCTTCACGACTTGGCCGGCGCCGTGCGGGCCGACGTGCACCACGGTCTTGCCGAGCGCGTCGAACACCGGCTTCGCCGCGGCGAAATCGGCCTCGTCGCCACCGACCATAATGGACAGTGCGGCCTGTTCGGCCCCGGCCTGACCGCCGGACACCGGCGCGTCGAGCACGCGGATCCCCTTGGCCGCACCGGCTTTCGCGACCTCGATCGACGTCTCCGGCCGGATGGTGCTCATGTCGGCCAGCAGCGTGCCGGACGCGATCGTGTCGAGCACCCCGCCCGGGGCGAGCACGACCTGCTCGACCTGCGGGTGGTTCGGCAGCATGGTGATCACGACCTCGGCCCCGGACACCGCGTCGGCGACGTCCTTGGCCGCTCGGCCGCCCGCCGCTTCCAGTTTGGCCAGCGCGTCGGCGTTGAGGTCGAACCCGCTCACCTCGTGTCCGGCGGCGGCCAGGTGCGCGGCCATCGGCGTGCCCATCACGCCCAGTCCGATGAACCCGATCCTGCTCATCAGTTTCCCCTTCGCTCGTACGGCAGCCAGGCCAGCGAGTCCACAGTGGAACCGTCCGGTTTGTATTCGATGCCCACCGGCCCGGCGTAACCCGCCGCCTGCAGCTTTTCCAGATGTCCTTCGAGATCCAGCTCCCCCGTGCCCGGCTGGTGCCGGCCCGGCGCGTCGGCGATCTGCACGTGCCCGGTGCGCGGGGTGTGGCGGGCGATCACGGTGTCGAGGTCGTCGCCGTTGACCGCCAGGTGGTAGAGGTCCGCGAGCAGCCGGACGTTGTCCAGGCCCAGCTCGTCGAGCACCGCGACCGCGTCGGCCGCGGTCTTCAGCGGGTACGCCGGGGTGCCCGACAGCGGTTCGAGCACCAGCTGCGCGCCGATGCCCTCGGCCGCCTTCGCCGCGGTCGCGAGGTGCGTGCGGGCCAGATCGTCCTGTTCGGACGGTGCGACCCCGTCGATCCGGTTGCCGTACAGCGCGTTGAAGCTGCGGCAGCCGAGCCGTTCGGCGAGCCCGAGCGCGACCGTCAGGCTCGTCGCGAACTCCGCTTCGCGGCCGACCCACGACACGAGCCCGCGCTCGCCCGCGGCCATGTCGCCCGCGTAGAAGTTCAGCCCGGTCAGCTGGACGCCCGCCTCCTCGATCGACCGCGCGAACCGGTCGACGTCGGCCCCGGACGGGTCGGCGCTGTCGAACGGCCACCAGTACTCCACCTTGGTGAAGCCCGCTGCCCGAGCGGCCTGCGCGCGCTCGAGCAGCGGGAGTTCGGTGAACAGGATCGACAGGTTGGCGGTGTAGGGCAGCGAGTGCCGCTCCCCGGCGGGACCGGTCATGAGTACCTCGGCTCCTCACATCTCGATCAGCTAATTTCGCTTTGTGGAAGTTTTCTTCCGTAGTTCGAGAATAGCTGGATGCGGAGGCTTCGGTCAACGGGCAGGAGGCAGGTTTCCCGGGCACACGGGGACGGCAAGATCCACAGGGGCGAGCTTCGCCTCGGAGACGTCGGGGCGCGCACGCCTTGTCCGGCGCTGGTCGCACGCGTGTCGCGGAGAAGGATTTAGGCTTGATCGTCCACAGTGGTCATTTTCTAGTCCATAGTAGACAGTTGCGAGATTTTCGGTTCAGGCGAAGGGAATCGGCTCGGTCGTGCGATTGAGCAGGCCGATCGCGTCGATCTCCAGCGGTTTGCCCGCTCCCAGGTCCTGCAGCATGGACGTCTTGTGGCGCCGACGTGCCACGCGCCGTCGATCCGCTTCCTCACCGAGACCCGATCGCCTGCTCGACGGCGAACACGCGACTGGTCGCCCCGCCGGGATCGACCGCCTCGACGCGGTGGCCCGCCAGCGGATGGCCAGCCAACCCGTGGAAATACCACCACGGAAGGCCGTCCCGCGCCGCGACGAGCGCCGTGTTCTCTTGCCGCAGAGGCTCCAGAAGAGCACCGCAGTCCGGGTACGAATATGCTTTGAGGCCAAGGAAACGTAGTCGACCGGCCCGATGTCGCGCGGGCCCGGCGTAAGGTGCGGACACGCCGTGAAGTCGCCGCGAGGTGCGCCCCGCGGGCGATGAGGTGGACTTCAGTGCCGCCGCGATGGAGGGCCGCGCCGACGTACGCGCCGATCGCTCCCGCGCCCAGAACCGCCACCCGCATGGCGGCTCCCGGTCCGGATCCCGCCGACGTTAGATTGCATACAGTATCCCGGCTACTGGCGGCCGGGGCCACGCTTTGGTCATCGGAAGCGGCGATGACGAACCGCGATGCCGAACGACTGTCCACGCCGGGAAAGGGAGGACTCCCGCGGACAGCCCGGTGAGACGGCGCGGTCAGGTCATTCCGCGAGCCTGCGCGAGGTTCGCCAAACGACCTCGTGCAAGGTCGCCGTGCGGGTCAATCTGCTTACCGCTCAAGGAAATAACGTGAATTCCGCACCGCGCAGCAGCGAGATCAGACCTCGCGCACCGACTCCGCCACGAACCCGGACAACACCAGCCGCGCGGTGCACCGGTTGCCGCCGGAGGCTGTCGCCGTCTTCCGGCGCACCACCACCTCGTACCGCCGCCCGCCCGCGTCGACCAGCACGCTCCGGTCGTCGCCGCGCGATTCCTCCGCCACGGCGAGCACCGCGTCGAGGCCGCGCAGACCAGTACGGCCGCGGATCTCGATCTCGGCGAACTGCGACCACGCGCTCTCCGCGGAGGTGCGGCCGCGCAGATTCTCGAACCGGACGTTGCCGCCGAGCGCCTCCTTCGCCACGAGTTCGGCTTCGGGCACCGCGAGGCTGCCGTGGAGGTAGCCGTCCGGCACGGTCAGCAGGTTGCCCGCCCAGCGGTCCCCGCCGACGTGGCTGACCTCCCACACCCGCCCGGGGTGGTTCTGCGCCAGGCTGGCCACCAGCGGGCGCCCGAAAACCGCGCAGCACATGTCCTTGCTGCCGTGGGTGCAGACGAGGAAGAGCGGACCGGACACCGGCTCGCCGTGCCCGCGACGTCCGGCGGCGACCGCTTCGAGGTCGAGGTGCGCGAGTTCGTCCAGGTCGGCGACGTCGAGCCGTTCCGTCCAGCGGTTCCCGGGCCGCCCGCTGGCGACGTAGATCGCGCGCGGCGCGCCCGGGGCCCGCACGTGCCGCCCCGGCTTCCGGATCAGCAGCGGGCGCAGGCCGGCGGCGCGCGCGGCATCGAGGCGCTCGGCGGGGAACACGGCGGGGAACACGGCGGCCAGCACCTCTTCGAGCGCGTCCGGACCCCAGGAACCCGGCTGCTCGACCAGCAGCCAGGACATCATGCGCGCGGCGGTCCCGGCGGGCTCGCCGCCGAGCTCGCGAGTCAGCGCGGCGCATCCGGGCGCGGCGTTCCGGCCCGGGAAGCACATTCCCGGCCCGGAGTGCCGCACGTCGGGCTTAGGCATGCCTAAGTATAGCTGACCCCGCGCCGTGCCCTCCCGAGGCGACCGTCCACGGCACGCCACCTCACTCGATCGGGCAATTTTCGCGCGGGATCGACGTAGCGAACTGCGGCCAGAACGCTCGGCACAGCCACTTCCCAAGAGCATCCGCGCCGTCCTTGAGCCACGCCCGATTTGCTCCGCCAAGCTTGGGCGGCCTAGCCGTGCCGCCAGTCCTCCCGAGCGCGTCCGGCCAGCCCACCGCTCAAGCCCGAGCCACGAGCCCCTGCACGACCAGCTCCCCCAGCAGCGCCCGCACCGTCGCCGCGGGCACGCCCGGCGCGGCGTCGACCAGCACCTTGAACGGCTGTGGTCCGCACCCGAGCAACGCGGCGAGCACCGGCCGCGCGGCCTCGGCGAAGACCAGCCGCTTCCCCGCCCCGACCAGGGCCACCGTGCCCTCGCCTGCCACCAGCGCGGCGCGCGGGACGAGCAACCGGACCTCGAACTCGTCGTCCGGCGGCAGCAGGTCCGCCGTCGCCGCCCACGGCAGGCCGATGCGGGTCTGGGCCGGAGCCTGGGCGTCGCGGTCGGCGAGGACCCGGTCGACCACGTCGCCCGCGGTCAGCTCCGCCAGCCGCAGGCGCAGCGCTTCGGCCCGCTCGGCCCGGACGTCCGGACCGGCGAACCGGGGAAGGTCCGCGCGGAACAGCTCGTCGGACCGCAGCTGGTCGGCCAGCCAGGCCACGAGGTCCACGCCGGTGGCGGCGTTGAACCCGATCGTCAGATGCAGGGATTCCTCGCCGACGGCGGACACGTCGTGCCAGTGCCCGCGCGGCAGGTAGAGGACGTCGCCGTCCTCCAGGAGGAAGTCGTCGTGCGGCTCGCCCTCCGGACGCTGCGGAAGCTCGACGTCCCGCTGCAGCGGCGAACGCCGGGTGACGCCGTGCAGCCGCCACCGCTTGCGCCCGGAGAGCTGGATGATGAAGGCGTCGTGGTCGTCCCAGTGCACGTCGAAGCCGTGCGTGGTGCCCCAGCCCGCGTACAGGTTGACCTGAATGCGCTCGCGCAGGTCGTGTTCGAGCCGGCCGGCCAGCTCGCCGACTTCGTCGACCAGTTCGTTGACCGAGTCGAGCACGAGCGTCGCGCCCGCGCGCAGGTGTTCGGCGAACGGAGCAGGAAGCACGCGCGGAACCTGGCCGTTGCGCCGGGTCGAGACCATTTCGGTGTAGGTGTGCGCGGGGACGACGTCGCCGTCGAGCGCGAGCCGCAGCCGGGGGAATTCCAGCCGGTGCTGGCGCAGCACCCGGTCCAGCTCCGGCCACGGGAGCAGGGACGCGAACCGGCCCCGTTCCCCGGGGAACCGCCGCGGCGCCTTGCCGAGGACCTCTGCGAAGAACTGGCCGGCCTCGAGCGGTGCCACGAGGCCGGCCAGTCCGGGAATCTCCGTCATGGAGCGGGACAACGGCTAGTCGTTGCCGTCGTTGTCGGCGACGGCGCCGTTGGCCTTGCCGCGGTCCACCGCGGCGGTCAGCGGTTCCACGCTCAGCAGCAGGCCGCTGGCGGCCGCGTCGGTGTCGGTTGTCATGCGTTCTTGAGCCATCCGGACCTCGCAACGTCGACGACTGGGCCCGCCTCACGCTACGGGGAGATCGCCGGGGCGGACATCGGTCATTTGAGTGCTCTTCCCTGGCGCCGCAACCACCCTCGGCAGTTCCGGCAGGTCACAGATTCCGCTGGTAATCCTGCTCGAGACCGGCTCGCAGCAGCTTCTCGTCCACCCCCTCGCGCACCAGCTTCGCGGCCTCGCCCGAGGTCTCGTTCAGTTTCAAGTGGTCGGTCCAGATCGCCGACGAACGCGGCAGGCCGGCAGGATCGACATGCCGGTCGGCGTCCCACAATCCGGCCTCGCGCACCGCGGCGCTCTGCGCGAGCCGGACCGTCTCGACTTCCACCTTCAGCACCGCCTTGGGAGTGCGATTGCGCTCGGTCATCGACTCTCGCAGGCCTGACTCAGTGCTGATGACTGCCTTTCCGGTGATCTCCACCGTGCGGGTATCGCCGGGGGCGACGACCACTATCGCCACCTCGGGGCGTTCGACGACGTTGTGGAAAGTGTCAGTGCGCCGGTTGCCCGGCCGGTCGGCGAACGCGACCGTCGTCGGCCCGATCATCCGGGCCACCCCGGGAGGATCGCCCTTGGGACTGGCGTCCGCGCGCCCGGAGCCGTCCCGCGACGTGATCACCGCGAACCGTGCCGTGGCAAGGAAAGCAGCCGCCGCGGGCCCGAGGACCGAGCCCTCCTCGACGACTTCGGCGTCCTCCGCCGTGGGTGGACCCCACAGGTTCGAACGGAGCACCGCTTTCCCGCAGTGCAGGAACGCTTCCTCGACGAGGAGACCGTCTTCGGCGACGGTTCCGTTGATCCGCAAGGTCTCGCGCCATCCGGGGACGAGCACCAGCAGCGCGGCACCGGTGCCCGGCGCCGCATTCGCCGGGACGGGGAGCTTGAGCCGCGACTCGGTCTCCGCCGTCGCGAACCCCGCAGTCCCGCCGACCATCGCGGCCCGCTGGCGGCGCCCGGCGTCGACATAGCCGAGCACGGCGGCGGGGCTGTGGGCGAGCAGCACGCGGCAATGCGGGTCGAGGTGGTCGATCGACTTCATCATGACCGGCAGCGGCCGTTCGCCCACTACCCGTTCCAGGTCCGGGACTGCTCGGATGATCCCCATGGAGTTAGGTTAACCTAAGAAGCTGCCGTCCGGTTCACTGCGGACGTTCGAGCAGCCGGGCAGCGCGGAGCTGGCTCCGCTGCCGGGCACGAGCGGCGCGGGCTTCACCCACCGCCAAGCGCGAGCGACCAGCACCTCGGGATCCACTCCGCTGCCAGCCGAGAACGGTGCCGCACCAGGCTCACTCCACCGCCGGGCACGAGCGGCACCGGCGAGCGTCGAACTCGCTCCACCGCCCGCCGTGAGCGGCAACGCGCCCCACCAGGCCCGTTCCGCACCAGAACCCGGCCCGCCCGGCACCCAGATCACCGCCCCGCCCCCGGGCGAACATCGCACACCCGATCCAGAATCCCGGTATTTTGCATACCAAATCCTATATCCTAAAAACTGAGTTCCTCGAATCCCGCCGCAGATCCCACCCGAGGTGCACCGTGACCGAGTCCGTTTCCCCCCTGCCCGAACGCGGGCCCACCGGCCGCCGGACGGCCAAGGGGCCGCTCGCCGGCAAGAGCGGCAACCGGGTGGAGCGGCCCGCGCCGTTGCGGCAGGTCGTGTACGACGCGCTCGCCGAGCTGATCATCAACCGCACGCTCGAACCCGGGCAGCATCTCGTCGAGGCCGATCTGGCCGAGTACCTGGGCGTCAGCCGCCAGCCGGTACGCGAGGCGCTGCAACGGCTGCAGAGCGAGGGCTGGGTCGACCTCCGTCCGGCGCAGGGCGCGTTCGTGCACCTGCCCACCGAGGAGGAAGCTGACCAGCTGCTCGGCGTCCGGGCGGTCCTGGAGACCCACTCCGCGCGGCTGGCCGCGGCGTGCGCGACCGACGAGGACGTCAAGCGCCTGTGGGAACTGCAGGAGGTCGGCATGAAAGCCCTCGCCGCGGACGACAGCGAGCGGCTCGTCGCGGCGAACGCCGACCTGCATTCCTACATCACCGAGCTGACCGGCAACGCGGTCCTGTCCGAGCTGATCGGCCTGGTCGACCGCCGCGTGCGCTGGTACTACACGCCGATCGCGCGGCCTCGCGGGCGCGACGCGTGGCAGGAGCACGCCGCGCTGATCGAGGCGATCGCGGCGCACAACGTCGAGAAGGCGGAGAAAATCATGGCGCAGCACACCGAACGCACGCGCCAGGCGTTCCACGAACGGCCGGAAGCGTCGGAGTAAGCGAAAAATCCGGGGGCGACGGGGCGGATGCCAGCCGTCCTGTCGCCCCGGGCCCGCGGGGTAACTCAGCTGCCCGCCGCCGGAGCGGTGCGGGCGATCCGCGTGCCCGCCTTTTCCGTTGTCCCGCGGCCGGAACAGCGTCATCACCGCGGGCAGCAGCGCGATGCACCCGGCCAGCACACCGGTGTAACCCCACGCGGCGATCACCCCGGCTGTCAAGCCGCCGCCTCCGACCAGTTTCGCGCTGTAGACGATGCCCTAGTTGGTCGTGTTGTGGTTCCCGCAGAAGTAATCCGGCACCATCCCGGCGAACAGCGTTGCGCCGGGATGGTGAGCCATCCGGTCCGGAAGGAGGAGATGGTGCTGGTCACTGGTGCCGGTGACGGAGCCGCGGAACTGACCGGCCACCGCTTCGCCCGCGGCGGCCCGGCGTGGAACGGCCACGCATGCCAGCAGCCCGCGACCGGCGGTGGTGGCGGTGTTGCGGCATCTGACCTGATCCAGCCCTGCGCGGATTGTCACTGGACCGCGGGAGCGCAAACCCGGCTCAGCTGCTGGCTAGAGAGCGAGCGGGCTGGTGTTCAAGGCCGGGCGTCTTCAAGCGAAGCGGTCTGTGTCCGCGCGAACTGTCCTGACTGGACAGTGACGCCCGTCCGAACACCCGTCAACCAGACGCCCAATCCGCCCGGATGTGCTTCAGATGCGCCCGCACCTGCCCCTCCAACCGACCCCAATCCCGAGCCGCCACCGTAGCCAGCATCTCGCGGTGCTCCCGAGCCGAATCCGCCAGCCGCCCGTGCTCGGCGAGTTTTTCCAGGCCGTACAACCGTGTCTGGTCGCGCAGGTTGGCGATGGCGTCCGTCAGCCGTCCGTTTCCCGCCAGGGACAGCAAGTCCAGGTGGAACCGGCGGTCTGCCTCCAGGAAACGCGCGACATCGCCATCCCCGGCCGCGGCCTCGATCTCGGCGGCCAGGCCGTCCAGCCGCGTGAGGTCGTCGGGGCCGGCGGCCGCGGCGGCCGACAGCGTCGCCGGGACCTCCAGCAACAGCCGCATCTCGTAGATCTCGTCCAGGTCGCGTTCGGTCATCGCGACGACGCGATAACCACGGTTGCGGACCGGTTCCAGGAGGCCCTGGTTGACCAGCGTCAGCAACGCCTCGCGCACCGGGCTGCTCGACACTCCCAGACGCGTCGCGAGCGCGGCGGCCGAATAGATGTCGCCGGGGCGCAGTTCGCCGGACACCATCGCCTGCCGCACCACTTCGAGAACTTGTTCGCGCAGGTTGGTGCGCTGCAGCTGCGTCACGGGGCGCTCCTCCGCTCTCCCGGGCTTGACTTCGCCCGCTTCCGTACCGCATCGTACCTTAGTAACCGGTAGCCGGTTACTAAGGAGTAACTAATGCTTGAGGTCCGGGGTTACTGCACTTTGTGCCGGTCGCGCTGCGGCGCGGTCTACACCGTCGAGAACGGCGCGCTGCGCGGCGTCCGGCCGGATCCCGCGCATCCGACCGGGGCCGCGCTGTGTCCGAAGGGCCGGGCCGCGCCTGAACTGGTGCACTCCCCCGAACGGCTGCGCGGGCCGTTGCGCCGCACGACGCCGAAGTCCGATCCGGATCCGCGGTGGCGCGAGATCAGCTGGGACGAGGCGCTTTCCGAGATCGCCGGGCGGCTCGGCGACATCCGCGCCGCCAGCGGGGCCGAGGCGGTCGCGTTTTCGGTGACCTCCCCCAGCGGCACTCCGATGTCCGACTCGATCGACTGGGTCGAGCGGTTCATCCGGCTCTTCGGCAGCCCCAACATCCTGTACTCGACCGAGATCTGCAACTGGCACAAGGATTTCGCGCACGCGTTCACGTTCGGTTCGGCGCTGCCCGCCCCGGATTACGCGGGCACGGAATTCGCGGTGCTGTGGGGGCACAATCCGGCCAAGGCGTGGCTCGCTCAGTCTGCCGCACTGGCGGGGGCGCGGACGCCGAGACTGGCGGTCGTCGATCCGCGGCGGACTGCGAGCGCGGTGCAGGCAGAGCATTGGCTCCGGGTCCGGCCAGGCACCGACGGCGCGCTCGCGCTCGGGGTCGCCCGGGCGTTGCTCGAGCGTCGCGGCCATGACGAAGCGTTCGTGCGGTCGTGGACTAACGCTCCGCTGCTGGTCCGAGTCGACACTGGACGGTTTCTGCGGGCAGCGGAAATCGATCCCGCGGCGGCCGGATTCGCGGTGTGGGACGAAACGACTGGCCGAGCCGAGCCGTACGACACGGATTATCCAGCGGACGGGCCGGAAAGGTTTGCACTGCAGGGAAAACGCCGAGTGCGCACGTTGGCCGGTCCGGTCGACTGCGTTCCCGCGTTCGAGCATTACGCACAGGCCTGTGCCGCGTGGCCGCTCGACCGGACCGAGGCGGTGACGACCGTCGAGGCCGCAGCGATCGAAGCTTTCGCGGCCGACCTCGCCGAGGCGAAGTCCGTTACGTACGCGGCATGGTCGGGTGTCGGCCAGCACGCGAACGCGACGCAGACCGAGCGCGCGATCGCCACTCTCTACGCGCTCACCGGCAGCTACGACTCCCCTGGCGGCAACGTCGTCCTGCCGAAACTGCCGGTCGCACCGGTCACGTCGCCGGATCAGCTCGCACCCGAGCAGCGCGCGAAAGCCCTTGGCCTGCAGGAGTTTCCGCTCGGTCCGCCCGCGCAGGGCTGGGTGACCGCACGCGACTTTTGCCGAGCGGTCCTCGACGAGAAGCCTTATCCAGTCCGCGCATTAGTGTCGTTCGGCGGAAATCTCCTGCTGTCCCAACCGGATCCCCGGCGTACCGCGGAAGCGTTGCGGCGCTTGGAGTTCACGGTGCATCTTGACCTCTTCGAGAACCCGACCGCGCGGTTCGCCGATCTCCTGCTGCCGGTCCAGACGCCCTGGGAGCACGAGGCGGTGAAGGCGGGCTTCGAAATCACCAGGGCGGCGCAGGAACACGTGCAGCTGCGGCCGCGGATGGCCGATCCGGTCGGCGAGTCGCGTTCGGACACTGAGGTCGTGTTCGAGCTGGCTGAGCGGCTCGGGCTCGGCGCGGAGTTCTTCGACGGCCGCATCGAGGACGGCTGGGATCACCAGCTGGCACCGCTCGGCCTCACTGCCGCACAGCTGCGCGAGCGGCCCGGCGGCGTCGATCTGCCGCTTCAGACTGAGTACCGCAAATACGCCCAGCGCGCGGAAAACGGCGCGGTGACTGGGTTCGCGACGCCGACCCGGCGCGTCGAGCTGTATTCCGAGCGGCTCGCCGAGCATGGCCAGCCCGCGGTCCCGGACGCCGAGCCGCCCGCGCCGGATCCTGGGCACCCGTTGATACTGACGTGCGCGAAGAACGGGTACTTCTGCCACAGCCAGCATCGCGGGATTTCGTCGCTGCGCAAGCGTTCTCCCGAACCGGCCGTCGACCTGAGCGCGGAACTCGCGGCGGAGCGCGGAATCGAGGACGGGCAGTGGGTCCGCATCACGACCGCCGCCGCGGACGTCCGGATGCGGGCACGGATCGACCCCGCGCTGCATCGCGACGTGGTCGTGGCGGAGTACGGCTGGTGGCAGCCGGCTCCCGACCTCGCGCTGCCCGGTTCGGACCCGCTCGAGGACGGCGGGACCAACTACAACCTGCTCGTCGGCGACGACGCCCACGACCCGGTGAGCGGGTCGGTCCCGTTGCGCTCGACGTTCTGCGACGTCCGGCCGGACGGCACGCGGCCGTGGACCGGGCAGCGGGAGTTCGTGGTCGAGCGCGCCGGGTTCGAGACCGAGGACATCCGCTCGGTGCGCCTCAAGCCGGTCGACGGCCGTGCGGTGCCGGAGTTCCGCGCCGGGCAGCACATCACGGTCGCCTGGCCGGACGCACCCGCGCTGACCCGCAGTTACTCGCTCACCGGGCCCGCTGAGGCGCCGGACGGCGGGTACGCGATCGCGGTGCGGCGGGTGCCGGGCGGGCAGTTCTCGCCCGCAGTGCACGACCGCGTTCAGCCGGGGACGCGGTTGCTGGTCACGGCTCCCTCCGGCGGGTTCGCGCTGCCGACTGTCCACTCGCGACCGATCGTGTTGCTGGCCGCCGGGATCGGGATCACGCCGTTCCTGAGCTACCTCGAGACCCTCGACCCGGCGTCGGCGCCGGAGATCGTGCTGCACCACGGCAGCCGCGACCGCTCTCGGCACGCCTTCCGCGAGCGCATCGCCGGGTTGGCGAGCCGCCTGCCCACCGTCCGGATCTTGGACCACTACAGCCGTCCTGGTCCGGAGGAGCGGTGCGATTTCACCGGCCGGATCACCGCTGACCGGATCGAGGACGACCTCATCCGGCGACGGGCCCGGTTCTACTTGTGCGGTCCCGAAATCATGCTGGACGAACTCACCGCGGACCTGGTGGAACGAGGCGTGCCGCGCTTCGACATCTTCACCGAGAAGTTCCACGCCTCGCCCGCGCCGGTCCAGATCCCGGACGGCGCCACGGCCACCGTGCGGTTCGCGCGGTCCGGCCGCGAGGTCACCTGGCGGGCGGGCGACGGGGATCTGCTGCGGTTCGCGGAGGCGTCCGGGGTCGCGCTGCCCAGCGGATGCCGGCTCGGGCAGTGCGAAAGCTGCGCCGTGCCGGTGCTCGGCGGAACCGTCGCGCATCTGGTCGCCGTCGCCGACGATCTGCCCGCTGACCAGTGCCTTGCCTGCCAGGCGGTACCGACTAGCGACGTGGTGCTCGATGCGTGAGCCTGGTCACCCCTAACTCGCAAACCCCTTCGGGGGTGCGAAATCCGGCGCCAGGACGGCATCATCGGCGGATGGCTCTCGACCAGACATCGCGCGAAGTGTACGAGGACATCGTCCGGAAGAACCCGGCCGAGCCGGAGTTCCACCAGGCCGTGTTCGAGGTGCTCGAAGCGATCCGGCCCGCGCTGCGGCGGGATCCGGACCTGCGCGACGCGGCGATGCTGGAGCGGCTGTGCGAGCCGGAGCGGCAGGTGATGTTCCGGGTGGTCTGGACCGACGACGCGGGCGCGGTGCACGTCAACCGCGGCTTCCGGGTCGGGTTCAGCTCGGCGCTCGGGCTGTACAAGGGCGGGCTGCGCTTCCGCGGCGACGTCACGCTCGGCACGGTCAAGTTCCTCGCCTTCGAGCAGATCTTCAAGAACGCGCTCACCGGGCTCGGCATCGGCGCGGGCAAGGGCGGGTCCGACTTCGACCCGGCCGGCCGCAGCGACGGCGAGATCATGCGGTTCTGCCAGGCGTTCATGACCGAACTGGTCCGGCACATCGGCCCGGAGACCGACGTCCCGGCGGGCGACATCGGCGTCGGCGGGCGCGAGATCGGCTACCTGTTCGGCCAGTACAAGCGGCTCACCAACCGCTACGACGCGGGCACGATCACCGGCAAGAACCCTTTGCTGGGCGGCATTCCGGCGCGTCCGGAGGCCACCGGCTACGGGACGGTGTACTTCCTCGAAGCGATGCTCGGCTCCCGCGACGACTCGTTCTCCGGCCGCACCGCGGTGGTTTCCGGTTCGGGCAACGTCGCCTACCACGCGATGGCGAAGCTCCGGGAACTCGGCGCGCGGCCGATCGTGTGCTCGGACTCCGGCGGGTACATCCACGATCCGCGCGGGATCGACCTGGAAGTGCTGCACGAGCTGAAGGTCGCGCGGCGCGGGCGGCTCTCGGAGTACACCGACCACGTCCCGTCGGCGAATTACGTCACGGACGGCACGCCGTGGGAGGTGCCGTGCGACCTCGCGCTCCCGTGCGCGACGCAGAACGAGCTGGACGAGCAGTCCGCGTTGCGGCTGGTGAAGAACAACGTCCGCGCGGTCGCCGAGGGCGCGAACATGCCGTGCACGCCGGGTTCGCTGCAGGTTTTCCGCGAGGCCGGGGTCGCGGTCGGACCCGGCAAGGCCGCGAACGCGGGCGGGGTCGCGGTGTCGGCGCTGGAGATGCAGCAGAACGCGGCGCGCGAGCGGTGGACGTTCGAGCGCACCGACCGGACGCTGCGCGAGATCATGACCGGCATCCACCGGACCTGCCTCGAAACCGCCGACGAGCACGGGGTCGCCGGGGACTACGTGAGCGGGGCGAACATCGCGGGGTTCCGCAAGGTGGTCGCGGCGATGGACGTCTGCGGGTACATCTGAGCCCGTCCGGCCCGGTCCGCGGCGGCGTCGGCAGCCGCGGCTTCGTCGGCAGTTTTCGTTCGCCAGAATTTTGTATGCAGTATTTAGTCGAAGGTGTGCCGGTCGGCTGAATGGTGCCTGTGGTTCACCGTGGACAGGATTCTTCGCGGTCTGGGCACCGCGGGACCGGTCTGGGCAACCGGGACCGGTCGTGTGCCGGTGGCGGTGGCGGGTGAGCGGCCGCCCGGGTGCCGAGACCGTCGTGTCTCGATGCTGGGACCGTCGGGGGCGGTGCCGGGATTCGCCGGGCGGCGGGGAAACCGGGCCGACGCCGCGTCCGGGTGCGGGCGTCCGGTCGAGAACGCCGGGCGGCCGGTTACCGCGCGGAGGAGAAAGTCACCAGGAGATAAAGGAAAACCAGCAGCCCGGCGACGCCGAAAACCGCGGCGACCGCGCTGCGCACCCAGGTGACCAGACCGGTGGCGGTGCGCTGCCGGTAGCTGGTGAAGCGCGCGTGGGTCTGGCTGGCTCTGTCCAGCAGCCCTCCCACGAACAGACCCGCGCCCAGGACAAGCACAATGATGAGCAACGTCGGCATGACCGGGCGCCTCCTTCGGTAGCGCGGTTTTCCCAGGTTCCGACAGCGAGAATCCCCGAGCCGTCCGCCTGGCGGCTACGGGAGAAGGTCTTCCGGTCCTGGGACTTGTGGCCCGGCGCCTGCGGGCGAACGACCACCGCAACGCCACCGCAACGACCGCCGCGGCGAGACTTTCCCATACCGCGCTCTCGCCGGGAAAAGCATTTCCGCGCGAGAGAAGGGGTTCGAAACCCGTGCCGGTGCTTGACGCGCGTCCGGCGAGAAGCTTCGGTACGGGGATGACCGCGTATGTAGAGCGTCCGCCGGTGCCGAGCCTGGCGGGAGTCGTGCGCACAGTGTGGATCCAGCGCACTGGCGACGCGCCGTACGTGCAACGGCATCTGCCGACCGGCGGCGTCGAGATCCACTTCCCGGTCGGTGGGCGTCCGCTGCTGCTCGGGCCGTTGACCGGACCGCGGATCGAGGTCATCCCGGCGCACACGACCGTCGTCGGCGTGCGGTTCCGGCCCGGGGCCGCGCCTCCCCTTCCCGCCGGGCTCGACGAACTCGCCGACCAGCACCTCGGGCTGGCCGAGTTGTGGGGCCGGACCGCGGATCGACTGGTGGAGGCGGTCGCCCTCGCCGCGACGCCCGAGCTCGGGCTGGCCGCGCTGCAGGCGCACCTCGTGCAGGAGTTCCGCCGGACCGGCGCACTGGACCCGCTCGTAGGGGAAGCGGTGCAGGTGCTGATGCCGTGGGATCCGGTCGGCGTCGACGCGGTCGCCGCGCACCTCGCGCTCTCGGCGAGCCAGCTGCGCCGACGGTGCCTGCAGGCGGTCGGGATGAGCCCGAAGGTGCTCCAACGGACGTTGCGGTTCCAGGGATTTCTCGCGCTGGCCCAGGCCGGCGCGATCGCGACCGGACGTCGGGGCGCGGACGGGATGGCCAGCCTCGCGGTCGACGCCGGTTATGCCGATCAGGCGCACCTCAGCCGGGAATGCCTCCGGCTGACCGGGGTCACGCCGAGGCAGCTGCTCGGGGGCGAGCTTGACCGGTGTGCTTGCGGGCACGATCATTCCGCGTCCTACGCGCCGTTTCTCGCGGGCCGCGGGCGTTCTCTGTCGCGCGGTTGAGCAGAGCCGCGACCTGCTGTCTTCCCGACTGGCCTCGCAAGCCGCAGGCATTCGCTGTCGCACGGTCGCGGGGAGCCGCCGGGAAGACGATCGCTCCGGAGGGTGCGGAGAACCCGGCCCGGCCGCTGGAAACGCTGGTGCCGGACCGCTGAGGCCTACAGCGCGTCGCGGCCGCGCTCCCCGGTGCGGACGCGGACGACGGTCTCCACCGGGGTCACCCAGATCTTGCCGTCGCCGATCTTGCCGGTGTGCGCGGTGTCCAGCACCGTCCGCAGCGCGGCGTCGACCTGGTCGTCGTCGAGCAGGATCTCCAGGCGGTACTTAGTGATGAAGTCGACCTCGTACTCCGCGCCCCGGTAGATCTCGGTGTGCCCCTTCTGCCTGCCGTAGCCGCGGACCTCGCTCACCGTCATCCCGGCGATGCCCAGCTCCTGCAGGGCGATCCGGACGTCGTCCAGCACGAACGGCTTGACCACGGCGGTCAGCAGCTTCATCGGTTCTCCTCGCGCGCGGGCCGGTGCGATCCCGGTCCGCCGACGAGCGCGCTCCCCCGGCGTCCGGACTGGACTGCCAGCTCGTACGCGCCTTCGGCGTGCTCTGCCTCGTCGACGCCGTCGATCTCGGCTTCGCGGTCGATCCGGAATCCCATGAACTTGTGCATGACCCAGCCGAGCAGGAGGGTCACCGCCAGCGAATACCCTAGTACCGCCAGCGTTCCGACCGCCTGGCCGACGGTGGCGAGGCAGACGAAGGTCATCGCCATCACGTTCAGCACGCTCCGGGCGCGCACCATCCCGCCGTAGAACAACGCGAGACCCGGCGTCATCAGCATGACCAGCGCCGCGCTGCCCAGCAGCCACGCTGTGCTTCCGGTATCGACCACGGTCGGACACTCCTCGTCTCATCGCCCGGCCGCTGGAAGTTAACCGGGCGGTGTTACCGGAGTGTTTCCGTCGTGCTTCCGGGAGCGACCCGCGGTCCGGCGAAACGGTCGAAACGGAGCGAAAGGACGGCGGTTGCCTGCGCGGTGACCGGAAATACTTCGCGGAGGGGACAAAACGGGTCGACGGCGGGAGGCGTCAGTGCAGGAATTCGTCGACGAGCGCGAAAGACGCCGCAGTGGCTTCGACCTGAGGAATATGCCCCGCCCCCGGCACGGTCGCGACCTTGCTCCCGGTGATCCGTGCGGCGAATTCGTCCGCGTAGACCGCTGCTCGCCCCGGACGATCTGCGCCGGCGCGCTGATCCGGTGCAGGCGCCGTTCGAGGCCCTTGTCGGGAATGGGCCAGCATCGCTTGCGCCGCTTCGCCTTCGGGGTCGGCGAACAGCAGCCCCGGCAGCGCGGCGGGAGGGGCGGCGATCCAGTTCGCGACCGGGTGCTCGTGGCCGATCGGGTCGAGCAGGACCAGCCGGGAGAACCGGTCCGGGCAGGCGGCGAATTCGGCCGCGAGCATTCCGCCGAAGTACTGTCCAATGAGGACTGGGGGCGCATTTCCAGTTCGTCCGCCGCCCAGCCAAGCAACTGCTCCACGCGACGAGCGCTTTCCCGAACACGCCCAGCCCCCCGTGCGGCAGGCGTGCGCGTTTTGTTCAAGAGCGGCGGTCCCGCGCCCCCTAGCGTCAACTCCGTGATCGACCAGACCTCACGAGACGCTCTCCCCCGGCTCGTCCTCCGCTGCCATTCGGTCTCGGACGTCGTTCAGGCCATGGCCTCCGCGGCCGAGACCGGCGAACGAGTCGTGCCGCGCGGTGGCGGGCATTGCTTCGTGGACCGGTGCCCGGCCGACGGGATCGTGGCGGATCTGTCCGGAATGGACCGGATCACGGTCGACGGCAGCGGCGTGGCGACGATCGGCGCGGGTGCTCGTCTCGGCGCGGTGTACGCGACGCTGCATGAATACGGGCGGACGATTCCGGCCGGGTGCGGCGACACGGTCGGCATCGCGGGGCTGACGCTCGGCGGCGGGATCGGGCTCCTCGGCCGCCAGTACGGGCTGACCTGCGACCGGCTCGTCGGCGCGCAGGTGGTGCTCGCCGACCGGAGCGTCGTGGAGTGCGACGAGCGCCGGGAATCCGAGCTGTTCTGGGCGTTGCGCGGCGCGGGCGGCGGGCAGTTCGGCATCGTCACGGAGTTGCGGTTCGCGACCCTGCCGGAGCCGTCGGTCTGCCGGATCGAAGGACGCTGGGCAGTGACGGAAACCCTCGTCACGGCCTGGCAGGACTGGGCGCCCGACGCACCCGACGGACTGACCGTGAACCTCGCTGCCGAAGGCGGACACGCGACGCTTGCCGGGGCCTCCACCCTGCCGCCCGAGACGACCCGGGAGCTGCTCAGGGAGTTCACCGCGCGGGCCGGTGTTCTGTATGCAATAGACATCCGACTGGATGTTCCCTACAGCATGGTGAAGCCGACATTCAGCGCGACGGACCCAGTCCGCACGAGCCGGATCCGGTCGGAGTTCTTCTCACGCACCATGTCGGAGCGCACCACGGGCGAACTTCTCAACGGGCTCGAAAACCACCGGCGGTTGGCGTTCACGGCGATGGGCGGGGCGTACAACCGGGTCGCGGCGGACGATACCGCCTTCGCCCATCGGGGTGAGCGGTTTCTGCTGGAGCAGGTTGGAGACCCGGGCGATCCGTGGGTCGACGAGGCCTGGCGCACGGCGCATGCGGAGGGATCCGGCCGGGTCTATCCGAACTTTCCCGACCTCGCGCTCGAGGATCCGGCCCGGGCGTACCACGCGGGCAACTACCCGAGGCTCGCCGCGCTCAAGAAACGCTTCGACCCGCACCGGGTCTTCGACTTTCCCCAGGCTCTGTAAGCGACTATTAAGGACCGTCATGACCAAAGTGTTCAGTGCCCTCTCCGTCTCGGTCGACGGCTACATCAGCGGCCGTCTCCCGGAAGGAGCCGACGAGGTCGGGAGCGGGCTCGGCGACGCGGGAGCGCTGTTCGACTGGTACTTCACCGGCGACACACCCAGCAAAGTCTTCGACGGGTTCCGCCTTTCCGAACCCAGCGCCCAGGTTTTCGACGCGCTCGCCGACCGCGTCGGGGCGTCGGTGGTCGGGCACACGACCTACGACCACTCAAGCCACTTCGGCGGCAGTGGTCCGCATCCGACGGCTCCGTTGTTCGTGGTCAGCCACCAGCCGGTGCCGGAGCTGAGCGAGGCGCAGACCCAGGCGACCAGCGTCGAAGAGGCCGTCGCCGGCGCGCGGGCGGCGGCGGGCGACAAGGACGTCGCGCTCATGGGCGGGGTCCTGGTCACCGAGGCGATCAAGGCCGGGCTGGTCGACGAGGTCGTCCTGCACCAGGTCCCGATCCTGCTCGGCGGCGGGCGGAGCTTCTTCCGGGAGCTCCCGGAGCACGTCCGGCTCAGGCTGGTCGAAGCCGTCCCGGCACCCGGCGTCACCCACCTTCACTACGAAATTCTCCGCTGAAAGGAACTCTCATGCTGAACCCCGATGTCCGCCGCGTCCTCGACGGCACCCCGATCGCCCACCTCGCGACCGTGCTCCCGGACGGGTCGCCGCACGTCGTCCCGGTGTGGATCGGCACGCACGGCGACCGGATCGTCTTCCTGACCGGCCCGGACAGCCGCAAGGCCCGCAACCTCCGCCGCGACCCCCGGGTGGCGATTTCCCTTACCCCGCCGGACAATCCGTTCGAGCCGATCATCATCCGCGGCCGGGTGGCCGAATGGATCGAGGGCGACCCGGCGTGGGAGATCGTCGACGAGGTGGCCAAGAAGTACATCGGCCAGCCGTACACGCGTGAGCAGGTGCGCGTCGTCGGCCTGATCGAACCGGAGCGGCAGTCGGTGGGGATGTAGTCAGAAAGCGACCGAGGAGGCCAGTTCCCGTTGCGACTCAGTGCGGTTCGGTGAGTCGCAACGGAGGAGGATGCGGTCGAGAAGCGTGGTGGCGAGGACTTCGTCTACGAAGACCTCGCCCCATTCGCTGAAGGGCTTGTTTGAGGAGTACCGCACGCCCACTCCCGCATGTTTCGCAAGAGCGGGCAGAAGAACCCCGCCCGTTACGGGGTGAAGCGCGCCTATTCCAAGCACGCGCTGTTCCTCATCGTGATTGCGAGCAAGGTGCCCTTGGTTAGCGCGAACAGCTGGTCAGCGGCGGCACTGCGCAGCGCCCAGATTCTCCGTGCCACGCTGGTGCGCTCGGCGACCCGGCCGTCAGAGGTCAGGTGAAACAGCGACCCGGAGCCGCTGGCGACCAGGAACCCGTCCGCTGTCGGAACGACATCGCCGACGAGTCGCTCCCCGACATCGGCACGCCACCGCAGACGGCCCGCGGCGGGGTCCACCACGGTGTAACCGCCGCGCAGCTCGCGCAACCACAACAATCCTCCGGCATGCTCCGGTGCCGCAGCCGCAAGATCAGTCCCGGCCCGGACAAACTCGTGGACCGTGTCAGCGGACAGGACGATCTCAGCCAGCACGCGCCGGTCGCAGCGCAGCAGGAAACGATCGGGACCGATCACTGAGACAACGGAACCGGCGTCGTTGTCCGCGAGCGGCTGCGGCAACCGCCACGCGGACAGCTCCCGGCCGTCACGCCGCTCGATCAAACGAACCCGGATGTCGGCCGGTTCACCGATCAGGAAGCCGTCCCCAGCGGGCACCGGCAGCACTGTGTGGATCCGACGCTCGGTTTCCCAGCGGAGCCGCCCCGTCGCGAGGTCGAACGCGCGCAGCGGCGTGTACCCGCGCCAACCGCCGGCAAGCACCACGTTCGCCGAAACCACCAGATGCCCGGGGACAGCGGGAACGTCCGCGGCCCAGACCTGCCGCCCGGTCGCGAGATCCAAACAGGACAGCCGAGGGTTGTCCTGCGGGATCACCAGACAACGATCACCGACGATGGCAACCGCACGCGGCCACGTGCCGACCGGAACATCCCACCGCACAGAACCATCAGCCGGGTCGAGGCTCACCAGCCGGGTGCGGCGCTCATGAACGACGACATGACCGCTCGCCACCGCAAAGCCCGAGGCAACACCGCGCTGGTCAGCGGACGCTCCCATCCGATTTCGATCACCGCGTCAGACCACCACGATCGTCTGACCATGGGCAACCGCATTAGTCGCACCGCGGGCTCGTGGTGGCTGGGTGCACTGCTTCTCGCTGATCTCAAGCACCGTCCAGTGATCGCCGGCCGCGCTTACTGGCTTGCGCCGCCCGACGACAAGCACCGGCGGCAGGTGGTGTCGGTGTAGCGGCTAACGCGCTCGGGAGGGAACCGATGGCCTACGCCGAGCAAGGCTTCGACGCAGCACCGTCCGCGATCGGCGTCGGCACCCTGTACCGGCACTTCCAGACCCAGGCAGCACTGCGAAAAACCGCGAGCGCGGCGGCTGATCAACCTGGTGCTGTACTCGCTGGCCCGCTGATCACCGGCCCACGAGCGGACGCGTGCCCGGCGGCAGCTGCGCCACCCCGCCGCCGAGGTAGCGCACCACCGCCTCCTGCAGTGCCCGCACGGCGCGCGGCTGCTCGACATCCCGCCGGTATGCCAGCCGCACCACCCGGCTCAGCCCGGGTTCGGTGAACCGCGTGCGGCGGAACCGGTCGCCGACCACGGTGCTCGGCACGACGGCCAGGCCGAGCCCGGCGCGCACCAGCTCCAGGACCGCGTCCATCTCGCCGCCTTCGATCGCGAAGAGCGGGTCGAATCCTTCGGCCCGGCAGGCGGCGACGGTCGCCTCGCGCAGGTCGTAGCCCTGCCGGAACATCACCAGCGGCCGGTCCCGCAGCGCGCCGATCGGCATCCGGCCGCGCACCGGCGCGGGCGCGTCCTTCGGCGAGATCACCACGAGGTCCTCGACGAACAGCGCCCGGCTCTCCAGCCGGGAATCGTCGTGCACCCGGCTGTCCACGATCATCGCCAGGTCCAGGCCGCCTTCCGACAGCGCGGTCTGGAGGTCGCGGGACCCGCTTTCGTGCAGCACCAGCTCGATCCCCGGGTAGTCCCGGCGGAACGCGGCGAGCATCGCCGGCAGCAGGCCGGTGCACAGGCTCGGGGTCGCGCCGAGCCGCACCCGGCCGCGGCCCAGTTCGTCCAGCTCGCGGATCGCCCGGTACGCGGTCTCCGTCTCGGCGAGGATCCGGCGCGCGATCGGCAGCAGCGTCTCCCCCGCCTCGGTCAGCGTGACGTTGCCGCGGATCCGGTGGAACAGCCCCGCGCCGACATCCCGTTCCAGCGCGCGGATCTGCTGCGACAGTGAGGGCTGCGCCACACGCATGCGTTCGGCGGCCCGGGTGAAATGCCGCGTCTCGGCCACTGCCAGGAAGTACGCCAGCTGCTGGAACTGCATGACCGCCAGCATAGGCGCTGCCTCTGGTTTCGAGAGAAATCATGTGTTTGCCCTCTCGTCAGCGCGGACTTACCGTCAGTTGCGTGGCACTCGCACCCGCTCCGCCCCGCCGTCGCCCGGCACTCGTGCCGTTCTGGCGTTCGACCATCGGCAAGAAGGCCGTCATGGCCGTCACCGGGCTGATGTTCGTCGCGTTCCTGTTCGTGCACATGGCCGGGAACCTCAAGGTTTTCCTCGGACCGCGGCATTTCGACGACTACGCGGCCTGGCTGCGCACCATCGGCGAACCGGTGCTGCAGAACGCCTGGTACCTCTCGATCCAGCGGGTCGTGCTCCTGATCGCGTTGGTGCTGCACGTGGTCGCGGCGGTGCAACTGTCCAAACGGGACCGGCGAGCCCGCCCGGTGAAGTACGCGCACGGCCAGCGGCGCAAGGCCAGCTTCGCGACGCACACCATGCGCTGGGGCGGTGCGACGCTCGCGCTCTACCTCGTGTGGCACATCCTCGACCTCACCGTCGGCGTGGCCAACCAGGACTTCCGCGACGGCCAGCCGTACCACAACATCGTCGCGGACTTCCAGGTCTGGTGGGTCAACCTGATCTACATCGTCGCGCTGCTGATGCTCGGCCTGCACATCAACCACGGCTTCTGGAGCGCGGCGCAGACCCTCGGCATCACCAGCAAAACCCGCGACCGGGCGCTGAAGACCGCGGGATCCGTGCTCGCCGTCGTGATCACCGGCGGCTTCCTGATCGTGCCGATCGCCGTGATGGCGGGATGGGTGGCCTGACATGAGCGACTACACGGTCGGCGAGCCGATCGCCGACACCCGGGCCCCGGACGGCCCGATCGAGAACCGCTGGGACAGCCGGCGCTTCGGTGCGAAGCTGGTCAACCCGGCCAACCGGCGGCGGCACCGCGTGATCGTGGTCGGCACCGGGCTCGCCGGGGCGTCCGCCGGCGCGACGCTCGCCGAACATGGCTACCACGTGGTCCAGTTCTGCTTCCAGGACTCGCCGCGGCGCGCGCACTCGGTCGCCGCGCAGGGCGGCATCAACGCCGCGAAGAACTACCGCAACGACGGCGATTCGGTCTACCGGCTCTTCTACGACACGGTGAAGGGCGGCGACTTCCGGTCCCGGGAGTCCAATGTGTACCGGCTGGCGCAGGTGTCCGCGCAGATCATCGACCAGGCGGTGGCGCAGGGCGTGCCGTTCGCCCGGGAGTACGGCGGGCTGCTCGACACCCGCTCGTTCGGCGGCGTCCAGGTCCAGCGCACGTTCTACGCGCGCGGCCAGACCGGACAGCAGCTGCTGCTCGGCGCGTACCAGGCTCTCTCCCGGCAGATCGACGCGGGCGGCGTGGAAATGCACCCGCGAACCGAGATGCTGGACCTGGTCGTGTCCGGCGGCAAGGCGCGCGGGATCGTCGCGCGGGACCTGGTGACCGGCGAGGTGACCACGCATCTCGCGGACGCCGTCGTGCTCGCGACCGGCGGCTACGGCAACGTCTTCTACTTGTCCACCAACGCGAAGGGCTCCAACACCACCGCGATCTGGCGGGCGCACAAGCGCGGCGCGTACTTCGCGAACCCGTGCTTCACGCAGATCCACCCGACCTGCATCCCGCGCTCGGGCGAGCATCAGTCGAAGCTGACGCTGATGAGCGAATCGCTGCGCAACGACGGCCGGATCTGGGTCCCGAAGCAGCCGCGCGACCCGCGGTCTCCCCAAGAGATCCCGGAGTCCGAACGGGACTATTACCTGGAGCGGATGTACCCGAGCTTCGGCAACCTGGTGCCGCGCGACATCGCTTCGCGGGCCGCGAAGAACGTCTGCGACGCCGGTTTCGGCGTCGGTCCCGGCGGGCTCGGCGTGTACCTGGACTTCGCGGACGCGATCGAGCGGATGGGCCGTCCGGCGGTGGAAGCCAAGTACGGCAACCTTTTCGACATGTACGCCCGCATCACCGCGGAGAATCCGTACGAGGTCCCGATGCGGATCTACCCGGCGATCCACTACACGATGGGCGGTCTGTGGGTCGACTACGACCTGCAGAGCACCGTGCCCGGCCTGTTCGTGATCGGCGAGGCCAACTTCTCCGACCACGGCGCGAACCGGCTCGGCGCGTCCGCGCTGATGCAGGGCCTCGCCGACGGCTACTTCGTGCTCCCGGCCACCCTCAACGACTACATCGCCCGCGGCAGCTTCCCCGCGCTCGACCCGGCGGATCCGGCGGTCGCGGAAGCGGAAACGGCCGTGCGCGACCGGCTCGAACGGCTGCTGTCGGCGCGCGGCTCCCGCAGCGTGGACTCGTTCCACCGCGAACTGGGCCACCTGATGTGGGACCACTGCGGGATGTCCCGCTCCGCCGAGGGGCTGCGGAAAGCACTCGACCGGATTCCCGGACTCCGGGCGGAATTCTGGCGGGACGTCCGCGTCCCCGGCACCGGGGCCGAGCTGAACCAGGAACTGGAGAAGGCCGGCCGCGTCGCCGATTTCCTGGAACTCGCCGAACTGCTGCTGCTCGACGCCCTGGTGCGCGAGGAGTCCTGCGGCGGCCATTTCCGCGAGGAGCACCAGACCGAAGACGGCGAGGCCCAGCGCGACGACGAGCGGTTCTCCTACGTCTCGGTCTGGGAGTACGGCGAGAAGCCGGTGCTGCACCAGGAAATCTTGAACTTCGAGCACGTCCACCCCACCCAGCGGAGCTACACGTGAAACTCACCCTGCGGGTCTGGCGCCAGTCCGGCCCGGACGACGACGGCAGGCTGGTCGAATACCCGGTCGACGACGCCAGCCCGGACATGTCCTTCCTGGAGCTCCTCGACGTCCTCAACCAGCACCTCATCGAGGATGGCGCCCAGCCCATCGCCTTCGACCACGACTGCCGCGAGGGCATTTGCGGCTCGTGCGGCGTGGTGATCAACGGCCGGGCGCACGGCCCCGAACGCACCACGACCTGCCAGCTCCACCTCCGCTCCTTCCGCGACGGCGACGTGCTGGACGTGGAACCGTGGCGCGCCAAGGGTTTCCCGGTGATCAAGGACCTGGTGGTGGACCGCTCGGCGTTCGACCGGATCATCGAGGCGGGCGGCTACGTCACCGCCCCGACCGGCAGCGCGCCCGAAGCGCACGCGACGCCGGTGCCCAAGCCGGACGCGGATCTCGCCTTCGACAACGCGACCTGCATCGGCTGCGGCGCTTGCGTGGCGGCCTGCCCGAACGGGTCGGCGATGCTGTTCACCTCGGCGAAGGTGGCGCACCTGAACTCCCTGCCGCAGGGGCAGCCGGAGCGCGCCCAGCGCGTGCTGGACATGGTGGAAACCATGGACGCGGCGGACTTCGGCGGCTGCACGAACACCGGCGAATGCGTCGCCTCGTGTCCCAAGGGGATTCCCCTGACGAGCATCGCGAACCTCAACCGCGAGTTCATGAAAGCCAGCCGCTCGCGGCGATAGCCGAGACGTCCGTGAAGGGAACCCTGAGGGACTCTGATTCCCTCAGGGTTCCCTTCACGGACTTCGGGTCAGGACTTCTTGCCCCGCCTGGTCTCGTCGTCGATGTCGATCTGCTCCTTGCGGACCTTCCCCCGGACAGTCTGTTCCTCGGTCACCTGCTCGGTGCCGAGGCGCACCCGCTCGACCGGCACGGTCTCCTTCTGCACCACCGGCTTCTCGGCGTGCAGCACGACGTCCTGCTCCGCCTCGCCGATCTCCGCCTCGCCCACGGCCTTGGCGTCGGTGATCGGCTCCCGCTCGATGCGGACTTCCTCGTGCGTGACCGGCACGGTCACCTGCGCCTCCTCAGTCACCACGTACTTGCGCAGCCGGACGTGACCGGTCTCGACCTCCTCGGTGCCGACCCTCAGCCGCTCCTCCGAGCGCACCACGTCGCCCGTGCCGGAGGCGTCGTGGCGTCCGCCCTTGGCCGCGGCGGTGTCCTGGCCGGTCGGCTGTCCCTTGCCCGCGGTGCCGCCCGCCGCCGCGTCGCGCCCCCGGCCCGCCGCACCGCCAGCCATGCCGCCAGCCGCGCCGCCTGCCGCCATGTCGCGCCCGCTGTTCCGGCCGCCCGCGAGGTTCTCGCCGTTCCCTGCCCGCGGAGCCGGCAAGCCGTAGTACTTGTACAGCTCGACGCTTTCCTTTTCGGAAAGGTGGCCTTCGGCGTCGATGCGCGGCGCGTCGGACACCTGGTCCTTCGCCACCTGCACGTGCAGGCCGTCGTTCTCCATGCCCGCACCCGACAGCGGCACGAAGCTCTCCTTCTGGCCGAACAGCCCGGTTTTCACCGTCACCCACTCCGGCCGCCGCGTGTCGTCGGCGAGATAAACCGTGCCGACCTTGCCGATCTTGCTGCCCGAATTGTCCACCACGGTGCTGTCGACGAGATCCTGCGGCTGGATTGCGCGTACCATTGGTCCACTCCATTTCCCCGAATCGGAATTCCTTCTGCGGCTCCCACTCTCCGGCTGGTCACCAGCCCGCGCAAGCGCCATACCCCTCAGCCGAGCGACCCCGTTTCGTGTCAGTTTGCGACCCGCGATCACCGGGTACTTCCGTCGTAAGAGGACCGTTCGCGACCCGGTCCGGCGAAATGGGCGAAGAATTGTCCCGCCGCCGGATCAGGAAAGGCCGCGGCGTTATTCCGGGGTTCCGCCGCGAAACCCGGACGCGGCCGGACGGGCCGCTCGGCTAGGCTCCCCGCCCATGGGTGCCACCTTCGCCGCGTACGCATTGACTCGCCTGCGCAACGCCTGAGCGCCGGAAGCACACCGCTCCGTCGCGCTCTCCCGTTGTCCATCCGGGACGCCTTCCCTGGCGCCCGGGTCGCTTCCTCATGCGCGGAGTCCGCACCCCATGTCTGCCCATTCCTTCGGCGGACGGCACGAGCTCGGCCAGAACTTCCTGGCCGACCCCGCCGTCATCGCCGCCGTCCGCACCGCCGCCGACCGCACGACGGGTCCCCTCGTGGAACTCGCCGCGGGCGACGGCGCACTGACCCTCCCGCTCAGCCGCACCGGCCGGCCGCTGACCGCGGTCGAACTCGATCCCCGCCGCGCCCGCCGCCTGGCGCGGCGGACCGGCGACCACGTCGAGGTCGTCCAGGGCGATCTGCTCCGGCACCGGCTGCCCGACGTTCCGCACACCGTCGTCGGCAACCTTCCCTTCCACCTGACCACCGCGACCCTGCGCCGGTTGTTCCGGCAGCGGCACTGGGAACTCGCGGTGCTGCTGGTGCAATGGGAAGTCGCCCGCCGCCGCGCCGGAATCGGCGGCGCCTCCCAGATGACCGCCGCCTGGTGGCCGTGGTTCGAATTCGCCGTCCCCGCCCGGGTCCCGGCACACCCGTTCCGGCCGCGCCCGGCCGTGGACGGCGGGATCCTCGTGATCACCCGCCGCCCGCACCCGCTCGTCGCCGACCAGGCGGCCTACCAGGAGTTCGTCCGCGAAGTCTTCACCGGACGCGGTCGCGGACTAGGCGGGATCCCGCCTCGCACCGGCCGGCTCAGCGCCCGCGCGGCCCGGACCTGGCTTGCCCGGCAAAGGCTGTCCCCGCAAGCATTCCCCCGCGATCTGACCGCCGAACAATGGGCCTCTCTCTGGAACCTGGCCCAGTGACCCTGCATCGATCCGCCAGATGCACGGCAGCGAAAAGCTCCGCTTTCGCCGACCACGGGACCTGGCGATAGTGAACGGAAGCGACGAAAGGCGGTTCCGGGAATGAACCACGGCGACTGGGTGCGCGAGGCCGCGCGGCTGCGGCCCCGTACCGCGGCCTTTGTGGACGGTGACTGGCTGAACGCCAAGTCAGGCAAGACTTTCGCCGACGTCAACCCGGCCACCGGGCACCCAGTCGCGCACGTGGCCGAAGGCGGCCAGGACGAGATCGACGCCGCGGTCACGGCCGCGCGCCGAGCGTTCGAGGACGGCCGCTGGTCCCGGCTCGCGGCAGCGGAACGCAAGAAACGCCTGCTGAAACTGGCCGACCTCATCGGTTCGCACGGGCGGGAACTGGCGCTGTGCGACACGCTTGACGTCGGCCGTCCGATCTCCGACACGTTCGGCCAGGACGTGCCCGCGACCGCCGAGTGTTTCGCCTGGTACGCCGAAGCGCTCGACAAACGCTACGACGAGGTCGCGCCCAGCCCCGCAGGCAGCTTCGCCGCGATCCGGCGCGTGCCGCTCGGGGTGGTGGGCGCGGTCGTGCCGTGGAATTTCCCGCTCGACATCGCCGGGTGGAAGCTCGCCCCAGCGCTGGCCGCGGGCAACAGCGTGGTCCTCAAACCCGCCGAGCAATCCCCGCTGTCCGCGCTGCGGCTGGCGGAATTGGCCGCGGCGGCGGGAATTCCGGACGGAGTGCTCAACGTAGTACCGGGCTTCGGCGAGACCGCGGGACAGGCGCTCGGCCGGCATCCGGACGTCGACGTCCTCGCCTTCACCGGATCGACGCCGGTGGGCGGGCTGTTCCTGCGCTACGCCGGGGAGTCGAACCTCAAGCAGGTCTGGCTCGAATGCGGCGGCAAGAGCCCGGTCGTCGTGTTCTCCGACGCGGATCTCGACGCCGCCGCGGACCTGGTCGCGTTCGGTTTCTGCGCGAACTCCGGCCAGGTCTGCTCGGCCGCCACCCGGCTGCTCGTCCAGGCATCCGTGGCCGACGAATTCCTCGCCCTGCTCCGGGAAAAGGTCGCCGGGTGGGTGCCCGGGGATCCGCTGGACCCGGCCACGAAACTGGGCCCGATGATCGACGAGGCCGCGGCAGCCCGGGTGCTGGCCGCCGTCGAAGCCAGCGGCGGGACCGTCGTCGCGGGAGGTGCCCGCCGGGGTGCTTTCCTCGACCCGGCCATCGTCACCGACCTGGCCGCCGACGACCCGCTCGGCACCGAGGAACTGTTCGGACCGGTGCTCGCATCGCTCCCGTTCGAGACCGAGGCTCAGGCGATCCGGCTGGCGAACGACACCCCGTACGGCCTCGCCGCCTCAGTCTGGACCCGCGACCTCGCCCGCGCGCACCGCGTCTCCGACGGGATCCACGCCGGGACGGTCTCGGTGAACACAGTGGACGCCCTCAGCACCGCGACCCCGTTCGGCGGCTTCAAGCAGTCCGGCTTCGGCCGCGACCTCTCCCTGCATTCGTTCGACAAGTACACCGGCCTCAAAACGGTCTGGACGGCCTACGAGACCTCCGCCTGACCGAGGTCGCACCCGGTTTCCGCAGCCAGGTACCCCAGCAAGAGCTCCCGCGCCCTGGCTGCGGACAAACTGGTGTTGCGCCCGGCGAGATGCAGACCGTACGCGTCCTCCAGCGCCACCGCGTTCGCCGCGATGTCCGCCGCGGGCGAGCGCAACTGGAACACTCCGGTGTCCCGGCCGTGCGCGAGCGCCGCCGAGTACAGCGACACCTCGCGATCCCATAACGCGGTCATCAACACCGCATGCGCCGGATTGCGCGCGGCGTGGACGTGCATTTCGTACAGCACGCGGCTCAGCGGATCCCCCTCCCCCGCCGGAAGCCCCGCACCGACCAGCCGCACCAGCCGCCGCGCCGGATCTTCCCCCGCCTCCGCCGCGCGCGCTCGCGCCCAGTAGAACCGGTCGACCGCGTCGCGGTGCAGCTCGAACAGCAGGTCGTCGAGGTCCGGGTAGTAGTAGCTGACCGAGCCCGCCGACAGCCCGGCCTCCTCGGCGACGTCGCGCACGCGGAGACCGGCCAGCCCCCGCGTCCGGATCGCGCGGCCGGCCGCCGCCACCAGCTCGTCGCGCCGCCGCGCCTGGTCCTTGGGTCGTGCCACGTCCAGGATTATTGATGACGTGCATCGAAAAACCCAGCACGGGTTCCGGAGAACCCACCCCCTAAGGGCCTTGCCAGGCAGAGCGCCAAGACGCATTCTTTGCGACAGACCGCAAAGAACGAGGAGACGCGCATGGCCCACCCCCTCACGCGCCTGACCGAAGACGAGGTCGCTCGCAACCGCGCGCTGCTGGCCGAGGCCGGGATCGCGACCGAGAGCACCCGGTTCGCGCTCGTCTCGCTGCTCGAACCGGCGAAGGCGGCCGTGCTCGCCTGGCGGCCGGGCGACCCGGTGGACCGCCGGGTCCGCTCGCTGCTCCTGGACCGGCGGACCGGTGCGGTGCGCGAGGCGGTCGTGTCGCTGACCAGCGGGGAGGTCGTGGCCGATCGGGCGGTGGACGTCGTGGCCGAGGGGCAGCCGCCGATCCTGCACGAGGAGTTCGACCTGGTCGAGAAGATCCTCTGGGAGGACGAGGCGTGGAACGCGGCGATGCGCCGCCGCGGCGTCGCCGAACCGCGTTCGGTCCGGATCTCCGCGCTGAGCGCCGGATGCTTCGACATCCCCGGCGAAACCGGGCTCCGGCTCGTGCGCTGCCTCGCCTTCCTGCAACTGAACAAGGACGACAACCTCTGGGCGCACCCGATCGACGGCGTCGTGGCCTACGTCGACCTGATCGCCGGCCGCGTGCACGACCTCATCGACGAGGGCCCGGCCGACATCCCGCGCACCGCCTACGACTACCACCTCGACGGCCCGGCGCGCGACACGCAGAAGCCCATCGTGATCACCCAGCCCGAGGGCCCGAGCTTCGCCGTCGACGGCGATGTCGTCACGTGGGAGAAGTGGCAGTTCCGGATCGGTTTCAACGCGGTCGAAGGCCTTACCCTGCACCAAATCGGCTTCCAGGACGGAGAACGGCTGCGTCCGGTGGTCTACCGCGCCTCGGTCGCCGAGATGGTCGTCCCTTACGGCGATCCGAGCCCAGTGCGGTTCTGGCAGAACTACTTCGACGCTGGCGAGTACTCGCTGGGCAAGGAAGCCAACTCGCTGACGCTGGGCTGCGACTGCCTCGGCGAGATCCGCTATTTCGACGCTGTCCTGCACGACGACGACGGCCAGCCGCACACCATCGCGAACGCGATCTGCATGCACGAAGAAGACGCTGGCGTGCTGTGAAGCACACTGACCACTACAACGGCAGTGTCTCGACCCGTCGGCAACGGCGGCTGGTCATCTCGTTCTTCGTGACGGTCGGCAATTACGACTACGGCTTCTACTGGTATCTCTACCTCGACGGCACCATCGAACTCGAGTGCAAGGCCACCGGCATCGTCTTCGCCTCGGCGTTCCCGGCGGACGACCCGGAGTATCCGTGGGCCGCCGAAATCGCACCCGGCGTCGGCGCGCCGTTCCATCAGCACCTGTTCTCCGCCCGGCTGGACATGATGGTCGACGGCCTCTCGAACGCCGTCGACGAGATCGACGCGCAGCGCGTCCCGATCGGCCCGGACAACCCGTACGGCAACGCCTTCACCCGCAAGATCACCAGGCTGGCCAAGGAATCGGACGCTGCCCGGCTCGCCGACGGCAACCTCGGCCGCACCTGGCGGATCAGCAATCCGGAGTCGCGCAACGCGCTCGGCAAACCCGTCGGTTACACGCTGCACCCGGAGGGCCTGCCGCCGCTGCTGGCCGATGACGCGTCGTCCATCGCCCGCCGCGCCGCCTTCACCCGCAAGCACCTGTGGGTCACCGCGTACGCCGAAGACGAGCGCTTCCCGGCGGGCGAGTACGTCAACCAGAACGACGGCAAGACCGGCATCGACACCTGGATCCAGGCCGACCGCGACCTCGACGGCGCCGACCTCGTCGTATGGCACACCTTCGGCCTCACCCACTACCCGCGCACCGAGGACTGGCCGATCATGCCTGTCGACCACACCGGCTTCACGCTCAAACCCAGCGGATTCTTCGACGCCAACCCGGCGCTGGACACGCCCGCGCCGAAACCGCAGCATCCGGATTGCTGCCGCTGAGGCAGGATGTCGGCATGAGCGAGCCTTCCTTCACCCTCGTGCAGCTGCGCTATTTCGAGGCGGCGGCGCGGCACTTGAGCATGACTGCCGCGTCGAAGGAGCTGATGGTGTCGCAGTCGGCGGTGTCGACGGCGATCGCTCAGCTGGAGAAGGAAATGGGCGTGCAGTTCCTGCTGCGCCACCACGCTCGCGGGCTCAGCCTGACCACCGCCGGCGAGGAGTTCTACAAGCGGGTGCTGGATTTCCTGGCGCACGGCGCGGAACTGGTCGAGACGGCGCGGCAGTCCGGCACCGATCTGGTCGGCACGCTCACCGTCGGCTGCTTCACCACGCTCGCGCCGTTCCGCCTGCCGAGTCTGCTGGCCGAGTTCGAAGCCCGGCATCCGCGCGTGCACGTTTCCCTGCGCGAGGGCGAGCACAAGGCGCTCAAGAGCGCTTTGCGGGCTGGCGAGACCGAGCTGGCGATGCTGTACGGCTACGACCTCGACGACGACATCGACCGCGAGGTGGTCGGCACTGCCGCGCCGTACGCACTCGTGTCCGAGGAGCACCGGCTCGCTCGGCGGAAGAGCCGCAAGGTGTCGCTGCGGGAGCTGGCCGAGGAGCCGATGGTGCTGCTCGATCTGCCGCACAGCCGGGAGTACCTGCAGTCGATCCTGAGCGACGCCGGGGTGGCGCCTCGGGTCCGGCATCGGACCAGCGGGTACGAGACCGTGCGGGCACTGGTGGCTTCCGGGCACGGTTTCGCGTTGCTCAACCAGCGTCCGCCGGACGACACGACTTACGCGGGCGCGAGCGTTGTGCCGCTCGCGCTGACTGACGATGTTCCGTCACTGGAGATCGTGCTCGCGACCATGCGCGGGGTCCGGCTTACCCGCCGGGCGCAGGAGTTCCGGGAGCTGTGCCGCGTGCTGTACTCCGCCCCGGGAGTTTGATCCGGCGTCGAACAGCCGCTCCAGCGCACGGCGCGCGCGGGCCGGGGCCTGGCGGTCGCCGTGCAGCTGCAGGAAATGGTTGAGCGCCAGCATGATCGCGACGATCTCGTAGAGCAACTGGTCGAGGTCTGTGTCCGCGGGCAGCTCTTCCAGGCTCACCGCACGCCAGATGTTCACGCGCAGCTCCCGCTGCCAGAGCTCGCTCACCCTGACGACGGCATCGCGCACCGGTCCGTCCCGGCCGTCGAACTCCGCCGCGGCCGCGGTGAAGAAGCAGCCGCCGGGCAGTAGTTCGCGTTCCAGGTAGGAGATCCACGCCTCGCAGGCCGCGCGGAGATACGGCAGGCCGCGCGGCACGCCGCGGGCCTGTTCGGGCACCTCGCAGACGAACAGCTCGGCGGCCGCCTCGATGACGGCCAACTGGAGGCTCTCCTTGGTGCCGAAATGCCCGATCACGCCTGCCTTGCTCATCCCCAGTTCGGCAGCGAGCCGCCCGATGGTGAGCCCTTCCAGGCCCTCCGCGGAGGCGATCACCAGGCCGGCGTCGAGGATGCGCTGCCGGGTGTGGCGGGACTCGGCCGCCGACTTCCGAGGACTCATGCGCTCACTATAGATTACGAACGATCGGTCGCTATAGTGCGACCAGACCCTGAGGAGGGACAGATGCCCGGCTCCCGCATCACCGCGCTCGGCCACCACCGGCCCGCCCGCGTGCTGACCAACACCGACCTGGAAGGCATGGTCGACACGACCGACGAGTGGATCCGCCGCCGCACCGGCATCGCCACGCGGCACCTCGCGGACGGCTCGGTCGCCGATCTGGCCACCGAGGCCGCGGCGAAGGCGCTGGCCGCGGCCGGTCTCGAACCGGGCGACATCGGCCTGGTCACCGTCGCCACGTGCAGCGCGATGGACCGCTGCCCGTCGATCGCCGCCCAGGTCGCGGGCCGCCTGGGCATCCCGGCCCCGGTCTGTTTCGACCTCAACAACGGCTGTGCCGGCTTCTGCACCGCGCTGGCCACCGCCGACCACGCGGTCCAGGCCGGAGCCGCCCGGCACGCGCTGGTCGTCGGCGCGGAGAAGATGTCGGACGTCACCGACTGGACCGACCGCAGCACCTGCGTCCTGCTCGGCGACGGCGCGGGCGCGGCCATCCTCAGCTCGGCGGACACCGCGGCGGTCGGACCGGTGGTCTGGGGCTCCGACCCGACACGCAGGAACCTGGTCCGGCTCGTGGACGAATGGCAGCCCGCGTTCGCTCAGGACGGCCAGGCCGTGTTCCGCTGGGCCACGCAGGAACTGCCCGCCGTCGCGGCGGAAGCCTGCCGTCGCGCGGGCATCGCCACCACCGACCTCGCCGGAGTCGTCACCCACCAGGCCAACCTGCGCATCATCGAGGCGCTGACCGGCCGTCTCGATCTGCGCGAGGACGTGGTGATCGGCCGGGACGTGGTCGATTCGGGAAACACGTCGGCGGCGTCCGTCCCGCTCGCACTGTCCACAATGGTCTCGCGCGGCGAACTTCCGGCGGGTGAACCGGTGCTGCTCTTCGCGTTCGGCGGCGGGCTCTCGTGGGCAGGCCAGGTCGTGGCCTGTCCATGAAAGACCTGGTCTGCCTGCACGCCGCCGCGGGCAGCCCGGCGACGTGGGATCCGCTGCGCACCCCGGCATCCGCGGCACCGAACGGCTCCGGTCCTAATCGAGCGCCTGGTGCTCGAAGAGGCGCTGGTGCCCCCGCGCGACGCCGACGACGCGCCGCCGGATTGCCTCTCGACCAATCCGGGTACGCCTTGCTCGAACAGGCGTTACCGGAGGCGAAAACGGTGCCGGTCGGCGTCGGGCACCGGATTCATTCCCGGGCTCCGGAACGCTGGCTGTCCGAGGTCTCGGATTGGCTCTGATACCCGCGCTGAATCGCGACGTGGTCGGCCACGAACTTCGCGTCGTGCCACACTCCCCAGATAAAGCTCGATCCACGCCGAGCCAGCCACGGCAGCCCGATGAAGTACACGCCCGGCTCCACGGACACGCCGCGGCGGTGCTTCGGCCGTCCGTTCTCGTCGAAGGCGTCGACCTGCAGCCAGCTGTAGTCGACCGCGAACCCGGTCGCCCAGACGATCGAGGTCACTCCGGCCGCGCCCAAGTCCAGCTCCAGCACCGGATCCGTGACGCACGCCGGGTCCGGGCCCAGCTCGCGGGCGGACGGTTCCTCGGGCAGGTCGAGCCCGTTGCGAGCCGCGTAGGCGTCGGCTTCGTCAAGCAGGGCAAGGTAATTCTCGTCGCCCGCGGCGATGTTCTTCGCCAGGTCTGTGGCGAAGCTGAGCTTGCCGTCGGCGTACGCGCCGGTCATGCCCACGAGCGTGATGCCGAGCCCGGCCAGCGCTCGGAAGTCCACGGTGTGCCCGCCGCGCGCGCCGCTGACCGCGATGGTCACGTGTTCCGCTCCGGCGGGCGGCGTCTCGGCGTCCCACTTGCCCAGAACGCCGAGCCACCAGCAGAAATCCCGGTCGCGGTAGCTGCGCGGCGGACGGTCGTGCGGCCCGACCGACAGGTACACCTCGCGTCCCGCGCGGCGGAGTTCCTCGGCGATCTGCACGCCTGACGAGCCCGCGCCGACCACCAGCACCGCGCCTTCGGGGAGCTGTTCCGGGTTCCGGTAGCCGCTGGAGTGCAGCTGCACCGGACCGGCGCCGGCGGGCACGATCGGCGGGATCACCGGGCGCTGGAACGGGCCGGTCGCGGCGATGACGAACCGGGCGTCGACGGTTCCTTCCGAGGTCTCGACGCGGAACCCGGGCCTGCCCTCGTGCCGCCGCACGGACGTCACCTCGACTCCGGTGCGGACCGGCGCGGCGATCTTTTCCGCGTAAGCCTCGAAATAGTCCGCGACCTGATCCTTCGACGCGAATTCGCCGGGAGCCACGTCGGGGAATTCCAAGCCGGGGAACCGGTCGTGCCACGCCGGGCCGTTCGCGACGAGCGAGTCCCACCGTTCCGAGCGCCAGCGTTCGGCGATCCGGTTCCGTTCCAGGACGAGATGCGGCACGCCGCACTCGCTCAGGTGCTCGCTCATCGCCAGGCCGGCCTGTCCCCCGCCCACGACGAGGGCCTCCACCTGTTCGCTCGACATCCCAGACCTCCGCTCCGGCTCCAGCGCGGTTCAGCGCCGTCTCCCCGGATCCTCACGGCCCGCCCTGCCCGTGTCCAACAGATGTTTCCGGCGCTCAAGATCTGTTTTCCCGATGCAGAATACATCAGCGGAACCGATGCATTGGTCCGGAAAGATCTACTGGACAGAACCTCGGCCGCGCGGTCAGGCTGAGGCGTCCGACGACCGCCGCAGGGAAGGCCACGCAGTGACTGTCCACCGTCGCATCCGCCCGTTCAACACGCGGGACACCTACCCGGAGCAGAACCTCGACAACGACCTCTGCCAGGCCGTCGTCGCCAACGGCACGGTCTACGTCCGCGGCCAGATCGGGCAGGACCTCGACACGAGCGAATCGGTCGGGATCGGCGACGTCGCCGCGCAGGCCGAACAGGCGATGGCGAACATCAACATGCTGCTGGAAGAATCCGGCAGCCGGATGGAACACCTGGTCAAGCTCACGATCTACCTGGTCGACCCGCGCTACCGCGAGGCCGTCTACCGCACCGTCGGACGCTGGACCAAGGGCGTGCACCCGATCTCGACCGGCGTGGTCGTGTCGGCGCTCGCCCGGCCGGAATGGCTCTGCGAGATCGACGCCATCGCGGTGATCCCGGAGGAGGAGAAGTGACCTTTTCGATCGTCGCCCGCGACACTTCCGGCGGCACTGCCCGGTTCGGCATCGCGGCCAGCTCGTCCAGCCCGGCGGTCGTCGCCCGCGTCGCCCACCTGCGTCCGGGTCTCGGCGCGGCGGCCTCGCAGAACATCACCGACCCTCGCCTCGGCGGACGGCTGCTGGACCGGCTCGCCGAACACGGGGATCCGGAGAAGGCGCTCACCGAGGTCACGTCGGCAGCGGACCACATCGAGTACCGGCAGCTGACCGTGCTCGGCCGCACCGGGCCCGGTTTCGCTTACAGCGGTTCGAAAACTCTGGGCACGCACGCGTCGGCGACGGCGGACGGCGTGGTCGTGGCGGGCAACATGCTGGCTGGCGACCACATTCCGCAGTCCATGGTGGACGCTTTCACCGAGGCGACCGGCGAACTGGAACAGCGCCTCGTCGCGGCGATGCGGGCCGGGCTCGCGGCCGGCGGCGAGGAGGGCCCGGTGCGGTCCGCCGGGCTCGTCGTGGTGTCCACTGCGGACTGGCCGGTCACGGATCTGCGCGTGGACTGGGCCGACGAACCGATCGAGCAGCTCGCCGACCTCGTCGACGTCTGGCTCCCCCAGCGCGACGACTACGTCACCCGCGGCCTGAACCCCGCCGCCGCGCCGTCCTACGGCGTGCCGGGAGACGAGTGATGGCCACTCCCAAAGCGGCCGCCCGCGCCGTGGTCGACCGGCACGCCGACGAGCTGATCCAGCTGTCCGAGCGGCTGCACGCCGACCCGGAGACCGCGTGGGAAGAGCATCGCGCGGCCGCGGCGGTCCCGGGGCTGCTCGACCGGGCCGGGTTCGCCGTCACGTCGAAGTACCTCGGCCTGGACACCGCGTTCCACGCCAGCTTCGGCTCCGGTCCCCGGCGGATCGCGCTGTGCGCCGAGTACGACGCGCTGCCCGGTCTCGGCCACGCGTGCGGGCACAACCTCATCGCGGCCAGCTCCATCGGTGCCGCTTTGGGGCTCGCCGCGGTCGCCGACGAGATCGGCGTGACCGTCGAGGTCTACGGCACTCCGGCGGAGGAGGGCGGCGGCGGGAAGATCGAGCTGCTGGAACGCGGCGCTTTCGCTGGCGTGGACCTCGCGATGATGGTGCATCCGGCACCGGTGGACGTCGCCGAAGCGCGGCCGTTCGCCGTCAGCCACTCGAAGATCTCCTACACCGGCAAGTCCGCGCACGCCGCCGCTTATCCCGAAGCCGGGGTCAACGCGGCCGACGCGTTCACCGTCGCGCAGGTCGCGATCGGCCTTCTGCGGCAACAACTTCCGGCATCGGCGCGGGTGCACGGCATCGTGACGCACGCCGGGGACGCCCCCAACGCGATCCCCGAACACGCGTCCGGCAGATGGTACGTGCGCGCCGAGACGTTGGCGGAACTGTCCGAATTGGAGCCACGCGTCATGCGGGCTTTCGAGGCCGGCGCGCTGGCCACCGGCTGCGAGCTGAGCGTGGAGCCGGAAAGCAAGCCCTACGCCGAATTCCGCGCCGACGAACAGGCTTTGGCCGCCTACCGCGCCAATGCCCTCGAACTCGGCCGCGAGTTCGCCACGGGCGGCACAGCGTCCCGGATGAACCGCGCGTCCACCGACATGGGCAACGTCTCGCAGGTCGTGCCCGCTATCCACCCCTACCTCGGCATCGGGTCGCTGCCCGCGATCAACCACCAGCGCGAATTCGCCGCGCACTGCGTCGGCGGCACCGCGGAACGGGCCCTGCTCGACGGCGCCACCGCGCTGGCGTGGACCGGCGTCGACCGAGCCTCCTGAAATCCCCTCCGCCCCGGGAAGGACACCGATGTCCCGCACCCGCTCCGAGCACGACATGCTCGGCGAGGTCACCGTGCCCGCCGACGTCTACTACGGCGCGCACACCGCCCGCGCGCTGGTCAACTTCCCCATCACCGGCGAAACCCTCGCCGACCGGCCGCACCTCGTCGCCGCGCTCGCCACCGTCAAGGAGGCCGCCGCGCGTGCCAACGCGGAAGTCGGCGCCCTCGATCCCGAACGGACCGCCGCGATCGTCCAGGCCTGCGCCGAGATCCGCGACGGCCGCCTGCACGACCAGTTCGTCGTCGACCTCATCCAGGGCGGTGCCGGGACCTCGACGAACATGAACGCCAACGAGGTCATCGCCAATCGCGCCCTGGAACTGCTCGGCCACGCCCGCGGCGACTACGCGCGACTGCACCCGCTCGACCACGTCAACCTCGGCCAGAGCACCAACGACGTCTACCCCACCGCGGTCAAACTCGCGCTCGACCGGCATCTCGCCGAACTGCTCGCCGCGCTCGCCGGACTGCGGGAAGCGTTCGCGGACAAGGCGATCGAGTTCGCCGACGTCCTCAAAATGGGCCGCACCCAGCTGCAGGACGCCGTCCCGATGACCCTCGGCCAGGAGTTCGGCGCGTTCGCCGCCACGCTCGGCGAGGACGAGCAGCGGCTCGCCGAAGCCCGGCTGCTGCTGCACGAACTGAATCTCGGCGGAACGGCGATCGGGACGGGACTCAACGCGCGTCCTGGGTACCGGGAGCGGGCTGTCGCGCACTTGCGAGAGCTGACCGGGATCGCGACCCTGGTCTCCGCGCCCGACCTCGTCGAGGCGACCCAGGACGTCGGGGTGTTCGTGCAGCTGTCCGGCGTGCTGAAACGCGTGGCGGTCAAATTGTCCAAGATCTGCAACGATCTCCGGTTGCTCTCGTCCGGGCCGCAGGCCGGCTTCGGCGAGATCGCGCTGCCCGCCCGGCAGGCCGGGTCGTCGATCATGCCGGGCAAGGTCAACCCCGTCGTCCCGGAGGCGGTCAACCAGATCGCCTTCGAGATCATCGGTCACGACGTCACGATCACGCTCGCGGCCGAGGGCGGGCAGCTGCAGCTCAATGCCTTCGAGCCGATCATCGCGCGGGCCCTGACCGCCGGTCTCGACCACCTGACAGCCGGTGCCCGCGTGCTCGCCGAACAATGCGTACGCGGCATCACCGCCCGCAGAGAACACCTCGCCGACCTCGTCGCCACCTCGACCGGGCTGGTCACGGCGCTCAGCCCGGCACTCGGCTACGAAACCGCCTGCACGCTCGCGCTGGAAGCGCACCAGACCGGCCGTCCGGCGCTGGAACTGGTGCGGGAACGACGGCTGCTGACCGACGACCAGGTCGGCGCGCTCACCACCCCGCAGGCCCTCACCGGCGGGCCCTCCCGCACGTGAACGCTGTGTTTCACCGCCGTCAGACCCTCGTGTCGGCACAGCTCAGCGCCTCTGCATAACACGAACAGATGCATTGCTTTGCTTATTACTTCTTGTTAGATGCCGTGGGCCGCTCTTAGCGTCCTCCCGGAGAACCGGTCCAAGGAGGCCATTCATGACCGCATCCGACGCCTCTCCGGCGCCAGACCTGGCCGACCAGAGCGCCGATCCCGCCACGCTGCGCCGCAGTGTCGCGGCCGGCGCGGTCGGCGTCTTCGTGCACTGGTTCGACTGGGCCGCCTACGCCTACCTCGCCGGCACCATCGCGTCAGTGTTCTTCCCGGCGGGCAATTCCACCGCCGGGCTGCTCGCGGTGTTCGGCGTCTTCGCGGTGTCGTTCGGGATCCGGCCGGTCGGCGCGCTGATCTTCGGGCCGCTGGGCGACAAGATCGGCCGCAAGCGCACGCTGTCGGTGGTCATCTTCGTGATGTCCGGCGCGACCCTGGTGATCGGCCTGCTGCCGGGCTACTCGACGATCGGCATCGCGGCCCCGATCCTGCTCGTGGCGCTGCGCCTGCTGCAGGGCCTCGCGGCGGGCGGCGAATTCGGCAGCGCGGCGAGCTTCCTGGCCGAGTACGCGCCGCGCCGGCGCCGCGGGTTCGGCGTCAGCTGGCTGGAAGTCGGCTCGCTGCTGGGCTTCCTCGCCGGTTCGTTCGTGTTCCTGCTGCTGTCGATCGGCCTGACGGACGCGCAGCTCGCGTCGTGGGGCTGGCGCGTCCCGTTCCTGATCGCCGCGCCGCTCGGCATCATCGGGTTCGTCATCCGCGGCAAGATCGAGGACACCCCCGAGTACCGCGCCCTCGAAGCGACCGACAACGTGCCGCGCAGCCCGGTCCGGGAACTGTTCCGCCACAACAAGAAGCAGCTTCTCCAGGCGGCCGGGCTGATGACCATGATGCACGTGCCGTTCTACGCCGTGCTCACGTATCTGGTCACCTACGAGACCGACTACCTCGGCCACTCGTCCGGCAGCGCGGCCGCACTGTCCACAGTGATCTCGCTCGTCGGGCTGTTCCTCGTGCCCTTCTTCGGCCGGCTTTCCGACCGCGTCGGCCGTCGGCCCGTCCTGATCGGCGCGGGCGTCGCGCTCTTCGTCCTCGCCACCCCCGCGTATCTGCTGATGCGCACCGGCCTCGCCGGCACCTGGATCGGCGGGCTCGCGCTCGGCGCCATCCTGGCGGCGATTCTCGGCACTTACGCGGTGTGGTCCGCGGAAATCTTCCCGACGCGCACCCGCCAAAGCGGCCTCTCGATCGCGTACAACATCACCGCCGCGCTGTTCGCCGGGACCGTGCCGTACCTGATGACTGTCCTGATTTCCGCCACCGGCAGCACTCTCGTGCCCGGGCCGTACCTGATGGTCGCGGCCGCCGTCGGTCTCCTCGCCGCGTTCTCGATGCGCGAGACCGTCGGAACTCCGTTGCTGCACAAGGAAGACCTGGAGAACACCGAAGCCTGACTCCTCCCTCTCGATTCACCAAAGGCGGTGAAGCGTGTCCGAACCCACCTTCGTCAACAGCGAATCCGGGAACCTGCGCCGGAATCTGCGCCGGATCGACTCGATCTTCCTCGCGATCGCGGCCATCATCTCGGTGGACACCATCGGCCAGATCGCGACCTCCGGGGCGGAGGCGGTCACCTGGACCGCCGTGCTCCTCGTGCTGTTCCTGTTCCCGTACGGGCTGGTCATGGCCGAACTGGGCAGCGCGTTCCCGGCGGAGGGCGGGCCGTTCGTCTGGCTGCGGCTCGCGTTCGGGAAGCTGCCCGCCGCGCTCGGCACGCTGCTGTACTGGATCACCAACCCGGTGTGGCTGGGCGGATCGATCACCTTCCTCGCGGCGGCGACCTGGCAGCAGTACCTGGTTCCCGCCTCGCCGGGCGGGTTCGCGGACTACGCGTTCAAGCTCGTCTTCATCTGGCTGGCGATCCTCGGCGCGGTGGTGAGCCTGCGGTACGGGAAGTGGTTCATCGCCGCCGGGGCGCTGCTGAAGGTCGGACTCGTGGTGCTCTTCGCGGTCACCGCGGCGATCTACGCGGCCCGGCACGGCGTCCACGGTTCGCTGGCCTTCTCCCCGACTCTCGGCGGATTCCTCGCGGTGGTCCCGGTTCTGATGTTCGCCCTCGTCGGCTTCGAAGCCCCCAACGGGGCCGCCGAGGAGATGCACAACCCGCGGCGCGACGTCCCGGTCACCGTCGGCGTCTCCGGACTGGTGTCGGCGTTGTGCTATCTGGTGCCGGTGCTCGGCATCGTGCTGGTGATGCCCGCGGACAAGATCAACGGACTCGGCGGTTTCCTCGACGCCGTGCGCCAGGTGTTCTCCGTGTACGGCGGCGCTTCGGGCACGATGCTGACGCTCACCGCTGTGGTGTTCGTCTTCGTCCTGCTGAACCAGGGCTGCTCGTGGATGATCGCCTCGGACCGCATCCAGGCGATGGCCGCCGTCGACGGCGCGTTTCCGCGATGGTTCGGCGCGTTCCATCCGAAGCTGAACACGCCGCTGCGGGTCAACCTGCTTTCCGGCGTCGTCGCGACGGTGTTCACGGTGGTGGCGACGATCGTGCAGAGCAGTTCGGCGTCGGCGGTGTTCGCGGTCGTGCTCAACATCGCGGTGAGCACGCTGCTGCTGTCGTATCTGCTGATCTTCCCGACAATCCTGGTGCTGCGGCGCAAATACCCGGCGGTCGACCGCCCGTTCCGGGTGCCGGGCGGAAAGGTCGGGCTGTGGGTCAGCTCGGTGCTGATCTACGCGTGGATCCTGCTCGGCGCGTGGCAGACGGTGGTGCCGGGAGTGCTCGACCGGGCGCTCGGGGTGCCGTACGACTTCGTGGCGACGTGGGGCGTCTCGCGGTTGACCTTCGAACTGTTCACGGCCGGGACGCTGGCGGTGCTGATCGGGTTCGGGTTGGTCGGGTATCTGATCGCTCGCGGGCAGCCCGCGCCGATCGCGGAGGTTCCGCAACCGGCTGCGACAACACTGGTGGACGGCGAATCCGCCCAGACCTGAAACCCGCCCACGGATCCGGCCCGGCGCACGGGAACCAGCACGCGCCGACCGGGTTCGTCGGCTACCCCACCGCCCGCACACCACCCACGCCAGTCGCGGAAACCCCGCCATCGACCTAGCGGATCAGACCTTCCGCCCCACCACACCCGCGACACACCGGGCCGCGTCGCTCAGCGGTTTCAGCCTCGGGCCGTCCTGCCACCACTCGTCCGCGACCGACAGACCAGGGCCGTCCGTCCGGCTCGGCGGCAGCAGCTCCAGACCGGGCAGCATCGCCTCGATCTCCGCACGGGTCCGGAACCGGCCCGCGCCGAGCGGTCCGGACACGAGGATCTCCTCGATCCGCTTCGCGACCGCGGTCAGCTCCGGCACCTCGGGGTCGTAGAAGTGCGCCATCGCGACATACGAACCGGGCGCGAGGGCGTCGATGTACTCGCGCATCACGTCGACCGCGCCGTCGCCCTCGTAGTGGTGCATCGTGCCGATGTGCAGCAGCGCGATGGGCTCCGAGAAGTCGAGGTATTCGCGCACCGTGTCGTTCTGCAGCACGGCCTGAGGCTCGAAGATGTCGGCCTCGACCATGTGCGTGAAGTCGTTGTCCTCCAGCAGCGCGCGGCCGTGCGCGAGCACCACCGGGTCGTTGTCGACGTACACCACGTGCGCGTCGCGGTGGTAGCGCTGCACGATCTGGTGGGTGTTCTCGGCGGTCGGCAAACCGGAACCGCAGTCGAGGAACTGCCGGATGTCGGTCTGGCTCGCCAGCATCCGCAGCACGCGGTTGTGGAAGCCGCGGTTGCCGCGGGCGATGTGCACCGCCTCGGGGACCGCCGTGCTGATCTTCTCCATCACCGCGCGGTCCACCTCGTAGTGGTGGCTCCCGCCGAGGAACCCGTCGTAGATCCGCGCGATGCTCGGGCGGTTCGGGTCCACCCCCACCGGCACCTGGCTGGGCGACAACGGGGACGACGAGCCGGTCATGGACACCTCGCGGAGCGGTCGGTCGGCAGTGACCTACTCAGAGTAGTACCGCCGCCGCTCAGCCGTGCCAGCGGCGCGGCTGAGCGTCGCCGTCGTCACCCCATTGCTTCATGTACGAGCTGACCGCCGAACGGAACGCGTCTTCCATCGAGTCGTGCGACGGGTTTCCGCCGTCCTGCTGCGGGTTCTGCGTCGGCTGGGCGCGCGGCGGCGGCGAGGTCGTCGCGGGACGGCTGCTGGCCCGGACGATCGTGTCGCGCACCTCGCCGCTGGCCGGGGCCGGGGACGCGCTGAGCGTGCTCACCGCGGGCGGAGCCGACGAAGTCGTGTGGGCCGGAGCGGGCGGCGGCTGCACCGGCTGCGGGCCGGTCTCGCCGGTCGCCGACGGCCACAGCGCCCACGAGCCGAGCCCCGCGCACAGCACCACCGCCGCACCGGCGAAGACGCCGTATCGCGCGTGCCGCCGCTCGGCCGGCGGCGCGGTCTGGGCGGGCGGATCCGCGGCGGGCAGCGGGCCGCGTTTGGCGAGCTGTTCGGTCGGCGAGCCGGTCGAAGCGTCGAGGACACCGCCGAACGCCGAGGTCGCCTCGTCGCCGCTGCCGGCCCGGGGACGCACGAGCGGCGGGGGTTCGCTGCCGTCGATCCGGGGCATCGGCGCCGTCTCGGACAGCCGCACGAGATTCGCGACCGACTCGAGGTCGCTGCCGGACTCCGGGTTCCCCATCCAGACCTCCACCCCGCCGGGGCCGCGCGTCCGCGGCGCTTCCGGCGCCGCAGATCCTAGGGACCCCCGGTCCGCGCTGTAAACCCGCCTCGGGCGTGATCCAGTACGCTCGACGGGCTTCGATCACGGGGAGGAGGCCCGCGATGCGGCCGTTTTCGGTCGGAACCGACGCCGCCGGCATGCTCGACGCAGGCGACGGGCAGCAGATCTACTGGGACGCGAGCGGCACGGGCAAGCCGGTCCTGTGCGTGCACGGCGGGCCCGGCGGAGGCGGCAGCGACTTCGGCCGCACCGGCTTCGACCCGGCGAAATTCCGCGTCGTGGGGTTCGACCAGCGCGGCTGCGGACGGAGCACGCCGAGCGTCGCGGACCCGGCGGTGAGCCTGGCGCACCAGACCACCGAGCACCTGATCGCCGACATGGAGAAGCTGCGCGTCCACCTCGGCGTCGAAAAATGGCTGCTGTACGGCGGTTCCTGGGGCGCGACCCTCGCGCTGGCCTACGCGCAGCGGCATCCGGAACGAGTCAGCGGCGTCCTGCTGGTCGCCGCCTTCACCTCTTCGCCGGACGAGATCGACTGGCTCTACCGCGGCCTCCGGCGGCTGCTGCCCGCGCAGTGGGAAGCGTTCCGCGCGGGCGCGCCCGATCCGGACGGCGACCTCCTCGCCGGGTATTCGCAGCTGCTCGCGAGCCCGGACCGCGCCGTGCAGCTCCGCGCCGCGCGCGACTGGTGCGCGTGGGAAGACGCGGTGATCTCGCACGAGTGGGTCGGCGGCCGCACCGGTCAGTTCAGCGAGGGCACGGACGACGAGCTGATCACGCTCGCCCGCCTCTGCGCGCACTACTACGGCCACCACGCGTGGCTCGAGGACGACCAGCTGCTGCGCGACATCGGTCTGCTGCACGGCATCCCGGCGGTGCTGATCCACGGCCGCGCCGACCTGAGCGCGCCGCTGCGGAAGGCGTGGCAGCTGGCCCAGGCTTGGCCGGATGCCGAACTGGTCGTGATCGACGACGCGGGGCACACCGGCAGCCCGTCGATGGGGACGGCGGTGCTGGAAGCGATCACCCGGTTCGAGGACCGCTGAGACTCAGCGCGACACGCGATACCGAAGACTCGTCGCCTCCTGCGCCAGCAACTCCAACCGCACCGGCGGGCCCGGCCGCTCGAACAGCCGCACCCCGCCGCCGAGCAGCACCGGCATCACCATCACCGCGACCTCGTCCAGCAGCCCGGCGTCCACGCAAGCCCGCCCGACCGAAGCGCCCAGCACATTCACCGTCTTCTCCCCCGCTGCCGCCCGGGCCGCCGCGACGCCCTCCTCGAGAGAGGAACAAAACGTCACCCCGGGCACCGCGGCCGGAGCGGCCTGCCGGGTCAGCACCACCTGCGGCCCGTCCCATCCGCCGCCGAAAGCCTTGCCCTCGCCCTCGGTGCCGCGGTACGGGTCGTCGCCGGAGAAGGTCCGGCGGCCGACCAGCAGCGCGCCGACCTCCGCGGCCAGCTCGTCCGCCGAGGCGTCCCCGGTGTAGGGCGCGAGCCACCCCATGTCCCCGCCCGGCCCGGCGATGAACCCGTCCAGCGACATCGCGGCGGAGTACAGCAGTTTTCCCATGTCGGTCCCTTCCGTTTTCCGTACCGACTCCCGGAAGGGCGGAAACTCATCGGTCAGCCGGACAGCGCGCGCCAGGCCTCCCGGCGTTCCCGTTGCCGTTCCGGGTCCGCCACCGGCGCCGCCGCGACCAGCCGTCGCGTGTAGTCCTCCCGCGGCGAGCCCAGCACGGATGCCACCGGGCCCTCCTCGACCACCTTCCCGTGGTGCAGCACGACGACCCGGTCCGCGACCCGTTCCACCACGGCCAGGTCGTGGCTGATGAACAGGCACGCGAACGCCAGCTCCCGCTGCAGGTCCGCCAGCAAGTCGAGCACCGAGGCCTGCACCGAGACGTCCAGCGCGCTCGTCGGCTCGTCCGCGATCAGCAGCCGCGGCCGCAGCGCCAGCGCCCGCGCGATCCCGACGCGTTGCCGCTGCCCGCCGGACAGCTCGTGCGGATACCGGCCGCTCCAGTTCGGATCCAAGCGCACGGCGGCGAGCAGTTCCGCGACCCGCTCCCGGTGTTCGCCGCGTTCGCCGTGCACCACCAGCGGTTCGGCGATGCTCGCGCCGATCGTCGCGCGCGGGTTGAGCGCGGAGGCCGGGTTCTGGAACACGATCCCGATCTGCCGCCGGACCTCCCGCCGCTGCCGGGCCGACGCCCGCGCGAGGTCCACGCCGCCGACCTGCACGGCACCCGCCGACGGCGAGACCAAACCGGTCAGCACGGACGAGATCGTGCTCTTGCCCGAACCGGATTCGCCGACGAGGCCGAGCACCTCGTCGGTCCCGATCGTCAGGGACACGCCGTCGACCGCGCGCACTGGCGGAGCGCCGCCGCCGACCCGGTAGGTCACCGCCAGATCCGTCACCGAAACCAGCGGAGCCGACGTCGGCCGCACCGCACCCGCGGGCGCGGAACCCAGTGACAGCACCGAATCCAGCAGTTCCCGCGTGTAATCGGCCTGCGGTGCCGCGAAAAGCCCGGCCACAGTGTTCTGCTCGACCACCTGGCCGTCGCGCAGCACCACGACCCGGTCCGCGATGTCCGCGACCACGCCCATATCGTGCGTCACCAGCAGGATCGCCGTGCCGAGCCGGTCCCGCAGCGACCGCAGCAGCTGCAGGATCCCGGCTTGCACGGTGACGTCCAGCGCGGTGGTCGGCTCGTCCGCGATCAGCAGCTTAGGGTCGTGGATCAGCGCGATCGCGATGACCACCCGCTGCAGCTGCCCGCCGGACAGCTCGTGCGGGTAAGCCCGCAGCACCCGCCGAGCGTCCAGTTCGACCAGTTCCAGCAACTCCCGGGCCCGCTCCCGCGCCGCCGGCCGGGACACCTTCCGGTGCGCCCGGACCGCGTCCACGAGCTGGGTGCCGATCCGGAACACCGGGTTCAGCGCGCTCATCGGCTCCTGGAACACCATGCCGATCTCGCCGCCTCGCACCGCGCGCAGCGCCGGACCGTCCACTGTGTACAGATCGCGGCCGTCGAGCACCGCGGAACCGGTCACCGTCGCGGTGTCCGGCAGCAGGCCGAGCAGCGACAGCGCGGTGACCGACTTGCCGGAACCGGATTCCCCGACGAGGGCGACGACCTCGCCGGGGTTCACCTCGAACGCGACTTCTCGGACAGCGACGGCGTCGGAGGCGCCACCGAACCGGATCGAGACGTCGCGCAGGGAAAGCAGCTGCTCGGACACGGGATTACTTCGCCAGGCCCATCTGGAGGTAGTTCGGGTACGCCGGGAACGCGCCGATCGCGAAATTGCCGACCTTCGCGCCGTGCAGGAACGAGTTGCGCGTGTAGATCAGCGGGATCACCGGAGAGTCCTGCATGATCCGCTTGTCCGCCTTGGCCCACAGCTTCCCGGCCGCGACCGGGTCGACGGTGCCCTGCGCCTCGGCGATCAGCGCGTCCACCTCGGGCACCGAGTAGCGCGCCTCGTTGTAGCCGCCGTTGCCGATCTCCGAGGTGCCGAACAGCGGCTCGATGTTGGCGTTGGCGCTCGGGAAGTCCGGCTGCCACGAGCCCAGGGTCAGGTCGTAGTCGCCGTCGTTGCCGGTGACCAGCGTGGTCCACGCCTCGTCGTCGAGCGGGCGCAGCTTCGTGCGGATCCCCGCCCGCTGCAGCGCGGCCTGGATCGCCTGCGCCTTGTCCGCTTCGTTGTTCGCCGTCGACACCGGGAAGTCGAGGTTGTCGATGCCGTTCGGGAAGCCCGCCTCGGCGAGCAGCTGCTTCGCCTTCGCGACGTCGCCGTTCGGCGGGGCCGGGTAGAGGTCGTACACCTCGCGCCCGGCGATGCCCTCGGTGATCAGCGTCGTGGCGATCGGACCGGCCAGGTCCGCGCTGCCCGCCGCCGCGACCTGGTAGGCGGTCTTGTCCACGGCGTACTGGAACGCCTGGCGCACCTTGGGATTCGCCAGCGGGCCGCGTCTGGTGTTCAGCGCGAGATAGGCCAGCGCACCGGACTTCGACGTGACGAGCTGGTTCTTCGCCGCCGGGTTCGTGCGGATCTGCGCCAGCTGCGCCGGGTTCACGAACGACGAGCCGAACGCGAACGCGTCGTTGCCCTGGCTGGCCAGCAGCCGCTTCGCGACGACGCCGGTGTCCTGGCCCATCTGGATCACGACCGCGTCCGGCAGCCCGGTGCGCGCGAGGTCGGTCTTGGCGTCCCAGTTCGGGTTCCGGACGAACTTGACCTGCACGCCCTTCTGGTACGACTCGACCTGGTACGGGCCGGACGCGACCGGCTTCGTGTCGTAGGTCGCGTCGGTGCCCTTGCCCTTCGGCACCGGGGCGAACGCGGGCATGCTCGCGATCCACGGCCAGTCGCCGTACGGGCGGGCCAGGTGGAAGACGATGGTCTTCGGGTCCAGCGTCTCGATCGACGCCAGCTCGCCGCCCTTGAACGGGCCTTTGTAGTCGGGGCCGCCGGCGAGCAGGTTCTTGTGGTAGCTCAGGCCGCCGGAGAACGCGGAGTCGAACGACCGCTCGATGCCGTACTTGATCTCGGCGCTGGTGATCGGCGTGCCGTCGGCCATCTTCAGGCCGTCCTTGAGCGTGTACGTCCAGGTCTTGCCGTCCGCGCTGGCGCGGCCGGTGTCGGTGGCGAGGTCGGGGACCACGGTGGCCGGGCCGTCCGCGGCGGTCTTCCACGCGGTGAGCCGCCGGTGGACCAGGCTGATCGTGGTGATCGCCAGGTTCTGGCTCTTCGCCGGGTCGAGGTGCTGCGACGTGGTGTCGCTGAGGATGTAGAGCGTCCCGCCGGACGCCACCTCGACCGCGCCCCCGCCGCCGGACTGCTCGTTCGCGTTGCACGCGGCGAGGAACGCCCCTGCCCCGGTGACCGTGGCGGTGATGCCCAGCGCCTTCAGGAAGTCCCTGCGATCCATGGTTTTTTCCGTTCCCTTTCTCAAGAACCGAGCCGAGCGCGGGGGTCGAGGACCCCGTAGAGCACGTCCACCGCGAAGTTCGCGAGGACGACGAAGAAGGCGGCGAACAGGCTGACGCCCATCAGCACCGGCAGGTCCACCTGGTGCACGGCGTCGACGAGCAGCCCGCCGAGACCGGGCAGGGCGAACACGCGCTCGGTGATCACCGCGCCGCCGAGCAGCGCGCCGAGGTCGACCGCGAACACCGTCACCACCGGCAGCAAAACGTTGCGCAGCGCGTATTTCCCGATGACGGTCCGCTCCGGCAGGCCGACCGCCCGCGCGGTGCGGATGAAGTCCTCGCCCATGATTTCGAGCATCTGGCCGCGCGAGAGCCTCGCGTACACCGCGGCGTTGATGAACGCCAGCACCAGCCACGGCAGCACGAGGTGCCACGCCCAGTCGACCGGGCTTTGCGCGAACGTCACGTAACCGCTCACCGGCACCACGTCGAGCGTGAAGCCGAACAGCAGAATCCCCAGCAACCCCACCAGATACGCGGGCGCGGACACCCCCGCGAGCGTCACCGTCATCGCGGCGCGGTCGGCGAACTTGCCGCGGCGCAGCGCGGAGAACACGCCGGTCGCGACGCCCGCGATCAACCAGATCACCGACGCGCCGACGGCCAGCGAAACCGTGATCGGCAACCGGTCCCCGATCAGCGCCAGCACGGGTTCGCTCTGCTGGAACGAATACCCGAAGCAGGGCGCGGAGCAGACGATCGCCGTCACGCCGGTGCCGAAGGTGCGGCCGGTGAAAATGCCGCCGAGGAAGTCGAAGTACTGCTGGATCCACGGCTTGTCGAAGCCCATGAACTCCCGCGCCAGCGCCAGGTTCTCCGGCGTGCACGGCTTGCCGCAGGACATGAACGCCGGGTCGGTGGGCAGCAGGTAGAACACCGCGAAGGTGCCGAAGCTGACCACGAGCAGCACGCCGAGCATGCCCAGCAGGCGGATGCCCACGAAACGCAGAGTGCGGTTCACCGGCGCACCGCCGTCTTCGGGTCGAGCGCGTCGCGCAGCCCGTCGCCGAGCATGTTGAACGCCAGCGTCGCGATGAACAGCGCGGCGCCGGGGAAAATGAGGAACATCGGATCGGTCTGCACCCAGTTGATCGCGTCGCTGATGGAACGGCCCCAGCTCGGCGTGGGCGGCGGGATGCCGACGCCGAGGAACGACAGCGCGGCTTCCAGGCCGATGTTGGCCGGGATGCTCACCGTCGCCAGCACGATGATCGGCGCCCACAGGTTCGGCAGCAGCTCGCGGCGGAACACGTGCACGCCGCCCGCGCCGAGTGCCCGGGCCGCCCTGACGAAATCGCGGTTGCGCAGGCTCAGTGTCTGCGCGCGGACCACCCGGGCCACGCGCGGCCAGCCGAACAGGCCGATCACCGCGATCAGCAACAGCGGCCGCGGGATCGACTGCGGGGCGACCGCGCCGAGCGCGATCATGAAGATCAGCTGCGGGAAGCCGAGGAGCACGTCGGTCACCCGGCTCACCACGGTGTCCCACCAGCCGCCGGCGTATCCGGCGCTCGCCCCGAGCAGCACGCCCAGCAGCATCGACACCGCGGTCGCGGCGAGCCCGATCAGGAACGACGTGCGCGCGCCGTACGCGACGACCGCGAAGAGGTCCCGTCCGGTCAGCGGTTCGACGCCGAACCAGTGGCTTCCGCTGATCCCGCCGAGGAATCCCGCGCCGGTTCCGTCGGCCGGATTGAGCAGTTCGGTGTGGTAGGTGTACGGGTCCTGGCCCTCGATCAGGGCGAGCACAGGAGCCGCGAGGGCGGTGACGATCACCAGGACGATGACGACCGCGCTGGCCTGGGCCCAGCGGTCGTGCCGCAGCGCGCGCCACAGGTTCCGGGAGGCCGGGACGGCCGCCGGGACTCCGGCGCCGCCCGGCGACAGGATGTCGGACAACGGTTCCCTATGCAGATCAGCGTTACTTGACGACGTGACAGTAAAGAACCCGAAGGAAATTCACCACGACGGCGGTGCCCTTCCCGGATCGTGAGACGGCGCAGGCCTCGCGCCTCCCTTCGGGATTCGTGCCGTTCGCGCAGGTCACCGAAGGTCCGGCGGCCGGGGCCAGTCTGCCGTGCGGACGGCTGCCCGGCCAGTGTTGTTGTCACCCGTTCGGAGGCAGTCCCGGGCCAGCAGGCTGACTCCGTTTGTGCCGCCCGCCGCCGGAGGTTGAACTGGCCGCACACAACCAGTCTCATGTGGACGGAAGGACCTGCCGATGTCTCGCTGCTCGCGCCGCAAGCTCGCCGGAGTGCTGATCGCCGCGGCCGCGGCCGCCCTGCTGGTAAACCCGGCCGCCTCCGCAACACCCTCGGCGGTCACCGCGGCGGTGAACGGCGGCGACGCGATGTACACCGTCTCGCCGGGACCGGGCCGCGAGCCCTACTACTGCTCCGCCGGGTTCGCGATCCTGGTCAAGAACGTCCGGTACCTCCTCACCGCCGGGCACTGCACCGAACACGGGCTCGACTGGAAAGACATCGGCCGCAACGTGGACAGCCACTTCCCGGTGACCGATTACGGCCGCGTCGAGAACCCCTCCGGCTCCGGGCACAGCCAGGTCGATCTCTACGACGGCGGCACCCAGCGGATCCTGCGCGCGGGCACCCCGGCAGTGGGCCAACTGGTGTGCAAGAGCGGCATGACCACGAAGAAGACGTGCGGAAAGGTCCTCGGCCTCAACCAGACGGTGAACTTCGGCGACGGCAAGCAGGTCGTCGGGACGATCGCCACCGACATCCCGGTCGGCGCCGGCGACAGCGGCGGCCCGTTGTTCTACGCCGGGGTCGGCTACGGAGTGCTGTCCGGCGGGAACAACCAGGTCAGCTTCTTCCAGCCGCTGCCGCCCGTGCTCGCCGCTTACGGCGCCACGCTCGCCTGAGCGGGAGGCGGCTACGCGACAGCGTCCAGGCCGAGGTCGATCCAGAACCGGTCTTCGCCGCGCTTCCGGCCGTCCGGCACGCCGCCGTTGGAAAGGATCACCCGGCGCGACGGTTCGTTGTCCGCCTCGCAGGTCAGCAGGACGCGGTCGAGCCCGAGACGGCGGCACTGCGCGAGCCCGGCCGTCAGCATCCGCGTGGCATGGCCTTGCCGTCGCCACGGGGGCACCACGTGATACCCGATGTGGCCGCCCGCTTCGGCGAGTTCGGCGGTGAGTTCGTGCCGGACGACCAGGGTGCCCAGGTAGTACTCGCCGGAGACGTACCAGAAGAGCGTGGAAGGCACTCCCCAGCGCGGCAGCACCCCGCGCCGCGCGGCGACGAACCCGGCGAAGTCGGCGCTCGCCGAGTCCAGCCATTCGGTCGGGCGGCCTTCGAGCAGGCAGTCCGCCTGCTCGCCGACGAGGTACGACGTCCGCACCTCAGCCGTGGGCAACACCAGGCGGGGCGACTCGACGAGACGGATCATCGGCCCAGTCTTCCCGCCGATCTCCCGGCGCACAGCTCATTTTTCGCTTCCGCGGACGGCGGGCGTCACCCCTGCGCCAGTCCCGCGTGCCCTTCCCGCAGCGCGCGCTTGACGATCTTCCCGCTCGGGTTCTTCGGCAGCGCGTCCACGAACACCACGTACTTCGGGCACTTGTACCCGGCCAGGTGTTCGCGGGCGTGCGCGAGAACCTCCGCCTCGGTGAGCGTGACGCCCTCGCGCGGAACGACGGCCGCGGTGACCGCCTCGATCCAGTGCGGGTGCGCGACCCCGAACACCGCGACCTCGGCGATCCCGTCGAGCAGGTACAGCGCTTCCTCGACCTCGCGGCTCGCGACGTTCTCGCCGCCGGTCTTGATCATGTCCTTCTTCCGGTCCACCACGGACAGATAGCCCTCGTCGTCGAGCACTCCGAGGTCGCCGGAGTGGAACCAGCCGCCTTCGAAGGCCTCGGCGGTCTTCTCCTCGTCCTCGTAGTACCCGAGCGTCGCGTGCGGGCTGCGGTGCACGATCTCGCCGACCTCGCCGGGCGGCAGCTCGCGGCCGTTCTCGTCGACGATCCGCGTCTCGACGTTGATCGACGCCCGGCCGGCCGAACCCGCCTTCGCGAGTTGTTCGTGCGGGCGCAGGATCGTGGCGAGCGGAGCCATTTCGGTCTGGCCGTAGAAGTTCCACAGCTGCACGTCCGGCAGCCGGCGGGAGAGTTCGCGCAACACTTCGGCGGGCATCGGCGACGCGCCGTAGTAGCCCTTCCGCAGGCTCGACAGGTCTGTCGTGTCGAACGCCGGGTGCCGCAGCAGCGAAATCCACACCGTCGGCGGCGCGAACAGCTTCGTCGCGCGTTCGCGTTCCACCGCGGCCAGCAACGCCGCCGGGTCCGGGCCGGGCAGGATCACGCTCGTCGCGCCGAGATAGACGTCGACCGACAGGAAACAGTCCAGCTGCGCGCAGTGGTAGAGCGGCAGCGAATGCACCTCGATGTCGTCGCCGCTCATGCTTCCGTCGATCGCGCACGACACGTACTGCGCGATGAGCGACCGGCTCGACAGCAGCACGCCCTTCGGCCGCGATTCGGTGCCGGAGGTGTACATCAGCCGCAGCGGATCGTCGTCCGCGACGAGCACGGCCGGAGCGGTTTCGTCGCCGGGCTGGTCGATCCAGTCCGCGACGCTCTCCCATTCGCCGCCGCTGCCGCCGATCCGCGCGCGCAGGACGTCGGTGCGGCCGGAGCGCTTCACCGCTTCCGCCGCGGTGTCGAGCAGCGCGTCCTGGGCGATCAGCCCGGACACTCCGGCGTGGCCGAGGATGAACGCGATCTCCTCCGCGCCGAGCATGAAGTTCACCGGCACCAGCACCACGCCCAGCTTGGCCGTGGCGAACACGAGCACGGCGTACTCCCAGCAGTTGCGGCTGAGCAGCGCGAGCCGGTCGCCCTTCGCGAGACCTCGTTCGGCGAGCCGGTGCGCGCAGCGGTTGACCGCCGCGTCGAACTCGCGGTAGGTCGCCCGCCGTTCGCCGGAGACGATCGCGAGCTTGTCCGGGAGGCGCAACGCGGTGCGCCGCAGGAGATCCCCGACGGAATGCTGGCGGGCGTGCTGGATCGCTTCCGCCGTTTCGGCGCTGAACGGGCTCGGCATAGCCGGAGTCTCATCCACCGGCGCGGCGTGCGCAAGCAGGACCGGCGGCGGGCTTTCCGGCTCGCCTGCGCGACTCTCGCCCCGCGCGCTATCTCAAGTGGACAGAGGACCAGCCGGGTTCCTCGCCGTCGCGTCGCGGCGCCGAACGGTTCGCGATGATCGGCTGATGGACCCACGACTCCGGCCCGTCCTGCACGCGCAGCCCCGCACCGAGCCGCCGATCGAGGCCGACCCGGTCACGTTCCCGGACCCGGTTTCCCGTCCGCGGGCACGGTGAGCGACTGCCGCCACGGCATCTTCATCTGGCGCCGGACCGTGCGCGGAAGCGGAACTGCCCGAACAAGCGACCGGCGCGGACACCGTCCGGGCAGCGGTACGGAAATCCCTGCGCGCCACCGTACTGAGCAGGCGCCAGGACCGGTCCCAGCGCGGGAAATCCGCTCAGCCGTCCTTCGCCCACACCCGCACGGCCACCGCGACGGCGATCCCGGCGACGCCGAGCACGATCCCCGCGACCAGCAGCCCGGACGCGATCAACCCGAGCGCGGCCACCGCGAACAGCGCCGTCTCCAGGAGGAATCGCGTCGGTTCCGGGCAGCGCCGTTTGGCCCGGGGCGCGATCACGAGCCCCCAGATCGCCGCCGCCAGCGCCGGCCACAGCACCGCGGCGAGGATGTCGAGGAACACGTTCCCGCCGAGCCGCGCGCCGGCGACCGCGAGCCCGGCGAGCAGCGCCAGTTCGGTCAGGAAGCGGATGACGAGCACCGCGCCGGGGAAACCGCGCAATTCGGGTCGAGTGGTGGTCACGCCGGGAGCCTAACGGCCGGGCCCGCGCTCCGTGCGCGGAGTCGCGGACCCGGCCGGAATCAGCGCCGGGCCACCATCCGCGACAGGGTCATCAGGATCGCCCCGAACACCAGCAGCGCCGCGCCGAACACGGCGAGCCGCGGAGTGTTCACCCCGGTCTTCGCCAGTGCCTGCTGCTTCGGCTGGCTCGCCTCCTGCGCGGAAGCCCGCGCCGGCTGGCTGCTCGTGACCTTCTGCGGAGCCGTCTTCTGCGCGACCGGAGCCTTCGGCGTCACCTTCGCGACTTCGTGCACGCGAGCAGTGAGCGAGTCGGCGTGCTTCGCGTCCGACAGCGACCCCGGCGGGTTCGCCTGCTTGCCGCCAGCCCAGACGAGACCGCTGATGTCCTTCTTCGCCGCGGTCGACGAGGTGGGCGACGTGGACGCGGGCGGTTTCGTCGCCGAGGACGTCGGGCTGCTGGACGTCGTCGGGCTCGCCTTCGTGGTCGTCGTCGGCGAAGTGGTGGCCGAACCGGTCGGCGTCTTGGTCGGGGTCTTGGTCGCCGAGGAGTTCGGCGGCGCGCTAGTCGTCGGCGTGCTCGACGTCGGCGGCTTCGTCGACGTGGTCGGCTTCGGCGGCGCCGGTGCCTCGCTCTTCGGAGCCTCGCCGCCGGCGAACTTGATCAACTGCTCCATCGAACCGTTGAACGAGTCCTGGTCGCCGGGCTTGTTGCCGGAGTCCGAGTACTGCCAGACCGTGTAGTACCGCCAGCCCGAGGGCAGCGGGCCCGCGCTTTGCGCGTACCGCGCGATGAACAGCGGATGCGTGTCGCCGAACGCGTTCGAGTTGCCGGTGCAGGTCTTCCACCAGTCCGTGGTGGTGTAAAGCATCGGCCAGCGCGACGTTTTCGCGTGCAGCCGCTCGGAGAACGACCGCACCCACGACACCATCGCCGACTGCGACAGGCCGAAGCAGGTCGAGCCGTGCGGGTTGTATTCGATGTCCAGCATCGGCGGCATGGTGCGGCCGTCCGCGGACCAGCCGCCGCCGTGCGCGACGAAGTAGTCGGCCTGCGTCGCGCCGTCGGACACGTCCGGACGCGCGAAGTGGTACGCGCCGCGGATCATCCCCACGTCGTACGAACCGTTGTACTGCTGCGCGAAATACGGGTTTCGGTACCCGGTGCCTTCAGTCGCCTTGACATAGGCGAAGCGCGCGCCCGCGTTCCACGCGCCCTTCCAGTCCACATTGCCCTGGTGCCCGGACACGTCCATGCCCGGCACCTCGGCAGGCGCTGCGGCCGCCTGGGGCGCGTGCAGCAGCCCCAACGCTCCGACGGCAGCCACCGCTGCCGCCGCCACGACCGCACCCGCCCGAGCCGCTATCCGCCCGGAGCCCGTCATCCTCTACTCCCTCTTCTTTTCCCGCCCTGGGAGCGCTCCGGCCGTCCGCCTCTCTTCCCCAAGAGCGGCACCGGATCACCTGGGCGAGCCCCAGTGTGTGTGACACGCGGGACGCCTGTAAACCACTGGGAGTGATGTGACGCGTGGTACACAAGAGGTTTTCCGAGGTCACCGGCGGTACGGCCGGTCCGGGCCGGGACGAAACTCACCCACCCCGGGTCACTGTCGGCAGCGAGCCCGGCACTCGTCGCAGCGGGTAATCGGGCCGCCTCGGCGCAGCGAAGCGGCCCGGGAAGCCGGACAGAGCAGCCGGACAGAGCGACCCCGGGACGCCGGGACAGAGCAACTCCGCGAATCCGAGCCACGCGGCCGGACAGAGCGACCCCGGAACCCGAACAGAGCGGCCCCGGGAATCCGAGCCACGCGGCCGGACAGAGCGACCCCGGAACCCGAACAGAGCGGCCCCGGGAATCCGGACGGCGCGGCCGGACAGAGCGACCCGAGCCGCCGGGCGGCGAACGCCCGCGCCCGTCGCTTCGTCCTCGCGCAAGGGCCGAAGGTAGGTCGCCCGCCGCCGCCGGAGACTCGCCCGGCCCGCGCGACACGCCCGGCCCGGCGATCCGTTCACGAACAACTCCCCCGCACCGGAAACCCTTGCCCGCACTGCGGAAACCGGCCGCCACCAGCGCTTTCCGCGCAGACCCCGGTAATCGTCCGGCCACACAGCGTCAACCCGGCCGACGTCTTCGCAACATCTTGGCAACCGGCTTGACACCGGCTGTGGTCCGGACCACCCTGCAGGACATTGGTCTACACCATTTGTCATTCAGCCCCGGTCGCCGACGACCGGGCACCGAAAGGACGAGACACGTGAAGCGCTGGCTCAAGCTGGCGGCGGGAACCGCCGCCATCACGCTCGCCACGGCCGGGTGTGCCGGCTCCGGCGGGAGTGAGAACGCCTCGAGCGCTGGGGGCGCGCAGGACGGCAAGCTGACGGTCTGGCTGATGACCGGCTCCGCGCCGGACAGCCTGACCTCGGCCCTGAACAAGGAATTCGAGGCCGCCCACCCCGGCGTCAAGGTCGACTACCAGATCCAGCAGTGGAACGGCATCCAGCAGAAGCTGACCACCGCGCTGGCGAGCGACACGCCGCCGGACGTCATCGAGGTCGGCAACACCCAGACCCCCGCGTTCGCCGCGCAGGGCGTGCTGGCCGACCTCTCCGGCGACGTCAGCAACCTCAACGGCGGGCAGTGGCTCGCCGGGCTCAAGGCGTCCGGCCAGTACGACGGCAAAACCGTCGGCGTGCCGTTCTACGCCGCGAACCGCGTCGTGATGTACCGCAAGGACATGTTCGAGCAGGCGGGCATCGCGAAGCCGCCGACGTCGAACGACGAATGGCTCGAGGACATCGCGAAGCTGAAGACGAAGTTCGGCGGCGACTCGCAGTTCCAGCCGCTCTACATGCCGGGCCAGAACTGGTACGCGCTGTCGTCGTTCATCTGGGACAACGGCGGCGACATCGCCAAGGCCGAGGGCAAGTCCTTCAAGTCCTCGCTCAACACGCCGGAAGCCAAGGCGGGCCTCGAGTTCTACAAGAAGCTCGTGGACGCCTCCGGCACCACCGCGCCGAAGGACAACGACGAGGCCACGCCGCAGCAGGCGGGCATCTACGGCGCGGGCAAGGTCGCCATGTTCATCGGCACCCCGAACGAGGTGGCGACCGCGGCCAAGACCGACCCGGGCATCACCGCCAAGACCGGCGCGTTCCCGATCCCGTCGAAGGCCGCGGGCCAGGGCGCGCCGGTGTTCCTCGGCGGCTCGAACCTGGTCGTCCCGCTCAACAGCAAGCACCAGGACCTCGCCAAGGACTACCTGAAGCTGCTGACCAGCACCAAGTACATGACGCAGCTCGCCGCCGGCGGCTACGTGCCGGGCACCTCCACCGACGTCAGCGCCCTGGACAAGGACCCGCTGGGCTCGGTGATGGCGAAGGCGTCGAAGAACGGCCGGGCGATGCCGGCCAGCCCGAAGTGGGGCGAGGTCGAGTCCGGCCAGAACCCGCTGAAGGACATGCTGACCGCGTACCTGACCGGGAAGAAGACCCTGGACCAGGCCGCGGCCGACGCGAACACGGCCCTCGACAAGATCATCGGCGGATGACCGCGACGAAGGACAAGCCGATGCCGGCGGGGGCCACCCCGCCGGCATCGGCGCACGTCGGGGCGGCACGGAAGCGGACCGCCGGCTGGTTCAGCGAACGGCTCATGCCGTACCTGCTGATCCTGCCCGCGCTCGCCTCCGTGCTGGTGCTGCTCGGCTGGCCCACCGTTCAGATGCTCGGCATCAGCCTGCGCCAGCTCGACCTGCGCGAGCTGGTGACCGGCAAGATGGTGTGGATCGGCTTCAAGAACTACACCGACGTGCTGTCCGACCCCGAGTTCTGGTCCGTCACGATCCGCACGATCGTCTTCACCGGCGCGGTGGTCGCCGCGACGCTGCTGGTCGCGCTGCTCATCGCGGTGCTGATGCGCCATCTCAACCCGGCGCTGCGGATCTTCCTGCAGATCTCGCTGGTGCTCGCCTGGGCGGTGCCGGTCATCGCCACCACCACGGTGTTCCAGTGGATCTTCGACCAGCAGTACGGCATCCTCAACAAGACGCTGGACCGGCTGGGCTTCCACTCCTTCATCGGGTACTCGTGGTTCTCCAGCGGCACGAGCACGCTCGTCGTGATCGGGCTGCTGGTGCTGTGGCAGGCCGTGCCGTTCGTCGCGTTCACGCTCTACGCGGGCCTCATCGGCGTGCCGCGCGAGCAGTACGAGGCGGCGGGCATCGACGGCGCCGGGCCGTGGCAGACGTTCGTCGCGGTCAGCTGGCCCGCCATCCGGCCGATCCTGACCATGGTGACGTTCCTGTCGATCCTGTGGGACTTCAACATGTTCGCCCAGGTGTGGGCCATCCGCCAGGGCGGCCCGGACGGCGCGAGCACGACGCTGGCGATCCTGCAGTACCTCAAGGGCATCGCGGGCAGCCACTTCGGCTCCGCCTCCGCCATCGCCACCATCATGCTGGCGCTGCTCCTGCTGGTCACCGGCCGGTACGTGCAGCTGCTGGTCCGCACGAAGGACGGGGAGATCGCATGAGGAAGTCCCTGCCCGCCCGGGTGCTGGTGTCGGTCGCGGGCCTGGTCGTGGCGCTGCTGTTCCTCTTCCCGACGTACTGGATGTTCACGACGTCGCTGAAGACGCCGGGCGACGTGCTGTCGCCGAAGTACGACCTGATCCCGACCTCGGCGACGCTGTCGAACTTCGCGTCGGCGCTGACCAAGCCCGGGTTCGTCACGTATCTGAGCAACAGCCTGATCGTGACGCTCGGCGCGGTGCTGGCCGCGCTGATCGTGGGCGTGCTGGCGGCGATCCCGCTGGCGCGCTTCCGTTTCCGCGGCCGCAAGGGGTTCCTGCTGCTGATCCTGGTCGCGCAGCTGGCCCCGCTGTCGGCGCTGTTCATCCCGATGTACCTGCTGATGCGCGACACCGGGCTGCTGAACACGCTGCCGTCGCTGCTGCTGATGTACTTCGCGACGTCGCTGCCGTTCACCGTGTGGATGCTCTACGGGTTCGTCAACGGCATCCCGTACGACCTCGAAGAGGCCGCGATGATCGACGGCTGCAGCCGGGTCGGCGCGTTCCGCCGGGTCACGCTGCCGCTGCTCGGGCCGGGCCTGGTGACCACGTCGGTGTTCAGTTTCATCACGGCCTGGAACGAATTCCTGTTCGCGCTGGTGTTCATGCGCGACCAGTCGAAGCAGACGCTGCCGGTGTGGCTGTCGTCGTTCAAGACGGCGTTCTCGATCGACTGGGGCGGCGTCATGGCGGCATCGGTGGTCTATGCGATCCCCGCGGTGATCTTCTTCCTGATCGTGCAACGGAAACTCGTGTCCGGCATGACCGCCGGCGCGGTGAAGGGATGACGGTGGCTGAGCCCCGCGAGCTGGCCGAAGCCGTTCTGCTGCCCGGATTCGCCGGGACCGCGGCACCGGATTGGGTCCGCCGCCGCCTCGCCGAGGGTCTCGGCGGCGTGATCCTGTTCGGCCGCAACGTGGTCGACGACGAACAGGTCGCCGCGCTCACTTCCGCGCTGCGGTCCGAGCGGGACGGCGTGGTCGTCGGGATCGACGAGGAGGGCGGCGACGTCACCCGCCTCGACGTCGGCAAGGGCTCGTTCGTGCCCGGCCCGCTCGCACTGGGCGCGGCCGGGGACCCGGAGCTGACCGCGTCCGTCGCGGCCGCGCTCGGCGAGCGGCTGGCGGCGTGCGGGGTCACGGTCAACCTCGCGCCGTGCGCGGACCTCACGCTCGCCGCGGAGGACCCGGGCATCGGTGTGCGGGCGTTCGGGTCGGACCCGGTCGCGGCTTCGCCGCACGTCGCGGCGTTCGTGACCGGCATGCAGAAGTACGGCGTCGCCGCGTGCGCGAAGCACTTCCCCGGGCACGGCGCGGCGACCGAGGATTCGCATCTGTCGCTGCCGGTGCTGCCGCGGACCGCGGCCGAGCTTCGCGAGGTCGAACTGGTCCCGTTCGCCGCGGCGATCGAGGCGGGCGTCCGGACGGTCATGTCCGGGCACCTCGTGGTCCGGGAATGGGGCGAGGACCCGGCGACGTTCAACCGGACCGCGCTAGTCGACGTGCTGCGCGGCGAACTGGGGTTCACTGGGGCAGTCATCACCGACGCGTTGGAGATGGGGGCCGTCTCCGGGGCGTACGGGCGGCACGACGGCATCGGCGAGGCTTCGGTCCGGGCGCTCCTGGGCGGCGCCGACGCGCTTTGCCTCGGCGGCGCCCCGTTCGACGCCGCGACGCTGGACCGGACCGCCGAGGCGATCGTCGCGGCGGTGACCGAGGGACGGCTTCCCTTGGAGCGGCTGGCCGATGCCGCTGCCCGGACCGCCTCGCTGGGCACCTCCCCCGCTCCGGCGACGGTGCGGCCGGTGGACTACTCGCTCGGCCTGTCCGCCGCGCGGGCCGCTTTGCGGATCACCGGCACGCCTAAGCTCACGGGCCCGTCGCTCGTGGTGGACGTGCAGACCGAACCGGGTATCGCCGCCGGACCGATGCCCTGGGGGCTCGGGGCGCATCTGGCGGAACTGGTTCCGGGCACTCGGACGCTGTCTGTCGCGCCGGACGACGTCTCGACGGTCTTGGCGGCCGCCTCGGCGGTGGAGAGCGTCGTGGTGGCGACCCGGGAAGCACACCGGCATCCGGCGGTGCGGGAGTTCCTGGCCGGACTGTCCACTGTGGACTACATCCGGGTCGAAACCGGGGTCCCCGGACCGGAATCCGGTACCGGGCCGCGGATCGACACGTTCAGCGGGTCCTACGTGAGCCTGCGGGCCGCGGCGGAGTACCTGGCTCGCTCCTGAGACCGTCCGTGAGGGGAACCCGGAGGGACTCTGATTCCCTCCGGGTTCCCCTCACGGACGAAACCGCGCAGTTCACGTCTGCGACACGGGCTCCGGGCAGAGGGCGAGCTCGGCCCAGACGGTCTTCCCTCCGGGCTGGGGCGTCTGGCCCCAGCGATCGGCGATGGCGTCGATCAGGGCCAGCCCGCGTCCCCCGCCGGCGTATCCCTCCCGGCTCCGGGCGAGGTCCGGGAGGGAGTCCGAAACCTCGAGCAGGATCCGGTCTCCGCGCAGCGACAGGACCAGCTCGCACGGCGGACGGGCGTGCCGCAGCGCGTTGCAGGCCATCTCGTCGAGCACCAGGCGCACGTCGGCCACCGCGTCCGCCTCGGCGTGCGGGAGATGACGGCGCACGAACGCCGCGGCCCGGTCCCGGATCCGGCGCAATGTCATGAAGTCCTGATCCAGCGCCAAGCGCAGACGCGCCCCTCCCGGGAGCAAGCGACTGCGCTGAACGTCGTCGGCACTCACGCTTGACCTCCTCGGCCTGCCTTGCGCCCGCTCGCCAAGACGAAGCTCGGCGCTGCTCCCCAGCGAGCCCCCGCTCGAATGGACGCTGTCAGTTTCCCTGTCCAAGAATAGCTCATACCCCCGGATCAGCGACGACAAACCAGAACCGCGCCAAGCGAGAGGGAGAGCGCGGGCAGTGAGGTTTCTTTGCCGTGCGAGAATCCGCGCACTGTGCACCTTTTTCCGCATGACTGATCTCCCTGCCCATCCGCCGGAACCCGGCCTCGTCCCGCGGTGATCACCGGTGCCTTCTGGGCCTAGGTGGCAGCGACCCTCGTCGGCATCGCCGGAGCAGTGGTCGCGATCGCATTGCCGCACTTGTTGTTCGCGTTCAAACTCCGCGCGGCACGTGGTTTGGCAACCCTCCAGCCCGGGTAACCCCGGTTCGTCTCATAGTCCGAATCGCTTTTCCCGAACACTGGAGAAGAAAGAGGTAATCGAGATGAGCGACACCGCCGGAAACAAGGCCGAAGAGATCAAGGGAAAGGCCAAGGAAGCGCTCGGCAACGCCACCGGGAACGAGCAGTGGCAGGCCGAGGGGAAAGCGGAGCAGGCCAAGGGCGCCCTCAAGCAGGCGGGAGAAAAAGTCAAAGACGCCGTCAAAGGCGTGAAAGACTGACCCGCGGACGGAGCGGCGGCCGGGACTTCGGTTCCGGCCGCCGCTTTGTCGCGACCCGGGCGCGGCGTCCCTTCTCCGCCGATGCCTCCCGCGGCTCAGCCCCGCCGACACGATGAAGCGCTGGCCGTCGGTCCGCCGGTGCGGTTTCGCGTGCCGGTAAAGTTCGGCAGTGCTGCCGGGTTGCGGGCAGGGAAATGAGGAGGCCGCGGTGACTGACGCCGGCACGAGGGACGCCGAAGACTGGGAGGCCGACCGGATCGCGTTCTGCGCGGAACCGGCCGTCGACGGCTGGGCCCGCAGCGGCGTGACCGCCGAGGGGCCGCTGGCGCGGCAGTTCGGCACGCTCGCGGTCCTCCTGCTCGACGCGGACTCCCTGCACGAAGCGATGGAACGCGTGGTGTCCGCCGCGCTGCGGATCGTGCCGGAGGCCGATCTGGCCAGCATCACCCTGCGCTCGGCCGACGGCGGGTTCCACACCCCGGTCTGCACCGACCCGACCGCCGAGGAGCTGGACCGGATCCAGTACCAGACCGGCGAAGGGCCGTGCCTGGAGGCAGCCCTGCAGGGACGGCCGGGGCACGCACTGGCCAACAACCTCCCCCGTTCGGAGGCGTTCCCCGAGTTCGGCAGGCGCGCCGGGCAGTTCGGGTTCGGTTCCCTGCTGGCCGCGACCCTGCTGCCGGATCTCAAATCCGACCTGCCGCCCGGCGCGATCAACCTCTACAGCCGCAAGGCCGGGGTCTTCGACGACGACGCCGTCGACAACGCGCTCGTCCTGGCCTCGCACGCGTCGCTCGCCCTCGCCGGATCGGCCGCGCACACCGCGGCCAGTCTCAAGGAAATCCATCTCAAGCGCGCCGTCGACAGCAGGGACCTGATCGGCCAGGCCAAGGGAATCCTGATGAACCGCCGCGGGATCTCGGCCGACGCGGCGTTCGACATCCTGCGGCGCACGTCGCAGGACCTCAACGTCAAACTCGTCGACCTCGCGCACACCGTGACCCAGCGGCACCAGGAACTCGACGTCTGAGCCCGTCCAGGTTGCGTGAATTCCTGACAAACGGGTAGCCGATCAGCAGGGTTGGGTCTCCCGCGCGCAGGAGATCAGGCTCCAGGCTCCGCCGGTCGAAACCCGAAGCCGGCGGAGCCGCCCGGGCCTCTGCCCGAAATCGGGGTTTGAGGCCGCCGCGGGCAGGTACCCGGGGAGCTGGCTCTGGGGCGGGTGCCCGACGGTCAGGTTCCGCTGGCGGTGTGGTGGCTCTTGGGACGGCAAGGGACACTGGGACCGATCGATCGACCGTCCCCAAGGCGAAAACGAGGTGAAGGGCCGCTCCGCGTGTCCAGAGTGTGGCAGATCTGAAGCGAGCGGTCCTTTCGGCGGCGGATGCCGCGGCGCGGTGGAGTTCGGCGCCGTGCCCGGTGCTGGTCACTGATGCCGACGGCGCGGTCGTCGCGCTCAATCCCGCGGCAGAGCGGCTGTTTCCCGAGGCTGTACCAGGCGTTGTGCTCGCCGAAGCGGTGCGCGACTGGCCGGTCGGCCGCCCCGCGGCCCGGGCTGATCCTGCTCGACCTCAACCTTCCCCGCAAAGACGGACGCGAGGTGCTCAGCGAAATCAAAGCGTCGCCACAGCTGCGCACCATCCCGGTAGTCGTCCTCACCACCTCCGAGGCCGAAGAGGACATCCTCCGCAGCTACGACCTGCACGCCAACGCCTACGTGACCAAGCCTGTCGACTTCGACCGCTTCGTCGAAGTGGTGCGCCAAATCGACAACTTCTTCGTCGCCGTCGTCAAGCTCCCGCACTGACCGCACCGGGTCCGTCGATCAAGGTTTGCACCACCGGACACGGGGTAACCGGGCCAGGTGTTGACGAGGAGCAGAGGTCAAGGCGGAAGCGCCGGCTCGGCGAAGAGAACCGGCCCGTTCTGTCCATCCAGCACCCCGACGGGTCTCACCAAGCACTTTTCTCGCACTCCTCGGCCTTTCTTCGATGGCGTCGTCGCGCACGAGGCGGCTCATCCGCCCTGGGCGCACTGCGCGAACAGCCGCCGCGCGACGGTTTCGCGGCAAAGAGCTTCCCTGCCCGGGATTTTCCTTCCGGGCATCCAACCGAGGGGAACAGAACGATGAGCGAGCCGGGTGGCCCTGCGGCGGATCCGCCGGGCGCGCTGTCCATCGAGCGAGCCGACCGCTCCCCCGCCGCGGTTCTCGCCCTGCGCGGGGACCTGGACCTCGCGACCGCGCCGAAACTGACGGCCGCCGTCGCCGAGACCTCGAGCGAGCGGCCGCCGATGCTGGTGCTCGACCTGACACAGATCGATTTTCTCGCCTCGGCGGGCTTGACCGCGCTGCTGGCCGCGTGGCGCGAGGCCCCGGAAGGCACGCGGGTCCGGATGGTCGCGGCCAGTCGGGCGACGCTGCGAACCATGCAGCTCACCGGCCTGGACCAGGTCCTGCCGCTGCACCCCACGCTCGACGCGGCGGTGGCGGACGGGCATCCCGTGCGGCCGATCGCCGGGAAGTAACCGGATTCACGTGCCGCCAACGGAAATCATGGGTTCGGCGCGAGAGCCGCTGGGTACCAGACGATCATGCGCCTTTCGGCCGACCACCAGGCGTTGATCCCCGCCAGCAGTGCTGATCTCTGTGCCCCCAGCGCCTTTCCGCCGCCTTGAGCGTCCACTGAGGACACTCGTGGCACCAGGACATCCCTTTCCTCCTCCAGGAGAACGCACATGACCGCGGCAACCATGACCCGCACCCGGAACCGCGACGAGTACCGGCACTGCGACGCGTTGTTCGAGGAGATCACTCGCGTCGCCGAGGACACCGGCGAGCACGTCCGGCTCCGGCACCGCCTCATCGAGGAACATCTGCCGCTGGCCGACCACATCGCCAGGCGGTTCGCCCGCCGCGGACAGCCTCTCGAGGACCTCGTGCAAGTCGCGCGCATCGGCCTCGTCAACGCCGTCGACCGGTTCGACCCCGCACGCCAGGCCGACTTCGTCTCCTTCGCCGTCCCCACGATCATGGGCGAGGTCCGCCGGCACTTCCGCGACCGCACCTGGTCGCTCCGGGTGCCCCGCCGCCTGAAAGAACTGCACCTGGCGCTGGGACAAGCCACCGCAGCCCTGTCCCAGCGCACCGGACGCGCTCCCACGCCGCGCGAACTCGCCGAGCACCTCGGCCTCGATCTCGAGGACGTCACCGAGGCTCTCCACGCCTCGAACGCCTACCAAACCTCCTCGATCGACCGTCCCGCGCACCACGACACCGATACCGCCGCCGTCGCCGACGCCCTCGGCGACGACGACCCGGACATCGAGAAGTTCGAAAACCGCGAGACCGTCGAAACCCTGTTGCGGGGCCTGCCCGCGCGCGAACGGTCCATCCTGGTCATGCGCTTCTTCCAGGACATGTCGCAAAGCCAGATCGCCGAACGCGTCGGCCTGTCCCAGATGCACGTCTCCCGCCTTCTCGCCCGCACCCTACGCACCCTGCGCGAGCAACTCGCCGAGGTAGAATCTTCATTGCGCACAACGGAACGGACCGCGGCCGAGCAAGCGCCTGTGCGACAGTAGCCGTGGTGTCGTTCGCCCTCCGGCCTTTGCTGCCGAACGGGGACTTCCAGCCCCGGTGCCCACCTCACGGTTTACCCTGTGCGGCAAGAGATCCTCACCTGACGGCCGCCACACGGACGAGCCCGTAGCCGCCACTGCCGAATCCCTTGCCGCGCAACGCCCCAAAGCCGTGCACAGCCGTGTCGATGGCGCACCGCAAGGCAACCTGGGAAAATATAAGCATGTTCGATGGTTTCACCACCGAGACAGTGGACGGCGCCGGTTGCCCCGTTTTCGTGCGGCACGCGGGCAGCGGCACGCCGGTGTTGCTGTTGCACGGGCATCCCCGCACTTCCGCGACCTGGCATTGGGTCGCCCCCAGGTTGGTCGAGCGCGGGTTCACGGTCGTCTGCGCCGATCTCCCCGGATACGGCCGCTCCGGGAAGCCGGAACCCGCCGAAGACCACGAGCCGCATTCGAAACGGGCAAACGCGCGTCGGCTGCTGGCGGTGATGAGCGCGCTGGGCCACGAACGTTTCTCGGTGGTCGGACACGACCGGGGCAGCTACCTCGCCCTCCGCATGGCCCTCGACTGTCCGAACCGGGTGCGCAGAGCGGTGCTGGCCGACTGCCTGCCGATCAGCGAACACCTCGGCCGCATCACTCCGCAGTTCGCGACCGCGTGGTGGCACTGGTTCTTCTTCGCCCAGCCCGAAATCCCGGAACGCGTGATCAACGCCGACCCCGACTCGTGGTACCGCGGCGACCCGGAAACGATGGGCCGCGAGAACCACGCCGAATGGCGCGCGGCAACGCGGGACCCGGAGGTGGTCCGCGGCATGCTCGAGGACTACCGCGCCGGCCTCACCGTGGACTACCGCGACGAACTCGCCGACCGCGCCGCCGGCCGGATGCTCAAGCAGCCGGTCCTCGTCCTGTGGTCCCTGCGCGACGACCTGGAAGACCTCTACGGCGATCCCCTGCGAATCTGGCGGGAATGGGCCGAGGACGTACGCGGACACGGCATCGACTCCGGCCACCACATGGCCGAGCTCGCACCCGAGCAGGTTTTCACGGCCGTCGCGGATTTCCTCGAACCGCTCAAAACGGAGTGAGACTGCGGATAACGACGGCGACAGCAACGCTTCTGAGCCAACGAGCACTTTCTCCTGTGCGACAAAAACGAAGTCCGCGCACCGCCGGTTTCGTTTTCGACGACACGCTCGCTCCAAGTCGCCACCTCCCACTGGACACGGTTACGCCGCGCTGGATCTTCCGCGGAATTTCCCCGCACGCACCGGGTTGGTCCGCACTTCACGATCCGGATCCAATGCCGATCGCAACGAAACCCTTGTCTCGCTAAGGAATCTGCAGCCACTCCAGCGCCGAACGCCTCGTGGGTGTTTCACCAGGCGGATAGGTCCAGTCCGCTGTCGTTGCGCCACCAGGGTGACCTGAAGAGGTTTTTCGGGCTTTTCGGGCTGGTTGTTGTTACGAAGCAGGCGTTGTCGGCGATGAAGCCGTTTGCATGATCATGTTCCGCCGTGCCGTCTGGTGTCGTCCAGGGCCTGTAGACCTCGGGTCCGATGTGTTTCCGGCGCGGTTCGTGCTGCACTCATTTCGTTCGAGGGGAAGAATATGAGGCACAGATCTGCGTTGGCGGTCTCCGCCGTGACCTTGGGGGCGCTGGTGGTCGCTGTACCGCACACCGCGTCCGCCGCGCCCCGCACGGTGGCTCCGCCGACCACGGTGTGGACTCCGCCGTCCACAGTGAACAAAACCCCGACCGGAGGCCAGCCGCCGACCGCCGCGTGGCGACCCGCCTACAAGCCGGGCGCGACCGCGGTCGCGGTGTCGTCGTGCGGGGCGCAGGAAACCGGGTTGCTGCCGCAGTATCCGTTGGAGCGGTTCAAGATCTCCGACCGGATGGAAGCACTGGCCAACACCCACGACGGAAACCTCACCATCACCCAACGGCAACTGACCGTCAAAGGCACCGGCGAGAACCTGTCCCTGTCGCAGGTGTACAACAGCCAGCGCCCGGGCAACGGCAGCTTCGGCAACGGCTGGACCTTGAGCCACGGCCAGGACGTCGGCCTCACCTTCACCGGCAGCGACGTCGTCCTGCACGGCGATTCCGGCTACTGCGCCACCTTCACCCGCAAGGCCGACGGCAGCTACACCCCAGCCCCCGGCGTGCACGCCGAACTCACCAAAGCTCCCGGCGGGAAATACCTGCTGACCTTCAACGGCTCCAACGAAACCTGGACGTTCAGCCCCGCGGGCTGGCTGGTCTCGGAGTCCGACCGCAACGGCAACACCGTCACCCCGCGCTACAACTCCGACGGCACCACCGCGTCGATCACCGACACCCAGGGCCGGGTCACGACCTTCGGCTACAGCAACGGGCTGGTCTCGGCGATCACCGACCCGACCGGCACCACCGCGGCGACCTACCGGTACAACACCGCCTCCCAGCTGACCGACTTCACCGACCGCTCCGGCACGTCGATGCACCTGACCTGGACCGGTACCGGCGACCTCGCGTCGATCCAGGACCCCAACGGCGCGACCTACAGCTTCGCCTACGACGCCTCCCACCGGGTCACCGAGGTGAAATTCGGCCGTCAAGCCGGGCAGATCAAGACCACGTTCGGCTACGGCAGCGGGCAGACCACCGAAACCGACCCGAACGCGCACTCCGCGACCTACAAATACGACGCCCAAGGACGCCAGACCTCGGCAACTGACGCGCTCGGACACCAGCAGCAAGCGTCCTGGACCGCCAACAGCGACGTCCAGACCACGACCGACGGGCTGAACAACAACACCACCAGCACCTACGACCCCCTCAACAACCTCATCGGCACCCAACTCCCCACGGGCGCGAAGACCAGCGTCGGCTACACCGATACGGCGCACCCGCATTTGCCGACCACGGTCACCGACCCGGCCGGGGACAAGATCTCCCGCAGCTACGACAACGCCGGGAACGTCACGAAGATCCACTCTGACGGCCTGAACGCCGACCTGCAGACCCTGACCTACACCCAGCCGTTCGGGCAGCCCTCGACCAGCGTCGACGGCAACGGCCACGTCACCCGCTACGCCTACGACAACGCCGGAAACCTTGCCACTGTCACCCCGCCCACCCCGCTCGGCGCCACCCATTACACCTACGACTCGCTGTCACGGGTTTCTTCGGTGACTGATGGGCGCGGGATCCGGCTGGACTACGGGTACGACAAACTCGACCGCGTCGTCTCCGTCACCCGCCACAGCGACGGCGTCGTCCTGCAGGCCGCCGCCTACGACAACAACGGCAGCCTCACCCGCCGCGACACCGCCACCGCCACCCACGCCTTCACATACGACACCGGCGGCCAGCTGCTGTCCGACACGCGCAGCGACGACACCAGCCCCGACGAGCACATCGCCTACGGCTACGACCTCGCCGGCAACCTCACCGCCGCGACCGACCCCGGCGGCACCGTCACCTACGGCTACGACAACGCCAACCGGCTCACCTCGCTGGCGGACCCGTTCTGGCAGACCACGACGTTCGGCTACGACAACGCCGACCGCCGCACCAGCACCACCTGGCCCGGCGCGGGCAGCCAAACCAACGCCTACGACAACTCCGGCCGCCAAACCAGCCTGACGGTCAAGAACGCCGCGGGAACCCAGCTGCTGCAGACCACTTACAGCTACAGCCGCACCGGCGGGGTCGACTCCGACCAGATGCAGTCCAAAACCGACGCCACCGGCACCACCAACTACGCCTACGACGCACTGCAACGCCTGAAGACCGCCGGTGCGACCAGCTACAGCTACGACAACGCCGGCAACATGACGAAACTCGGCGCCTCGAACTTCATCTACAACGCCGCCGACCAGCTCGTCAACGACGGCCGTACCCGCAGTTACGACACCGCCGGCAACCTCACCGGGTCGAGCAACCCTGACGAAACCAACAACTACAGCGACACCGGCCAGTTCGTCTCCGGCAGCGACGCCGCCGGCAACAGCCTCACCGCCAGCTACGACACCCTCGACCAAACCCAGCCCCACCAGCTCACCTACACCACCAGCGGCGGGACCACCACCGACCGGTTCACCACCACCGCGCTCGGCCTCACCCAGGCCGTGCACAACGGTGCCCGCACCAGCCTGACCCGCGACCCCAAGGGCGCGATCGTCACCGAGAAGACCGGTGCGGGGGCACGCTACAACGTCGTCACCGACTACCAAGGCAGCGTCGTCGCCCTGATCTCCGCCACGGGTGCCGTCGCCGCGACCTACCGCTACGACCCCTACGGCGGCAACACCGCCACCGGACCCAACGCGGGCGACAACCCGTTCCACTACCTCGGCCAATACCAGTACGGTGTCGACATGCTCCTGGGCTACCGCTGGTACTTCCCCGGCTGGGGCCGATTCCTCACCCCCGACCCCGCCGGACAGGAAACCAATCACTACGCCTACGCACACAACGACCCCATCAACAACAGCGACCCCACCGGCTCCTACTCCCTGGCGAACTTGGGAACAGATATCGGCAGTGCGGTCGGCGGGCTGGTGGCAGCTGGCCTCACCGGTGCTGCTTGCTTCGCAACCGGCGGCATCGGTTGCATCATCGCGGGTGTTGCGTATGGTTCGCTGATTGGCGGACTCGGCGGTGGTGCCGGCGCACTGATCGGCGGAGGCAATTCCGGTGAAGTCCGGGACGGTTTCATTAGTGGCGCTATCGGCGGCATCTTCGGATCGGTCTTAGGTGGCGTGAGCGGCAAGATAACGAAGTCTCTGACTCGTCGATAGGAATAGGCGCGGCCAATAAGTGCAGCACTGATGGTCACGCACCGTAAACCTTGAGAGGCGGCATAATGGAACGTCCTGAACCCACCATGGAAGAAAAAAAGAAGTATATGTGGAAATGTGCCGCCATCCTCATGGTGATTGTTGCCGCTTTCTTCTATTTTGCGCTTCAGATTCCGCCGAACTGGCCAATACTGATCATTCTGGCGGTTTTTGGAACGGTGGTGATGGGCTTCGCCCTGAGGTTCGTGCTGCGCAAGACTCGTAAGTGACCAGATAAGCATCGCGGTTTACGCGTACTCCTGCCCTCGGCTTCGTTGAAGGCGGGAGTACGCGTTCTTCGCCGAGCTCGACCGCCTCAGTATCTTATGCACCGCTACACCATTGTCACCGAGAAAACCAGTGCGGGGGCACGCTACAACGTCGTCACCGACTACCAAGGCAGCGTCACCGCCCTCATCACCACCACCGGCACCGTCGCAGCCACCTACCGCTACGACCCCTACGGCGGCAACACCGCCACCGGACCCAACGCCGGAGACAACCCGTTCCACTACCTCGGCCAATACCAGTACGGTGTCGACATGCTCCTGGGCTACCGCTGGTACTTCCCCGACTGGGGCCGATTCCTCACCCCCGACCCCACCGGACAGGAAACCAATCACTACGCCCACGCACACAACGACCCCATCAACAACAGCGACCCCACCGGAGGGAGCTTCAAAGGAACTGTTCTTGGCGCGTTCATGGGACTTTTTGTCGGCGCCGTCCTCTCAGTGAGCCCAGTGGGGCCGGTCGCTGGGAGCGTGATAGGCGCTTGTGCTGCCGGGGCCACTGCCGCAGCCGTAGACAAATCGAACAAACTGGAAGGGTGTGCGGGAAGTTCTGTCGGCAAACTCATTCCAGGACTATCGGACATGTTCAAAAGCTCTAAATAGCAGGCAGAACCAAGCGACGGTTGGCCGCACTGGGTGCGGCCAACCGTTGCCGGCCAATGGGAGAATCAGTGACACCGAATGTGTATAATATCACGTCAATGATCGTGGCTTTTTTGTTTCTGGCCTCGATAGCTCTCGCGGCCTTCTTTCCCGATCAGGAATCCTTTAGATTCACCACCATCGCATTCAGTGTTTTGACTGGGGTTTTTTCCAGCCTTTACTTAAAAAGAAAGAGTTTAGACAAATAGCGGCAGTGCCGTGAATTGCCGATCCGGAAAGGAAGCCAGCGCGCACCCATTGACAACCTTGATCCGCCAGGGCGGCGGCACTCTACGCCCGCACGAGTGCAACCGCAGGCGTTTTCCCTGCTCGGCCTCAGCCTGGATGCCGTACCCGCCCTCGACGGTGCCAGTTCCTGGCTATTGACAGCAAAGCCCGCGCATGACAACTGCTTCACTGATTGGCATCACGGTACTCGTTGTCGCGTTCATGTTTGGTCCTGCCGCAATCTTGATCACCTTAAAAAGAGAAAAGGAAACACTCACCGCCTTTTCAGATAGCAGGAAACGGCGCTGAGTCCGCTCAAGACGCAAGCGGGCAGGATCCCTTCCCCCGGCTGTCCGGCTTACCAACAGCCCGGCAGGTTCGGCGTGCGGCGCTGGCCCGCGACAATATCGCCGTCACGTCAGCGGCGCAGCCTCCGCATACACCATCGAAGGCACATTTTCGGTGTTCCAGCTTGATGTTCCGCTCAGGCGAGCGGGGTGTCGTCCAGAGCCTTCGCGAGGTCCCCCGGGGTGTCGTAGAGCGCGACGGCGCCAGCCTCCCGGAGTTCGTCGTCTCCGAAGCCGCCGGAGCGGACGACGATCGCGGGCATTCCGGCTCTTTTCGCCGCCTCGACATCCCACACCGAGTCGCCGACCATCACCGCCGGCGCGTCGGGCGGCGCGCCCAGCTTCTTCAACGCCGTCCGCAGCAGGTCCGGGGCCGGCTTGGACGCCTCGACGTCGGCGCTGGTGGTCCAGGCGTCGGCGAGGTCGCGGGCGTCGAGCTTGTCCAGGAAGACCTCCGCATGGCGCTGCTGGGCCGAACTGGCGAGCACCAGCCGGTGACCGCGTTCCTTGATGGCCGCGAGCAGATCGCGGGCGCCCGGCAACGGCGACATCTCCTCGATCAGCGCGTCGACCTCCTTGCCCTGGCGCTCCCTGGCCCGTTCGCCCGCCCGGCGCTCCAGCTCCTCTCCTCCGACCGCGGTGACGAGCTGGTCCCCGCCCATTCCGATCAGCCGGTGCAGCCGCCACACCGGGTATACCTCGTCCACCGACCGCAGTGCCCGGTACCAAGCAAGGGCGTGGTGGTAGTTGGAATCGATGAGCGTGCCGTCGATGTCCAGGACGGCGATGGGGGAAACAGTCACGCTCGCCGGTTACCCGCCGCCGCGGCAGTTAATCGCCAGCGGCATCGTGCGGGATGTTCCTGATCCGCGAGACGCTGCTCGCCTCGGATGGCGACTTCGCATTGCGCCGCCCGGCTTCAGCGCGCCGAGGCGGCGAGGCCCGCAGACGCGCCAAGCGGTTGGCTTGCATCCGCGGCCCGGCGAATGCGACCACCGCCGCCAGGCCGAAACCGGCCACGCTCCACCACGACCCCGGGTTCCCGGGCGCCAGGGACACGAGACTGATCACGGCTACGCACGCGAACGACACCGTCATCCCCAACCGGTTCTTCCGCGCATGACGCAGGCTGCGCTCAGCGAACTCGACAGCGAGCCAGTACACGGCCGGATCGTCGGGGATCCGGCCGAACTCCGCGGCGCGCGAGGCCAGCCGTACCTGGCGCAGCGACACCTCATCGCCGAGCAGTTCCCGCGCCACCCGCACCTGCGCGCGCGACACCGCTCTCACCGCCCAGCACCCCATGACTGCGCACGCCCCGCCGGCCCCCGCCGCGACCCACCACGGAAAGGTGGTCAGCGCTCCTGACAGCACCGCGCCCAGAATCCCGACGACGACCCCGCCCGCCACCGAACGACGCCAGATCTCGCCTGCCTCTCCCACAACCTCATTCTCCACCACAGGGTCCCGACGCCGCCGGTCTTTCCCTGCGGCTTCGCGGCCATGCAGCGAGGCGGGCGTCGCTGAAGTCGCGGACGATCTCGGCGGCCGACCAACGAACGAGCGCCGGAGCCCGCGTTCACGGAACGCTTCACATCAGCGAACAGAGACACCCTTCGACGCCGGGATCACTACCGCCGTCCGCTGGGCCGTCGTTGTCACCAGCGACCGGAGAGACGAAGCCCCCTGGCTGAACCTCCAGCCCTGCGAGCCCCTGCACGTCGGCCCGGATAAGGCCGTGAAGCTCCGGAAGCTGCTCACCTTTGACGGCCTCGGCGGCCACGCTTTTGCGTCCCGGCAAGCACAGCGACCCGCCGCGTCTAGAGGACCAGAATTCGCCTGGCCACGGTCAGGCCGCTTCGGCAGTCAGAACGCGGGTGAACGCGACCCGATCCAACCCAGGCCCGTCATAGTCCGGAAGCACCTCGGAAACCTCGAACCCGAGCCGGGCGTGATAAGCGCGCGAAGCGGTGTTCTGCGGGCTCGTGATGCACTTGACCTTCCGCACCCCCGATTCCCGCACCTGGCCGAAGAACCACTCGTACAACGACCGTCCGATCCCCTGCCCGTGCAGCTCCGGGTCGACGCCGACGAAGTGGATGTAAGCGGTGTCCGGGTCGGTTTGCGAGACGAAGCCGATCAGGAACGCCGCCAGTGTCCCGTCCGGACGCTCGGCCAGGCGGCTGGTCGTGGTGAAATGCTGGAAGTACAGGCGCGGCACCAGCAACGCCCGCTCCCTCGCACCGGCTTCGCCCTTCAGTCCACCCCACCACGGGCCCAGCGCGGCAAGCACGCGGGCGTGGTCGTCTTCGGTCGGCTGGCGGAAAGTCAGGTCGGCGCTCATGCCCCGAGCCTCTCGTTTCCGTGCGCGCCGGGCAACCTGATTACCGGCGCGGGTCGACGTGGATCTTCGGCGCCCCGGGCGGACGCTCCCCGCCGAGAACCGCCGCGACCTCGTCCAACCCGACTGTCGCCGCCACCAGCGGTCGCGGATCGACCTCGCCGGACGAGTAAGCGTCGATCGCCTGCGCCAATCCCGGCGACCCGCTCAGCACGCCGATCGCGGTGATGTCCTTCAACGCCAACGTCCGCGTGTCGAGCAGGCTCGGGCGTCCGGACAGTCCGATGTAGACAATCCGGCCGGAAGGTTCGACCACCTCGGCCGCGAGCGCGGGCGACGCGGGATCGTCGGTCGCGTCGACCACCGCGTCGAACGGTGGCGCTGGAACGCTCGTGCCAGCGGAGAAACCCAAGCCACGGGCGAATTCCACCGACCACGGCGTCGCGCCCACCAGATGCACCTCGCTGCCAGCGGCCCGGAGGAACAGCGCGGTGAGCAGCCCGATGGTCCCCGGTCCGAGAACCAGCACCCGCTCCCCCGCCGCCGCCCGCGCGGCGCGGCACGCGTTGCCGCCCGGTTCGACCAGCGCGCCGGCGACGGGATCCAGCGCGTCCGGCAGCTCGTGCAGCGATCGCACCGGAACGGCGAGGCGTTCGGCCAGCGCTCCCGCCCGGCCGCCGCGGATGCCGACCTCCTGCCGGTCCTCGCAGACGTGCTGATGGCCGCCCCGGCACCGCCGGCAGTCCCCGCAGCCGAGCATCGTGTCGCCGGTGACGCGGCGGCCGATCCATGCCGGGTGGACGCCGGGACCGGCCTCGGAGACCGTGCCGCACCATTCGTGGCCGAGCCGCATCGGGTACTGGGCGTGCCCGTCGGCGAGGTACTGCATCTCGCCGGTGAAGAATTCGACGTCGGTGCCGCACACCCCGGCCCGCTCCACGTCAACCACGACCTCGCCGACCCCGGCCACCGGCTCCGCCACCTCCGCCGGGCCGGCCTCCCCCGGTCCGGTCACCACGAACGCCCGCATGGCCCCGATCTTAGCGGCGCTCAGCCGGTCACGCGCTCGCGCAGGAAAGCCGCCGTCGCCGGATCGGCGGGGTAGAACGACTCGATCACCAGCTCGGCGACAGTCACGTCCAGCGGGGTCCCGAACGTCGCGACAGTGCTGAAGAACGTCAGCTCCAGATCCCCGTGCCGGTAGCGCAACGGCACGAAGATGTCCCCCGGACCGGGGATCTCCACCTCGGGAACCTCGTCGTCGCACGGATAGCCCCGCAGTTCCTCCAGCAACTCCGCCAGCCCGGCGTCCGCGGTCTGTTCGACCTGACGGCGCAGCCGGCCCAGCAGATGCGCCCGCCACTCGCCCAGGTTCAGCACGCGCGGGGCCATCCCGTCCGGGTGCAGCGTGGCTCGCAGGACGTTCACCGGCCCGGTCAGCAGGCCCGGCGCGATGCCTTCGGTGAGCACACCGAGGCTGAGGTTGGCGTCGACGAGGTTCCAGCTCCGGTCGACCACCGCAGCCGGGTACGGGTCGTGGCCGGCGAGCAGCCGCCGGACGGCTTCGCGGATCACCGTCATCTCCGGGGCTCCGATGTCGGACTCGCCGTAGGCCGGCGCGTAGCCCGCGGCGAGCAGCAGGCGGTTCCGTTCGCGCAGCGGGATGTCGAGGTGCTCGCCCAGCCGCAGCACCATGTCCCGGCTCGGCTTGGACCGTCCGGTCTCCACGAAGCTCAGGTGGCGCGTCGAGATGTCCGCCGAGATCGCGAGGTCGAGCTGGCTGATGCGGCGGCGGTCGCGCCATTCCCGGAGCAGTTCGCCGACCGGGGCCCTCACCGTAGTCGTCACCCGTCCGACGCTACGGCGTCGCCCGCCGGGAGACCATTACCCCCGAGGTAACGGCGCGTGCACCACCAGCGCCTCGGCGAGCGGTTTGCGGTCGAGGTCGGGCACCTCGCAGTCCGGCGCGGGATAGCCGACCGGGAAGAGGATGTAGGGCCGTTCGGTGACCGGGCGCTCGAAGACCTCGTTGAGGAAGCCCATCGGGTTCGGGGTGTGGGTGAGCGTCGCCAGGCCCATCGTGTGCAGCGCGGTGATGAACATGCCGCACGCGATGCCGACGCTTTCGTTGACGTAGTAGTTCTTCCGCAGCGAACCGTGCAGCGGCGTGCTCTTCTGCGCGAACGCGACCACCAGCCACGGCGCGACCTCGAGGAACTCCTTGTGCTCATCGGTTTCGAGCCGGGCGAGCGCGGCGTGCCAATCCGGCGCGTTCCGTTCCCGGTAGAACTTCCGCTCCTCGACCTCGGCCGCCTCGCGCACCGCACTTTTCACGTCCGGGTCAGCCGTCGCGACGAACGTCCACGGCTGGTGGTGCGCCCCGCTCGGCGCGGTGTTCGCGATCCGCACCGCGGTCTCGATCGCTTCGAGCGGCACCGGGTCCGGGGAGAACCAGCGGACCGACCGGCGCTGGTCGAGCAGCCGGTACAGCTCCTGCCCGCGCGCGAGGCTTTCCTCCGGGGACAGCCGCGGCGGCGCGTACGGGACGAACGGGTGCTGGTGCCGGGTCATGCTCCGACCCTGCCGCTTCGGCGGTCATCGGTCCAGTTCACATTTCTGGTGAAGGACCTAAGCTGAACTCATGTCTCCCTCGTTGCGCCAGCTCGAGTATCTGGTCGCGGTCGCGGACACCGGCGGTCTCACCGCGGCCGCGGACAGCTGTCACGTGTCGCAATCGGCGGTGTCGCTGGCGATCGCTTCGCTGGAACGGACCTTGGGCGTGCAGCTCATCCTGCGCGGCCCCGGCCGGACGACCGCGCTGACCGACGCCGGACGCCAGGTCGTCGGCGAGGCCCGCGCGGTGCTCACCTCGGTCGCCGAGCTCGGCACCACTGCCCGCGATTACGGCCAGGATCTCGCCGGACGCTTGAGTTTCGGCTGCTACACGCCGCTGGCTCCGCTGCACGTGCCCGCCGCGCTGGCGACCTTCCGCACCCAGCACCCGGAAGTCGACGTGACGTTCGTCGAGGGCACGCTTCCGGACCTGCAGCAGCTCCTGCTGGAGGGCCGCTGCGACCTGGCCGTGCTGTACCGGCAGGACCTCGTGCCGGGAATCGCGGTGGACAAGCTGTACGACCAGCCGCCGAGCGTGCTCCTCCCCCGGGACCATCCCCTGGCGCGCCGAAAGACGGTTTCGTTGCGCGCCTTGGCCGACGAGCCGTTCATCCTGCTGGACGTACCGCCGTCGGAACACTATTTCCGGGACGTGTTCGCCTCCGTCGGCCTGCCGATGCCGGTCGCGCACCGCACGACGAGCTTCGAACTCGCGCGGGCGCTGGTCGCCCGGGGGCTCGGCTACACGCTCTCCGTACAGCGACCGCCGCTGGAACTTTCCGTCGAAGGCACGCCGTTCGCCGTACGTCCGCTGCGCGAGCGACTCCCGACGACGCCGGTCGTACTGGCCCGCGCGGAAGGCGCGCGGCTGACCCGGCGCGCGGAAACGTTCCGGACCTTCTGCCGGGAGTTTTTCGGGCCTGGAGCGTAATGCCGCCTGCTGCGCGGTCAGCGTCACCGGCCCGTCGAATGCCTTGTCCCCGGCGAGAATGACCGCCGGAATGTCCGTCGGGAGTTCTGATGGCTGGTGCGCAGAATCCTTTGCGCACCAATCACTACCGCGGCTTCGATGCCCGCGCGATGCAGGCTGACGCCGTCCGGGTGCGGGTCGTTCGAGGAGACCAGCAGGACTTTTTCTTCCCCAGCAAAGAAATGCCGCAGGAACCGGCGCATCTCGCCAGCGAGCCGGGCCGCGCGAGGGCCGCTTTGTCGCGGTACCGGCGGTAGATCGTCGTCTTGGCAACCCGGCCCACGCCTGACGCTTCCACCGAACCCCATTTCGATCCGCCACCGTTCGTATCGAAACGACGCCCGAACCGAGGCGCTCGTCAACTGGGCCACGGCAGAACGGTCAGCTCCGGCCATTGTTCTTGCCAGCGGCGGGCTTTCGCCTCGTAACTGCTCCGCGGCGCGTGACCGGGATTGGGTCGCACCACGAGATTGAACATGTCCGAGAACCCGTGCGGGGCGTAGACCCGCCACTCCCCTCGGCTGTCCAGCCGGATCCCGAGACAGGGCGTCGCGGACGGGAACGAGTCGATGGCCGCCTCGGTGGACAGGTACGGCGCGCACGGGACGCCGAAACGGTCCTCGTACCAGAGGTGCACCCGCGCCTCATTGCGGATTTCCACCGTCGCCGGGAGATCCCCGAACCGCCGCCCGCCCTCCTCGATGACCGAGTTCTCCGCTTCCCAGCTGAGATCCGAGTCGTCGAAGTAGAACAGGTCGTAGTCCCTGATGCCTTCGGCGGGCGGGCGTCCGGTCACCACGTTCCACACCGTCTGGCACAGGCAGCCCGCGGTCAGGTACCAGCCCGGGAGATCCAGTTCCGCCGCCCGGGCCAGCACTTCCGGGACCAGTTCGTTGCGCGTCACCATTTCGCGGAAGTGCTCCAGTTGCCTGTCGATCGCCAGGCGGCCGTAGTCCATGCCCCGGTTTAGCACGGCGAACCGATTACCTCCCGCGTAATCGACCAGCCGCCGATCCTCCGACAGGCTTGGCCCTGCCAAAACGGGACAACGCGAGGAGAACACCGAAATGACCACCACCGCACCGACCGCCGCCGCCATCGCCCGCCGTTACCTCGACGTCTGGAACGAGACCGACCCGCAGCGCCGCCGCCAGCTCGTTTCGGAGGTTTTCGCACCGGGCGCGACCTACACCGATCCGCTCGGCGCGGTCGCCGGACAGGACGAGATCGACGGGTTCATCGGCGGTGCGCAGGCGCAGTTCGCCGGACTGGTCTTCAGCCTCCCCGCGGAACCGGACGCGCACCACGATCTCGCGCGGTTCCAGTGGTATCTGTCGGCCCCGGGCAACCCCGAGCCGATCGCGATCGGGTTCGACGTCGTGGAGATCGCCGACGGCCGGATCGCCAGGGTGCACGGCTTCCTGGACAAGATTCCGGGCTGATGCCCGGAAACCGCGGGGTGTGGTCTTGACCACAGCGGAAGGTTCAGACCACCCGGGAGGTCTGAACCTCACCGGCCCACGCCGCGCAGGCGTGGCCCTCCCCACTCTGTCCGTACCCCGAGGGGCGCCTGAGAGTTTCACCCGCGTGGATACGCGGGCTTGCACCGTCGGCGGCACCGGCTGGTGGTCTCCTGCCGATGCGCTTTCCAGAGGCGTCTCGTCCGCGCGGTCCAGGGTGCCTGAGAGGTTCCGGGGAGGACTTGCTCCTTCGGCGCCGGCCCGGGGATGCCGGTCCGGTCTCTCCCGCGCGGGATCGTCGATCGCGCGCCCAGTCTAGCGCGGAGGAAGATCAGCCCGTGCGGCGGGCGTTGCGGCGCTGGGTCAGCTCGTCCGGCACGACGGCCTCGACCAGCCCGCCGTCGGCGCGCTCGGCCGGGAACTCGTGGATCGTGCCGCTGATCTCCTGCATCGCCCCGCTGACCGCGATGCCGAACACGCCCTGGCCGCCCTGGAGCAGATCCACGATCTCCTCCGGCGAGGTGCATTCGTACACCGTGGTGCCGTCGGAGAACAGCGTGACCTTCGCCAGGTCCCGCACCCCGCGCACGCGCAGGTGGTCCACCGCGACGCGGATGTTCTGCAGCGAGACCCCGGTGTCCAGCAGGCGTTTCACGACCTTGAGGACCAGGATGTCCTTGAACGAGTACAGCCGCTGCGACCCCGAACCGTGCGCCGTCCGGATGCTGGGCGCGACCAGCTTCGTGCGCGCCCAGTAGTCCAGCTGGCGATAGGTGATCCCGGCGATCTGGCAGGCCGCGGGACCGCGGTAGCCGACCAGCTCGTCGGGCAGGGAGGCGTCGGGGAACAGCTCGCCCTGCTCGCCGTCGGCGACAGGTCCGGCAGGTATCTCCGGACGACCAGCCTCGACCACCGCAAGCCTCCCCTCGCCCGGCCTCGCGGCGGGCGTTCGACAGGCCGGTCGAGCCCAGGATCGGGATCGGCCGGGGAAAACTGCCACGAGCGCGCCGGGTCGGCGAATCACATCGTGGCGATTTACCGCCTTTGACGGTAAGGCTGCGCCGCGAGCCGGTCAACGCGACGCGCGGCGGACCTCGAGCCCGTGTCGAGGCTTTGGCCCGTTCGCCGTACGGGATTGACAGTTTTTACTCGCCCAAGTAACTTATTACTCATGCAAGTAAACGTCGACACGCAAGCCGAACTCGGCCTCAGCGTCACCGAGGCCAGCACCCGGGCGCAGATCATCGGCGCGACCATCGCCACGATCGCCGACCACGGGTACGCGCGCACCACCTTCGCGCGCATCAAGGAGCGGGCCGGGCTCAGCAGCACCCGGCTGATCTCGTACCACTTCACCAACAAGGCCGGCCTCATGCAGGCGGTGCTGAGCACGGTGTCCGAGACCAAATCGGAATACCTGCGCCGGCGCAGCGAGGGCGTCGACCCGGCGGACCGGCCGGGGAACCTGCGCGCGTACATCGAAACGTCGGTCGCGTTCCTGCGCGACTACCCGCAATGCGAGCGGGTCCTGGTCGAGATGGCCGCGCACGCCGACGACCGCGACGGCTGGGCGATGACCGGCGTCATGGTCGGGCAGCTGCGCACCGGCGCGCTGCGGCGGCAGCTGGAACAGGGCCGCAAGGAGGGGGCGTTCGGCGACATCTCGCCGGAGATCGTGGCGCTGTCGATCGCGCAGGCCGTCGACGGGGTCGCGGCCGCCTACGCCGCCGACTCGACGATCGACCTGGACCGCTACGGCCGGGAGCTGGGCGACCTGTTCGCCCGCGCCACCGCGCGATGAGCGCTCGCCCGGCGGGAAACCGCCGCGCAGGGCCGTCAGGTGTCGGCGCCGCGGAAGTCTTCCGGGGACACGGAGTCGAGGAACTCGCGGAACTTCTCGACCTCGTCCTCCTGCTCGTCCGGGATGATCAGGCCGGCCTCTTCGAGCACCGCGTCGACCGCGTGGATCGGGACGCCGATCCGCAGCGCGAGCGCGACCGAATCGCTCGGGCGGGCCGACACCCGGATGTCGCCGTCGAAGACCAGTTCGGCGAAGAACGTGCCTTCTTTGAGGTCGGTGATCACGACCTGCTCGAGCTCGCGCCCGAGCGCGCCGATGACCTCTTTGAGCAGATCGTGGGTGAGCGGCCGGGCGGGCCGGACGCCTTGCTGTTCCAGGGCGATCGCGGTGGCTTCGACCGAGCCGATCCAGATCGGCAGGTACCGCTCGCCCTCGGTCTCCCGCAGCAACAAGATCGGCTGATTGGCGGGCAGTTCGACCCGCACTCCGACGACGCGCATCTCGCTCATCGGGCTTCGCCTCCCTCTCGTGCACACGGGCCGCAGCGCTGGCGACGGCTGACGACCGTTGTCTCCGACGCTACCCGTCATCCGGGCGCTGTGCTCGCTCGCAGCGGACATTCTCGGTTCGTGGTCTCGCGAACCGTCTCTCACGGTACGGCATCCCGGCGCTGAGGTTCAGTCATTGACAAGTGACGGAAACTGCGCGCCGGGCATAAGAGCGTCAATCGCCGGCGACGCCGCGGATGCCGGCTTTGACGAGCAAGGTGTGCAGCGTGACCGACAGCGCGGCCAGTTCGCGCACGACCTCGTCCGCCCGGGCTTTCGCGTCCGCGTCCCGATGCCGGTACGCCGGGGTCACGATCTGCTCCAGCAGGCCGACCTCGCGGTCGGCCGCGGCGCGGAACGCGCGCAGGTGCCGCGGCTCGAGCCCGAATTCGGTCATCGCCTTGACGGTGCGGGCGATCAGCACCGATTCCGGGCCGAAAAAACCCGCCGCGCCGGGGCGCAGCAGGCCGTACTGGCACAGCTCGGCCAGCGTCGCGTCGTCGATTCCCGCTTGCTCCAGCAGGTCTTCCTGGGTGAGCCGGAGGTCCGGCCCGGTCTCGAAGTCCGCCGCCGCGGGCAGTCCGGCGGGATCGCTCCCGTCGCCGAGCGGCACCAGCCGCCGCGGCAGCTGGGGGGCCGCCGGGACCGGCGCGGGCGGTTGCGCGCCCGCGTCGGCCGCGTCGAGCTGCTCCTTGATGACCTTCAGCGGGAGGTAGTGGTCGCGCTGCGCGGACAGCACGTACCGCAGGCGTTCCACGTCCGCCGGCTCGAACTGCCGGTACCCCGAGGGCGTGCGGCCCGGGCGGACCAGGCCTTCCGCCTCGAGGAAGCGGATCTTGGAAATCGTGACATCGGGGAAGTCCCCGCGCAGCTGCGCGAGCACCGCCCCGATGCTCAACCCGTCCCGCCGGGCCTCCTGACGACCGGGCTGCCCGGCCGCCGTCACTGCGCCCCCTGGCCCCCGTGACCCGGGCCGGTCAGGAAGACCAGGCGGAACTTGCCGATCTGCACCTCGTCGCCGCCGGCGAGGACGGCCTGGTCGACCGGCTCGCGGTTGACGTAGGTGCCGTTGAGGCTGCCGACGTCGATCACGACGAACTCCCCGCCCTCGCGCCGGAATTCCGCGTGCCGGCGGGAAACCGTGACGTCGTCGAGGAAGATGTCGCTGTCGGGGTGCCGTCCCGCGCTGGTGGTGTCGCGGTCGAGCAGGAAGCGGGAGCCCGCGTTGGGCCCGCGCTTCACGACCAGGAGGGCGGAACCCGGCGGAAGGGCGTCGACGCCCTGCACCGGTGCCTCGGCGGCCGGCGCGGACTCCTGCTGGCCTTCCATGTCGGCCAGGAAATCGGCCCGGAAGACAGAGGTCCGCTCCGGAGACTGCTCCGGGGGAACGCCGGGCCCGTCGTTCGTGCTCACCTGAGCTCTCCTCTACGCATGAAGTGTTGCCATCGACCAAGAACGTGCAGCTGTCAACGTACCGTGCCCGACCGGCCCGGAACCCTCGGGCTCCCCTTGAGGCTCCGGCGCCGGGCCGAGCGGCTCAGCCCTTGATCAGAGCCCGGTACGCCTCGGCCTCGAGCAGCGCCTCGAGACCGGCCGGGTCGTCGAGCCGGATCTCCACGAGCCAGCCCTCGCCGTAGGGGTCGGAGTTGACGAGCTCCGGCGAATCGGCGACCGCGGAGTTGACCGCCACGATCTCGCCGTCGACCGGCGCGAACAGCTCCGAGACGCTCTTCGTGGACTCGACCTCGCCGAAGGCGTCCCCCGCCCCGACCCGCTTGCCGACCTCGGGCAGGTCGACGAACACGACGTCGCCGAGCTGGTCCTGCGCGTATTCGGTGATCCCCACCCGCACGAGCGAACCCTCGCGGGTCGCGACCCACTCGTGCTCCTCGGTGTAGCGCAGTTCTTCCGGAGTGGTCAACGCCGCTCCCCTTCCTGGTGCTGGCTTTCGTGCCGACAATCTTCCATCACCGGGTGCGCAGCGCGCGAGCCGCCTGCACGACGTAGAGCGCGCCGGACCAGACATACAGGACGCCGCCCCAGACCATGAACGCGTACGCGATCGGCCGCGCGACCGCGGCGACGTCCGAGCCGCCCTGTGTGAGCAGCAGGAACGGGAAGGCGTACATGAGCACGAAGGTCGCGCCCTTGCCGATGTAGGTGACCTCGGGCGGCGCGAACCCGCCGCGGCGCAGCAGCATCACGCAGACGCCCAGCACCAGCTCGCGCAGCACCAGCGGAACGACGACCCACCACGGGATGATGTCGCGGATCAGGAAGGCGACGAGCGTGGCGAGGATGTAGAGCCGGTCCGCCGCGGGGTCGAGCAGCTGCCCGAGCCGCGACATCTGGTCCAGCCAGCGGGCGAGCTTGCCGTCGAGCCAGTCGGTGAGCGCGGAGAAGATCAGCAGGGCGAGCGCCCAGCCGTCCTCTTTCGGGCCGAGCAGCAGCCAGAGGAACACCGGGACGCCCGCCAGCCGCAGCAGCGACAGCAGGTTGGGGATGGTGAGCGCCTGCCGCCACAGGGAGGGCTCGGTCTTGGGCTCGTCGGGGACCGTGGTCACGCGGTCAGCCTAGAGCGGGCCGGGCCGCGGCGTTTGTCCCGGCGGGGGAAGTCCGGGGATTCGGCTTGCCGGGGCGGTGCGCGGGGCGTCTGCAGGCCGGGGGTTCCGGTGGCCGTTGCGCGCTTGTGCCGCGTTGGGTGCACCCGCGCCCGACGTGGTTTCTCCGCAGCGGGTGCGGTCCGGTGGTCCGTGAGGGGACCCCTGAGGGAATCTGATTCCCTCAGGGGTCCCCTCACGGACAGTCGAGGGAGCGCGAACCTGGCGGCCCGCCTTGCTCGCGGAGGTTCTTCGCATCGCCCAAGCGGGTGCCGTGGCGGCGACCCTGCGGCACAGCCCTCATCCGACCGCTCCAGAGGCACCCGAGGCGGTGCCGCCATGCCGCGTGAAGGCGCTCGGCACGGCGAAGGCTCGAACCGGCGCGGGAGGATCCGGATGGTCCGGCGCTGTAACGATTCCATCACCGGTGAACCGGCACCGGCAGCGACCCGGCAGCACCGTCGGCTCACCAGGGTGAGCGGCGTGAGCGGCTTGACACCGCAGGTGCCCGGACACGTCCAGCCCGGTGCCTGGGCAGGCGCTGCGGCCGCCTGGGGCGCTGCAGCAGTGCCAGCGGAGAGGCGGCGCGAACGGACCGGTGCCGCAGGTGAACCGGCAGCCTCAGCAGAACGACGCCACGCGTGACGCGGCGACTCAAGCGGCTCGGTGTCGCAGGCGAACCAGCAGCCTCAGCAGAACGACGCCACGCGTGACGCGGCGACTCGAACGGCTCGGTGTCGCAGGCGAACCGGCAACCTCAGCAGAACGACGCCACGCGTGACGCGGCGACTCGAACGGCTCGGTGTCGCAGGCGAACCAGCAGCCTCAGCAGAACGATGGCACGCGCGGCGCAGCACGAGCGGCTCGGCGCCGCAAGCGAACCGGCGGCCTCAGCAGGACGATGCCACGCCTGGCGCGGCGGCACGAGCGGCTCGATGCCGCAGGCGAACCCCGGCCGGGGTGAATCGGTGCAGTGCCGGGGAAATCCGGCGGATCCGCCGGGTCGCGTCCGGAACCCCTCCCCGGATCCGGACGCGAGCCGGCGGAAGTCTCAGCGGGAGCGGCGGCGGCTGGCCGCTCGGCGGTGGCTCCATCCGCGGCGCCGCAGCTGCGCGGTGCTCAGCGTTTCCGGACGGCCGCGGCCGTCGGTGCCCACCCAGCGCGGGCGCACGGCGCCGGCCTCGAGGACGTAGGGGCGGCCGCCGCACCACACCACGCTGCAGGGTTCGGTCGGCGGGTCGGTCGGGGCGTCGGTGTCGGCCGCGGGGGCGGTTTCGGTGCTCATGCTCTCGGTGACTCGTGCTCTCTGGCGTCGGGCTTCGGGGACCTGGAACGCGCGGGGCGCCTGCCCTGTACGTCGGCGCCGGACCGCTCGGCGTTAACCGTCCCGGGCCGGATTCCTCCGAACGATGTGCCCCGGCGATGCGGATTCCCCGGTCCGGAACCGGAAAACAACCGTCCACAGTAGACTGTTACGGGCCCGTTCCGGTGTGTCGGTGCCGCTCAGCGGGGGCGCGAGGGGCCAGAATGGGCGCGACCCCGGCGAAAGGATCGCGGTGCTCCCGTCGAAAGCCGTGTACGGGCCGCTGTGCGCGGCTGTGGTGGTTTTGCCCGCGCTCACCGCCTGTTCGGGGGATCAAGCGCCACCGGCCGCCGCCCCTTCGGCACCCTCCGCGATCGCCTCGGCAGCGCCGAGCACGCACGCTCCCCCGCCGCTGCCGCAGACCGCGGGCGCGAGCAGCCCGCCCGCCGCGCCCAGCAGCGCCCCGGCCGCGCCGAAGCCGTCGAAGCAGGCTCCGCCGGCCAACCCGGGCACCTGCGGCACCGTCACCGCGGCGAGCGGGATGACGTTGTACGTCTACGACAACAAAGCCATCCCGTGCGCGGACGCGATGGCGCTGGTCAAGAAGTTCCACCAGGCGATCAACGGCCGGCAGGCCGCGGGCTCGAACAACCCGGTCAACGCGACCGTCGACGGCTGGCTGTGCGTTTCCGGCCCGCCCGCCGCGCAGGGCGGCACGACGTGCAGCAAGGGCGAGCAGACCGTGCTGGCGGCGGTGGTCCCGGCCGAATAGGACCGGGACCACCGCCGCGGCTCAGGACTTGAGATCCGGGAAGTCGTCCTCGCGGAACTCGCCCTCGGGCCGTTCGCCGCCTTCGCGGCCGCGCAGTTCGACCCGGCGGATCTTGCCCGAGATGGTCTTCGGCAGGTCCCCGAACTCCAGCCGCCGGATCCGCTTGTACGGCGCGAGGTGCTCCCGCGCGTACGCAAGGATCGCCCGCGCGGTTTCAGCGTTCGGCTCGTGCCCGGCGGCGAGCACGACGTACGCCTTGGGCACGGCCAGCCGGATCGGGTCCGGCGCGGGCACCACCGCCGCCTCGGCGACCGCTTCGTGCTCCAGCAGGACGCTCTCCAGCTCGAACGGCGAGATCCGGTAGTCCGACGCCTTGAAGACGTCGTCGGTGCGGCCGACGTAGGTGATGTAGCCGCGTTCGTCGACCGAGCCGACGTCGCCGGTGTGGTAGTAGCCGCCCGCGAACGCCGCCGACGTGCGTTCGTCGTCGTCCGCGTAGCCCGCCATCAGGCCGACCGGCCGGTGCGCGAGGTCGAGGCAGATCTCGCCCTCGGCCGCGCGCTCGCCGGTGACCGGGTCGACCAGCGCGACCGCGAACCCGGGCAGCGGGCGGCCCATCGAACCGGCCACGACGTCCTGGCCGGGCGTGTTCGCGACCTGCACGCTGGTCTCGGTCTGCCCGAAGCCGTCCCGGATGGTGACGCCCCACGCCTTCTCGACCTGCTCGATCACCTCGGGGTTGAGCGGCTCCCCCGCGCCGACGACCTTCTTCGGCGGCGTCCGCAGCGCGGTGAGGTCGGCCTGGATCAGCATCCGCCACACCGTCGGCGGCGCGCAGAAGCTGGTGATTCCGCAGCGGTCCATCTGCGCCATCAGCGCGACCGCGTCGAACCGCGCGTAGTTGTACAGGAACACGGTCGCCTCGGCGTTCCACGGCGCGAAGAAGTTGCTCCACGCGTGCTTGGCCCAGCCGGGCGAGGAGATGTTGAGGTGGACGTCGCCCGGCTCCAGCCCGATCCAGTACATTGTGGACAGATGGCCGACCGGGTAGGAAACGTGCGTGTGCTGCACGAGTTTCGGCTTCGCGGTGGTGCCCGAGGTGAAGTACAGCAGCAACGGGTCCTCGGCGCGGGTGACCCCGTCCGGGGTGAATTCGGCGGCCGACGCGTACGCGGTTTCGAAGGCGTGCCAACCGGAAACCGGTTCGCCGACCGCGATCCGCGTGTAGTCGCCCGCGACGCCGGCGAACTTCTCCGCGTCGACGTCCCGCACGATCACGTGTTTCGCGTTGCCGCGCTCGACGCGGTCCACCAGGTCGGCCGGGCCGAGCAGCGTGGACGCCGGGATCACGACGGCGCCGAGCTTGATCGCCGCGAGGATGGTCTCCCACAGCTCGCCCTGGTTGCCGAGCATGACGACCACCCGGTCGCCGCGCACGACGCCGAGGCCGCGCAGCCAGTTCGCCACCTGGTTGGACCGGGCGGACATCTCCGGGAACGTCCAGCGGTTCTCGGTGCCGTCCTCTTCCACGATCCACAGCGCGTATCGCCGCGCGTTCGCCGGATCCGCCGCGACGGCGTCGAACCAGTCCAGCGCCCAGTTGAACTCGTCCAGCCGCGGCCACGCGAACTCGCGGTAGGCGGTCTCGTAGTCCTCGCGATGGGCCTGCAGATAGTCCCGCGCCGCGCGGAACGCCTGGTAGCCGGTGACCTCAGCGCCGTTGCTCACGTCGTACTCCTCGTGCTCGCTTTCCCGTGCCCTGTTTACTCGCCCTTGAACTCCGGCGCTCGTCGCTCCAGGAAGGCCTGCACGGCTTCCTGGAGGTCCTTGCTCGGCAGGAACGCGGAGTTCCACGCGGCGACGTAGCGCAGGCCCTCGGCGACCTGGCGTTCGGTGTTCGCCGACAGCACCTGCTTGGTGCCCTGGACGACCAGCGGCGGGTTCGCGGCGATCTCGGCGGCCAGTTCGCGGGCCTTGGCCAGCAGCGTCTCCTGGTCCGGGTACACGTCGTTGACCAGGCCGATCTTCTCCGCCCGCGCGGCGTCGATGTCCTTGCCGGTCAGGGCCAGCTCGCGGACGTGGCCCTCGCCGACGATCGGCGCGAGCCGCTGCAGGCTGCCGATGTCGGCGACGATCGCGACCTTCACCTCGCGGACGCTGAACTTGGCGTCCTCGCTGGCCAGGCGGATGTCGGCGGCGGTGACGACGTCCACGCCGCCGCCGATGCACCAGCCGGACACGGCCGCGACCACCGGCTTGCGGCATTCGGCGATCGAGCTGACCGCCTGCTGCAGCCGCTGGACCTCGCGGTGGAACTCGGTGCGCGGCCCGGCCAGCGCGTCGCCGGCCAGCAGCGGAGCCCAGCTGCCCATCATCGCGGGCAGGTCAAGGCCGTAGGAGAAGTGCTTGCCGCTTCCGGCGAGGACGACGGCGCGCACGCGCGGGTCGGCGTCGAGGGCGGCGAACACCAGCGGAAGCTCGCGCCAGAAGTCGGGGCCCATCGCGTTGCCCTTGCCCGGGCCGAGCAGGGTCACCTCGGCGACCGGGCCGTCGAGGGCGACGCGGAGCGAGGCGAGTTCGGGCAGGGCGGCTGCTGGTTCGGTCATGCGGTCATCTTGACTCATCGGCCCGACCCCAGACCATCCGGTTGACACTGTGCCAACGCGGCTGCGGGATGCTTTCCTGGAGACCCGAGGTGGAGAGGGAGGCGCCCGTATGGAACCGGCACCCGTGCCCGTCGCCGACGCCCCGCCGGCGGAACCCGCGGCGGCCCGCAGGACCCGGCCGATCGAGCTGTCCGGCTCGTTCCGGCACGAGGGCCAGCGCCTGTGCTACACCGAATACGGCAGCGGCGACCGCGTCGTGGTGCTGATGCACGGGATCATGCTCACCCGGCGGATGCACGCGCCGCTGGCCCGGCGGCTCGCCCGCGCGGGGTTCCGGGTGGTGACCCTCGACCTGCTCGGCCACGGCGATTCCGACCGGCCGACGCAGTCGTGGCGCTATTCGATGCCCGCGTTCGGCGAGCAGGCCGTCGCGCTGCTCGACCATCTGGAGATCGAGGACGCGGTGGTCGGCGGGACCTCGCTGGGCGCGAACGTGGCACTGGAGGTGGCCGTCGCCGCCCCGTCGCGGGCGCGCGGGCTGGTGGTCGAGATGCCGGTGCTGGACAACGCGATCGTGGCCGGGCTGCTGACTTTCGCGCCCCTGCTGTTCGCCGCGCGCTTCCTGCCCGCGACGGTGCGCGGGGTGGCGCTGGCGGCGCATCTGGTGCCGCACGGGAACCAGTGGGTGGATGTCGTCACGGACACGCTGACCCAGGACCCGGCGCCGATGGCCGCGTTGCTGCACGGCGTGCTGTTCGGCCGGATCGCGCCGCCCAAGTCGATCCGGAGCACGATCACCACGCCGACGCTGGTGATCGGGCACGAGGGCGACCCGATCCACCCGTTCGGCGACGCTGGCAGCCTCGCCGAGGACCTGCCCAACGCCGAGTTCGTGCAGGCCCACAGCCCGGTCGAGCTGCGGTTCGACCCCAAACGGCTCAGCGCGGCGATCCGGGACTTCGCCTTTCGCCGCTACCCCGCCTGAGCCTCGTCGGGGAACTGCGGCGGAGGCGGCGAGTCGTGCGCGCAGAACTGCAGCGCGTGCTCGACGCCCATCGCCTTGCCGCTCATGGCCGCGGACTGCGGGATGAACCCGGCAGGTGCCGGGCTGTCCCAGAACGCGACCAGGTACCCGGCACCGCGCTGAAACGACTCGCCTCGGACGTGCACACCATCGGTCACGCCAGAACCGGCGAGCGAGAATCTGCTGAGTTCGTCCCGAAGCGGCTCAGCGCGGCGATCCGGGACTTCGCCTTCCGCCGTCCCGGCTCCCGGGTCAGTCGTCGGCGGACAAGTCCGGCGGCGCCTGCAGGTCGTGGGCGCGGAACAGGACCGCGTGCTCGACGCCCATGTCCCTGCCGCTCATCGCCGCGAACCGCGGGATGAAATCCGCGGGCGCGGGGTGGTCCGGGAGCGCGGCCAAGTACGCGGCGTGCGCCTCCAGGGAAGCGATGCCGCGCCGCAGCGGCTCGCCGGTGACGTCGACGCCGTGGGTCGCGCCGGAACCGGCGAGCCCCGGGACGAGGTACCAGCGCGCCGAATGCGGGGCCAGGCCCTCGTCGTCGACCTGCTCCGGGAAGACCCACCGGTTGCCCGCGTCGCGGATCGCGTCGAGCGTCGCGAGCCCGGCGGCGCGGTGGTCGGCCTGGTCGAAGCCGTAGGGCGTTTCGACCTCGAACCCGCAGCCGAGCACGACGTCGGGCTTGAACCGGCGGATCTCGCGGCAGATGTCCCGGCGCAGGTCGAGGCCGTAGACGAGCACGCCGTCCGGATGTTCGAGGACGGTCAGGCGCTCGACGCCGACGGCCGCGCAGGCGGCGCGCTGCTCGGCGACGCGCAGGCGGGCCGTCTCCTCCGGCGGGTTCGGCATGCCCGCCTCGCCTCGGGTGAGCAGGAGGTACCCGACCTCGATGCCGCGCGCGGTCCAGCGCGCGACGGCCGCGGACGTGCCGTACTCCATGTCGTCGGGGTGCGCGACGACGCAGAGCACTCGCTGGAAGGACTCCTCGGGCAAGGCAGGCAGGGTCATACCGGACATCTTCGCGCGCGAACGGCGTGCTGTCTGCGTTATCCGGCCTGATTCCGGTCCAGCCCGGCCACCGGGCCGAACACGATCACCGCGGGCGGGCGCACGCCCGCGGCCGCCGCTTCGCCGGCCACCGAGGCGAGCGTCGACCGCAGGACCCGCTGGGTCCGCATCGTCCCGTCCTCGACCACCGCGACCGGCGTGTCGCCCGGACGGCCGCCCTCCAGCAGGGCGGCGGCGAACTTCGGCAGCCGTTCGACGCCCATCATCAGCACGATCGTGCCGCGCATCCGGGCCAGCAGCGACCAGTCCACCAGCGACCGCTCGTCCCCCGGCGCGACGTGCCCGGACACGACGACGACCTCGTGCGCGACGCCGCGGTGCGTCACCGGGACGTCCGCCACCGCGGGCACCGCGAAGGCCGAGGTGATGCCCGGGACCATGGTCACCGGCACGCCGGCTTCGGCACACGCCTGGACCTCTTCGAAGCCGCGGCCGAACAGGTACGGGTCGCCGCCCTTGAGCCGGACGACGAACTTGCCTTCCTTGGCCTTTTCGATGAGCGTCCGGTTGATCACGTCCTGGCTCGCCGCGCGGCCGTACGGGATCTTCGCCGCGTCGATCACCTCGACCTCCGGCGCGAGCTCGTCCAGCAGATCGCGCGGGCCGAGCCGGTCGACGACCACGACGTCGGCGCGCGAGAGCAGCCGCCGGGCGCGGACGGTGATCAGGTCCGGGTCGCCGGGCCCGCCGCCGACCAGCGCGACGCCGGGCAGCGTGCCTTCCGGATGCGGCTGGCGGCCGTCCTCGATCGTGCCCGCGTGCAGGCCGTCCAGCATCGAATCGCGGACCGCGGCCGAACGGAGCGGCTCGCCGCCGGACAGGACCCCGAACAACAGGCCGCCGTGCCGTCCGGTCGCCGGGGTCACCGCGGTGCCGGACTCGCCCTCGTCGGCGCGGACGCAGAAGACGCGCTCCCGCTCTGCCTCGGCGCAGATTTCGGCATTGGTCTCCGGGCTGTCCGTACAAGCCAGCCCGTACCAGGCGTCCCGCAGGTCGCCCTCGGCGTAGCGGCGCCGATGCCAGACCAGCTCGCCCGCGTCCGCCATCCCCTGCACCGAAGGCGTCGTGTGCGGCGACACCAGTTCGACGCGGGCGCCCGCGCTGATCAGCCGGGGCAGGCGGCGCTGGGCAACGGAACCGCCGCCGAACACCACGACGCGGCGTCCGGTCAGGTTCAGGCCGGAAAGGTAGTGCGGGTCGTCCATGCGCGGAAGCATATGGGCGGCGGCCGGTCTCGCACGCCGAGCGTGGGTCATGCCACGCCGGGACCGTCGCTTACGCCGCCAGGGTTAACACAACGGCAAAAATACGTCGGCTGTCCGCAGGCAAATCCGGCACTTCGGGAGTAATTCCGCCCGCACGTCGTACCACTGCCCCTTCGGGAAACGACTGCTTGTCGCACACTGCCGGATCAGATGGGGAGTCATGATGACCAGGAATCGTGCGACCGGACGAAGACGCGCGTGCTCGCTCGCCGCCGCACTGCTCGTGTTCGCGGGCGCGACAGCGGGAACCGCGCACGCCGACCCGCTCGCGCCGACGGATCTCGTTCCGCTGCCCGGGGACGACCAGAGCATGGCGCTGGCGGTCAACGAGGCGGGGACGGCGGTGGGCACGTCGTCGGCGGGCCGCGACCCGCGCCTCGATCACCCGGTCCGCTGGGACACCGCCGGGCGCCCGACCGCGCTGCCGACCCCGGGCGCCGCCCAGGGGCAGGCGCGGGCCGTCAACAGCAACGGCGTCGCCGCCGGGTACGTGCTGACGCCGACCATCGCCGTCCCGGCGCGCTGGGACGCCGCGGGCCAGGTGACCTTGATGCCGCTTCCGCCCGGCTACCACAACGCGATGGGCGAGAAGATCAGCGACACCGGTGTGGTCGTCGGGGAATGGCTGACGCCGGACAACCAGCAGCACCCGTTCCGCTGGGACCCCGACGGCCAGGTCACCGACCTCGGCACGCTGCCCGGCGACACATGGTGCATCGCCACCGGCATCTCAGCCGACGGCACCGTCGTCTCGGGCCAGGACTCCAACCCGACGCGGGCGCGCTCCGTGCGATGGGTGAACGGCGGGCCGATCACCGGCCTGGCCCCGTCGGCGTGGGCCAGCGCGAACAACGTGATGAACCGGAACGGGACGATCGCCGGGCACCTGACCGACGTCGAGCACGGGACCTCCGCGCCGGTGACGTGGGACCGCGACGGGGTCCTGCGGCGCCTCGACTGGCCGAGCCCGCATCCGGTCTGGCTCAGTCAGGTCAGCCCTGCCGGGCACGTGACCGGGACCGGCTATCTCTATCCGCCGGACCGGGATTCGGTGCTGTGGGATCCGGACGGAAACATTTACGTCATCGACGGAGACGTCGCCGGGGTCGACTCGAACGGGAACGCGGTGGGGGCTTCGCAGAAGCGCGCGACTGTTTGGTACGACAACGGGAACATCGTGCAGTTCGGGCTTCTGCCGGGCGGCACTTACAGCAAGGGCGAATGGATCACCGACAGCGGGTATGTGGTCGGGAGTGCGGACACCACGGGATGGAAGACGCACGCGGTGGCTTGGAAACTCGGGTAGGAAACGTTCCCGGCGGCGAAGGTGCTTCGCTTCGCCGCCGGGAACGGCCGGGTTCTTTAGGCAGTCGGCGGGACCACTTCGATGCGCAGGCCCTGACCGGTGGCGCCGACCAAGTCGAACGACGGCGCGGGCGCGCAGGAAACACCCTGCTAGCCGATGTTCTCGAGGTGCGCCGCACAGCAGACGTAGCGGCTGGCGGCCTGATGTCCGACGGTGGCGGGGCTTTTGCTTGATTGTCAACGGTATTCGTCGCGTTGTCCGGCGCGGTGAAGCGTCGTGCGAATTCCTTTTCGCGAAAGTTCGCCCGTTGAGAATGCGGTCGCCCCGAGCGCCGGACGGTCACCGTGTCGCCCGGCCGTCGCCGGTCACGTTCGCGAGGAATGTGCCCCGCGAGCCGTGATACGCGCCGACGGCGCCGGCCATTTCGGCGCTCGCTGCCAGCATGCCCGCCCCGGCCGCTGTCGGCGAAATACATTCGCCAGGCTGATAAAGCGGTCCGGCCTCACTCCACCCGGAAGACCGGACCGCGCGGCACGAACGGCAACCGGGCGCCGCGCGGCACCAGGAACGCGTGTTCGCGCAGCGGCCGGACGTGGTCGCACTGCGCGTCGGTGATGATCAGGACCGGGCCGTCCGCCGGGAAGTCCGGGGCGCGGCGCAGCAGGTCGACGCCGGGCTGCAGCCGGGTGCCGCCGCGGCCGCGGACCTTCACCCGGCCCGCGATGTCTTCCACCGCGAGGTATCCGGCGTCGCAGGCGGCCGCGTCGCAGAACACCACCCGGGCGGCCGGGACGTCGCGGGCCCGCGCGTACGACGCGATCGCGCCGAGCGCTTTGCCGAGCAGTTCCGCGTTCATCGAGCCGGACGTGTCCAGCACGACGCCGAAGGTCGCACGGCGCTCGACCCGCTCCGGGAAGACCCGGCCCGGGCGCGGGATGTCCGGCGTCGCCGACTGACGGCGCGACGCCCGCACATAGCTGCGCACCGGCTGCTCCGCGTGGACGTGCTCGTCGAACCACCGGGCCAGCTGCGCGTCCCACGGCAGCGGCGGATGGTCCAGTGCGCGGATCTCCTGTTCCAGCCCCAGCGGCAGCAGGCCTCGACCCTGCGCGTGGTGGTACACCAGGCCTTGGCGGATTCAGGTGGTGGTTGCAACACCTGGTGTCTGGTGGCCTGAGAGTAGCGTGGCGAGGGCTTCGGCGGGTGTGTGCCAGCCGAGGGTTTGG